>NC_015564.1:676972-1353945 GCF_000214175.1 Hoyosella subflava DQS3-9A1
CCGATGAGCCGAGCACACAAGAGCACACCTGGCCGGATCCTCTTCGTCGGATCTGGGCCCGGTGACCCCGCTCTTCTGACGCTGCGCGCTAAGCAGGTGCTGGAGACGACGTCGATCGCGTTCACAGATGCCGACGTGAGTGACGCGGTGGCGAAGCTTGTTGGCACGTGCATTTCCGAAGATGAGGGTGACGCGACGTCAGAGGTGCGGCCTGCGCTCGGCGAGCCGTCGGAGGTCGCGAAGACGCTGATAGCCGAGGCGCGTAAGGGGCACGATGTAGTTCGGCTCGTGTCGGGTGACCCGATGACCACGGACTCGGTGCTGGCCGAAATCACTGCCGTTGCACGTACACAAGTTCAGTTCGAAGTTGTGCCGGGCCTCGCCCCAGCGGCGGCGATCCCCGCGTATGCGGGAATGCCGCTCGGCGCCGGACACACCGAAGCCGACGTCCGCGGTGACGTGGACTGGGCAGCGCTCGCCGCAGCCCCCGGCCCACTCGTCCTGCACGCCACCTCGAGTCACCTTGCTGAGATGGCGAGTGCGCTTGTCGAGCACGGTCTGGCCCCGCAGACTCCCGCCGCGATCACGGTGTTCGGCACGACATGTAGGCAGCGCACCATCGAAGCCACCCTCGCGACGCTGAACGCCTCCGGTTCGGAACTGACGGGCTCGCTCGTCGTGACGGTCGGTAAGGTCGTCGAGGCGCGCGGCAAGATGTCGTGGTGGGAGAACCGCGACCTCTACGGCTGGACGGTGCTGGTGCCCCGTACCAAGCAGCAGGCAGGCGAAATGAGCGACCGCCTCGTCAGCTACGGCGCTATCCCGATCGAGGTGCCGACAATTTCCGTGGAACCGCCGCGCAGCCCCGCACAGATGGAGCGGGCGGTCAAGGGCCTCGTCGACGGCCGGTACCAGTGGGTGGTTTTCACTTCCACCAACGCGGTGAAGGCGGTATGGGAAAAGTTCGAAGAGTTCGGCCTCGACGCCCGTGCGTTCTCAGGCGTGAAGATCGCTTGCGTGGGTGAGGCGACCGCTGAAAAGGTCCGCTCATTTGGCATCACGCCCGAACTCGTACCGTCTGGAGAACAGTCAAGTCAGGGTCTGCTCGCTGACTTCCCACCGCACGACGACATTCTCGACCCAGTTGACCGCGTCCTGCTGCCCCGGGCCGATATCGCGACTGAGACACTGTCCGAAGGTCTCCGCGAACGCGGCTGGGAGATTGACGACGTCACTGCGTACCGGACAGTCCGTGCCTCCCCGCCAGCAGCGGAAATCCGCGAGATGATCAAGACCGGTGGTTTCGACGCGGTGCTTTTCACCTCGTCGTCGACGGTCCGGAACCTTGTCGGTATCGCGGGCAAGCCGCATCAGCGTACGATCGTGGCCTGTATTGGACCGAAAACAGCGGAAACTGCGGCCGAGTTCGGCTTGCGCGTTGATGTGCAGCCAGACGTGGCACAGGTGGGGCCTCTCGTGGACGCGCTCGCGGCGCATGCGGCGCATCTGCGGGCAGAGGGCTTGTTGCCGCCCCCGCGTAAGCGTTCACGCGCCCGCCGCTGATTATCCCGCCGAGGAAGGCTGATGTTTCCTGCTCACCGTCCGCGGCGATTGCGGACAACACCGGCGATGCGACGCCTCACCGCGGAGGTGCAGGTGCATGCTCGTGACCTAGTGCTGCCGATGTTCGTCGCAGACGAAGTCAGCTCGCCCCGGCCGATCAGTTCGATGCCGGGGGTGTATCAACATACTCTCGATTCGCTGCGACGCGCTGCCGCCGACGCGGTTGCTTCGGGAGTGGGCGGCATCATGATCTTCGGCGTGCCAGATCCGGATGACAAGGATCCACAGGGCCGGGCCGGTATCGACCCTGAGGGGGTCCTCAACCGGGCATTGCGCGCGCTTCGTTGCGATTTGGGTGACGACACGATCATCATGGCGGACACGTGTCTCGATGAATTCACGGACCACGGCCACTGTGGCGTCGTGGCCGAGGATGGCTCTGTCGATAACGACGCGACACTCGACTTGTACCAGCAGATGGCTGTGGTGCAGGCGGAGGCAGGAGCTCACGTGGTTTCGCCGAGCGGCATGATGGACGGTCAAGTTGCCGCGATCCGGTCCGCACTCGACACTCACGGCAAGCACAGCACCGCCATTCTCGCGTACTCCGCGAAGTATTCATCGGCTCTGTACGGGCCATTCCGCGAAGCCGTCGGGTCGAGCTTGCACGGTACGCGGGCGTCGTATCAGCAGGATTGCTCCAACGCGCGTGAGTCGCGCCGCGAGATCTCGCTCGATCTGGAAGAGGGCGCGGATATGGTGATGGTGAAGCCCGCCATGCTGTACCTCGACGTCGTGCGCGAGGCTGCTGAGCTTTCTGATGTCCCGGTCGCCGCATACCAAGTGTCCGGCGAGTACTCGATGATCAGCGCGGCTGCCGAACGCGGCTGGATAGACCGGGATCGTGCGATCACAGAATCACTGACCAGCATCAAACGAGCGGGGGCGGATTTTATCCTGTCATACTTTGCGGACGTGGCGATTGGCTTGCTCGACCGATGAAAGTGATGAGTTCTGAACACGACGGCGATCGCGACGCGCCTCTTTACCCGCGGCCCCCAGACAGCGGCGCACAGCTTCAGCCGCGCGACGAAGCTGGCTCCCAGCATCCAGGCACCGAACCGTCCCGGTCTGGGGTCCCCGAGCGAGTCCCGCCACACGATGTGATCACCGCGTTCCAGTTGTGGCTCGGTGTCATCGTGATCGGTGTGGTGATCGTCCCGCTGCGTCTCGTCGGGATGGTGATGAACATCGACGAGACGACAGACCTGTTCATGGATCAAGTTGAGCAGCAGTCCGCGTTGGACCTCACCTACGAGCAGGCCCGGGTCTGGGCGTACGTGATCACCGGTTTTGCTGGTGTGCTGCTGCTTCTTCTGCTGAGCGTGCTCCTGGCCGTCGCTTTCGCGATGCGACGTGGCAAACCTTGGGCGAGAGTCGCGCTGACGGCCATCGGGGTTGTCTTCGGTGTATTCGCTGTGGCGTCGCTGTTCGGTGGCGGCGACGGCGGGATGTTGTCGTTCTTCGATTCTGGCCTGGGCATTGTGCAGGCGGTGCTTGCGGCCGGGGCGATCGTGCTGATGCATAGAGACGAGTCGAACAAATACTTCACGCGGGAGAAGCACGATGGAAATCGCTGAGCGCCGTCCGACAGTGGTGACCGCGGCTTACTGGCTGTGGTTCGTGGCCGCGGTGGTGTGTGTGCTCATGGGCATGGGGTATCTGCTTGCCACCGAGGAGATTTTGCTCGAGGAGGGGGCTGATGCAGGAACAGTCGGCGACCAGGTCAACCTGCTGCGCATGTACGGTGGCATTTCGCTGATTTCGGGGCTCTTCGTTGGCGTTCTCAGTGGGTTCGCCCGCAAAGGTGATCCCCGATTCAGGCGCTCCCTCGTGGCGTTTTCCATAATGCTCGCGATCTTCCAGATAGCGACAATCTCAGTATCCGGCTTCTACGCCGTGGCGATTGTCGTGCCCGCAATCACGGCCTGTGTCCTTGTTTATCGGCCGACTGCTCAACCATGGTTTGAGCGATGACGGACGAGTTCGAGTTCTTTGAACCGGGTGCCCAGTGGCGGGCGCTCCTTTTCGGTCCAGTCTTTTGCACGGTGGGCATCGTCTCCGAGATCTTCCTCGGTGGGCCCGTGCACTGGGTGGGCTGGCTGGTCGCGGCGGCGTTGTTGACTGCGGTCGTGGGGTGGCAAGTGTATGCGGGACGAACGCACCTTCGCGTTGAACTCACCCCGCACTATCTTCGCCAAGGTGAAGAAACACTCGCACTCGAGGAAATCGCTGAGCTGCTGCCGCCTGAAGGAACCGATCGGTGGGGCGCAGGCGACTGGCAGATGGCACGTGCGCTCGGTGAATTGCATGGTGTCCCGCGGCGCCGCACCGGCGTGGGACTGCGTCTGCAATCGGGCTCGATCGTGCAGGCGTGGGCTCGCGACCATCACACGCTGCGCGCGGCCCTGCAGCGGCTGCTGGTGGCGTCCTGATGGGCAGGCCGCTGACTGCGCTGATTTGTGGCCTTGTGTTGATCGTGGGGTCTGTCGCAAGCTGGTTCCGGGGCGTCGAATCACGTGTTGAGGACCTGTCGGACCTCGGGCTCAGCCCGCAGACCGTGACGTGGTATTCCGGTCCGTGGCTGACGGTCGCTGCCGTACTGGCGGCTGCCGGTGGTGTGCTGCTCGTGTGGTGCGTGCGCGGTTTCGCGTCACGACGCCACCGACAGCGGTGACCGGCGCAACGATCCAGTAAATAAAGCCGCGCGTGGCGCGGTTCTTGCTACCAGATTGTGCTGGTGGTGAACCGCACCTTGTCTCCTGGCCGCAGTTGTGCGGCGGCACTGAGATCGAGGGCGACGGCGATGACGGGATATCCGCCGGTGACGGGATGGTCAGCGAGGAACAGAACAGGCTGACCCTCCGGCGGAACCTGCAGCGCGCCGGGCACCATCCCTTCACTCGACAGTTCGTCATCACGCGCACGCTTCAGTCTTTCCGGGCCGGCAAGGCGTGCGCCGACGCGATTCGAGTCCGCTGTGACTTCATAAGTCTGGGATGTCAGCAGATGGGGGGCTGAGGCGTCGAACCATTCAGCGCGGGGACCCATCTGGATCCTGATTGTTGCCGGTCCAGTACTCGGGTCAGTGAATCCTTGGGGAATCACGTCCACGGCTGGCCACTCTCCTTCGTCCGTCGCGACAGCGACAACGTCGCCCCGGCGTATCGGAGGTGGGCCGAGCCCAGACAGGGTGTCGGTGCTGCGGCTGCCGAGTATGACAGGGCCAGCTATGCCGCCCCGAACGGCGAGGTAAGTTCGCAGACCAGCAGTCGGCATGCCGATTTTGAGCGTCGCTCCAGCAGGAACAATGATCTGCTCATGATGCGCGACCTGTTTGTTTCCGACGAAGATCGGTGCTGGTGCACCCGTCACCGCGCAGACCATCGCCGTCTGCGCCTTAGCAACGAACCCTCCGAGCGTTAGCTCCAGGCATGCCGCGGAGGGCCGGTTCCCGACGAGCCTGTTCGCGGCGTCGAGCGCTCGGACATCCGCGGCACCAGACCAGCCGACTCCTTGATCGCCATAACCGGGGCGGCCGCGGTCCTGAATGGTGGTCAGCGCGCCGGCCTGTAGAACCTCAAGCCCCTGCGTCATGATGCCACCCGGAATTGGACGCGGATACCCGGCCGCAGCAAGGCGGGCGGGTCGTTTTCCGGTTCCCACAAGGTCGCGTCGGTGGTGCCGATCAGCTGCCAGCCTCCGGGGGAGCTTCGTGGGTAGACACCACTGAACTCGCCGGCCAGCCCGACACTCCCAGCTTCGACTTTCTTACGGGGATCCCGCCGCCGGGGGACGTGAAGGCGCTCGTCACCGCCGACGAGATACGCGAAACCCGGCGCGAAACCGCCGAAGGCCACAGTCCAGGGCTTGCCGGTGTGAGCTTCGATGACGTCCTCTGTGCTCAAACCGGTGTGTTCCGCGACGTCGTCGAGGTCCGGACCGTTATAGGTGACATCGATCGTGATTATCGTCCCCTCGGCTTCAGTGGTCGCGTCGCGGGCAGGCAGCGCGCGGAGATGTGCAATGACAGCGTCAGCGGAAGTCCGTTCAGTGTCGAAACGGATGAGGACCGTGCGTGCGGCGGGAATGAGATCCAGGCTGCCAGGGGGAGGGGACTCTTTCAGACATGCGAAAGTGCTGAGGACGTCTTCCAGCGACTCAAGTTCCGCGAGAACCGCAGCTGGGCCTGCAGTGTGTGTCTGCATGTGCGCCCTCCTTACGTGAACGGGGCGATGACCACGCCCGCAGCGTCGAACTTTTCCCGGATCATCGCCGCTATCTCCACCGCGCCGGGAGTGTCACCGTGTACGCAGAGCGACTCGGGGTGCAGATCAAGCACGGTCTCATCTTCCGCGACGACCTGGTGAGTCGTGACCATGGTGTAGGCGCGGGCTGCGATCTCCGTCGCATCGCTGAGCACTGCACCCGGTTCGCGCCGCGGCACCAGCGCACCGTGCGCCGTGTAGGCGCGATCCGCGAAGGCTTCGGTGACGGTTCGCAGACCGGCATCCGCAGCGAGGCGCAAGAGCGCAGACCCGGGCAGACCGAGGATCGGGAGATTACGATCGTATTGGGCGACCGCGTCGACGACCGCGGCTGCTTGTTCCTCGTGGTGTACAGCCGCGTTGTAGAGCGCACCATGTGGCTTCACATACCGCACGCGGTCTCCAGCAACCCGGGCAAGGCCGTCAAGAGCGCCGATCTGGTACAGCACGTCCGCAGTCAGTTCGTCGGGCGCGACCTCAATGAATCGACGTCCGAATCCGGCAAGGTCACGGTAGCTGACCTGGGCGCCGATCCGGACACCGTGATCGACGGCGCGCTGGCATGTAATCAGCAATGTACGCGCGTCACCGGCGTGGAATCCGCACGCGATGTTGGCGCTGGTGACGAGCGGCAGCATCGCGGCGTCATCACCGAGGGCCCAGATACCGAAGCTCTCCCCGAGATCGCAGTTGAGGTCGATGGCAGCCATACCTACTACGTTGTCACATCGCAGGCGTTACGCGGGTACTGCTGTTCCACGGCGGCCGAGGAGTCGGCACACCATGTAAATGAGGAAGGAAATGCTCGTGACGAAAACGGAGACTGGTACGCCCGGGGCGAGCGACAGAATGATGCCTCCGATTGCTGCGGTCTGCGCGAACAGCAGCGCCAGCAGCGTGATCTTGAGCGGATCGGCGGTGACCCGAGACGCCGCCGCGGCTGGGGTGACCAGTAGCGACAGGACGAGAAGGGCGCCGACGATCTGAACACCTATGGAGACGGCAAGGCCGACCAGTACCGCGAAGACGACGGTCAGGAAATGGACGGGAACACCCCGTGCGGCGGCAACCTCGGGGTCGGTACTCGCGAACAAGAGCGGCCGGTAGACGACGACCAATGCGACGAGGACGATCGCCGCGGTGACAATCAAAAGCTGCAATCCTGCGGTGTTGACAGTCACGACCTGACCGACGAGCAGGGCAAACTGGTTGACTGTGCGGTCGGGATTAAGCCACAGAAACAGCACTGCAAGGCCGAGGCCAAAGGACAGAATGACGGCGATGACCGCGTCACGCTCGCGGGATCTCGCTCCGAGAATGCCGAAGAGCAGCGCTGCGGCGACGGATCCGGCGATGGCACCGACGCCGACGGAGATGCCGAGGAGCAGACCACCAGCGGCACCCATAACGGAGAGTTCGCTCGTGCCGTGCACAGCGAAGGACATCTGACGGCTGACGATCAGCGGGCCGATGACGCCGGCGAGGAGGCCGAGGATTGCACTCGCGATGAGCGCATGCTGAACGAAAGACCGGCTCAGAAGATCAGCGGTAGTGCTGAAGTCAAGGAACCGGACCCAGAAGTCATTCATGATGGCTCCGGAAACTGTTCCTGGGGGTGGTGCTCTTGCCCAGCCCTCCCGAGGACATCAATGCTGTCACCAGTCCCCACGACGACTATGCGGTCACGGACGCGAAGGACGTCTACCTCGGTCCGGTAAAGCTCGGACAGCACGCGTGACGTCATCACCTCGGATGGTGGGCCAATGCGGAAGCGGCCGTCCACGATGTAGAGCACGGTGTCGACCATCGGCAGAATCGGGTTGATTTCGTGGGTGACGAACAGGACAGCGGTGTCAGCCAGATGGCGCCGCGCGTCAATGAGTTCAGCTACCTTGCGCTGACTTGCGAGGTCGAGGCTCAGCAACGGCTCGTCACACAGGAGCAGGCCAGGGTCGGACACGAGGGCCTGGGCCACCCGCAGCCGTTGCTGTTCACCGCCTGAGAGGCGGCCAACCGGGGCGTCCGCGTAGTCGGCTGCACCGACCGCGTCGAGTGCCTCGCGGACCCGGTCGGTGCGTTCACGGCGTTTCGCGGCTGAGAGGGTGAGGCCCCAATGGTGGCCACTGAGACCGAGGCCGACGAGGTCGCGGCCACGCAGCGTGAGCCCGCGGTCAAGAGTCTTTTGCTGAGGGACGTATCCGATCCGATTGTCACCGGTGCGAACGGCCCCGCCGTAGGTGCGTACCGTGCCAGCTGTGAGGGGCTGAAGGCCGAGCAGCACCCTCAGCAGGCTCGTCTTTCCGGAGCCGTTGGGTCCGAGCACCGCGACGAACTCGCCAGGCGAGATGTCGAGATCGAGTCCATCCCACAGGGATCGTGCACCGAAGCGCAGGCCAGCGCCCCGCAGAGAAACCACAGGGTTTCCCTGCAGGGCTGAACCTGGTGAAGAGGAAGGGCTAGGCGTCATGCCCCGGTCAGTGCGCGCTCGAAGTCATCGAGAGTGGAGTGCATCCACTCAAAGTAATCCATTCCGGCCGGAAGTGATTCTGAGACCTCAATGATGGGAACGTCGTTGTCTTCAGCGATTTCCCGCATCCGCTGCGTCGTGGGCGACTCGGTCTGGCTGTTGTAAACGAGCGCCTGTGCTTCGCCGTCGGCCAGCAGGTCGCTGAACTGCGCCGTTACGGCTGCTGAAGGATCATTTCCATGCTCGACAGCACGGGTGAATTCGGTCGGGGCGATGTCGGCCACGCCCAGAGCATCGAGCAGATATTCAGCGAGTGGTTCTGTTTGCGCAACCTCGATGCCCTCGGTGGTGGCGCGGATCTCGTCAGCGCGGTCTTCGAGTTCTTCGATGCGCTCTGACGTCTCCTCAGCGTTGGCGGAGAATGTGTCGGAGTTATCAGGATCGAGTTCGCTCAGTTCATTCGCGATGGCGCGCGCGACGTCACTCACGATGTGGAAGTCGTACCAGACGTGCTCGTTCGCTGAGCCGTGTCCGTGGTCGTGATCGTGGTCGTTCGCACCCGCAGCATGGTCGTGGTCACTCTCATCATCGTGATGGCCAGCTTCGCCGCCACCCTCGTGCTCCGAATCATGACCGTGCTCATCTTCGCCATGACCATGCTCGTCCCCGTCGTGATGCTCCCCGTCGTGATGCTCGTCATCAGTATGCACGTCATCGTGGTGCACGAGGATCTCGTAGGCGCTCACCGAGCGTGGGCCGGGGTCGGTGGAGTCGATGATGTCCTGAACGAATTGGTCGTACCCGCCGCCGTTGAAGACCACCAGATCGGCGTCTTGCACAGTGGCGACATCGCGCGGTGTGCTCTCGTAGTGGTGCGGGTCAACCGCGGGATCGCTGATGAGCGCCTCAACAGACACCACGTCGCCGCCCACCTGGCGCGCAATGTCTGCCCACACGTTCGTACTCGCAACGACGGTGATGGTGGTCTCGGCGCCGGTCCCGGTGGCGGTGGCAGCGTCGTCGTCACTGCCACACGCAGCCAGGCCGAATGCGGCGAGGCTGAGTCCGGAGACCAGGACGCCAGCAGTCTTTACTGCACGCACAAGTAACCCCTAGAGATTGAAATGGTAACGGTTTCCATCGCAGTCTAGCGTTTCCGCAGAGGAGTTCTGAACGGCGTCGGGCGCGACGGTGCTGGAAGTCTGGCCCCGGTGCGGTTACGGTCCACCTATGCCTCGGTCAAGCAGGCCCCGTCGGCGCGCCACTTTGGCGTCGCTGGCGGCGGAACTCAAGGTCTCGCGCACGACCGTGTCCAACGCCTACAACCGCCCTGACCAGCTGTCACCTGAACTTCGCGAGCGGGTGCTCGCGGCGGCGAAAGAGATCGGCTACCCGGGCCCCGATCCCGTGGCACGCTCGCTGCGCACACGTAAGGCGGACACAGTCGGTCTGCTTCTCGATCAGCCACTCAGCTATTCCTTTCGAGATCCGGCTGCCGTGGAGTTCGTCGCTGGCCTCGCGGACGCGTGTGACTCGGCGGGAAAATCGCTGCTCATCGTCCCCGCCGGGCCGGATCGCGACGATTCCCAGGCTGCGGCCGCGGTACAGCGAGCGGGAGTGGACGGGTTTGTCGTGTACTCGGTCTCCGTAGACGATCCGTACCTCGCGGCGGCCCTGGAACGTCAGCTGCCAGTGGTGGTGTGCGACCAGCCGGTCGGCATTCCCGGAACGTCGCGGGTCGGAATTGACGACTACTGCGCGATGCGCGAACTCGCCGACGCCGTCTTCGCAGCCGGGCACCGCCGGATCGGAGTCATTTGCATGCGGCTCGGGCCAGACGACCGTGATGAGTTTGTAGGCCGCGAACGCGCGCTGACGTCACCCCTCCCTGTTCAGAACGCGCGCATACGGGCGATTCTCGACGCGGCCGACATGGCTGGCGCTGAGGTGACAATCGCCGAGCGGTCCGCGCATTCCCGCGACGCAGGTCAGCAGGCGGCCCATGAGCTCCGTCGCGCGGTTCCGTCGATCACCGCTGTAATGTGCACCACCGATGTGCTCGCCCTGGGGGCGCTGGCGTACGCCGCTGACGATGGGATCGGCGTGCCCCGCACACTGTCTGTGACTGGATTCGACGGCATCCGTGAAGCGCGTCGAGCTGGCCTCACAACGGTTGCCCAGCCCGCGGCCTTAAAGGGCAGGCGCGCAGGGGAACTCCTCCTCGCTTACAGCCCAGACCGGTTGGCCGTGGAAATGGTGCCTACGGAGTTGCTCCTCGGCGCCACTCTGGGCCCCGCAGTGGGGCCCTCCTCAGTGGGCTGACGCAGACAACAGTTGCGCGCAGCGGAGTAAACCGATGTGGCTGTACGCCTGTGGGTGATTGCCAAGCGCGCGTTCGGCGACGGGATCGTACTCCTCGCTTAGCAGTCCGGTCGGACCCGCGGCGGTGACGAGTTGAGCGAATAGCGCATCGGCTTGGGCCTGCTGGCCGGTGAGCAGATATGCCTCAACAAGCCACGCCGCACATAAATGGAACCCGCCCTCGCCGCCGGGCAACCCGTCATCGTGGTGATAGCGGTACACCGTGGAGCCGCTGCGAAGTTCTGCTTCGGTGGCGACGACAGTGGCGGCGAACCGCTCGTCTGAAGGATCGACAAGCCCCGAAAGTCCGATATGGAGCGTTGCTGCGTCGAGATCGACGCCGTCGTAAGCCGCCGTGAAAGACCGGATTTCCTCGTTCCAGCCCTTGTCGCATACCTGCTTGGCGATGACATCACGCAACGTCTTCCACCCGAGCGGCACGGTGAAGCCGAACTTGTTGGCGAGCTTGAGTGCGCGGTCCACGGTGACCCAGCACATCACCTTCGAGTACACGTGGTGACGGGGAGCGCCGCGGATCTCCCAGATCCCATGATCTGGCTCGGACCATCGTCGTTCGACCGCCGAGACCATCGCGCGCACTAGCTGCCAGTCGCGGGCGGAAACCGGCTCGCTGTAGCCCGCGGCGATCCGGGCCTCGGAGAGATTATGGATGAGCTCGACGATCGGGCCGAAGACGTCGAGTTGCACCTGATTGTTGGCCGCGTTGCTCACTCGCACCGGGCGTGAACCGGCATATCCGGGCAGCGAATCGATGACGGCTTCGGGTGGTAAGGCGGTGCCTTGCAGCGTGTAGAGCGGGTGCAGGCGCTCCGGCCCGGGCACGGTGTCGAGCACGCGGTGGACCCATTCGAGGTAGTCCTCAGCTTCACTGAGTGAACCACACGCCACCAGCGCCGACGCAGTCATGGCTGCGTCGCGGAGCCAGCAGAATCGGTAGTCCCAGTTGCGGACCCCGCCGATTTCCTCGGGCAGCGACGTGGTGGCCGCAGCGAGAATGGCGCCAGTCTCGGCGTGCACGAGGCCGCGCAAAGTCAACGCAGACCGCTTCATCAGTGCAGGCTTCAGGGGCGGCAGATCGAGCTTCTCGGCCCATAACCGCCAGTAATCCTCCGCTTGCTGGCGCCTTTCCGGTTCCGGCACCTTCATCTCGAGGATGTCGGACGTTCCGCAGCGCAGTTCAAGAACGATCTCTCCGTCCGCGGGGTGAACGGTCGCGGTGGCAGTTTCCTGCATTCCATCCGAAGTCACTTCCCATTCGATGCCGGGGGAACGGAGAACCATCGGATCGTTGGTGCCTTCAACGCGCAGCCCGTCATCGACCTTGATGATCCGGACTGGGACCTGTCCGAACTCTGGGCGGGGCGCGAAGCGCACGACCGCTGATGCGTCGCCAGAGATGACGCGTGTCAGGTCTGTACGGCCAATCGTGACGTCGTGCGGGAGGTAATCCGTGACGAGCAGGCTCGCCCAGCGCGTTTCGACCGTCATCGTGCCATCCACATACTGCTGGCTCAGCGGCAGTCCTTGCCGCAGCGGCCCGACAGTGAAGTGGCCCGCAGATTCGCCCCCGAGCAGGTGCGCGAAGATTGCCCCGGAGTCCGGCTCAGGGTGGCAAAGCCAGCTCAGGGCACCGTCAGGAGTGATAAGCGCGACGTTGTTCGGGCTGGCCAGCATCGTCAATCGCTCGATCGGGGTCACGCTGTCACCGTGCAGCCAGGTCTTGCGCTCTTCGAGAAGTAGCGCGAGCGCGACGGCAACGTCTTCGGGCTGCTCGATGCGGTACCCGGCCAGCGATTCCCCGGGGCCGATCTTTACGCCCACATCGGGCCCGTGGAGCCGGCGGAATGCTTTCTCGTCAGTGACATCGTCACCGAAGAAGACCGCCGCGGTCGCGCCTTCCTGGTGCCGCAGGATGTCGAGCGCCTGGCCCTTATCAGTGCTGATGACGGCAAGCTCGATGACCGCCTTGCCTTCCGTGACCTGGACGCCATCCCACGTGGCTGGCCCGGTGCACACTTGTTCAAGGGCGGCTTCGGCCACCGATGCTTCCGCGTTCCGGACGTGGAAAGCGACACTCGCTGGCTTTGTCTCGATCGAGACCCCAGGATGCGCGTCGGCGATTTGTACGAGCTTTTTCTCAATTTGCTGTAGCAAGCGCCGAGCATCTGCGCTTATCGCGTGGACGAAGCCGACTTCGAATTCCGAGCCGTGGCTGCCCACGAGGTGGACTTCTGCTGGCAGGCGCGACAGTGTTGCGAGGTCGCGGAGGGCTCGGCCGGAAATCACCGCGGCGGTAGTGGACGGCAACGAAGCGAGCGTGCGCAGCGCGCGTACGGCTTCCATATTCGGGTGGGCCCGGTCTGGGTCCGAGACGATGGGGGCCATCGTGCCGTCGTAATCGCACGCGACAAGAAGGCGTGGTGTGCGGGCAATCTGTGACAGAGCGCGCCGCAGTTCGACGGGCAGATCCTGAGCACTCACGCGCCGAAACCCTTTCTCAGAAATTCACAACGTAAAAAAAGCTTAGTTCCCACGGATACAGCCTATGAATGCGGGCATGATGCGACGTGCATCACTTCCGCCTTTTTGACCGCAACGCTAGTTTCAGCGGCGCAGCGAGGCTCCAGTTTCCCCCGCGTGAGGCGTTTCGGCAAGTGCGTTCAGAAATGCGCGGGCCCAGCGATTCACATCGTGTGTGAGGACTTGCCGACGCAGGGCACGCATCCTCTTTCGTCCCTCTTCAGGGGCCTGATCGAGTGCGGCAAGCAGGGAATCTTTGACCCCGTCGATGTCGTGCGGGTTAACCAGATACGCCTGCCGTAATTCCGTAGCGGCGCCAGTAAATTCACTCAGAAGTAACGCGCCGCCAAGATCACTGCGACACGCAACGTATTCCTTTGCGACGAGATTCATTCCGTCGCGGACCGGCGTTACCAGCATGACGTCGGCAGCGACAAAGAAAGCGACTAGCTCATTGCGCGGAATCGGGCGGTGAAGGTAGTGCACAACTGGGTGGCCGACCTCGCCGAAGTCACCGTTAATTCGGCCAACTTGACGCTCAATCTCGTCACGCATGTGCATGTAGTGCTCAACGCGTTCACGGGACGGAGTCGCGAGCTGGACGAAAATGTTCTCCTTGGGGTCCAGGCGACCGTCGGCCAGAAGCTCCTGGATCGCCGTCATCCGGATATTGATTCCCTTGGTGTAGTCCAGCCGGTCCACGCCCAGCATGATTCGGCGAGGGTTCCCCAGTTCTTGCCGGATCTGCTTTGCGCGCTGGCGAACCGACCGTGATTTCGAGAGCTCGTCCAGTTCCCCCGAGGCGATCGAAATGGGGAACGCCCCTGCGCGCACGGTCCGGAAACCGACCTGGACCTCGCCGAACTTGGAGCGCACGCCGATTTGTCCGCGACTGACGGGGTGACCGGCGAGGCGGTTCGCCAGGTAGACGAAGTTCTGTGCGCCACCCGGTAGGTGGAAGCCGACCAGATCCGCGCCGAGCAGTCCCTCGATTATCTCTGTCCGCCACGGCAGCTGCATGAAGATCTCGATCGGGGGGAACGGAATGTGCTGGAAAAAACCGATGGTCAGGTCCGGTCTCAGCATGCGCAGCATCTTCGGCACCAGTTGCAGCTGGTAATCCTGAACCCACACAGTCGCGTTCTCGGCCGCGATCGCGGCGGTCTCCTCCGCGAAACGCCGGTTCACTTCGACGTACGTGTTCCACCAGGTCCGGTCGAAAATGGGCTTGACGACAACATCGTGGTAGAGGGGCCAGAGCGTTCCGTTGGAGAACCCTTCGTAGTACTCGGTAACGTCGCGGGACGAAAGGGCGACCGGATAGAGCGCGAGGCCGTCTTCCACGATGGGGTCGACGTCTACGTCAGGAACTCCGGGCCAGCCCACCCAGGCGCCGTGATTCTTCCGGAGTACTGGCTCGAGAGCGGTAACCAGACCACCGGGGCTGCGCTTCCAGCGGGTCGACCCGTCTGGCAGTTTTTCCAGATCGACTGGAAGCCGGTTCGCTACGACAACGAGTTCAGGCGCCGACTCCTGTGCCGCGCGTGCCTCGTCGCTTCCCGCGGATACGGATTTACCTGCCATTCCGGTCACCCCATCCGGTGTGTTGTTGCTGCGAAGGTCGCACAGCTAGCGTCGCACAGATTGGGGAGCAGCCCACGGTGCGCCGCTACTACGTGCGGTGTCACTCAGCCTTGGTAGGCCCGGCCGTGCCCGGGCCGATGCCGAGCATCGACAGGAACATGCGGCACTCATCCGCGTCCTGTGCGTACGCGGCGACGACACGCTGTGCCTGCCGCGCCGTTTCATCAGCCAACGGCTCGATGTCGTCGTCAGTGATTACGTCGTTCTCCCGGGCCGTAGCGGCCATCCGCTCTTCCTCCTGCAATATGTGCGACCTGCCGATCCATTGCGACTTTAAGAGAGCTAAGTGCCTTTATGCCACTCGATGCTGAGTTAGTGTCGGCTTCAGCGAATGTCATCGGGAGGCGAGATGTCATCAACGCGAGCGCCCAGCGCGGGCCGGTCGCGCGATGGTCAGGGCGTGCTGCGGCGCGTCTTTCGCCGCAACCGTGGGCTATTCCCGCTGGGCACGCTGCTGCTGTGCGCATATCAGGTAGCGGAAACGCTGATCCCGATCACGATCGGCCTCATCATTGACCGCGTCATCAGCCCGGCCGATGAGGACGCCCTTATTCAGTACGGCGCATTTCTGATCGGCTTGTTCATTGTGATCGTCGTCACATGGCGCTTTGGTGCGCGAATCGTCAAGCGAGTCGCTGAGAACGAGGCGCACCGACTACGGGTCGAGGTTGCCACTCGAATCCTTGATCCCAGGGGAGTCCGGCTGCGAAGTCGTGTGGGTGCGTTGCTGACGGTTTCGACCCAGGGGGCCGAGGACGCGGCCGGTGTTCTCAGCGTCGTCGCCCGGGGAGTCGCCGCGCTCGCCGCCGCGGTCGTGGCGATCGGGGCGCTGCTTTACATCAATCTGACACTTGGACTCGTGGTCATCGTGGCCACGCCTCTGATCCTAGGCGGGCTGCAACGTGTCTCGCCGACCATCACTCAGCGAGCGAGCGCCCAGAACTCCGCTGCAGGATGGGCCTCTGCGCTCGCGACCGACCTCGTCAGCGGCCTGCGCCCCCTGCGTGGGATCGGCGGCGAGGACATGGCGGCCCATCGTTACCGCACCCAAAGCCGGATCGCGTTGCGCGCGGCAGTCCGCTCGGCCCGGATCAACGGCCTCTACACGAGCGCGTCCTATACGGCGAACGGTGTGCTCGCTGTCGTTGTTGCGGGCTACGGAGGGTATCTCGCACTCGCCGGTGACATCACCCCCGGAGAGTTGATCGCGGTGGTCGGCCTCTCACAGTTCCTACCGGGACCGCTCGGTGCCCTAGCAGCCACGCCACGCGGAATCGCGATCGGAAGGGCATCGTCGCAGCGGCTAGACCGGATTCTCGGCGCGGAGTTCATTTTGACACCCGGCCCGCTATCCCTGCCAAAAGGAAGGCGAGATCTGGAGATCGCCAGCCTGTCCTACAAGTCCCTCAACGGCGTCTCCCTCAAGGTAGAGGCCGGTGAGCTGATCGGGGTGCTGAGTTATGACCCGAATGATGCAGACGCGCTTGTGGCGGTACTTTCCGGACGACTTCCCGTTGACGAGTACCGGGGCAGAGTGCTTGTCGGGGGCGTCCCCATCGCCGAGGTAGCGCCGGAACACGCGCAGCGGGCCCTCCTCGTCGAGCCGCACCGGACGGACCTGTTCACCGGCACGATTGGGAGCAACGTCAGAGCGGGGCGTCCGGACGCACTCGACGAGCAGGTGGAAGTCGCACTTGACGCCTCTGCGGCGCGCGATGTGGTGACGATGCATGAGGAGGGCCTCGACCATCCCGTGACCGACCGGGGTGAGAGTCTGTCCGGTGGGCAGCGTCAGCGCGTCGCACTCGCGCGGGCGCTTGTCGCTGCACCGTCAGTCCTCGTTCTGCACGACCCGACCACTGCGGTGGACGCGGTGACTGAGCAAACAATCGCGCAGGGCATCGCTGAACTGCGCCACCGTAGCGGCCCGCGCATCCAGTCGACGATCATCGTGACGAGCAGCCCGGCGTTGCTCTCATTCTGCGATCACGTCGTCGTCCTTGAGAACGGGCAGGTTGCGAGGGTGTCTACGCACGAGCATCTCGCCGCGACGGATGAAAGCTACCGGCGGGTGGTGCTGCGATGACGGCGGGGACCGATACGCGCCCACGCGCCCCTCGCCCGGCGCTCCCTGTGGCAACGTCGCGGCAGTGCGGCGTATGGCTGCGGTCTGTGCTCCGCCGAGACCCGTGGCGGGCGGCATTCGCGACGCTTTTCGCGGTCGTCGCCGCGGCAGCGATCATCGTGCCTGTGTACGTACTCGGACGACTTGTTGACGACGTACTCGCAGGGGCGCCGACGTCCCGCATCGTGATGGTCATAGTGCAAATCGGTATCGCCGCCATCGCCGCGGGCTTGCTATCGGGTGCCGCGACCTACCTGATGTGCCACGTCGGTGAAACCGTCCTGGCAAATCTGCGGGAACGCGCGCTCGAGCATGCGCTGCTGCTGCCTGTGCGCACCGTCGAGCGGGCCGGTAAAGGTGACCTGCTGTCGCGCGTTAACGATGACGTTGCTGCAATCGCTCGCGTGGTGGGTAATGCCGTCCCAGCGAGCTTTTCGTCGCTCACACTGGCCGGGCTCAGCTTCGTCGCCATCTTCTCGATCGACTATCGTCTGGGGCTCGGTGCGCTGGTCTCGGTGCCGCTGGGCTTGGCAGTGCTCCTCTGGTACCTTCCGCGGTCGGGGCCGATGTTCACGGCCGAGCGCGTCGCGCTGTCGGCGCGGTCGCAAGCGCTGGTCTCCGGAATGCAGGGTCTGCCCACAGTCCACGCCTACGGGCTCGAAAAGGACCAGATCAGCTACATCAGCGATGCGTCGAGCGAGGCGCGTGACCAGATGACGACGAGTTTCCGCGAATTGACTAGGTTCGTCGCCCGCGGAAAGCTCGTTCAGTACATCGGACTCGCGGCAGTGCTGGGGGTCAGCTTCCTGCTCGTCCGGGATGGACAGCAGATCTCCGTCGGTGAAGCAACGATCGCTGCGCTGCTTTTCCACCGGCTATTCCTGCCAATGCAAGGCTTATTGTTCTCTTTCAACGACATTCAGGCTGCGGGCGAAAGCCTGCGGCGGCTAGTCGGGCTGATCAACAGCGAAATGGTGCGCGAATCCGGAACCTCCGCGCTCCCCGAGGATTCACGCCTCGAACTCCGGAACCTCGAGTTCAGTTATGACGGTGTCAAGCCGGTGCTCCACGGCGTGACGATCACTCTCGAGCCCGGGGAGCGGGTTGCCCTCGTTGGCTCAACGGGGGCGGGCAAGACAACCGTAGCGGCGATTGCCGCGGGCTCGATCACGCCAAACTCGGGAACGGCCCGGATCGGTGGCGTAAACCTCGGGGACCTCGGCGTGTACGACCTGCGTAGGCACGTCGTCATCATCAGTCAGGAAGTGCACGTGTTCTCCGGCCCCCTGTTTGAAGACCTGAGACTCGCGAACCGGTTCGCCGACCACGACGCGTTGTATGCCGCGTTGCGTCAAGTAGGAGCGCTCGGCTGGGTAGAAGCCCTGCCTGAAGGTATCGCGACAATGGTCGGTGAAGGCGGCTACCAGTTGTCGGCTGCGCAGGCACAGCAAATTGCGCTCGCCCGGCTTGTGCTCGCAGACGCGCCGGTCGCGATTCTGGACGAAGCGACCGCAGAAGCGGGGAGTGCCGGCGCGCGTGAGCTCGAACACTATGCGTACGAAGTGATGAAGGGGCGGACCGCGCTGATCGTCGCGCACCGTCTCACGCAGGCTGCCCGGGCAGATCGCGTAGTGGTGCTTGAAGAGGGCCGGGTCGTCGAGGAAGGCCCGCACAAGGAACTGCTGCAGCGGGGTGGACGGTACGCCGAACTGTGGGAAGCATGGGAGGGCCGAAGCCCCGCATAGTCTCGGCGGTCCGCCAGCCGTGATCAATATCGCGCTACGTTTCGAAGTTGCGCCGCCGCTCGCCGCGATCACCGGTTAAGCTGCCACAAAGTGCAAGGCGGCGTCACGCGGCACATGTCAGCGGAAGTGGCGTATTGGCATTCACTACGACGGGTGAATGGACGAAGTGACGGCGCGCCTTGTACGGTATGGCGGTTGCGCTGTACGGGTGTATCAGCCGGAGACCGAACGGTCGTGTTGCAGAATGCAGAGTGAGGATTGATGAGCACCAACCCCTTCGATGACGAGAACGGCCGCTTCTACGTGCTGATCAATGACGAAGAGCAGCACTCACTGTGGCCTGCTTTCGCAGACGTACCAGCAGGGTGGCGCGTCGTCTTCGGCGAAGAGAGCCGTGCCGCGTGCCTCGAGTACGTCGAGAAGAACTGGACCGACTTGCGTCCCAAGAGCTTGCGTGACGCGATGGCCGCGGACGCTGACGACGACGACGAGTAACGCAGCAGCACTCAACTGAGCTCTCAAATCGGGTCCTAGCTTTCGGCTAGGACCCGATTTGTGTGCTCGAGCTACTTGTCGTCGACTCGATCCGCGGCTCGTAGCCCGGTGGCCTCGAAAGCCTCGTCCAGTGATGCATGGCGAAACATCGAAACAACCTGATCGTCGACCACGCGGAAGGCTGACGCCTGAACGTCAAGATCGCGTTCAGACGCTGAATGGTGCAACTCCTCCTCGACTACGACTACGCCGCCGCGGTAGTACATCCGCCCTGGGACGAAGCCAGTGTCCACGGACTCGGCCCAGTCGCACAGCGCGGCGATGCCCTGACTCGCGTGGTCGGGCGCAGCGATTTCGATGTCCTCACTCGAAAGCTGGATGAGAGTGGCAATTTCCCGGGTATTCAGCGCCTCATGCCAAGCCAGTACCGTGGCGATCTCAGACGTGCTCATAGCTACACGCTAGCGGGTTTGGTGAGCCGTTGTTCGGCGAAGCCCCATCCTGCTCAGGCAATCGTGCGCTGAGAGAGGGCGATTGGGCGGAATCAGCGAATGCCGTTAAGATGGTTCAGGCTTCAGTAGGGCCGATGCTGGCGTGGCGCAATTGGTAGCGCACCCGACTTGTAATCGGGCGGTTAGGGGTTCAAGTCCCCTCGCCAGCTCTTGATCGCTGTGAGGCTGCGCTTCTCCCGGCGCAGCCTCTAGTTTCTAGCGGGAACACCCATTTGATTGCTTCGGTACGTTGGATGATGTGGACATGCTGATTGCGCAAGATGAATTCTCCGCGTACGGCGTATCGCACTGGGCTGTCGTCGCTGTATTCGCGGTAGGTGCGTTTGCTTTCGTCAAAATCGGCCGTTCCCATAAAGACACTGCCGCAGCAGTGCGGTTCAGCAGGGTGTTGGGGATCATTGCAATTGTTCTGTACGCGGGGATTTTCATCTACTCGATGATTCCACCCAGCGTGGGACGCTCGGTGCCGTTGCAATTATCTGACCTCGCGGCTGTCACCGCGGCGTACGCACTGTGGTCACGGAAGCCGTGGGCCTTTGCCCTGACCTACTACTGGTGCCTTGTTCTCAGCACGCAAGCTTTGGTGTCACCGGCGTTGCAGTCGCCAGATTTCCCGCACCATGAGTTCATCGCTTTCTGGGCAATGCACCTTTTGGTTGTCTGGGCAGCGATTTACCTTACGTGGGGGCTGCGGACTCGACCGACGTGGAGGAGCTATCGGATCACGGTGGCAGTGACTCTCGCGTGGGCGGCATTCACCTTTACGTTCAACCGCATCGCCGACACGAATTACGGTTTCCTGAACGCTAAACCGCAAACCGCTTCGCTGCTCGACTACATGGGCCCGTGGCCGTGGTATTTAATCGCCGCGACTGCGCTCGTATTCGCAACCTGGGCACTGATGACGTGGCCGTGGAAGAAATTCGGAGCGCACTATAGCGAGTCGCCGCCGCGGTTGCCGTCGGAGACAGCGGGGGAGTAGCGACACCGCGCGACACGGGCGTATTGCCGCAGGTCTTCACTCGCGGACTCGGCCGGCCAGTTCTGCGCAGCTGGAACTGTCGACGTGCGTAGGAGGCGGTGCAGTTCGGCCAAACGGGGCATGACATCGGGAGTCGCGATGCGATACCTCCTGAGCCTGCGCCGCGGCGGCTCGGCCGGGCTTGTCATATACCCGCGGTCCGCTGCGAACTTAGCGATCTCATTGTGCAGCGGTTCCGTATGTTCATTTCGCGGTAAGGCAGCCGCACACCACGACAGCAAGTCGGAAAGAATGCCGTGCCAGCTTGCTTCGGGATTCTCACCGGGAGTATCAAGTGCGGGCGACACGGCGTCGAAGTAGAGCAGTGACGGGAGCATCAGCGCGACGCTGTGAGTGAGGATGCTGTCGCGAGAGTAGCTCATCAGCGATATCCGGTCCCAAGCGAGAGCTGTGCCAGCGTCGCATAGCGCCACGAGTGGTATCGCACCGGCGCTGAGACCGGCGTCGAGAGCGAGCGAAAAGTAGAACTCTGCTTCCCTATCACGCTGGTGGTGCGACAGGAAGAACGCGGTTCGGACCAGAACATCGGCATGCGCTGCGGGGGCGGCTACTTTCTCGTAGAGGTTGCTTGCTTCGTGGTAAAGCTGTTCAGCGACCTTCTTGTTGCCCGCGTGAGCGTATGAGTCCGCAAGCTTCGTTGCGCAGTCTGCCGCTTCGCGATCGCGCTTAGCGCCGACGAAAACACCAAGAGCGTCCTTGAGATGGCGGATGTGCTGTGCATCGCCGGGTGCCAATGTCTCTGCGAGGCGGAGGTTTGCCTGGGCGAACCAGGCGCCCATCTTCTTCTCGCGGAAGGTGGACAGCGCCGCCTGGAACTGCCGGCGCGCATCTGCGGTCCGTCCAGACTGCGCGTACAGGCAACCGAGGTGGTAGCGCACGCCGGCGATCTCGGCGTCGTTCTCCAGCGAGCGGTAGCCGCGCACCGCACTTCGGTAGGCGTCTTCGCCCGCTTCAAAATTTCCGCGCCTCGTGTGGACGAGTCCGAGGGTGGAATCGCACAGGGCCTGGTAGCTTACGTCACCTTCGGCGCCGCCAACGGTGCGCTCGGCGCGTAGGTCAGCGATCAGAACGCTGGTGGCGCCATCGTCACCGCTGTCACTGCTGCGCATCAGCCGTTGCCACAGTGCTCGTGATGCTACGACTATCGCATTTCGGTCGCCGCGCTCGCGTGCTTCACGGCGTTGCGTCACAGGGTCTTGCGACGCCGCTTGCGGCGTGACTTCTGGAGCGGCCCGGTCAGGTGCGGCGTTCTCGGTGTTTCCAGCCGGGCCGGACGGCTCGACGCTCATATCGCGTCTCCTTCGCGAACAGCGCAACTCGCAGGTTGATGCGAACAGGACAAAGACAAAGAATAGAGACTTTGTTCGGATCCTGGAACGGCAGGTTCGGGCGCTGAGATTTGGCGTCGACACACAACCGTTGCGAGGCTATGCTGGTGGCTTCTCGTCTGGTGCTCAATGATGAGGCTGGACTCGCATCGAAGCAGTGCTCACGCCACGAAAGCGAGTCAAACATGCGTTCATCTCTAGCTGCCGTCCTTAGTACTCCCGCGACCGCCGTAGTGCGCGGAACCTCTATTGCTATCCGCCTGACCGACGAGGCCACAGCGCCACGAGCCGCCAGGCTGTCCCAGCGTCCCTTCAAAATAAGGGGAGGTTCGCCGTCTGTCGCTGAAGCCGCTGATCTTTGGACTGATCCTGACCGTCCAGTGCGGCGTCTATCCCGTGCGGAGATCGCGCGGCGCTGGCTGTTTCCCTGCTATGGAGCGCAAGCGAATGCGCGCGACGCTAGCCAGACCGCAGCGCACCGCGCATTCCTGCGTGACGCGGCCCGGACGGACTAGCTCAACACGCTCTGACGCGCCGGCCCCCTGCTGTCCGCCGATCTCCTCTTCGGGCAGGATGGGGTCGACGCGAAGGAGCACACATGACCGACATTCAGTTCGCCGCGCCGGCAGGCCCGATGCAAGGGCATCTTTTCCTTCCTTCGCAGGCGGACGGTGCCACCCCGTATCCCGGCGTCGTTGTGGTACACGACGCAATTGGGATGACTGATGACACGCTAGAGAGTTGCCAGCGGATAGCGGACAAAGGATATGTAGTCCTCGCGCCTGACCTGTATTCACGGGGCGGGAAGGCCAGGTGTGTGCCTCTTGTGATGAAGGACCTTCTGCTGCACCGGGGCCGCACTGTCGACGATCTGCTCGCCGCGCGGGAGCACCTCGTGGAGCGCGCCGACTGTACGGGGGCTGTGGGTATCATCGGGTTCTGTATGGGTGGTGGGTTCGCGATCCTTATGGCACCCAAGGGCTTTGATGCAAGCGCACCCTTCTATGGCGTGTTGCCGCGGCACCTCACCGAAGCGCTCGAAGGTTCGTGTCCCATGGTTGCCAGCTTCGGCGGCCGTGATCCGCTCCTTATCGGTGGTGAAAAGAAGCTTGTGCGCGCGCTGGAAAAGAACGGTGTCGAGCATGACGTTAAGACGTACCCGAAAGTGGGGCATAGCTTCGCCAATAAGATTGATCTTGGTCCCGCAACGCCGCTGCTCAGGGTGACGGGGTTCGCCTACAACGACGCTGCGACCGAAGATGCGTGGCACCGCGTGTTCGCCTTCTTCGGCGAGCACCTGAAGGTGTGACGGTGTGCGTTAGTTCCCGGTCAGCTGATTGATGCCCTCAACGATTGCCACGGAGATGCCCCCAACCGGGACGGGCCCTTCGTTGCCGGTGTAGACCTGGTCTCCTGGGACGTCGCACCACCACGACAGCGTGTGGATGCCCGGTGTGATGAAGGGGATCTGTTGCGAAGCGGAACCGCCTGGTGGCACCGCCACGGCGGGCGGCAGCCCGAACCAGGAGAGCGGTGAGCCGAAGAAGTGCAAAATTGACCCGCATGTGGCTGTGGTCGCGCGGTCATTGTGGAAAGTCACTTCTGCCGTTGTCTCACCCGCGCTGCGGGCGTCCGCAGAAGGTGCTGCTGACGCGAGGGTGGGGGCAGCGAGCATCATCGGTGCGATCGCCGCCGCCGCGATTGCTGCCCGGGCTGCGGCCCTGGGCATGATCGTTTTCATTGTGGGTCTCCCTAGAACAGTCTTCCGACCTGGAGCGGATACTTCTTGATCTTAGATCTCCGCACATCCGTCGGACAGAGACTTAGGAGAGTTCGGCGGCAGCCGCAGCATGATGGGGTTCGACTGTGATTGCGCGCGGTTTGCGGCGCCTGCGGGGGAGCATCGAGACGAGATCGCCGACCGGACCCACCGCGCCGTTCACCGCGCCGAGTGCGTCCTGCAAAGCGCCTACGCTGCTAGCGAGCAGATCGAGGCTGGGTGCCAAACGGTCCAGACTGTCAGAGAGTGAGATCAACTGATCAAGCGTGCCGCCGCGCTTGATCATTCGCTCCACCGAGCTGTTATCTGACAGTAGGCTTTCGAGCAGGCCATTTTTCCGGAGAAGATTGTCGAGGGGGCCGTCGGACGCGGTCAGGCGATCGAGTGCGCCGTCCTTTTCAAGCAGGCGGTCGAGTAACCCGTCCTTCTCGATAAGTCTCTCGACGAGCCCCTCTTTCTCCAGCAACCGCTCAATCGGCCCCTCCTTCTCAAGGAGGCGATCAACAAGCCCGTCTCGTTCCAGAAGGCGCTCAAGAAGCCCGCCTCTCTCAGTGAGCCGGTCGAGCACGCCATCCCGTGCCATCAGTCGGTCAATGGGGCCTTCGGGGTCGAGAGCGCGGCCCAGCGCCCGGTCCGCTCCGGCGCTGTCTGAGACCCGCTGCAAGAGATCGAGAGGTCCGCGGGGATCGAATAATCTCACGACGTTGCCTGCTTCGTTGAGCACCCCGGAAGCGGTATCCGCAGCCAGCTCAAGAGCAGCCCCGGTCGCGGCGGCGCCAGCGCGCGCGGGGAGGGCCACAACAGCGAGCAGATTCATAGGGAAAGCCTATTTGCCCGGTACGACAACTTCTGTAGTAGAGGTCTCGGTGTGGGCAAAGTCATGGGCGTGCTCCGTGCAAGTGATATGCCGAAAGGTCGGTGATATGCCCAAGAGTCGGCGCATCATGCCGGAATCAAGGGAAGGAGCTTGTTTTAGCGACGTCTGGGCATACCTCAGACGCCGCAAGCACGCTTGCGCCATTCCGGCCCAGATCGCTAAGTGCCGGGGCGTCGCCAGCCGCGTTTCTAGTCTGGCACCCGTTCGCCAAAGCCGAGTTCGCGAAGCGTGGCCCGTAGTCTGTCCGCGGCGGCGTCAAGTTCGTCAGCATCCCCTGGTTTCGCCATCGACAGATCGAAACCCTCGATCGACCATGCCGGAAACACGTGCAGGTGCAGATGGGGTACCTCGATGCCCGCAATCAGCAGACCAGCACGCGGTGCGTCCCAGCCCTGTCGAACCGCCTGGCCGATCTTTTGGGCGACGTCGGTGCACTTGGTGAAAAGGGCCGGGTCGACCTCCTGCCACTGGTCCACCTCCTTGCGGGGCACCACGAGTGTGTGCCCGGGCGCAACCGGAGCAATCGTGAGGAAAGCGACGACGTCCTCGTCCTCCCAGACGAAACGACCGGGGATCTCCCCGGCGATGATCTTGCTGAAGATGGAAGCCATGGCACCGAGCATCCTTGAAAATGGAGTGATCCGCCAGCGTATACACACCAATTTCGCCACTGGATTCACCCAATGAGGAACCCGGGAGTCTCTTCTGCCGGAAGGACGCCGTAGGCTGTCGTACCGTGCGAGTTCTCGTTATCGGATCTGGTGCCCGTGAACATGCCCTGTTGCTTGCTTTGAGCCGCGACCCGGCAGTGACCGCGCTGATGTGCGCGCCCGGTAACGCGGGTACCGCTGCCGTAGCCGAGCAGCATGACGTCGACGCCGCCTCGACTGAAGCGGTTGTCGCCCTGGTCCGGGAACTCGAACCCGACCTGGTCGTGATTGGTCCCGAGGTTCCCCTCGTGCTCGGGGTCGCCGATGCTGTCCGGAAAGTCGGCGTGCCGTGTTTCGGGCCGTCTGCCGCTGCCGCGCAGATCGAGGGTTCTAAAGCATTCGCGAAAGACGTCATGGCTGCGGCGGGTGTGCGCACCGCGCATGCCGAGATCGTGGACACTCCGGCGAATCTCGATGCGGCACTGGATCGGTTCGGCCCGACGTGGGTCGTCAAGGACGATCGCCTTGCTGGCGGCAAGGGTGTCGTCGTCAGCGCGGACCGGCTAGTGGCACGGGATCACGCAGCTGAGCTGCTGGAGAAAGGTCATCCAGTACTACTGGAATCCTTCCTTGACGGCCCAGAGGTGTCGCTCTTCTGCTTGGTGGACGGCGAGGATGTCGTTCCCTTGCTGCCTGCGCAGGATCACAAACGCGTCGGTGACGACGACACAGGGCCCAACACAGGCGGAATGGGCGCGTACACGCCGCTGCCGTGGCTGCCCGACGGAATGGTAAGCCAGATCGTCGACGAGGTCGTCAAGCCGGTCGCGCGGGAAATGGTCGAGCGAGGCTGTCCGTTCAGCGGGTTGCTCTATGCCGGTCTCGCGATCGGCAAGGAAGGGCCCGCGGTGGTCGAGTTCAATTGTCGCTTCGGGGACCCGGAAACTCAGTGTGTCCTCGAAATGCTCGAGACTCCGCTCGCGGGCCATCTGCTCGCCACCGCCACCGGGACGCTCGCCGAGGCGGGTCCGCTGACGTGGAAGGACGGCAGTGCCGTCACGGTTGTGATCGCTGCCGAGAACTACCCTGGACCACCCCGGACGGGTGATGTCATCGCTGGGTCTGACGCTCCGGGCGTTCTGCACGCCGGAACGGCCCGGCGCGACGATGGGGAGCTCGTGTCGGCCGGGGGGCGGGTGCTCAGTGTCGTCGGTTACGGAGCTGATCTTGCGACTGCCCGCGAAGACGCCTACTCGAAGGTGAACCAGATTCATCTACCGGGGAGCCACCACCGCACCGACATCGGCCTGGGTGCGGCCGAGGGCCGTATCTCGATCCCGTCCTGACGCCCCCGAAACGCGTTACGGTCGAAGGGTGCGTATCTCAGACCGCTCCGCGATCGCGCCCTTCTACGTCATGGACGTGTGGAAGGCCGCGGCTGATCGACAGCGCATCCACGGTGATGTCCTGGCTCTTGCTGCGGGACAGCCGTCGACTCCGGCGCCACAACCTGTCGTTGCGGCTGCGCAGAAAGCGATAGTTGAGCAGGTACTCGGCTACACCGAGTCGACGGGGATTCTTCCACTGAAGGAAACGATCGCTGACTATTACGGACGCCGTGAAGGCGTCGACGTCGACCCGTCCGAAGTCGTCATCACGACCGGGTCGTCCGGAGCCTTCACGATCTTGTTCCTTGCTGCATTCGATGTAGGGGACACGGTCGTCATGGCGCGGCCGGGTTACCCGGCGTACCGGAATGTTCTTCAAGCGCTTGGCTGCCGAGTTCACGAGCTTGCTTGCGGTCCCGACGAGCGTTTCCAGCCAACCCTCGCGATGCTCGAGGAACTGCCTGTACCTCCAGCAGGACTAATTATCGCCAGCCCAGCGAACCCAACTGGGACGATTATTGATCCAGCGGAATTCGCGGCGATCGCCCGGTGGTGCGCCGAGCACGGAGTTCTGCTGATTTCGGACGAGATTTACCACGGCATCAGTTTCGGTGACCTCTCGCAATTGTGCGCCTGGCAAGCGTCGCGGGAAGCCGCCGTTGTCGGCTCGGTCTCCAAATACTTTTCGATGACGGGCTGGCGACTGGGGTGGATGCTCGTCCCCTCGCGCTATCGCGATGCGGTAAATCGGCTCGCGTCCAACCTGACGGTGTGTCCGCCCGCAGTTTCGCAGTACGCGGCGATGGCTGCTTTTTGCGACGAGTCGCTCACCGAACTGGACGGGCACGTGCAGCGATACCGGCGCAACCGTGACATTCTGCTCGAGGGGCTCGGAGAGCAGGCAATTTCGAAGTTCGCGCCTGCTGATGGAGCCTTCTATCTCTACGCGGACGTTTCGCATTTGACCTCAGACTCGACCGCTTGGTGCGCGCGGGTGCTCGCGGAAACTGGCGTTGCAATGGCGCCAGGCATTGATTTCGATACCTCGAATGGGAACCGGACAATTCGACTTTGTTTTGCGGGGGCGACGGCAACAATGCATGAGGCGCTCGAAAGGTTGGCGCCAATGCTCCGGGACTTTTAGCGAATTGATACTGAAGTACCAGAAAATCATCGGTGGGGCTGACAAGATTACGCAGTGACATCCACGCGTAAAGGAGAGCGCCGCCGGCAAGCGCTAATAGCAGCGGCAGCGGAACTCATGCGCGAGGGTGGGTTGGAGGCGGTGCGGCACCGGGGTGTTGCGCAGCGTGCCGGTCTGCCGCTGGCATCGACGACCTATTATTTCTCCTCCCTCGATGACCTGGTTGTGAGCGCGGCCGAGTTTGAGGCGGCTGACGCGATGAATCGCGTCGACGAGCTGGTCGCCGGTGTGCCGAAGCGGGCCCGATCGATACACACATTGGTAGATTTGCTCGTTGACGTTTTGGTTGGCCGCGGAGTTGGCTCAGACGCGCTGGCATCGCGGTACGAGCAGAACCTTGCGATTGCGCGGCATCCTGAGCTTCGCGAGATTCAGGTCCGGATGCGCGCCCACACGATCGCGGCGATCAGCGAGATTCTCGCCAGAAGCGGACGGCCTGTGCGCGAATCTCGCGCGCGAGCCCTGGAAGCGATGGTGGCGGGTGCCGTCCTGAGCGCGGTTCTCGATGAGCCGCCCGACCTCGCTGGCACGGTACGGTCGCTGCTGTGCGACGTGATCGATCAGCTGGCGCCGCCGGGCTGACGTTGTCGGCTGGATGTCTTGTTTGTCTTGGATTTGGAGCCTGGCTAGCTGGTTCGAAAATGGCGCAGCATCTCGAGAAGATCTCTGGGCAGTGGGAAGCCGGGCACTTCCTCCGCGGTTGTGGGCGCAGATTTTATCCGGTCTATCTCGTCATGCAGCCGCTCCATCTTGATGTCGAGCCGACTCGCGGCTTCGGCCGCCTCGGTCAACTCTCGTAGCAATGCTTCTGGTATCTCGCGTTCATACTTGTAGTAGATCTTGTGTTCGAGCGCCGCCCAGAAGTCCATTGCGATGGTGCGTATTTGCAGCTCGACGCAGGCAGGCTGGACGCGGTCGCTGAGGAACACCGGAATTTCCACCAGCAAGTGCAGGCTTTTGTAGCCGTTCGGTTTGGGATTGGCGATGTAGTCCTTGGTCTCCAGGACGGTGACGTCGGCCTGCCCACCCAGCATTTCGGCGATGCGGTAGGTATCCGATATGAAGCTGCAGCTGATGCGGACCCCAGCGATGTCCAGGATGTTCTCGCGGATCGCGTCGATCTTCAGCGGGATGCCGCGGCGTGCCGCCTTCTGAAGGATGCTGGCGGGCGTTTTGAGCCGGGACGACACGTGTTCGATCGGACTGTACTGATGGATGTGCGTGAACTCATCCTTGAGTATGTTGATCTTGGTTACGATTTCCGCGAGACCGAACTGGTACGTCATCATGAATCGGGTGAATTGCGACCGGATCTCCGCGAGTTCGGCAAGCGCTTCGCTGTTCCGGCCATTCTCGGGACTCGCGTCGGCTGTGGTCGCTTGGTTCGGGGCCCCGTCGCTCATGCCTCCCGAGTCTGCCATCTTTCGCCCGAACTAGACTGCACAAGCGTGACCGCTGACAACACCGCTCAGGCTGCCCCGCGCGTGCCGAACGTTCTTGCAACCCGATATTCCAGCCGCGAAATGGCGCACCTCTGGTCCCCACAAAACAAGATCGTTCTTGAGCGGGAGTTGTGGCTGGCGGTCCTGCGTGCCCAGCGTGACCTCGGCATTGAAGTTCCCGAAGGGGTCATCGAAGACTATGAGCGAGTCATCAGCACCGTTGATCTGAACTCGATCGCCGCGCGTGAGCGCGTCACTCGCCACGATGTGAAAGCTCGCATCGAGGAGTTCAGCGCCCTCGCTGGGCATGAACACATTCACAAGGGCATGACCAGCCGTGACCTGACCGAGAATGTGGAACAACTCCAGATTCGGCGCGCGCTCGAACTCGTCCACGAACGTGGAGTGGCCGTGGCGGTGCGGCTCACGGAACGTGCAACCCAGTATTCGGGCCTGGTCATGGCCGGTCGCAGTCATAACGTCGCAGCTCAGGCGACCACGCTGGGAAAGCGGTTCGCGTCAGCAGCCGAAGAAGTGCTTGTTGCGCTCACCAGAATCCGGGAGTTGATCGACCGGTATCCGCTGCGCGGAATCAAAGGCCCCATGGGGACCGCGCAGGACATGCTGGATCTCCTCGGCGGCGACGAGGAGAAGCTCGCTCAGCTCGAGGTGCAAATCGCCGGGCACCTCGGCTTCGCCAACGTGTTCACCAGCGTTGGACAGGTGTATCCGCGCTCGCTGGATCACGACGTGGTGTCCGCACTCGTGCAGCTTGCTGCGGGGCCGTCGTCCTTCGCGCACACGATCCGCCTCATGGCGGGTCATGAGCTCGTCACGGAGGGTTTTCAGCCGGGGCAGGTGGGGTCGTCTGCGATGCCGCACAAGATGAATACCCGGTCATGCGAGCGCGTCAACGGCCTGCAGGTAGTGCTGCGGGGCTATGCGTCGATGGCCGCGGAGCTTGCTGGCGCACAGTGGAACGAAGGTGACGTCTTCTGCTCCGTGGTGCGCCGGGTCGCGCTGCCCGACGCGTTCTTCGCGATCGATGGCCTGTTTGAGACATTCCTGACGGTGCTTGGCGAGTTCGGTGCATATCCGGCGGTCATTGAGCGGGAACTTGAGCGCTACCTGCCGTTCCTGGCAACGACCAAGGTGCTGATGGCGGCAGTCCGTGCGGGTGTGGGCCGCGAGACGGCGCATGAAGTGATCAAAGAGCATGCGGTGGCCGTAGCACTGGCAATGCGGGAGCAAGGCGCTGGACAGGACCTGCTTGACCGGCTCGCGGCTGACGAGCGACTGCCCCTGGATCGGGGTGCGCTCGACAATGCGCTTGCGGACAAAGCAGCGTTCGCCGGAAGTGCGCAGGCGCAGGTCGCCCGCGTCGTCGAGGCCGTCGAGGCGCTCGCAAAGCAGCACCCGGAAGCAGCCGCGTACGCTCCGGCTCCCATCTTGTAATGCCACGGCGGGAGTTCATTAGGGCCTGAACCCGAGGAGAAGTCGACGCCAACTCGCAGTCATTGCGGCAAACTGACGCGGAGGTTGCGGTTGCCAACTAGGGTTCGAGTACCTGTACATCCTTTGAGGAGGCACAATGCCCACGCGCCGTTCGGTTGTGACAAGCGGTTCCTTCGTTGGAGTCGCAGTTTTTGTTCTGTGTGCTCCGCCAGCATTTGCTAGCAACGTCGGGCCCACCGGGCAGCTAGAGGTGTATGCAGTTTCAGACGCTCCCTGCGAGGTGACCTTCTCGACGGTGAACAGGACGAATGGGCGTTACGTCGTAGATTTTCGAGTAGATGATGAACCTGCCAATAGTCAGGGCTACTGGAACACGAGCGTGGCAACGGCCATTCCTGTGGGGCAAACGCAGTGGACACAGAATGGTGGAGTCCCATTTACCACTAACAATGAACCAGCTGAGTCGAGCCGAACAGAGAACCTCGAAGACCGCGGGTTCGAAGCGAAGCCTCCCACTGAGACGTACAAGGTCGACTACCGCCTGTTCCTTGGGCCTGAAGCGGACCATCGCGTGGGCTGGAATACCATCTACGTCCAGGGGTGCGATGTGCCTGACGAACCCGACGGTAACAATGGCTCAATAGCCGACTTTGGTTCTGACTTAGGTTTGGACTTCGGTTCGGGATCTCTCGGCTCAATCGACCTGCTGGGATTCCTCGTTTCGTCAGGAGGCTAGGGAGTTCAGTATTCAGCCGCGTACGCTCCGGCTCCCATACTCTAAGACGTCATGAGGGCGTGCATCTTTTGTGACATCGTGGCAGGACGCGCGGAGGCGAGTCGCGTCTATGAGGACGACAAGGTGCTCGCTTTCATGGATATTCGGCCGATGACACGCGGTCACCTGCTCGTCATCCCGAAAACGCATGCCACGAACCTCGCTGAACTGGATCCCGAGCTCGCTGGGCCGATTTTCGCGACTGCCCAGCGGCTCGCCGCCGCGGTGCGGCGCTCACCTTTGCAGCCTGAGGGAGTCAATCTGTTTCTCGCGGATGGGGCCGCCGCAGGCCAGGAAGTTTTCCATGTGCACCTGCATGTGCTCCCGCGGCTAGTGGGGGATGGCTTCGGTTTGCGCGGCTCGTTCAGCTGGCCGCACCGCATGGCGCTGGATGCGCAGGCCGTACAGATTCGAGCCGCGCTTGTGACGTGAGGTTTTTCACGCCGAGGGAGGGGTTGCGCCTTCCGCTTGAGGAAACTCCGCGGCGCTCGCGCAACACCGTTGACCTCGTAATTCCCGGATGCACTCTTCCGTACCAATCGATGTCCCAAAATGCGCAATGCAGCGCCATCGGCACCCTATTCGGCCGCTTCACCAACTAGGGTGTACGCCGTGCGTCCTACTTTGGCTGATTACACACACCTCATGTCCGGCAAGGTCCGAGACCTCTACGACATCGATGAGCACAACCTGCTCATGGTCGCTAGCGACCGGATCTCAGCGTACGACCATGTTCTGGAAACCCCGATTCCAGATAAGGGACGCGTGCTCACAGCGATGAGCGTGTATTTCTTCAGTGAACTCGGTATTCCACATCACCTAGCTGCTTCACCGGATGATGAGCGTATCCCCGAGGAAGTCCTCGGGCGAGCACTTATTGTCCGCAAACTGGACATGATCCCGTTCGAATGCGTTGCCCGCGGTTACCTCACTGGCTCAGCGCTCAAGGACTATCGCGAAACCGGCACGGTATGCGGCATCAGACTTCCCGAAGGCCTGACTGAGGCAAGCAAGCTCGAAGAAGCGGTATTCACTCCGGCGACCAAGGCCGATATCGGTGATCACGACGAGAACATTCCATTCAGCGCCGTGGTGGACCGCCTTGGTGAGGAGTTTGCCCACAAGGTCCGTGAGGAGACACTCGACATCTATCTGCGTGCTTCATCGCTGACGGAAGCGCGTGGGCTGCTCCTCGCCGATACGAAATTCGAGTTCGGTCTAGACGCTGCTGGCAACCTGATCCTCGCCGACGAGGTGCTTACCCCGGACTCCTCCCGTTTCTGGACGGTGGGAGACTATGAACCGGGCAAACCGCAGCCGAGCTTCGACAAGCAATTCGTCCGCGATTGGCTGACAAGTAGCGAATCGGGCTGGGATCGTGCCTCCGACAGTCCGCCGCCGCCGTTGCCGGAGGACGTCGTCGACGCCACCCGCAAGCGGTATATCGAGGCGTACGAGCGAATCTCTGGCCTGCAGTTCGATGAGTGGCTGGGCGAGTCCGCGTGGCATAACGCATGAGCACTGACCGACTCACCGTTACGGCCGAGGCAGCCCCGCCCGTAGCGAAGAAGGTTCCGCACGAACGCGTCCACCATGGTGATCTCGTCGTCGACAATTTCGAGTGGCTGCGCGACAAAACAGACCCGGAGGTCATTGCGCACCTCGAGGCTGAAAATGCCTACACGGAGGCGCGCACCGCTCACCTCGCGGAGATGCGGCAGACGATCTTCTCAGAGATCAAGAGCCGCACACTGGAGACAGACTTGTCTGTGCCGGTGCGGCGGGGGGAGTGGTGGTACTACGGCCGCACCATCGAGGGCCAGCAGTACGGCCTGAACTGCCGGTGTGCGGTGCAGTCGCTGGACGACTGGGAACCGCCAGTACTCGAGCCCGGCACCGACGTCCCTGGAGAGCAGATCCTCCTCGACGCGAATGTCGCAGCTGAGGGCCACGACTTCTTCTCGCTGGGCAGCTTCGCCGTCACGGAGGACGGCAACCTGCTCGCCTACGCCGTTGACACCACAGGAGACGAGCGGTACCTGCTGCGTATCAAGGACTTGCGCACGGGCGAGATGCTCGGTGACGAAATCCCCAACACCTTCCCGGGCGCCTTGTGGGATCCGAGCGGAGAGTTTCTCTACTATCAGACGGTCGACGAAGCGTGGCGTCCAGACACTGTGTGGCGCCATACGCTCGGCACCTCTGCGAGCGATGATGTGGTGATCTTCCGTGAGGAGGATGAACGCTACTGGGTGGGCATGGGGCTGACACGCAGCCGGAAATACCTCGTAATCGAGGTGGGCTCGAAGATCACGAGTGAAGCCCGCGTGCTCGACGCTTCCGACCCGACAGGTGAATTCTCGGTCGTCTTGCCACGACGCGAAGGCGTCGAATATGGGATCGACCATGTCGTGGTCGGCGGTGAGGATCGCTTCCTGATCCTGCATAACGACGGCGCCGAGAACTTCGAACTCTGCGAAGCGCCCGTTGCCAGCCCTGAACGCCAGCGCGTTCTCATCGAACACCGTGACCAGGTTCGCCTCGAAGGTGTTGAGGTCTTTCGTGACCATCTCGTCGTCGCATACCGGCGCGATGCGATCTCCCGGCTTGCTATCTGGCCGATCGGGGCCGACGGATACGGTGAACTCAGCGAGATCGATTTCGGTGAGGAGCTGTATACGGCGGGCACGGCTGCCAACCCGGAATGGTCGTCACCGTACTTGCGGCTGGTCTTTACCTCCTTCATCACACCGGGCCGGGTGTTCGATTACGACTTCGCGAGCGGTGCCCTGCACCTGCGCAAGGAACAGCCCGTTCTGGGTGGCTATTCGGCTGACGAGTACGAGCAGCACCGTGACTGGGCGGTGGCCGAAGACGGGACGCGTATCCCGATCTCGGTGATTCGGCGCAAGGACGTCAGCACCCCCGCACCAAGTTTGCTTTACGGCTATGGCTCCTACGAATCCAGTGTCGACCCGACATTTTCGGTATCGCGTCTTTCGCTGCTCGATCGCGGCATGGTGTTCGTCGTAGCGCACATTCGCGGTGGCGGTGAGATGGGGCGCCGATGGTACGAGGACGGTAAAACGCTCGCCAAGAAGAACACGTTCACCGACTTCATTGCGTGTGCGCGTCATCTTCGCGAGTCGGGCCTGGCATCGATCGTCATCGCTGATGGTGGCAGCGCGGGCGGCTTGCTGATGGGAGCGGTGGCCAACATGGCGCCGGAGCAGTTCGACGCGATCCTCGCGAATGTGCCGTTCGTGGATCCGCTTACGTCGATTCTCGACCCGTCCTTGCCGCTGACTGTGATCGAGTGGGACGAGTGGGGCAACCCTCTGGAAGACAAGTCGGTCTACGACTATATGAAGTCGTACTCGCCCTATGAAAACGTCGAGGCCCGGAACTACCCGCCGATCCTTGCGATCACCAGCATCAACGACACGCGCGTCCTGTATGTCGAACCGGCGAAGTGGGTGGCAAGGCTGCGGGACGCGGGCGCCCACGACGTACTGCTGAAAACCGAAATGAGTGCTGGTCACGGCGGAGTCAGTGGACGCTACGAAAAGTGGAAGGAAGTCGCGTTCGAGTACGCCTGGGTACTCGACCGGGCAGGGCTGATCGGGCAGGGCTGCTCTGATCCGCGCTAAGTTGGTGGGCATGCCAACTACGACGCTGCAGAACATTCCGCTCACGACTCTTAACGGTGCCCCGGCCAGTCTTGCTGACTTTGGTGGCCGGGCACTCCTCATCGTCAACGTTGCCTCACGCTGCGGGCTGACCCCCCAGTACCGGGAACTCGAGAAGCTTGCGACCGAGTACGCGGACCGTGGCCTGACCGTGATTGGCCTACCGTGCAACCAGTTCGGCGGGCAGGAGCCTGGCACGGCGGACGAGATCGCCACGTTCTGTTCGACGACCTATGGCGTGACCTTCCCCATGATGGAGAAGGTCGAGGTTAACGGCAGCGGAAGGCATCCCTTGTACGCCGAGCTCACCCAAACACCTGATGATGCTGGAGAAGCCGGTGACGTTCAGTGGAATTTCGAGAAGTTCCTCGTGGCTCCTGACGGCACGACGGTGCGCCGGTTCCGTCCGCGCACCTCACCTGACGCGCCGGAAGTAATCGAGGCGATCGAGGGGATTTTGCCGAACTGAACGTTTACAACGTTCTCGTCCGCGAAACCCTCAGTAAAGGACCTGTACACCCGCGTATGTGACGGTGTGGAGTATGAACGCTGAACTGCTGGTTTCGATATCCGGGATCCGTGATACGACCGTCGAACTGGCAGACGGATTCGCGGCGGAACTCGACAAGCGGGGGATCCCCGTATCCCTCCTCGTGGCACCGCGGCTGAAGGGCAAGTATCGGCTTGTGCGGGACGAGGCCACGCAGGAGTGGCTTCGTGCCCGGCATGCGCGTGGTGACGCCATCCTGCTGCACGGTTATGACCAGGCGGCCACGAAGAAGCGCCGCGCTGAGTTCGCCGCGCTGCCAGCGCACGAGGCGATGCTCCGCCTGATCGCAGCCGATCGGGTAATGGAAGAGGCCGGTCTGCGAACGCGGCTTTTCGCGCCGCCACGCTGGATTGCCTCCGAAGGGGCACTGCTGATGCTGCCCCGCGTGGGTTTCCGGCTCTGCGCGGACCTGACGTCCATCCGGGACCTGGAACGAGGGACGTCCGTTCGCGCCCGCGTCCTCGGTGTGGGCGAAGGTTTCCTGGCTGAACCCTGGTGGTGCCGGGCGCTGGTCATGAGTGCTGAGCGTGTCGCGCGGCGCAATGGCACCGTCCGGCTTGCCATCAAGGCGAACCACCTTGAACGGACCGGGCCACGCCAGGCCTTCCTCGATGCGATCGATCTCAGCCAGCACCACGGCGCACGCCCTGCGACATACCGGTGGCCCTACGATCGGCAACAATCCACCGCAGCGTAATCGCATGAACTAGCGTCAGGTGCTATGGGTGAGCGCGCGGATGTGATCGTTGTTGGTGCTGGACTCGCTGGTCTCGTGGCGACGGCCGAACTGGTGGAGCGGGGCCGGAAGGTCCTGCTGCTTGATCAGGAAGGGCCACAGAACCTTGGTGGGCAAGCATTCTGGTCGTTCGGCGGGCTTTTCCTCGTCGATTCACCGCATCAGCGTCGCGTAGGCATTCACGATTCGTACGACCTCGCGCTCAGCGACTGGATGGCGACGGCCGGGTTCGATCGTGAACGCGAAGACTACTGGCCACGCAAATGGGCCGAGGCGTACGTCGGTTTCGCCGCCGGCGAGAAATACCACTGGCTGGCAGACCGTGGCCTCAAGATCTTCCCCGTTGTCGGCTGGGCTGAACGCGGAGGCTACTACGCAGACGGACCGGGGAACTCGGTGCCTCGCTTCCACATCACATGGGGGACTGGCCCTGCACTAGTCGACATGTTTGCCTCGCGCGTGCGGGCCGCGGCGACTCGCGGGTTCGTGTCGTTCGCCCATCGGCATCGCGTGGACAAACTGGTGACGACAGCAGGTGCGGTTACCGGGGTGCGCGGGACTGTTCTGGAACCGTCGGATGAGCCGCGCGGCGTCCAGTCGTCCCGGACGGCTGTGGGGGAGTTTGAATTCTCGGCACAGGCCGTCATTGTCACGAGCGGCGGGATCGGCGGGAATGCCGAATTGATCCGGAAGAACTGGCCGCAGCGGCTTGGCGAGCCGCCAGCGCAGATGCTCTCCGGCGTGCCTGCGCATGTCGATGGCCGCATGCTGCAGATTGCGGAAACGGCTGGCGCGAGCCTGGTCAATCGCGACCGAATGTGGCATTACACCGAAGGCATCACGAACTTCGACCCCATCTGGCCTCACCATGGAATCCGGATCTTGCCGGGACCGTCGTCGCTGTGGCTCGATGCGACGGGACAGCGCCTCCCACCACCGCTTTTTCCCGGATTCGACACGCTAGGAACACTTGCGCACATCACGAAGACCGGACATAGCTATACCTGGTTTGTTCTCAACCAGCGCATCATCGAGAAGGAATTCGGGCTGTCCGGTTCGGAGCAGAATCCGGACCTCACCGGGCGCAGCGTGCGAAAGGTGATGGAGCGGGTGCGTCCCGGAGCGCCAAGCCCTGTCGAGGCGTTCAAGCAGCAAGGCGTCGATTTCATCGTCCGGCACAACGTCGAGGATCTTGTTGACGCGATGAACGACCTGACCGGCGACGCACTGCTCGATCCAGTGGAGATACGCCGGGTCATCGAGGCGCGCGATCGTGACGTGCGGAATCCGTTTGGAAAAGATATGCAGATCATGGCGATTCGTTCCGCGCGCGGTTACAAACCGGACAAGCTGTCACGGGTCGTTGCTCCGCATGCGCTGCTTGACCCGGACGCCGGCCCGCTTATTGCCGTCCGGTTGCACTTGCTGACACGGAAGACCTTGGGTGGTCTCGAAACCAACCTGGATTCACAGGTAATAACACCTGGTGGAGACCCATTCCCCGGACTGTTCGCCGCAGGTGAGGTCGCTGGATTCGGCGGGGGAGGAGTGCACGGCTATCGCGCGCTCGAGGGCAGTTTTCTCGGCGGCTGCATCTTCTCCGGCCGGGCGGCGGGCCGTGCCGCAGCGGCGGCTGTGATTTGATCTCGTCGGCTGACAGTGGCACCCCGAAAATCAAGATCAGGGTGTGCCCCGATAGCGCGGTCACGGCCGCATTGGAATGATGGGCCCTATGGTCGAATCGACAACCCCTGCAAATGACGGGATCGCCGCGCGCGCCGCGAACCTCTCGAAGATATACGGCACCGGGAATACCCAGGTGAGGGCGCTCGACGAGGTCGACGTTGAGTTCCGTCGCGCTGAGTTCACTGCCATCATGGGCCCCTCAGGTTCTGGGAAGTCAACACTGATGCACTGCCTTGCTGGCCTGGATTCGGCGTCGTCAGGGTCGGTCGATATCGGTGGCACGGAGTTGACAGCGTTGAGCGACAAGCAGATGACGCAGCTGCGGCGGGACCGCATCGGCTTCGTGTTCCAGGCCTTCAACCTCGTTCCCACCCTCACAGCACTCGAAAACATCACCCTGCCGCTCGACATTGCCGGACGTGCGCCGAACGAGGAGTGGCTGAACACGGTTGTGGACCGGCTCGGTCTCGAGGACAGGCTCGACCACCGGCCGAGCGAACTGTCGGGCGGGCAGCAGCAGCGGGTCGCGTGTGCGCGGGCTCTCGTCGGGCAGCCCGAGATCGTTTTCGGTGACGAGCCCACCGGTAACCTTGACTCCCGGTCGGGGAATGAAGTTCTCAATATCCTGCGCGCTGCCGTCGACGAGTTCGGGCAGACCGTCGTCATCGTTACGCACGATCCCAAAGCCGCGAGTTTCGCGGATCGCGTGGTCTTCCTGTCCGACGGCAAGATCGTCGACGAACTTCGCAACCCCGACGCAGATTCCATCATGGATAAGATGAAGACCCTGGAGAAGATCTGATGGCGGTGTCGCTGAAGCCGTCAGGCGCGCCCATGCGCAAAGTGTCCACACGCAATCTCATGGCGCACAAGCTCCGCTTGTTCCTGACCGTTCTCGCCGTGGTTCTCGGAACAGCGTTTGTGACGGGCTCGTTCGTGTTCACGGACACGCTGAAGAAGACTTTCGATGAAATCTTCTCTGGCGACACCATCGGTGTTGATGTGCGAGTGACACCAGCGCAGGAGGGGTCGCTAGGCATACCGATCGAGGAAGCGGACCGGCTCGCCGATCTGCCTAATGTCCGTGCTTCGGTGCAGGCCGCGAGTGGGCAGGTCATCCTCATCAAGGACGGCTCCGCGGTTCAGACGGGTGGCGCACCGAGCATTGGGCAAACCTACCTGCCTCCGAACAGCGGCATCGGCCAGCCGATCGAGATCGTGGAGGGCACCGTTCCGGAGCAGGCTGGTGACATTATCGTCAACCAGTCAGGCGCGGAGCGCGGCGATATCGCCGTGGGCGATGCACTAGAGGTTCTCGTCCCCAATGTGGGGTCGTTCGACGTGACCGTTACGGGCACCTATTCGCTGCCGGTGGACGTTGGCGGCTTCGTCGGCGTGCAGTTCACGGCCGAGCAGGCTCGTGAACTGTTCACCGACGGCGAGCATGTGTCAAGGCTGGACTTGGCAGCCGTGGACGGTGTGAGCCAGGAACAGTTGCGTGACGAAGTTGCCGCTGCAGTCCCCGACGGCTACACGGTCGAGACCGGCGAGGAGGCCCGTGCGCAGCAGCAGAGCGAGCTCGAGGAAAACCTCTCCTTCATCAACTACTTCCTCCTTGCATTCGGTGCCATCGCCTTGGTGGTGGGCACCTTCATCATCTACAACACGTTCGCGATGATCGTCGCGCAGCGGCTGCGGGAGATGGCGCTGCTGAGAGCTATTGGCGCAAGTCGAAGGCAGATCAGCCGTTCAGTGATTTTCGAAGCGCTGATCGTTGGTGTGATTGGCAGCGCAATTGGCCTGGGATGTGGTGTCGCGCTGGCATACACGCTGCGCGTCGTGATGGACGCATTCGATCTGGGGCTGCCCAGTGGCACACTGGCGCTGGAGCCTCGCACCGTGATCGCGGCGTTCACCGTGGGCATCCTTGTCACGGTCCTCAGTGCATATGCACCCGCCCGGCGCGCGTCCCGAGTACCTCCCGTTGCGGCGATGCGCGAGGAGTTCAGCGGATCAGCCGAATCGGTTCGCACGCGCACGATAATTGGTGCCCTGCTGGGTGTGCCCGGTCTTGTCGCGCTGTTCTGGGGCATGCAGTACACCGGACAGCAAGGCGCCATAATCGTGGGACTCGGTGTTGGATTGTTGATTCTCGCCGTGCTGTTCGCGACCCCAGGCCTGGCGCAACCGGCGATCCGGCTGCTGGGTTTCACAGCCAAGCCGTTTGGCTCGATCGGCAAGCTCGCCCGGACAAACGCGGTGCGGAACCCACGCAGAACAGCAGCGACCGCCTTCGCTCTCACGCTGGGGCTAATGCTGGTGACGATGATCAGCGTTCTCGGTACCTCAGCCAAGGTCAGCATTGATGCGCTGATTGACCAGGGTATCGAGGCGGACTTCATCCTGAGCGGCCCCATGCAGACGGGTGTGCCTGCCGGTGTCACCCAGTCGGCGGAGCGGGCCGAAGGTGTCGAGCGGGCCGCCGCGGTCAACTTCGCTACCGCGCTGGTGGGCGAGGACGAAGAACGAATCGTTGGTGCCGGTGTGCTGGGCGGTGTTGGCGGAATTCTCTCCTTCGACATGGTCGAGGGCTCGGCCACGCTCGGCGACTCATCGATGCTCGTCGATGAGGCGACAGCTGAAAAATTTGGCTGGAGCCCAGGCGACGAAGTCGAGTTGACGAGGCCATCACGCGACGGGACGGTCAATGTGACCGTCGAGGGCATCTACACGGTCAATCAGCTCGTGGGCTCGATGGTGCTGTCCGATGGCGCGCTGAACTCGCTGATACCACGATTCGTCCAGGTGACGGCTGCGGTGATGGTCCGCGCGGACTCGGCGGCTGATCCCGGGACGGTCCGGACCGCGCTCGAGGATGCGACCGAGCAATTCGTGGTCGTGCAGGTCCAGGATCTGGAGGAGTACAAGAGCGCACAGTCCGCGCAGGTCGACATGATTCTCGCGTTGCTCTACGCGCTGCTCGCCCTCGCGGTGGTCATCGCGATTCTCGGCATCGTCAACACGCTGGCGCTGTCGGTGGTGGAACGAAAGCGGGAGATCGGCATGCTCCGCGCGGTCGGCATGTTCCGGCAGCAGGTCCGGCGCACCATCTACATCGAGTCGGCGCTCATCGCGGTGTTCGGTGCGGTGCTTGGTCTCTCGATGGGCTTATTGTTCGGCTGGGGATTCGTGCGGACCCTCCGGGATGAAGGCCTCACGATCGTTGCGGTGCCATGGGTGCAGGTGGTGGCGATGCTGGTCGGTTCGGCGATCGTCGGCGTGCTCGCGGCGCTATGGCCGGCCGGCCGGGCAGCCCGGACAAAGCCGCTGGAGGCGATCGCGGACATGTGAATGAAGTGGGCCAGATCGTGAAGGATTTACCCTTCTCAGGAGGGAATTTCCTTCACGATCCCCAAGGCCTAGATTTCCACCGCGTCTTCCGCGGGCAGAGTCCGGAATTCGGTGTCGTCGTGCGACATCTCCTTCAGCCGCCCGTAGTAGATGCCGAGCCCATTGTCCGAGAGAATGCCCTGGTGGATGGGTACCGCGACACGCGGTTGCACGGAGCGCAGAAAGTCGACAGCCTCGGAAATCTTCATCCACGGCGCCGCAGCGGGAATGGCGAGCACCTCCACTGGTTGCCACGGGACAAACAAAGAATCGCCCGGATGCAACAGCTGTCCAGGTGCCCCAGCGGTGCCGAGGATGTACGCGACATTGTCGATCACCGGAATGTCAGGGTGAATCACCGCGTGTCTGCCGCCGCCCACGGCTGCATCGACAGACCCCACAGTGAAATGTTCTCCCGGACGGACCGCTTGCCACGCGCCGCCGAGCTGACCTGCGGTCTGGGGATCTGCGTACAGCGCGGCCTGCGGGTTCGCTTCGACGAGTGACGGCAGGCGGGTGACGTCAGCATGATCGGGGTGCTGGTGTGTCACAAGGATGGCGTCGAGGCCGGTGATGCCTTCGAAGCCATGCGAAAAGTTGCCGGGGTCGAACAGAATGCGGGTTCCGTCCATCTCGGCAAGTAGGCAAGAGTGTCCGAAGTGGGTGAGGCGCATAGGGACAGTATGCGTCCGACGCTGGTTGCCTTGTAAGCTGTCCAAGCGAGTTTCTGCACCATTACTTTTAGGAGTGCCGGGTGGCCCGGGTTGTTGTCAGTGTGATGCCTAAGGCGGAAATTCTGGACCCCCAGGGCCAGGCGATCGTGCGGGCGCTTCCCCGCCTTGGATTCGACGGGGTAACCGAAGTACGTCAGGGTAAGCGTTTCGAGCTAGAGGTCGACGACGCGATCGACGACGCGACCCTCGCCAAGATCGCGGAGTCCTTCCTGGCCAACACGGTCATCGAGGAGTGGACCGTCACGCGTGTGGACGGTGGCGAGTGAGCGCACGGATCGGCGTCATCACTTTCCCGGGAACGCTTGACGATATTGACGCGGCGCGCGCGGTCCGCATTGCGGGTGCTGAGGACGTGGCCCTCTGGCATGCCGATGCCGACCTGAAGAATGTCGACGCGATCGTTGTTCCCGGTGGCTTCTCCTATGGTGACTACCTGCGTGCGGGGGCCATCGCGCGGTTTGCCCCGGTGATGGGTGAGGTGATTCGAGCTGCTGAGCAGGGCATGCCTGTGCTGGGCATTTGCAACGGCTTCCAGATCTTGTGCGAGTCGGGTCTCCTGCCCGGTGCCTTGACGCGTAACGAGGGGCTGCATTTCATCTGCCGTGACGAATGGTTGCGTGTCGAGAACAACGCGACAGCCTGGACAACCCGGTACGAGCAGGGCGCTGAGATCCTGATTCCGCTCAAGTCCGGTGAAGGCCGGTTCCAAGCTTCCGATGAGGTGCTCGACGAACTCGAGGGTGAAGGACGCGTGGTCTTCCGGTACGCCGGGGGAAACCCGAACGGATCGCAACGCGGCATCGCCGGAATTTCATCGCCGAACGGACGGGTCGTCGGCCTCATGCCGCACCCGGAGCACGCAACGGAACCGCTGACGGGGCCTAGCGATGACGGTCTCGGGTTGTTCCTATCGGTGCTAGACGGTGTGCTCACGGCCGGATAAAGCGGTCAGTGAACCATCGCGGGTTCTGCGGGATTTCGGCCAGTCTCCGTGGCGGCAGCCTGCCTGGGCAGGCGCCGTGCGGCGACAACTGCGCCGACAAGGAGCGCCATAGCTGCCCAGAAGTGACCGTTCTGCACCGTGAACGTCGCCAGGTTCGGTCCGGTGTCGGCTGCGACAAGTTTGTACGGTCCCACAAGGTAGACGAGAGTGGCCGCCCCAGTTAACAGCCGCCACTTCGCGTAGCGGGGCGCGACGAGCATGGGTACGAGCATGAGGACGTACACCCAGTGGTGCGAAACGGCGAAGGGCGCGGCACCGAGGGATGCGAGCGCTACCAGGCCGAATGCGACGTAGTGGTCACCGGCACGGGTGAAACGATATGCCGCCCAGGTCGCAGCGGCGATGATCGCCAGCGCACCGAAAACCCAGAGAATATCTTCGAGGCCGTCATCAAGCCCGAGTCGCGCGAGCACCCCAGTTAAGGCCTGGTTGGGGCGGTAGTCGTGTCCGCCCGCCCGGTCGGTACGGAAGAACTCTTCAGTCCAGTAGAAGACCGATGCCTGCGGGGCGACGAGGAACCCGACGATGATGGTGCCGATTCCCGTAGCGATAGCTTGGAAGAGCGATCGGTAGTCGCGGCGGAGAAGGAAAACGAGCCCGAATGCCGCGGGGGTGACTTTGATAGCGGCGGCGATGCCCGTTGCGATGCCCCGATAGCGGCGCGGGATGACACCTGCACAGTCGGCGACAACAAGAGCCATCAAAGTGACGTTGATTTGCCCGAAGAAGAAGGACGTCCGGATCGGCTCTAGCAACAACGCCAGACCCAGTATTGCTGTTGCGATGAACCGCACGTTGCGGGCAACACCCGCCCTGCGCAGCAGTGCCGTGAGAATCCACCATACGAGTCCGATATTCGCGGCAGTCCACAGTAATTCGAGGGCGCTGAGAGGGAGTGCGGCCATGGGCGCGAACAACATGGCGGCAAAGGGAGCGTAAATAAATCGCAAACCGTGCGGGCGTTCGAACTCATTATTGTAGAGCGGCGTTCCGTCGACGAAGGCCTGGCCCGCTGCCTGAAAGACCGCGAGGTCAATGGGGCTTGTCTCCAGGGTTCGCTTAAACAGGTAGGCGATTGCGCCAACTGTGATAACAAGGCCCACTATGGACACAAAACGGACAGTGCGCGCGCTTAATCCAGGCGTGGCTTCGGTGTCACGGAGCTGCATTAAAGTAATCGTCCTCGCTGCCGAAATGCTTTACTGACAGAAATGCCGCCTTGACTTAAGTGCTCACGATACCAATCGGCTGAAACATTGTCATGTGTCCGTAATCACACAGGGGTCCACATAGCGCTGTCGTATGCGTACCGTTGATCGAAGTTCAACAGCGGGAGGAGTGGGCAGTGACGGCGCCAGCAGCAGCACGAGATTCTCGTGTTGAGTGGGTTGACGTGGCAAAAGGCGCCTGTATTGCCCTGGTTGTCCTTTTTCATGCGACGAACTTCTGGATCACCCGAGGTTACGGCTCGCAAGCGTGGGTCGAATTCAATCAATTTCTTGAGCCAGTTCGTATGCCGCTATTTTTTCTTGCGGCAGGGCTTTTCGCGGGCAAAGCCCTTCAACGAAGCTGGAATTTCGTCCTCCGCAACCGCGTCGCGCTGATGTTCTACTTGTATCTCCTGTGGCTCCTGCTGAGGTACGGATATTTCACCCTGGTTCCGGGTGCGAGTCTCACGGGGGAAGAATCGTCCCCGTTGAATATCCTGGTAGGTCTGGTCGTGCCGCACAACGGCCTGTGGTTCGTGTACGCCCTGGGGCTGTATTTCGCTGGCGCGAAACTCATTCAGCGCTTTGATCCCCGTTACCAGGTGGCTGCGGCAGTTGTCCTCGCGATTATCGTGCGCTCACTCGCTGACGTCGTGGAGTTTTCGTGGACGTGGGAAAACATGGCCGGCTATTTCATGTTCTTCGTGCTCGGACTGCACGCTAAGGAACTCTTGTTTGCGCTGGCCGCACGGACATCGCTGCCAACGGTTCTCATCGCTGGCGCCGCCTATGCCGGTGCCGTGCATTTCGCGCGCGAGACAGGACTTGGCGAGTATGCAATCACCGCGATCGTAATCACCCTGCTTGGATTGGCGGTAGGCGTGCTCGCTGCAGCGCGGCTGAGATGGGGGCCCGGTGTCCGCGCCTTGTCCCGGCTCGGCGCATTGACGCTGCCTGTGTACCTGATGCACGAAATCGTGATGGGCACGTTGGCGTATGGGCTCATCTCACAGGGCGTTCTCCCCACACCCGAGGTCGTTCGCGGGTTCGGGCCGGCGGCCATCGCCGCTACCGGAATCGTCGGCGCGCTGCTAGTGCACCGTCTCCTGGTCGGTGGCGGACTGAAATGGCTGTTCAGCCTGCCCGCGTCCATGCAATTCATTCCCGCTGAGAGCGCGCGACCGGCGACACCCGCTGCGGTGGGCGCTCGCTGACACGAGGCCGTACTGTGCCGGTGAGCGCGAGGGTGAACACGAGAATCGCGAGAACTGGGGCTGCGAGGGTGAGCCAAGGCAGGTCCCATGGCGCGGCAAGTGCTGTTCCAGCGACCAGGGTTATGCCCAGCGCCCAGGGAAAGATGGCGCCGAGGACGGACGGGCCGAGCTTCGGTTCGCGAACGACCCACACCGAGGTGACGTGAACGAGAGCGGCGGCCGCAGCAACCAGGACGGACACGGTCGGCACCTCGACGCTGAGAATCATCACGATCAGACAGTGGATGGTGATGACGGATGCGACACCACCAGATCGCCGGTGCAGCCCGACCGGAGTAATGACAAAGGCCAGCGCGGCCGCGACCGCGGTGACGGATGGTGCGGCGAGGAGTGCTTCGTTGCCATTCGCGGTGATACCGAGCAACAGCGCAACTGCCGCAGCCCAGCCTGAAAGTAGTACCAGCGCGGCGCGCAGGAGCAGTCCGCTCATACCCGCCGCCGCGGCCGCATCGGACGCCTCGCGAGCAGCCGGAACGCGTGTTCGAGTCCCATGTCCGCCTGCTCTGCGTGCCGCCACTCGAGCACGTCGATCCCGATCGTCCTCAAGTCGCGGGCCTGGTTGCGCCGTTCAACTCGCCACATGCGCTCGCTGATGTCGTCGAGTGTCTCGGAGAAGGGCGGAACCTCCCCGAGGACATCGACGAGCACCACGGCGTGCCCATGCCTGCGCAGGTCGATCATCGCGAGTGAAAATTGCGTTTCCAGCAACGGTGAGAAGCCGATGACGATTGCTCCTCGCGGCACGGCATCGACGGGGGCGAGTGTGCCGCGAATCAAGTGGTGGTCGTCGCCCGCAGCGAGGACAGCATCGAGTATCCGGTAGAACTGCCTGCGACCCAATTCGGCGCCGAGCCAACGTGCTCGCGAGCCCAGTGCGATGACGCCCGCCCGGTCACCGCGCTGCAACGCAGCCTGCGTGACCTGCGCGGCACCACGAACGGCGCGATCAAGGCTGTCGCTGGCCGGCCCCGGGGCATGTGGATAGGTGTCAATGATCGCGACAACATCTGCCGCACGGTCGGTGAAACGCTCGGTGATATGGAGGCGGCCCGTCCTGGCGCTGACCTTCCAATTGATGGTGTGGAGCGGATCGCCCGCAAGGTAGGTGCGCGTGTCGGCGTATTCCACGCCCGAACCGTGCCGGCGCGTGAGATGGGTGCCGATCCGGTCTGGGAGCCGGGTGCGCGGGATTGGGGTCTGATACGGCGGCGCGAGAGGATAAGCGTGGATCCGAGCGGCAGTCACTGCCGCTTTCGCGGAGAGAAGGCCGCCAAGCGCCGTCGCATCAACCTCGACCTGTACGGGGTAGTTTCCCCAGCGAGTGGCAGACGCATCGAACGTGCCGTCTTTGCGCAGCTGCCCGAGATCGAGCCCCGGCGCAGCGACTGGTTTTAGCGTGTAGATCGCGGCCCCGCCGGCCAGGGTTCCATAGCACGACAAGGTGGTCGATTCATTTTCAAACGTGCGGCTGAGGGCTGGTTCAGCCGCGATGGTGGCCGAGGCCGGAGGTTGCCAGCGGGTGCGCTGAGCTGCCCACGCGCCGGCGCTCAGCGCCCCTAAGAAGGGCGAGGCGAAGAGAACAAGCTGCGGATCGTGCGCGATAAGAGCGGCGATAAGGGCGCTGCCTGCGCACAGCGCCAGGAGGATGGCCAGGCGTGACGGCCGCCATTGCAATTCGGTGGTCACGCCGTATTCCCTGACTTGGTTCCGGCGTCGATCCGGGGCGCTGGCAGCCGATTGAGCAGTTCGCTCACGATCTGCGCTCCGCTTACGCGCCGCACCCACATTTCTGGGCGCAGAGTGATGCGGTGCGCGATCGTCGCTACCGCGAGTTCCTTCACGTCCTCCGGGGTGACGAAATCGCGGCCATGCAGGAGAGCATGTCCGCGGGCGAGTTGAACGAGATCGAGTTCGGCGCGGGGACTCGCCCCAACCTCGATCTGAGAATGGTGGCGCGTGGCATTCGCGATCGAGATGACATATTTCAGGACGTCCGGATGCACCACGACCTGTTCAAGCGATTCACGCATGTCCAACAGGTCGCTGGCGCTGAGGACCTGGCTCACCACGGCAGGTTTTGAGCCCCGATCGAGGCGCCGCTGCAGCATCGCTTGCTCATTTTCGGGATCGAGGTATCCCAGGCTCAGCCGCATCGAGAAGCGGTCCAGCTGGGCCTCGGGCAGCGGGTACGTTCCTTCGTATTCGATCGGGTTGTCGGTCGCTAAGACGATGAATGGGCTGGGCAGGGTGTGGGTCAGACCGTCGATGGTGATCTGGCCTTCGGCCATTGCTTCGAGCAGCGCGGACTGCGTTTTGGGCGGAGTGCGATTGATCTCGTCGGCGAGAAGGAGGTTGGTGAATGCCGGGCCTTCCCGGAACTCGAAAGCACCCGAACGCATGTCGTAGACGGTGGCGCCGAGCAAATCAGATGGCAGCAAATCAGGCGTGAACTGAATGCGGCTGAACTTGAGGCCGAACGCCGCGGCGAAGGACCGCGCGATAAGTGTTTTGCCGAGGCCGGGCAAGTCTTCAATCAGCACGTGGCCGCCCGCGAGCACGGCAAGCAGGATGTTCGTCAGCGCCTCGCGCTTACCGACAACGGCGTGTTCAATCTCCGCCAGAACGGCGTTGGCGCGCCGCGTTGTCTCGGTAGCGCTGGGATTGTGTGGCGGCTCGGAACCCATTAGGCGTGCTCCAATCGGGCGAGGATGTCGGCGAGGACAGTGCGGCCAGGCCCGGGATCATCGCGGTGCGCCCGGGAGGTTTGTGAGGCATCGACCCATTTCCACAGGACGGGGCCGAATAACAGTTCACCCGCCGCCTGGTATTGGGCGCGGTTGCCGCGCGCACGGACTTTGGTGACCTGCTCGAACTCTCGGGCAAGGACGGGCCGGAGGTGCAGGTCCCAGTCACCTCGGCTCCCATCGGCCCAGCTGATCGTGAACTCGGCGCGCGACCGCCAGCGATCGAGCAGTTCCTGCTGCGATTGTTCCGCACGGACCCCGCGCGGGTCTTCGGTGTCAGTGGGCGCCTCGATGGACCGGCGAGTGCGATACATCAAAAGTGCCAGGACGACAGCTACCGCGAAGCCCGTGACGGTGGCGAGCAGCGCGTATTCGCCCAGGGCGAGGAGCAGCACTTCTAGCGCGATGATGACGCATATTCCTGCTACAGCAACGGTGCGGATGGTGCCCTCCTCACGTCGTCCAGCAGGCTTCGCAGCAATTCGGCCGCCGTGCGCTGCTGGCCGGCCGTCATTGTGTGGGAGCTGTACCGAGCTTCCGCGAATAACCCAACAAGTTCCTCGGCGGGACCTCGGGTGACGTACCCCAGTGCGACGGCGCGTGCCAGAACTTCTGAGGGAGTGTCGGATTCAAGTGGTGCGGGTTCGTCTGCTTCGGTTAGCGCCTCTTCCATCTCGGCGTAGCACGCAATGATCGCTGCGCGTGGATCGTGCGCGGGTTTACTGATCGCATCGAGAGCCCGTTCCGCAGCATCGGCGAGGTCAGCAGCATGGCGGTGCTGGGCCGGTCTCTCGAGCGTGAATGTCGTTGTTTGCCTGGATCGCCTGCCTCGCATCGACAAGATCGCGCCGACTGTGAGAAGCACGACCAGGATGAGCAGGCTCGTCAGGAGGAAGGGGCTTATGTCCGGTCCGTCAGGAGCCGGAGGCAGGGTCTCCAGCGGCTCGCCCTCGTCGAGTTTGTCGTCGCCGTTTTCGATGGCCATCTCACGTGGGCCGAAGAATCGGTTGATCCACACGAAGAGCACGGTGATAGCCGCAAAGTACAGCAGGAACAGGACGATGGCGCGCCAGTCACGATCACGTGCCTGGCCACCTCTGCTCCGCCGCGGCAGCGGTGTCAGAGGCCGGAGGACCCGGGAACGCGGATACCGCCACACCACGTACACGGCCGTCGCGGTGAGGAGGATCGCGAGTATCACAACCGCGATAACAGCGATATGCCCCCATTGACCGGGTAACAATGGGTCACCGGCAGGTGGTTCACTGCCAAGCGATACTGCGAGGCCCCACAGCAGGGCAGCAGTCAGCAGCACCGGACCAGGCAGGTTCGGGCGGTGCTGGGCTGTGCGAGTCTGAGCGCGGTGGCCGCGCTGTCCCGGCATTTCGTCATCGTTGCACGAATGCCCGGAACACCGGGATGAATCGGAATCCCGCCTGCAAGATCGCTGGTGAACGCCCAGAATTGGTCCGGCAGAAGTTCGTGCGGATTGGAGTGTCGGTGAGTGGCGGTAGACTGCTGCTCGGCGATCTGCCACGTCGAAAGGACCAAGGTTTCCGTGTCGTCACCAGCTCAGTCCGCAACTGGCCCCACTATTGCCCGGGTTGATTCGGTTTCTCACGCCGTGTCCACACCCGATGTTCCCCAGCCGTACCGCGAACTCGGCCTCAAGGACGACGAGTACGCCCAGATCAGAGAAATACTTGGCCGGCGTCCCACAGACGCGGAACTCGCGATGTATTCGGTGATGTGGAGCGAACACTGCTCCTACAAGTCGTCGAAGGTTCACCTGCGTTACTTCGGTGAGACGACTACCGAAGCGATGCGTGCGTCGATGCTCGCCGGAATCGGGGAGAACGCGGGCGTCGTGGACATCGGTGACGGCTGGGCGGTGACGTTCAAGGTCGAAAGCCACAACCACCCGTCGTATGTCGAGCCGTATCAGGGCGCCGCGACGGGAGTCGGCGGCATTGTCCGTGACATCCTGGCTATGGGCGCGCGCCCGATCGCGGTGATGGATCAGCTGCGCTTTGGTGCGGCGGACCACCCTGACACTCGCCGTGTCATCGATGGCGTCGTCCGTGGTGTCGGCGGTTATGGCAACTCACTCGGTTTGCCGAACATCGGTGGCGAAACGGTTTTCGACGCGTCCTATCAGGGCAACCCGCTGGTCAATGCGCTTTGCGCTGGGGTTATGCGGGTTGAAGATCTGCATCTCGCGCATGCATCCGGCACTGGCAACAAGATCATTCTCTATGGCGCGCGCACCGGGCTCGATGGCATCGGAGGCGTCTCCGTCCTCGCCTCGGAGACGTTTGACGGGGACGAAACCGGGTCGGGGCGCAAAAAGCTGCCGTCAGTTCAGGTGGGGGACCCTTTCACCGAGAAAGTCCTGATTGAGTGTTCGCTTGAGCTCTACCACCGGGGGCTTGTCGTCGGTATCCAGGACCTCGGCGGCGCAGGGCTGTCCTGTGCCACATCCGAACTCGCGGCTGCGGGTGACGGTGGCATGCACATCGACCTCGCTCAAGTGCCGCTCCGGGCCGAGAATATGACTCCGGCGGAAATTCTCTCGTCGGAGTCACAGGAACGCATGTGCGCTGTGGTGACACCCGAGAACGTTGATGCATTCATGGAGGTGTGTCGCAAGTGGGACGTCATCGCCACCGTCATCGGCGAGGTTACTGACGGCGACCGGCTGGAAATCACCTGGCATGGCGAAACCGTGGTGGATGTCCCGCCGCGCAGTCTCGCCCATGACGGACCGGTCTACGAGCGCCCTGTGCAGCGTTCGGAGACGCAGGACGAGCTCATCGCGAACACGTCCGCCGGGCTGAGTCGGCCGTCCTCACCTGAGGAAATGGGTGAGACCCTGCTGAGGATGATCTCGTCGCCGCAGCTGTGTAGCCGGGCGTGGATCACGGAGCAGTACGACCGCTACGTACGCGGCAACACAGTTCTAGCGGAAGACGCGGACGCCGGTGTGATCCGGATCGATGAGGAGTCGGGCCGGGGGATCGCGCTCGCGACTGACTGCAACGGGCATTACACCCTGCTCGATCCGTACGCAGGTGCGCAGCTCGCTCTCGCCGAGGCGTACCGCAACGTCACAACAACTGGCGCCGTGCCGAAAGCGGTGACGAACTGCCTGAATTTCGGCTCTCCCGAAGATCCCGCTGTGATGTGGCAATTCCAGCAGGCCGTGCGCGGGCTTGCCGATGCGTGCGCGGTCCTGGGCATTCCGGTGACCGGCGGAAACGTCAGTTTCTACAATCAGACAGGTACAACGCCGATCCTGCCTACGCCGGTCGTGGGCGTCCTTGGCGTGCTCGACGATGTGCAGCGCCGTACACCGCAAACATTTGGGCTTGATGAAGGGGAAAGCCTGATTCTGCTCGGCGAAACCCGGGACGAGTTCGACGGATCGGTGTGGGCTCAGGTTGAGCATGGCCATATAGGAGGAGTGCCGCCACGCGTCGATCTCGAGCACGAGCGTCTGCTCGGCGAGATTCTGGTTGCCGCAAGCCGTGACGGCCTCATCAACGGCGCGCATGACCTCTCTGAGGGCGGTCTCGCGCAAACGGTTGTGGAGATGGCTCTCGCATCAGAGACAGGCTGCCGCATCGTCCTGCCCGAGGGCACAGACCCGTTCGTCCAGCTCTTCTCGGAGTCAGCGGGGCGTGTGCTGGTTGCTGTTCCGCGAACCGAGGAACCTCGATTCACGTCAATGTGCACGATGCGCGGGATGCCCTGGGCGCGGGTCGGCGTTGTTGTCGACGGGTCAGACACCGTCGAAGTCCAGGGACAGTTCACCTTCACACTGGATACCCTGCGCGAGCGTTTTGAAGGCGCACTGCCGGAGCTTTTCGGGCACACTACAGCCTGAAGTCAGCGAAGCAGCCAGGGGAGTGAGCACGGGGGAGGTGAGTGAAACGTGGCGTCGCCTCCCTCGTCCAGCCTCCGGCGCGCAGCGCACGGCTTCTGGTACTCGCTGCGCCTCGACCTCACCGGTCTCGCCATGGCCGGATTGTTCTTTGCATGGTCGCTGACTCCGTCACTACTGCCACGCGAGTGGCAGTACCAGGGGCTCGTCTCCGGTATCAGCCTCGCCGCAGGGTATGCGGCGGGAGTACTTCTGAGCTGGTTTTCGCGGTCAGTGATCTTTCCGCTGCTCGAGTGGCCAGCCCCCTCACGCAAGGTCGTGTGGTGGCTGCGCGGACTTGTCGGCGGCGCAACCCTGATCCTGATGGTGAGCGCGCTGATCGCGGCCGCTGGCTGGCAGAACGAGATCACCAGCCTGCTCGGTATGGAAGGCACGACAACAACGGGTTACCTGCGAACGGGCGCGCTCTCACTGGCCATTGCCGCGGCGATCATACTGACTGCGCGGGCCCTGCGAGTGTGCGTCCGAGTGGTCGGCGGCGGGATACGGCGACTGCTCCATTTGCCAGAGCCGCTGGTCAACGCGGTAGGAATCGTTGTGGTGGCAGCTGTTGTTATCACACTTGTCGACGGTGTTCTTGTCCGTGGGATGGTCACCTTCGCGAACTCGGCTTTCTCTGTCCAGAACGAAACGATGGACGCGCGGGTCATCCAGCCGACTGAGCCTGAGCGATCAGGAAGTCCGGATTCACTGGTGCCGTGGGACACACTTGGCAGGCAGGGCCGGAGTATGGTCTCCGGTGGACTGCGCGCTGCGGAACTCGAAACTGCGACGGGCCGTCCCGCGATCGAGCCGATCCGCGCGTACGTGGGCCTCGACTCCGCGGACTCCCGCGCAGCCCAGGCCGATCTGGCCGTGCGTGAATTGGTCCGGACCGGGGCTTTCGAACGTGAAGTCCTCGTTGTCGCGTCAACCACGGGCACTGGGTGGATCAACCCGAGCGCCATGCAGTCTCTCGAACTGATCTACGGTGGTGACACGGCGATCGTGGGCGTTCAGTACTCTTTCCTGCCGAGCGCGCTCTCATTTCTCGTTGACCGGGACGTCGCCGCTGACACTGGCAAGGAACTCTTCGACGCCGTGCACGAAGAATGGCTGCGGCACGACCCCGAGGCGCGGCCACGCCTCTACGTTTTCGGTGAAAGTCTCGGATCATTCGGGTCAGAAGCTGCCTTCGACGGGCTCGCGGACTTGCGTGAAAAGGTGTCTGGCGCGCTGTGGGTCGGGCCGGTGAATTCGAACTCACTCTGGCGATCGCTCACCGAGCGTCGAGACCCCGGTTCCCCCGCGATCCAGCCCACCTACGCGGGCGGACTTGTGGTGCGCTTCGCGAATCGGGTCGAAGACCTCGAGGCCATCGATGAAGGCGCACCGTGGCTCGAGCCCCGTGTGCTCTATCTGCAGCACCCCACGGATCCTGTCGTGTGGTGGTCTCCTGAGCTGCTGTTCCAGCGTCCGGACTGGCTTCGTGAACCACCGGGATATGACGTGTCTCCCTCTATGCAGTGGCGGCCAATCGTGACGTTCTGGCAGGTGTCGGCCGACCTGGCGAACGCCGCCCGCATTCCGCACGGTCACGGCCACCTGTACAGCTCATCGATTCTCGACGGCTGGCTTGCTATCGGGACGCCGGACGGATGGACTGACGCCGACACCGAGCAGGCACGCGACATACTCGGATCTATCTGGCAATACCGCACGCCGCGGCAGAGCCCCATAGTCACGGGCGAGGCGGGACAATGAGACGCGGCTTGCCTGCATACGCGCTGAGCGGGCTGCTGCTCCTGTGGAGCAATGGCGTACTTCCGGCGCGGCGATGGTCACCACACCAGCGGGCGGCCGCAAATGTCGTGGTGGGCGTCGCCGCGGTGGGTGCGTGCCGACTGATGGGTGTGGAGCGCGCAGAATTGCGGCTTGAGGCCCGCAGCCTGCCAGCAGGCGTGCGTATGGGCCTGGTGGCTTCGGCTGCGCCCACTGTCGCGTATGTCGTAATCGGCGCAACTCCTTGGTTGCGTAAGAAAGTGACCCGCGACGTGAAATCACGTCGCGAGATCATGGGGTGGGTTGTCTTTCACATTCCTATGGGAACCGTGCTGTGCGAGGAACTTGCCTTTCGGTCGGCGCTTTCCGCTCTGTGGGCGCGAGCGCTCGGTGACCGCGATCGCCGCGCGACTTCACCCGCGCAACTAGCGGGCGCGATCACCTTCGGTCTTTGGCACATCGCGCCAGCGCGTGCGGCCGGTGATCCGGTCGTCGCCACAGTGTTGTTCACCACAGCGGCAGGCCTGGTTTTCGACAGACTCGCCCAACGCAGCGGAAGCGTTGCTGCTCCGATGATCTTGCATGCGGCGGTAAATATGGGCGGAGCTCTTGTTGCGACGCGGAGAGCGCCTTTACGCGGCGCGCCACCCAACGGTGGTCTCCCGTGACGAGTTCATCCTCGCGGCGCAAGTCAGCTGATCCGGCAGCCGTCCGCTCCGCCATCCATGGTGTTGAGGCGTGGCTGAAGGACCCGGAACCTGCACAAGAACCGCCAAAAGCGCAGCTTGCCGCTGCGGTCCGGCTGACGGCTCAAGCACTGGCGCAGGTTGCGCCCGGTTCGAGCGTTGAGGTTCGGATACCGCTTTTCGTTGCTGTGCAGTGCATCGAGGGTCCTCGCCATACGAGGGGAACTCCGCCGAATGTGATGGAAACGGACGCACGTACGTGGCTACTGATCGCAGCGGGACTCACCACCCTCGACGAAGCGGTCAAAGCGGGACATGTCAGCGTTTCGGGGACGCGCGCGCGAGAGATCGAGAGGTGGCTCCCACTGGTCCGGTTATGACGCGGGTTCGCCCGCGATCACGTCGGCACCGTAGACTGGGCTGACCCCCGATCCCGGCATTAAGGGAGCGTCTCGTAGTGAGCAGTGACTCGATCCGTGAGAACTCTGTGACCGATACAACTATCGACCAGTACGAGGAAGCCACCGAGAACGAGCCCCGCGAAGAATGTGGCGTGTTCGGCGTATGGGCACCCGGTGAAGACGTCGCGAAGCTGACCTACTACGGCCTGTATGCACTGCAGCACCGTGGCCAGGAAGCCGCTGGTATCGCTGTCGGGGATGGCAGGCAGGTTCTCGTATTCAAGGATCTCGGGCTCGTCAGTCAGGTTTTCGACGAACAGACTCTGGTCGCGATGCGCGGCCACGTCGCAGTGGGACACTGCCGCTATTCCACAACTGGCGCGACGACGTGGGAAAACGCCCAACCGATTTTCAGGACGACTAGTGCGGGTACCGGGATTGCGCTGGGACACAACGGCAACCTTGTGAACACCGCCGAGCTAGCGGCGAAAGCGCGCGAAGCGGGCCTCCTCACGGGTCGCAGGCGCAAGGCCGCGACATCGGACTCAGATATTGTCGGTGCTCTCCTCGCACACGCTGCCGCAGACACTAGTGTCGAGCAAGCGGCAATGGAGCTTTTCCCTCAGCTCAAGGGCGCTTTTTGCCTGACCTTTATGGATGAGAACACGCTGTACGCGGCACGGGACCCGCATGGTGTGCGCCCGCTGTGCCTAGGTCGGCTTGATCGCGGCTGGGTTGTGGCCAGTGAGACGTCCGCCCTGGACATCGTCGGCGCCTCCTTCGTCCGTGAGATCGAACCAGGTGAGCTGCTCGCTATCGATGCGGACGGCGTGCGCTCGATGAAATTCGCGACGCCGGAACCGAAAGGCTGCGTTTTCGAGTACGTCTACCTTGCCCGGCCTGATAGCTATATCTCGGGTCGCTCCGTGCACGGTGTTCGCGTAGAGATTGGCCGTCGTCTCGCAGGCGAGTGCCCGGCGGAAGCCGACCTAGTGATTCCGGTTCCGGAATCGGGGACGCCTGCGGCAACAGGATACGCACAGGGATCGGGGATCCCCTACGGTCAGGGCCTGATGAAGAACGCGTACGTAGGCCGCACCTTCATTCAGCCTTCCCAGACCATTCGTCAGCTCGGTATCAGGCTCAAGCTGAATCCGCTGCGCGAGATGATCAAGGGAAAGCGACTAGTCGTCGTTGACGATTCAATTGTGCGCGGAAATACTCAGCGAGCGCTTGTGCGGATGCTGCGCGAGGCGGGCGCCACGGAAATCCACGTCCGAATCGCGTCCCCGCCGGTCAAATGGCCGTGCTTCTACGGGATCGACTTCGCTTCACCCGCCGAGCTCATTGCTAATGGGGCGGATTCAACTGAAGAAATGCTCGAAGCGGTGCGCTCATCCATCGGCGCAGACTCGCTCGGGTACATTTCGATCGAAGGTATGACTGAGGCGACCGCGCAGGACGCATCGCGAATGTGCCGGGCGTGTTTCGACGGTGTCTATCCAATCGAACTGTCACAGGACAGCAGGATCGGCAAGAACGTTCTGGAAGCGATGTTCGACTCGACAGAGGCTACCGAGAAAAAAGCAGCAGCACTCACTGACGGCGCGGCGCGGCATGCTGGTACCTCGGGCACTTACACAGCGCTCACCACTCCGTAGCGGCAGTTTTCCTCCCGCCGCCAAGATCCTTCAGATCTGGCCCTGCCGTGTCCGCTTTAACTGACTAAGATCAGTAGTGTGGGGCAGATCACAGGGAGTGAGAACAATGTCTGCAAACCAGACGGCATCAAAATCTGGCACTGATCATGATCCTCTAGCCACACCCGACTTCACCCCGGCCGACGTCCCCTCGCAAGCGGGGAAGACCATTGTTATTACCGGCGGTGATGGCGGTCTTGGTAAACAGTCGGCGAAAGCCCTCGCGGCCGCAAGTGCCAAGGTGATCATCGCTTGCCGCAACCTCGAACGTGCTAAAGCCGCCCTCGATGAGATCAGTTCGGTCGCAGCCGCTGATCAGCCGATACTTGTTCACCTCGACCTCGGTGATCTCGCTTCGGTGCGCGACTGCGCAGCTGAAATCAGAGATCACACGAGCACTATTGATGTGCTGGTGAACAACGCTGGCCTCATGGCGGTGCCGTACAGGGAGACGAAAGACGGCTTCGAATCGCAAATCGGCATCAATCATCTCGGTCACTTCGCGCTGACAGGACGACTCCTGCCTGAGTTGCTTGCGGCCGACGCGGGCCGGGTCGTCACGGTGACGTCGATCATGCACAACCAAGGCAAACTCGATGTTGAGGATCTCAACTACAAGCGGCGCAAGTACTTCCGCATCAACGCGTACGTGCAGTCGAAGCTTGCCAATCTGCTGTTCACAGCCGAAATGGCCAGGCGTACGGAATCAGCGAACCTGTCGCTCATTTCCGTCGGTGCGCATCCAGGCGCCGCGGCGACAGATCTTTTCGATCCGGTCGTCCCGACGCTGGGACTGCGCAGAATGGTGCGACAGATCGTCGCGATGAGCGCGAAATCCGCGGAAGAAGGTGCTTACAGCACGCTCTACGCTGCGGCCATGCCCGACGTGCGAAACAACGACTTCCTCGGTCCCTCCGAGTTCGGCGGGGTGAAGGGGCCGGTAAGTAGATGTCCGAGAAGTAAAGATGCCGACGATCATCAATTAGCTCTCGCGCTGTGGGATAAGTCGATCGCGCTGACTGGAGTCGACTACTCCGAACTCGAGCGATAGAGGGCCGCTCCGCCCTGTCACGTCGTCCGGTAGCGTTACACCGTAACTGTGACATACCAGGGGCGGAGCACACGAACCTCATGACCGACGACAACACCACAACAGCTGGAGCCTCCTACGCGGCCTCCGGTGTCGATATCGACGCCGGAGAGCGTGCGGTGGAACTGTTCAAGCCACTTGCGAAGAAGGCGACGCGGCCGGAAGTCGTCGGTGGTCTCGGTGGGTTCGCCGGTCTGTTCGCACTCAAGGACAAGTACCGTGAGCCCCTGCTCGCGGCGTCGACCGATGGTGTTGGCACGAAGATCGCCGTCGCGCAGGCGATGGACAAACATGACACCGTTGGTCTTGACCTGGTGGCCATGGTGGTCGACGACCTCGTCGTCTGCGGCGCTGAACCGTTGTTCCTGCAGGATTACATCGCCGTGGGCAAGGTAGTCCCCGAGAAAGTCGCGCAGATCGTATCTGGTATCGCTGAAGGCTGTGTGCAGGCAGGCTGTGCGCTCCTTGGGGGCGAGACAGCCGAACATCCCGGGCTGATGGGGGACTCGGACTACGACTTGTCCGCAACAGGTGTAGGGGTTGTCGAGGCGGATTCTGTGCTCGGGCCGGATCGTGTACGCCCGGGTGACGTGGTGATCGCGATGGCATCCTCTGGACTCCACTCGAACGGGTACTCGCTCGCACGGCGGGTACTGCTCGAAATCAACCGGATGTCGCTGACGGGGCACGTGGAGGAATTCGGGCGCACCCTCGGCGAGGAGCTGCTCGAACCGACGCGCATCTACGCCCGTGACTGTCTCGCTGTGATCGCGGAGACGGACGTCCGGACGTTCGCTCATGTCACCGGCGGCGGGCTTGGAGAAAATCTTTCACGGGTGATGCCGAGGGGGCTTGTCGCTGAACTCGACCGTGGCACGTGGAGCCCGGCACCAATTTTCCGGATGATTTCGCAGCGTGGCAGGGTAGAAACCGCCGAAATGGAACGCACCTTCAATATGGGTGTCGGAATGGTCGCTGTGGTGGCGCCTGACGACGTTGACCGTACTCTAGCGGTGCTGACTGCTCGCCATATGAGTTGCTGGACGATCGGCACGGTCCGCAAAGCAAATGAAGTCCACGCTGGAGATGACGTGCGTGCAATCCTCGTGGGGGAGCATCCACGCTTCTAAATGCGCAGTGCTGCACAACGGGCGGGGTGCCTTACGAGGCACCCCGCCCGTTGCGACGTTAGGGAAGCTAGGAAGCTCCGCGGCTCCAGCTCGCGTCATCGTCATCGACCCAGCGCGAGTATTCCTTCTCGTACGCGTCGTCGGAGAACGTATCGTCCCGCGAGGGGCTCGATGGCGTTCCCGACAGCTCTCGCTGAAGCCGGTCGAAGTCCGTATTCGGTGAGCTGTATTTCAGTGCCCGTGCAACCTTGGTCTGCTTCGCCTTAGCCCGGCCGCGGCCCATGGCTGACCCCCTCGCGCGATGTCGGGGTGGCCTGGGGATTTGGCGACCCCGTTCGTGTCTGATGTTCTTCCTGGCAAACACTCTACCGCGAGACGCGGACTTGCGCCGCAATGACGTCTCCGATTGCGTACGCAAGCGATGTGAACCCTACCGCATTTGCCGTACGGCTATGCTTGCTGGCTCAGAATTCTCAGATGGAGACGGCGTCTGTCGCAGCACGTACTTCGCCGACTTGCTGCCCGCCGCCCAGTACTGGCGTCGCGGGCAACTTGTCGGCACCCGGGGCGTCAAGGGCGCGGAGGACAGCAGCGGCCAGGGGTAAACGGGGCCGCTCATGGCCGTCGGCGAACTTAAATGCGAAAGCTGTGCCATCCGGCAGTCCCCCTGCGAACACACCGTCGGCGCCTGATTTACAGATGAGGCCAGGTACCGTACGCATCAAGATGACATCTGGCTTCCCAGTGCCGGACATCAAGTACGGATGAGTGGAAATTGCGCTCGTGACCTGGTGCTCAAAAGTGCCACCAGTCGCTGTTGCAAGCTTTTGGAACGCCCGGGCGAGTCCCGTCAGCGTGACAGGGATGATCGGCAGTCCGCACCCATCGACACCGAATGGGTGTTCCGGCTCCTCGGCGATTTCGCGCACGGTAGCGGCCAACTGAACTTGCAGGGGATGGGCAGGATCCATATAACTTTCCGTCGGCCAGTCCCGCTCGATGCACGCGGCAAGCATCGCCGCGTGCTTACCCGAGCAGTTCATGTAAATCTTCCGGGGCCCTTCGCCCCGGTGGATCACCCGGGCTCGCGCCGCTTCGTTAAGGGGGAGATCGGGTGGGCACTGCAGCATCTCCTCAGCCGCGCCAATCCCGTCGAGCATGCCTGTGACAATGGCCACATGGTCGGGTTCACCTTCGTGGGACGCGGTGGCGAGTGCCATGTGTTCATCGTCGGCGGGCTTGTAACCGGCACGGAGCAGGCCCACAGCCTGTAAAGGCTTGTTGGTCGACCGCGGATAGATCGGCGCATCGATACTCCCGCGCAAATGGAGTACTTGGCCTGCGGGCGTCAGGATGACGAGCGCCCCGTGGTGGACGCCCTCCACGAACCCGGACCGGACGACTTCAACGAGCGGTACGTAGTGCATGAGTGGTGAGGCCCTTCAGCGTCCGCGGAGCCTATCGACTGCCGCCCGCCCAGGCTGCACTTCCTCGTATTGGGGCAGAGAATCGGGGTCGATGGAAGCAGCAACCTCACGGCCAGGCGCCCCCGCCGTGAGTTCGGTTTCAGGTTTGATAGTTCTCTTCATCAAGGCCAGCGCAACGGGTCCGAACTCGAAGTGATCGATGACGGTGCCCACACGGCCAACAGTCCGGCCCCCGGCCGTTACCGGGTCGCCGGTCATCGGGCGATGTTCATCCGAGCCGTCAAGATGTAACAAGACCAGGTGCCGAGGCGGTTTGCCGAGGTTGTGCACGCGGGCCACCGTCTCCTGCCCGCGATAGCAGCCTTTCTCAAGATGGACGGCGCCGTGCTGCTCAGCTGTCCCGATCCAGCGAGCCTCGTGGGGGATGGTGCGCTCGTCCGTGTCAACGCCAACTCTGGGGCGCAGCGACGTGACGCGGAGCGCTTCGAGTGCCCACGTGCCTGCTGGGCGCGCTCCCGCTTGCGTGTATTCCGCCCACCAGCGAGTTAGTTGCGGCCGGGGGACCACCGCGTCCGCACGGCCCTCTGCCGGCCATCCCAGGGGTCGGGTGAACCCGCCGTCGGGGAGAGCGACGGCCTTTGTTGTGTCGGGTATGGCTTTCGCTAGTGCTGGGCCGATCAGGGTGAGAACCGCCATGTCCGCTTCGCGGACCTCGACCTTCGACCAGAAGACCATCTTCTGCAAATAACTCAGGAGTGCCGCCGCGTACTCGCGCTCAGTGTCCAGCCAGACGGTGCCATCGAAGTGCGTAGCGACGAAATGGTGTTCGATGCGCCCGTTTATGTCGAGGATCAAACTCTCGGCCGTCGCCCCGTCGGGTAAGTCAGTGAAGCTCTGGCTCGTCAGGGAGTGCAGCCAGGTGAGGCGGTCGGCACCTGTCACGGAGATCACACTTCGGTGTGATCGATCGATCACAACTAGGCCGGCTGTTGCTTCGCGCTGCTCGACCAGTGGATCACCACAATGCCAGGCAACCCCCTGATCAGGCCATTCTTCCGGTGCTGGTACAGCACCTGGTACGGCAAGGAGCGGACTCGAATATGTCGCTGCGGTAGATGTGCTGGTGTCGTCGGGAGCGTTGCCTCGTTCGCGTGCATCGGGATCGGCCACGTCAACGATCCTACGGGCGCGCCGCCGAATACGCTTTTGTTCATGGCTGAGCAGGTTCTGGTGACGCTCGATTGCGAGCTTCGTGACGCGGATGAGCCTCTGTTGCACGCGGACGATATGGCTGCGCTGCGCGGAGATGGGGTTTTCGAAACTCTTCTTGTCCGGCGGGGGAAAGCGCTCAACCTGGAGGCTCACCTGACGCGGCTCGCGCACTCCGCGGAGTTGCTCGATCTTCCTGAAACTGCACCTAGCGACTGGCGTGACGCGGTGGCGATGGCTGTCCAGCGCTGGGGTGACCGGCGCGAAGGTGCCCTTCGTCTTGTGTACAGCCGGGGCCGTGAGAACGCAGGTAGTGCGATCACGGCCTATGTGCTGGTGAGCCCGCTGAACCAGCGGGTGCATCAGGCACGATCTAGTGGCGTAACCGTGATCACATTGGAGCGTGGGTACGCGAGTGATCTCAAAGAGTTCGCACCCTGGCTGCTCCTGGGCGCGAAAACATTGTCCTACGCGGTGAACATGGCCGCGATCCGGTACGCCCTCCGCAACGGTGCCGACGACGCTGTGTTCGTCAGCTCCGACGGCTACGTTCTCGAAGGCCCGCGATCCACCGTCATGATTCTGCGTGGACGCGAACTTCTGACGCCACCGCTCGATTATGGCGTTCTTCCGGGCACGACCCAGCAAGCCGTGTTCGCCATGGCTGAGGAGTACGGCTTTACGGCTGCTTACGCCGCGCTCACGGTCGTTGACCTGCTCAACGCCGACGGTGCGTGGCTGGTGTCGAGTGTCGCGCTGGGAGCGCGGATCACCTCCCTCAATGGGATTCGTATGCCCGAGCCTGCTGCGGCGGTCGAGGTGGCGCGTCTGGTCGACCGGGCTGTCGAGAAAGCGGATTAGCTGGTGGGGGCATGGCTACCGCCCGGTGAGGTGTGTTCAAGCTCCAAAGCTTCGCTGTGTTCGACAAGTGCGTCGTAATCGACGGCAGCTCCGCGGAGTAGCGTTTCGATCGCTTCTTCGGCTTCTGAATCAGTGAGGTGGAGGCGGCCAAATAGGGCCCTGTAGTGGACAAGTGAGCTGATCATGTCGAGCAGCATCTCGCGGTCCACGTCAGGGCGGAGGTCCCCGCGCCCGATTGCGCGGTCGATGGTGCACCCGACCGCCCCGCGGGGCGGCTCGACGACGGTCGCCATGTAGCGGCCACGAAGTTCTGGGTCCGTCGCGCAGTCGGCGTAGAGCGCGATGAGTACGTCGGGCCTGATGGTGCGGTAGGCGGCAAGGAAAACGTTGAGCCCTTCACCTAAGTCACACAGAGTGCAACCCGTGTCCGGCGGCGTCGGGACGGCTAGCCGCATGGCGATTGCTGCCAGTACCAGAGGCACCCGGCCGGGCCAGCGGCGGTAAATCGCGGGCCTGGTCGTGCCCGCCCGCCGAGCCACCTCTTCCAGTGAGAGCTTGGCGTATCCCGTTTCGTCGAGGACCGCGAGCGCGGCCCTGAGTATCGCGTCATCTAGTTGCGGATCGCGGGGGCGGCCGACGGCGGTCTCGCCGGAATGGTGGCGCGGGGTGGACATGTTTTAAAGGGTATCGTAACGTTACGAGTCGTATCGTAATGAAACTGTGCGAAAGGAAGTGGAGAAATGTCGGCTAGGGCCAGCACTGCAGTTCCACTGCGGGTCCTGCTACTGGTGGGCAGCATCCGGGCAGGCCGCTTCGGGCACGTTCCCGCAGCATGGGCAGCGGAGCGCGCGCGTGAACGCAACGACATTGCTCTTGATGTCGCTGACCTCGCTGACATCAGGCTGCCGGTTGTTCTTCCTGGTGACGACGAGCATGCACCGGTGGCAAACGAAGTCGCCATGCTCGGGAAGCGCATCCAGGCCGCGGACGCGGTCGTCATCGTCACGCCCGTGTACAACCGGGGTTATCCAGCGTCGCTGAAGAACGCGATCGACTGGTTCCACGACGAGTGGGCCGCGACTCCAGTGGGATTCGTGTCGTACGGGGGCATGAGCGGTGGAATCGAAGCTGTCGAGCAACTTCGGGGCGTGTTCGCCGAACTACGAACTATGACGATCCGCAACGTGCTGAGCTTCGCGAACTTCTGGGAACGCTTCGACAACGGGGGTCAGCCGGTCAACGCTGATTCCGCTCGAGCGGCGGCGACAGCGTTTTTTGATCAGCTGCTGTGGTGGGCCCGCGCCCTGCGTTCTGCACGGTGGGAGGCCGCGTGATGACGAATCCGCGTACCGCATCGGAAACCGCGCAGTCCGGAGACCGCGCGACCATGAAGGAGTGGGCGGGCCTCGCGCTGCTCCTGCTCCCCATGCTTGCGTTGGCTACCGACATAACCGTCTTGTTCTTCGCGCTCCCCACCATCACCGCAGACCTAAGTCCGTCCGCTGCGCAGGGCCTGTGGATCGTGCATGTGTACGGATTCCTCATTGCCGGGTTCCTTATCACGATGGGACGTCTCGGTGACCGGATCGGGCGTCGCAAACTCTTGCTGACCGGTGGTGCAGCGTTCGCCGTACTTTCTGTCGTTGCCGCGTATTCCACTAGTCCTGAGATGCTCATCGCAGCCCGTGCGCTGCTAGGGATTGCGGGTGCGACACTGATGCCGTCTCTGTTCTCGCTGCTGCGAACGATGTTCCCGAACGACGATCAGCGCCGGTTCGCGATCGCCGTGATTTTCAGTGCGTTCGCGGGAGGCGGAGCGATTGGCCCTCTTATGGGGGGAGCTTTGCTGGAGTTCTTCTGGTGGGGGTCTGTCTTCCTGATCAACGTTCCTGCGCTTTTTCTCCTCGTTGTCCTGGGCCCACGGCTGCTACCGGAACAGCGTGAGGAGAACCCCGCCCCGCTCGATTTAGTCAGCGTCGCGCTATCGGTTGTTGCGATGCTCGCCATCGTCTACGGATTGCAGGATCTCGCCGCCGGCTATGACGTGGCTTCAAGTCATCCCGCCTGGCTGAACTTGCTGATCGCGGGTGGAGGTGCAGGTCTTTTCGGTCTCTTCATCCGCCGCCAGCGCAGCCTGCGCGAGCCGCTTTTCGACCTTGTCCTGCTAACGCGGCGACGCACGGCAATCCCGCTGGCCGCCCTGCTGCTAACGGGCATCGGTGTGGTTGGCGTCTTCTATCTCTTCACCCAGTACCTCCAGTGGGTTGCTGGGCTTTCGCCACTTCACGCGGGGCTGTGGACGCTGCCGTACATCGTGGTCAATATCGCTGGTGCGATGCTCGCGCCCGGTCTGGTCGCGCGCTTTCGCCAGGCTCTCGTGGTCACGGCGGGACTGTCGATCACCGCACTCGGCCTAGTGTTCGTCGCGATTGCCGGGAGCAGCCCACTCGGCGTTGTTGTTGCTGCGATCGCCGTAACCGGGTTCGGGCACGGTGTCGCGATGGCGCTGGTCAGTGACCTCATCATCTCGGGTGCCCCAGCTGAGCGGGCTGGCTCGGCGGCCGCAGCCCAAGAGGTCAGTGGCGAGCTTGGCACGGCCGCCGGCATCGCAGCCGGGGGCGCGATCGGTGTGCTCGCATACCGAATTACGCTGATTGACGCGATCCCACCGGGCACGCCAGAGACCGCGGCGGCCGCCGCTCGGTCCGGTATCCATGAGGGTGTGGCTGCCGCGGAACGGCTAGGGGCGCGCGGCCACGGCCTCGTCGATGCGGTACGTGAAGCTTTCACGGCCGGAATGCAGGTTTACGCGGGCGTTGGTGCTGCGATCACCGCTGCGGCGACGCTCCTCGTTGCTGTCACGCTCGCTGCTCGGGGGCGTGGCTAGCAATTTCGGGGAAAAGGCCCGCTCGTGCGACCTGGCCGCTGATTTCCTGAGGGATGACGCTGCCGAGCCACTTCGACGTACCGATCAGGGATTCGAGATCGACGCCCGTGCTGACACCCATGTTGCGCAATATGTACGCGAGATCTTCGGTAGCGATGTTGCCCGTGGCGTTGGGCGCGAATGGGCAGCCACCAAGGCCGCCCACTGACGCATCGAGAGTGGTGGCTCCGGACTCAACGCCCACGATCGCGTTGAGGTACCCCGTGTTACGAGTGTTGTGAAGGTGCAGTCCGAGGGGAAGTTCGGGCCAATTCTCGCGCAGCGCGCTGATCAGCGACCGGATCTGGGTCGGCACCGCGCATCCGATCGTGTCAGCGAGGATCAGTTCGTCTGCCCCGGCGTTCACGAGCTGGGCAGCCACCGCCTGGACCGCCGCAGCCGGAACAGGCCCTGCGAAAGGGCATCCGAAGGCCACGGCCACAACGGCCGTGAGCTTCTTGCCGCTGGCGTGCAACGGGTCAACCGCAGCTGCAAACTCGGCGACGGTGGCTTCGACGGTTGCATTGACGTTGCGGATGTTAAACGCGTCGGTCGCGGACACCGCGAAACGGATCTCGTCGAGTTCACATTCGAGCGCGCGATGCACACCCCGGCCGTTGAGGACGAGGCCAGCGATCGCGACGTCACCTGGACGTTCGATCTCGCGCAGGATCTGCTCCGCCCCGGCCATTCGGGGTACCCGACGCTCGTTGACGAAACTGACTGCCTCCACCAGCGCCGGGTTGGCGCCGAGCAGCCGGTTGATCAGATCGATGCGCTCGGCGACGGAGAATTCGTGTGCCAGGTTTTGCAGACCGTCGCGGGGGCCCACCTCGGCTATGCGCACGTCAGGCATGATCGCTTCCCAGGATTGCCTCGTTGTCCGTGCCGGGTGTTGCGCGTCCGAGCCAGTTGACCTTGCCGGGTGTCACTGAAAGCCTCGGGACGACGCCGGGGATGGCAAGGTCACCGAACCGATCGTCGGGTTGCCGCACAATCATGCCCCGTTCTTGAACGTGCGGGTCTTCGACGATGTCGGCGATCGAGTTGATGGGGCCCCAAACGACAGCCTGCGCATCGAGCGCGCTGGTGAGCTCGTCGTACGTCAGTTGCGACGACCATTCCGCGATGATCCGGTCGATCTCCTCGCCGTTCTCTCCACGCGGTATGTGTGTGGCGAACCGAGGGTCGGCAGCAAGTTCGGGCATGTTCATCGCGCGAGTTAGCCGCGTGAACATCGGATCGGCATTCGCCGCGATCACGATGTGGCGTCCCTCCTTCGTCGGATAGACGTTGCTCGGCGCGAGGCTCTTCAGGCTCGTGCCCGTCGGCTCACGGACAATGCCGAGCTTGTCGTAGTCCGGAAGTGTGGATTCGAGCATCGCGAAGCAGCTTTCGAGGATTGACGCGTCCACGACCTGCCCTGTGCCACCGCGCGCGTCACGCCAGTACAGCGCCATCAGAAGTCCCTCGAAGGCGAACAGTGCCGCCAAGGTGTCCCCGAGTGAGATTCCGCAGCGCGGCGGGACTCCACCCGGGAAACCGTTGATGTAGCGCAGGCCGCCCATCGCTTCGCCGACGCTCGCGAAGCCTGGCCGCGATGCGTAGGGTCCGGTCTGGCCGAAGCCGGAGATACGCACGATGATCAGCCCAGGGTTGATCTTGTGTAGTTCCTCAGGTCCGATGCCCCAGCGTTCGAGGGTCCCTGGCCGGAAGTTCTCCACGATCGCGTCAGCATCCTTGACGAGTTCACGAAGCACGTCGCGGCCTTCGCTGGTGCTCAGGTCGACGGTAACCGACTTCTTGTTGCGGGCTATCACGGCCCACCACAAGCTGGTGCCGTCTACTTTCTTGCCCCAGTCGCGCATGGGGTCCCCACGGCCGGGCGGTTCGATCTTGATCACTTCGGCGCCGAAGTCGGCGAGACGGCTACCAGTGAACGGGCCTGCGATGAGCTGGCCCATTTCGAGGATGCGGACGCCCTGTAGCGGGGTTGTTTCGCTCACTGCCCCATTGTCCCCGACACAGGGGAGGGGGCCAATGGAAAATTGTCCGAGCCAGCGCCCAGGATGAGGACTTCAGTCCCTTGCATTACGTGCCGAACGGCTCTGCCTGGCGGCGCCGAGCCGAGGGAAGAATTGGCGTCGTCCCGTTCCGGGAAGGCGCGGCGTGGGTGTGACCAACGTCTACTACAGCGTGTAGTGACTACTACCTCTAGTAGTAGTACCGTCTTTTGCATGGCCGAGTAGTGCCGGTAGTTCTCGGTCGCACCTTCCAACCGCCAGGGCTGGTCCGCCCTAGTTTGGAGTACGCCGTGAACAGCCTGGAAGCGCTGGATGTCGCTCGGTGGCAATTCGGGATCACAACCGTCTACCACTTCATCTTCGTCCCGCTGACGATTGGCCTGGCGCCACTCGTCGCCGTGATGCAGACGATGTGGATGGTCACCGGCAAAGACCACTGGTACCGGCTAACGAAGTTCTTCGGCAAGCTTTTCCTGATCAACTTCGCACTCGGTATCGTGACCGGCATCGTCCAGGAGTTCCAGTTCGGCATGAACTGGAGCGAGTACTCACGGTTCATCGGTGATGTATTCGGTGCGCCGCTCGCGCTCGAAGGACTCGCTGCCTTCTTCATCGAATCGACGTTTCTCGGGTTGTGGATCTTCGGCTGGGGGAGATTGCCACGACTCGTGCACCTCGCGACGATCTGGATGGTAGCGATCGGGGTCAACGCGTCGGCGTACTTCATCATCGTTGCCAACTCGTTCATGCAGCACCCCGTCGGTGCCGTGTTCAACGAGGAAACGGGACGCGCAGAACTCACCAGCATCTGGGAGCTTCTGACGAATCCCACGGCACTCGCGGCCTTCCCGCACACCATCGCCGGCAGCTTCCTCACCGCCGCGACGTTTGTCGCCGGTGTCGGTGGCTGGTGGATGGTACGCAGGATGCGCCAGGCGAAGACTGCGGCACCCGAGGAAGCGGCGGAGTACGAAGAAGAAGCCCGCACGATGTGGCGGCCGGTTACTCGTCTCGCTCTTGGGGTGATGATCGCCTCGGGCTTCGCGCTCGCTGTCACGGGGGACATCCAGGCCAAGCTCATGTTCGAGCAGCAGCCGATGAAGATGGCCTCAGCTGAGGCACTGTGCCACACCGAACGTGGCGCGGAGTTCTCGCTCCTCACTATCGGCGACCACAACAATGACTGCGAAAACGTGCGGCATATCCTCGCCGTGCCTGGGTTGACCTCCTTCTTGGCGACAAATGACTTCAACGCAGAACTCATGGGTGTGGTCGAGCTGCAGGAGATGTACTCGGAGCGTTACGGGGAGGCCAATTATCAGCCCAACCTGTTCATCACCTACTGGTCATTCCGGCTGATGATCGGTCTCGCGTTTGGTTCGGCGGCACTCGCTCTCGCAGGCCTGTGGGTGACGCGCCGTGGACGCGTCCCGGACCAGGAGTGGTTCGGCAAGCTGGCGATCTTCGCGATCCCGACACCGTTCCTCGCGAACAGCTTCGGCTGGATCTTCACGGAAATGGGACGACAGCCCTGGGTTGTGGTGCCCAACCTGACAGGTGTCGACCAGGTCCGTCTCATGACGGCTGACGCGGTGTCGAACCACTCCGCCGGGTTGGTGCTTGCCTCGCTCATCACCTTCACGCTGGTGTACGGCGCGCTCGCGGTCGTCTGGTTCTATCTGCTCCGGCGTTACGTCCTGGAAGGGCCGCTCGAACACGATAAGCATCCGCACAAACACGACGACGATGAATCTGGCGATGACGTGAAACCGTTGTCGTTCGCCTACTAAGCGGGGAAACCGACCATGGAACTCACCACACTCTGGTTCATTCTCATCGCCTTCCTCTTCCTCGGCTACTTCGTGCTCGAAGGGTTCGACTTCGGCGTCGGCATGCTCATGCCGTTTCTGGGCCGCAAGTCCCGGATGAACGCGGACAAGCGACGGCGGGCCACGCTCAACACAATCGGACCTGTGTGGGACGGCAACGAGGTCTGGCTGATCACCGCTGGCGGCGCGCTGTTCGCGGCCTTCCCTGACTGGTACGCGACCTTGTTCTCCGGCTTTTATATCCCGCTGCTCCTCATTCTGCTTGCCCTCATCTTCCGCGCGGTGGCTATCGAATTCCGCGGCAAGATCGACGACGACCAGTGGCGCGCGCGATGTGATGCGGGCATCATCATCGGGTCATGGTTGCCCGCGATCTTGTGGGGCATGGTCTTCGCGGCCGTTGTCAGCGGCACCCCTATCGACGAGAACAAGCAAATCACGAACATGTGGGAAGCGTTCTTGAGCCCCTACGCAATCCTCGGTGGCATCACGACCACAATGCTCTTCCTCCTCCACGGGGCGGTATTCGTCGCTCTCAAGACGGGCGGGGAAGTACGGGCGGACGCGATCAAAGCCGCGGGACTCCTCGCTCCAGCAACGTTGCTCGTCGCCGGAGGGTTCGCGGTATGGACGCAACTTGCCTACGGATCGACGCTGACCTGGGTATTCACCTGGGTGGCAGCGATCGGCCTGATCGTCACCGTTGTGATGACGGCGAGGCAGCGCGAGGGGTGGACCTTTGTCGCCACCTTCATCACCGTTGCCGCAGCGACAGCGCTGCTTTTCGGTTCGCTGTTCCCTGACGTCATGCCATCCTCACTGAACCCCGAGTGGAGTCTCACGGTTGCGGAAGCCGCGTCCTCGCCGTACACGCTCAGGGTCTTGACATGGGCCGCAGCGTTCCTCGCGCCGGTCGTCATGATTTACCAAGGCTGGACGTACTGGGTGTTCCGCAAACGGATCACCACTGAGCAGATCCCGCCGTCCATCGGGCTGAAGATGCGGCGATGAAACCGTTCGATCCCCGGCTCTGGCGACTCTCAGCACCGGTACGCCCGTACCTGGTACTGACCGTCGTCATGGGAGTCGTCACCGCGGCGACAGTGATTGTCATGGCTCTGATGATCGCGACCATTCTCGCGGGCGTTGTCACGGATCCGGCGCGCAGGGTGCCTTCGGTGTGGATCTGGGAACTCTCGGTACTCGCGGGAGCCGTGCTTGTGCGAGCGGCCGCGATGTGGTTGCACACCAGGTTCGCGCATCGCAGTTCTGCCGCTGTTATCCGCGATCTGAAAATGGACGTGCTGCGTGCCGTGGCGGCGATGCCCCCACGGGACCGAGCGGCCGTTCGTGACGAGACCGCGACGGTAGTGACTCACCGGAATGGTGGACTCGACGGGCTAGGTCCCTACCTCACGGGTTACCTGCCCGCACTGGCTCTGGCCGCGATCGTGCCACCTGCGGTGCTCGTGGTTATCGCGGTGCATGACATCACGTCCGCGCTCATCATCTTCTTCACCCTGCCGATCATTCCGACATTCATGATCCTCATCGGACTGCTGACGCGCGGAAAGTCACGGGCAAAGCTCCGCTCGATGTCGCAGTTATCGGCGCAACTGCTGGACTTGATCGCGGGTCTGCCGACGTTGCGCTCGCTGGCACGGGAGCGCGGGCAAACCCAGCGCGTCCGAGAGCTAGGGGAGCAGCATCGCCACACCACGATGGCGTCGCTGCGGATCGCGTTCCTGTCGTCCATGGTGCTGGAGATGTTCGCCACTCTCTGCGTTGCCCTCGTCGCTGTCAGTGTGGGGCTGCGGCTCGTGTACGGAAACATGGAACTGCAGCCCGGGCTGGTCGCGCTGATTCTCGCTGCCGAGGTGTACCTGCCGCTGCGGATGGTAGGGGCGCAATTCCACGCGGCTGAAGACGGCGTGAGTGCCGCGGACAGGGCGTTCAGCCTGCTCGCTCCGCGCGCGACAACCAGGCCAGGCAGTCGCCAGCTGCCGAGCGGCCCGTACACCGTTGTCGTAGCCGGACTCCGAATGCGGGCCCGCGAAGGTTTCGCGCCGGACGGTTTCAGCGCAGAGTTCCGGCCGGGGGAGATATCTGTCATCACCGGACCTAACGGCGCGGGGAAGACCACGGCCCTGCACGCGGTCCTCGGTCTCGTCACCCCTGATGGTGGCGCCGTGACAGTCAGTGGGTTTCCCGTTGCCGACCTGGATATCCAGCAATGGTGGGACCAAGTCGCGTGGGTGCCGCAAAAGCCTGTGCTCATCCCAGGGACCGTCCGGGAGAACCTTGAACTCAACGGGCCGATCGACGACATCGCACGCGCTGCTGAGCAAACCGGTTTCGGGGAGGTTCTCGCGGAATTGCCCGATGGCCTCGAAACGCGCATCGGCATCGGTGGCACTGGCCTGTCGCTGGGGCAGCGACAACGGCTCGCGCTGACGCGTGCCTTCGCTTCGGACGCGCGCGTGCTGATCGTCGACGAACCGACTGCACACCTAGATGACCTCTCCACCGACCGCATACTGGACGCAATGCGAGCCCGGGCAGCCACCGGAGCCACCGTGATCGCCGTTGCTCACCACGCACGTGTGCTGGCGGCAGCCGATCAGGTGACCACGCTGGGGGCTTCGGCAGGGAGGCTCGTATGAGGACGTTGTGGCGCGCATTGAGGCTGCTCGAGATCCCCGCCGGGCGGACGTGCCTCGCGATCGCTGCGGCGACGGTCACACTCGGCTCCGCGCTGACCCTTGCTGGCGTGTCAGCATGGCTCATCATGCGGGCATTCGAGATGCCTCCCGTGCTCGACCTCACCGTCGCGGTGGTGGCTGTCCGTGCACTGGGAATCAGCCGCGGCGTCTTCCGATACCTCGATCGACTCGCAACTCACGACCTCGCGCTGCGCGGTACCGTCGCCGCGCGCACCACGGTCTACGAACGGCTTGCAACTGGGCATCCCAGGGCTGCTCTCGGCGCGAGCCGTGGTGGCATGCTGGCGCGCACGGGAGAAGACATCGACACCCTCGGTGAGACGGTGGTGCGTGCGGTCGTCCCCGCTGCGGTCGCGGTCCTGCTCAGTCTCGCTGCGGTGGTGGCCCTTGCCGTGATCGCGCCGGCTGCAGCGCTGATACTCGCGCTCGCGCTCATCGCCGCGGGGGTGCTCGCGCCACTGCTCGCCGCGGGGGCAGCCCGACTGCGGGAAGCCGAGGCCGATCGCTATCGCGGGGAGCACCGTGACGCTGCCATGAACGTCCTCGACCATGCTGCTGAACTGAAAGTCTCCGGACAGTTCGGGGCGGCGGTGCTACGGGCTGAGACTTCGTTGCACAACTCCGATCGCTCAGCAGACCGAGCTGCGGTTTCGTCTGCTGGCGCTGCCTCCGTGACCCCCCTCGCGGTCGGCGTTAGTGTCATCGGCGCGTTGCTCATCGGGATGAACCTCTATGCAACAGACAGCCTGTCGATCACCTCGCTCGGAATTCTGGTGCTGCTGCCGCTCGCTGCCTTTGAAGCAACATCAGCGCTGCCCGACGCCGCAGTGCACCTTTTGCGTGCTCGACAGGCGGCAGGACGTGTGATGATGCTGCTCGATGAGGCAACAAGCGTTACCGCAGAGGGTCAGGGTGGGCGCGCGCATGGGCACTCGATCGCCGCCCAGCAACTCCACTGCGGATGGGGTGGCACCGTTGCGTCAGGACCACTCACTCTGAACTGGCCAGAAGGCAGCCGAGTTCTCATCACCGGACCGAGCGGTGCCGGCAAGTCCACCCTTCTAATGACGCTTGCCGGGCTCATACCGCCGGTTGGGGGGTCAGCTGCAGCGGGGGGTCAGCCGCTAGACGATTGGGACCCCGATACGCTTCGCCGGACAGTCACATTCTTTGCCGAGGACGCGCACATATTCGCGACGACGCTGCGCGACAACCTGCTCGTTGCCCGGCCGGACGCGACCCGTGAAAACATGGTGGATGCGATGCAGCGCGTCGGTCTGGGCGACTGGCTCAACGAATTGCCTGACGGCCTCGACACGGTGCTCGTCGGTGGGGATGAGGCGCTATCCGGCGGGCAGCGGCGAAGGCTGCTTCTTGCCAGGGCGTTGCTCTCCCCGGCCTCGGTGTTGCTTTTAGACGAGCCGACAGAGCATTTGGATGCAGATGACGCGGCTCGCCTCCTGGACGCGCTGCTCGATCGGGACAGCGGCCTCGTCCACCACGACAGGACGGTCGTGGTGGTGTCACACCAGCGGCCGTCGAGGACTATCCGGGCGTCGCGGGACCTGGAATGCCACGACGTTACGGGCGCTCCTGATATCGCGCGAACGTCGCGGTGAACTGCCCGCGGCCATGTGTCATCGAGCGCATTGCCACTGCGTAGTCGAGTAGCTCTCCCTGGGGCACCGAAGCGATTACGGCTGTAGTGCCGTTGTCGCCGGGTTCGGTTCCTTCGATCTGGCCGCGCCGCCTGGCAAGGTCAGCGAGAACATCGCCCTGCAGAGCGTCGGGCACAGTGACTTCGACGTGGAATATGGGTTCCAGCACCTTCGTGCCACCCCGTTCGATTGCCTCCTTCAGCGCGAGAGCCCCCGCCATCTTGAAGCTGAACTCGTCGGAGTCCACCGAGTGATGTTTGCCGTCGACGACGGTGGCGCGGATATCGACGAGGGGATAGCCTTCGCGGCCGCCACGCGCCATGGATTCCGCGATGCCTTTCCCCACTGCCGGGATCAGAGACTTGGGGATCACCCCGCCACGAGTCTCATCGACGAACTCAAACCCGGAGTCACGGGGGAGCGGCTCGAAACGCACAGTCGCGACACCGAACTGGCCGTGTCCGCCGCTCTGCTTTTTGTGCCTGCCCTCGGCCTGCACAGCCTCTGCGAGCGTTTCCCGGTACGCGACCTTCACTGGTTCAGTGTTCACGCTGATGCCGAACCGCCGGTGCAGGCGAGTGAGGGCGACCTGGACGTGCATATCACCCGAGCCCCTGATGACGAGTTGATGAGTTTCCTGGTCGCGATCTGCGTGCAGGGTGGGGTCGTCCCGGACCATTTCAGCGAGTGCCGTCGCGAGCTTTTCTTCGTCCCCGGTGCGCTGCGGCGTGACGGCGATTCCGTACACGGGCTGCGTATTCACCAATTGGTGCACCTGGAACGTCGAGCCCGCAGGTGCCAAGGTGTCGCCAGTAGCTACGTCGGACAACTTGATCGCCGCCACCATGTCACCCGCGCTGGCAACGCCGACGCTTGTGGTTTTACTTCCGAGAACTGTCAGCAGGTTGTGCACGCGTTCTTTATTTCCGGTGCGCTGGTTTATCAGGACATCGTCCGCGTGCAGCGTGCCCGAAAGCAACTTCATCAGCGCGACCTGGCCGACGTACTCGTCGGTTTGAGTTTTGAAGACGTACGCGATTGTCGGGCCGTCCGCGGTGCACGGCAGTTGCACTGTCCGACCCGCTTTTTCCAGGGTGCGGGGCGGCACGTCATCGGGACTCGGTCCGAGGCGGCAAATAAAGTCAAGGAGCCGGTCCACCGCAATCATCTCTGTCGCGGAGCCACACAGCACTGGCCATAGGCTTGCGTTCGCGAAGCCCGACCGCAGCGCGCGGTCGAGTTCAGCGACAGTGATGTTTTCGCCGTCGAGGTAGCGGGCGACCAGTTCGTCTTCGATCTGGATGACGTCCTCGACCAGGTGTTCGTGTTCTGCGCGTTCGTGTTCCGCGATCTGCGGGGGGACTTCATCGCGCTCGACAGTCGTCCCCGTGTCATAAAAGAACGTGTGTTCAGTGAGAAGGTCACAGACGCCGGTGAAGGCTCGCGCTTCTCCGACGGGCAGCTCGATCGGCTCCACGCCCTGGCCGAAATGCGCGCGGACATCCTCGACCGTCGCGTCGAACGAGGCACGATCCTTGTCCATCTTGTTGACGAAAATCAGTCGGGGAATGGACCGCTCGGCTGCGATGGCCCACATCATTTCGTCGCTTACCTGCAGGCCGCTCACGCCGTCAACGACGAAGACCGCCATGTCGGCCACCTGGAGCGCGATATCCGCATCACCGGCGAAGTCGATATAGCCCGGTGTGTCGAGCAAATTTATGCGGTAATCATCTGAATCGAATGACGCCAGGCCAAGCGTGAGGGATTGCGCCCGTTCGCGTTCCTCGGGCTGCGTATCGAGAGTAGTGTTGCCGTTTTCGATGCGGCCCGGACGGCTGACGACGCCAGCTGCGAAGAGCAGCGCTTCGGCCAGGGAGGTCTTTCCGTTGCCCTGGTGGCCCACCAGCGCGACGTTGCGTATGCGCAAATCGCCGATGATGTTCGCCTCCCCTCGGGAAGGAGTCCGTGAGTACTTCGACAGTACCGCTCACGGACGATCGGGATCAGGGGTCTTGAAAAATTCCGTTGCCGGTCAGTCCAGGTCCAGGTACCTTCGCAAGTACACGAGGAAGGAGGTGGTCCAGAAGATGATTGGCTTTAGGACACGTGAGGTGGCTGTCCGCTAGCTGCCAGCTGCGCCAGGATTCACCCCCTGCCATTGGCAGCGAGCGAATACCAGGCAGCTACCCGGCCCCCGAACCACCGGCTAAGTCCAGTCGGTACACACGGTTCGGGGGCTGTCCGTTTTTGCGGCCTCTCCACCACACACCGGGAGTACGGACCACACACCGTCAGCAGAGGGTGTGTGGTCGGGAGTCACGGTGTGTCGTGCCGTATGGGCGTCACTCGACCTGACTTTCAGCCGCTACGGTATGCTTTGATCAAATATCAAGAGATGCGGTGTCCTGAGGGGGCGCACAATGACGAGCGCTGCGAACAACAACGTGCCAGGCGGCACTTCGCCCGAGCCGCGCTTCGACTACGACATGTGGAACCACGTCGACGGCATCGCTGCCTTCCTCGCGGGGACGGCCAACGTCATCATGCAACTCAGCCTTCCTCCGGTCGGTTACGGAGTCGTTGAAAGCCCGGTCGACAGTGGGAAAGTGACGCTGCATCCCGTCAAGAGGTTGCGAACCACGTTGTCTTACCTCGCGGTTGCACTGCACGGCACCGAGGAAGAACGTCTGCGATACCGCGAGGCCGTCAACCAGTCACACCGGCAGATCCGGTCCCGTCCTGGCAGTCCCGTCAAATACAACGCGTTCAGCCCTCGGCTGCAACTCTGGGTGGCTGCCTGCCTGTACTACGGCATCGTGGACATGACCGAGCGCCTCCACGGGCCGATCCCCGAGACTGACGCCGACGCGCTGTATGACTACTGCGCCCGCCTGGGTACGACGCTGCAGATGCCGCAGGAACTTTGGCCCCCCGACAGGGCTGCGTTCGACGAATACTGGCGCCACACTCTGGCCGCGACGTCGATCGATGACACTGTTCGCGACTACCTCGCTGAATTGGTGGACCTGAAGGCGCTGCCGCTGCCGGTTCGGGCCCTGGCCGCGCGGCCACAGCGCTTCATTGCTACCGGCCTGCTCCCGCCCCATCTGCGCGACGAAATGCGGCTTCCGTGGTCCGAGCGAGATGAACGCATTCTCGCAAAGGGACTTACCGCCATCGGAATGGTTTATCGGAGATTACCTCATATCGTCCGACGGTTCCCGATGAACTTCTACCTCTGGGACACACGCAGGCGGATGCGGAAAAACCTGCCTTTGGTGTAAACGGCGAGAGCCCATTCCTGCGCCGGGCTCTCGCCTTCGAACGCCGGCTTACTTGTACCGGCCGTGCAGCAGTTTCATCGTTTGCTTGACCAGGCTCGTTGTCATCTTGGTGCGCTTGAAACTCAGCAGCGCCATGCCTGGAATGGCAAACCGCTGGTTCGCGATGGCGTGCGGACGTGTGAACTCCTTGAGGCCCCACTCGCCGTGAATGCGGCCGATTCCCGATTCGCCCACTCCTCCGAAAGGGAGCGCTGGGATCGCTGCGAAGCCAAGCACTGAGTTGACTGACGTCGCACCGGCACGCAGGCGGCGCGCGATCTCCATGCCGTGATTCTTGGAGAAGACGGTTGACGCGAGCCCGAACCGGGACGCGTTGGCAAGTTCGATGGCTTCGTCGGCGCTGTCGACCGTACGGATCGTGAGCGTCGGGCCGAAGGTCTCTTCCACTACAGCAGAACAGGTTTCGTCGGCGTCAACGATGACGACGGGCTCGATATAACGTTCTTTGACGGAGTCGGCCCCGCCGACTACGGCTCGGCCGCCGTGTTCGAGTGCGTCCTCGATGTGGCTGCGAACAATGTCGATCTGGCTCGGCATTGTCATCGGGCCGTACGATGCGCCCTCCGCATCACCGGGTTTCAGATCCCTGATGATCTTCTTGATCTCGGTGATGAACTCATCGCTGACACGCTTGTCAACGTAGACACGTTCGACGCCGACGCAGGTCTGGCCACTGTTGGCCATAGCGCCAAATGCGATCGCGTCAGCGGCTGCCTTGACATCTGCATCGGCCGCCACGATTGCGGCATCTTTGCCCCCGCACTCGAGCAGCACGGGCGTGAGGGATTCCGCTGCCGCGGCCATGATCCGCTTACCAGTGGGTGTCGACCCGGTGAAGGCGATCTTGTTCACGCCCGACGTCACCAGGGCGGCACCAGTTTCCCCGTAGCCGTTAACGGTGGTCAGGATGTGTTCGCGCAGTTCCGGGTTCGCGAGGCGGAACGAATCAGCGAGATAGTTGCCGACGGCAGTGGTGTACTCGCTTGGCTTGAACACAACAGAGTTACCCGCGGCGAGCGCATATGCAATTGACCCCATGGGTGTGTAGACGGGGTAGTTCCAGGGCCCGATTACGCCGATGACCCCAAGTGGGTGCTGTTCGATAACCGCGGAGAAGTTCGCCATCAGCAGGCCAGGTGCGACCTTTTTCGGTGAAAGCACCTTTTTGGCATGCTTCGCCGCCCACGCAATGTGTTCGACCGCGAGCACAAGTTCAAGGTACGCATCATCAACGGGCTTCCCGTTCTCCGCGTGGATCAACTCGCTGAGCTCGTCAGCATGATCGAGCAGATAACTGACCCACCTGAGTAGATGCTGCTTGCGGCCATCGAAGCCGAGGGCATTCCAGCTTCTGGCAGCTGAGCGCGCTCTCTCAACGGCCGCCCGGACTTCCTCGGGCGACTGAATTGCGTGCACTGAGATGACGTCACCCGTGGCCGGATTCTTCGATGCGAGGGCTGAGGCGGACTGTGCCGGTGCCGTACCTGAGTTTGTCTCTGTCGTCGACATTGAGCTCCTTCGATGTGCGGCGCGAAAATCACAATGCGCCCTGTGAGTCCATCATGACGGTTGTCGGCAGAATGTCAATAAGGCGAATCTTCTCGTTGGGGAACGCGGAGCCGTTGGCGCTCGCGCGCGAATCGTCCTGGAGTGACGCCTTTCCACGATTTGAACGCGTGGGTGAAACTCGAAGCATCCGCGTACCCCAGCCGCTCGGCGATCTGCTCCACCGGCAGTCCTGAGCTGAGAAGATCCTCCGCCAGCAGCCCCGTTGTCTCCGCAGCCAGCTCCCGGTACGAAGTACCTTCTTCTGCCAGCCTCCGTCGCAGGGTCCGCACAGTGAGATTCATCGCGCGAGCTACCTCGTCCTGATTCGTCGTGTGGCCCCGTCGCAACAGGTGCTGCCGTACCTGGCCGCTCACGCCCACTCGCGCCTGGCGACGGTGCATCAGCGCCGCGCATTGCTGGACGCACATCTCTGCGATATGGCGATTTGCCTGCGGAAGAGCGAGCGGAAGCAGAGTGGCGTCGATGCGCATGACAGTTTCAGGCATGCTGAAGTTCGGTTTCGTTCCAATCGCTGCAAGGATGTCCCGGTACCGGTCGACATAGCTTGGTTCGGGGAGGGCAATGTCGAGGCTGGCGAGCATGATCGGCACCGTGGGAAGCAGTGGCCGCATCATCGTGATGATGGCCGATAGATCCCGTTCCGTATTGAAGCAACGAACGTCGTCGGGAACACCCGTATCGTCGAGTACTAGCGTGACCCGGTCACTCTCATCGTGGCGGTGCAACGTGGAAAAAGAGAACGACAGATCAAACCAGCGCGTCACGACTTCGAGTGCCTCTCCCACCGTCGGGCTGCTGATCATAGCGAAACCGAGTGGCCCGAATGAGGGTGCGTGGTAACGCGTCCCGGCTTCCAGCCCCAAGCCTGGAACGTCGGGCAGATCAGCAAGTAGGTTGCGAACAAGTACAAGTTCTTGGGCAGCGGTCACCTCCGCGGTCGGGTCGCGCAGAGTTTCTGAGGTGATGCCGGTGCCGCGGAGCGTCTGAGTTGGCTGGACACCTCGTTCGGTGGCGAGTTCAGTAAGCATTGCGGCACTCACACTGGACCTTGGCATCGACCAGCGATCGATCATCTGTCTCACACTGCCCGCAGTGGCCGAATTTCTCAAGTTTCTGTCCTCTGGACTCATAGGCATGGCGGATGAGCAGCCGTAGGTTTGTCCTTATCCGCAGTGAAGGGAAGACCAATGGAGCTCGCCGATCTTGTTCGTGTGCACGGGGTGCCAGAATCAGCGCTGGACGCTGAAGTGGCAGAACGGCTTGGAGCGAACCAGGCGCCCGCGCCGTGGCAGTGCCTTGCCAGGTCGGTGCTGTGGTTCGGCCGGGGCGGAGCCGCAGCGGGCCGCGCAGTGGCACCCAGTGTCGGACGCGGGGGTAAAGCCCTCGGTGTGGTTGGTGGAATGGTTCAGTACCTCGATACGCCTGTCGGCAGTTACGGCGAAGTGTTCGGTGCTGCTGGAATCCGTCACGGCCGCAGAGTCGTCGGCAGTGTCCCGTTCATGGCTGTCGATTCGGAAACGAGCCTGGTGGGCGGGCGCACAAACTGGTCACTGCCCAAGACGCTGGCGACCTTTGAGGGTGCGCCAGAGACCGGTAAGACCATGACCGCGCAGGGGCGTGAATGGCACGTTCAGGTAACCGCACGCGCCCTCGGTCCAGCAGTGCCCATGCCAACGCTGTCCACGGCGCTGGCACAGCAGTGGCCGGACGGTTCCGTAGGGCTGAGTTCGATGCGCGCATGGGGACGAGTGCGGCCAGCCCTTGTCACTGTCGAAATAGACGCGCCCCCGACGCTATCTGGCTGGCTGCGTTCGGGCCGACACGTTGGCGCCGTATTCGAATCGATGGAATTCACTCTCGGCCAGCCGCAGAAGGAGGCATGAACATGGCCCGCGGAGAAACACAGAACACCGCCAGCCCGTCAGTCATCATCGTTGGCGCAGGCTTTGGTGGACTCGGGATGGCAATGGAACTGCAGCGCGCTGGTTTCAACGATTTCACCATCCTCGAACGTGCGGACGACGTGGGTGGAGTGTGGCGCGAAAACACCTACCCCGGCGCGGGGTGTGACATCCCTTCACCGCTGTACTCCTACTCGTTCGAGCCCAAATCTGACTGGCCGAAGCGTTTTTCACTCCAGCCTGACATTCTCGAATACATGCGCGGCGTCGCGCGAAAACGGGGCCTATTCAATCATATTCGGTTCGGGACAGAGGTAAGTGAAGCCGAGTTCAGTGAAGACACCGGACAATGGACTGTTCGCGTCTCGGGTGGCACTGAATTAACAGCTGACGTGGTGATCATGGCGGCCGGCCAGTTGTCCCGGCCGTCGATGCCACGCATCCCGGGCATCGAAAAGTTCGAAGGACAGTCCTTCCATTCCGCCGAGTGGGACCACAGCGTGTCACTCGAAGGCAAGCGTGTTGCGGTTGTCGGCACGGGCGCGAGTGCCGTCCAGTTCGTTCCGGCCATCGCTCCCGATGTTGCGCATCTGACCCTTTTTCAGCGTTCCGCCGCGTGGGTGCTGCCGAAACCCGACGTCGAGTACAAACCGTGGCACCATACTGTGTTGAAGAGGATCCCTCCGGTACGTCTCGCTGAACGCCTTGGGTTCTGGGCCCTCTGCGAGTTTCTCTCGCTTGGTCTCGTTGATATCCCCGCGATCCAGCCCATGGTCGTCCGCATCGCCGAAAACCACCTTCGCAATCAGGTTCCCGACCCGGAACTGCGCGCCAAGCTCACGCCGGACTATCCGGCCGGGTGTAAGCGCGGCCTGTTCTCGAATGACTACTTTCCCGCGCTTACCCGCCCAAACGTCACGGTGGAAACCACCGGAATCAGGGAAGTCACCGAAACTGGCGTGGTGACCGAAGACGGCGTGCACCATGAGGCCGACGTGATCATTTACGGCACGGGCTTCAAGGGCACGGAGTTTCTGTGGCCGATGAAGATCTTCGGGGCTGGACGCCAGGCGCTTCAGGATGTGTGGGGGCCCAAGGGAGCCCGCGCCTACCTCGGCATGGCGATACCCGAGTTCCCCAACCTCTTCGTCATGTACGGGCCGAACACCAACCTTGGGGTCGGTTCGATTGTCTACATGATCGAGTCGCAGGCGCGCTATATCCGCCAGGCAGTCGAGGTCCTCGCCCGTCGTCCGGGGCAGTACCTCTCGGTCCGCCCCGACGTCGAGGAAGCATTCGACGAGAAACTGCAGAAACGCTTGGACCGGAGCCCGTGGAACTTCTGCTCGAGCTGGTACCGCAACGCCGCTGGCCGGATCACCAACAACTGGCCTGGCACAGTGTCCTCGTACCGGCGCAAAACTCGCCGCCTCAAACTCGATGACTACCACCTTGTCTCTGCACGGAAGGGCTCCTGACAATGCGGTCAACCCCTCAGACTCACTACGACGTACTCGTGATTGGCTCTGGCTTCGGTGGCAGCGTCACCGCGCTCCGTCTCACAGAGAAGGGATACAAGGTCGGCGTGCTCGAAACTGGGCGCCGTTTCGCTGACCACGAGTTCGCGAAGAACTCTTGGCATCTGCGCGAATATCTGTGGGCCCCCAAGCTGGGCTGCTTCGGCATCCAGCGCTTAACCTTGCTCAACGACACTTTTGTGATGAGTGGGTCGGGCGTGGGCGGTGGTTCGCTGGTGTACGCGAACACGCTGTACGAGCCGCCCGAGCCGTTCTACGAAGATAAGCAGTGGGCGCACATCACCGATTGGTCCTCGGAACTCGCACCCCACTATGACCAGGCAAATCGGATGCTGGGTGTGAACCTGAACCCCGCCACGACCGCGGCAGATCGCGTACTCCTCGAAGTAGCGAAAGACATGGGTATCGAGGACACGTACCACCCCACTCCTGTCGGGGTGCTGTTCGCTGATAAAGATGCGAAACCCGGCGGAGAAGTACCGGATCCGTACTTTGGTGGCGAAGGACCGAGCCGCAGAACGTGCACGCATTGCGGTGAATGCATGACGGGATGCCGCCACGGCGCAAAGAACACCCTGGTCAAGAACTATCTATTCCTCGCGGAGCGAGCCGGTGCGACGGTGCACCCCCTCACCACCGCGACAACAGTGCGGCCTGTGATGGGCGGCGGCTACACGGTCGACACGGTCCGCACCGGCCGCTGGGTGCGTAAGAACAAGCAGACCTTCACCGCCGATCACGTGGTTTTCGCGGCTGCTGCGCTGGGAACCCAGACGATGCTGCACCGCATGCGTGACGAGGGTCATCTGCCGAAGATTTCGCCGCGACTCGGTGAACTTACCCGCACCAACTCCGAAGCCGTGCTGGCGGCGAAGTCCCTGAGCAACGACACCGACTTCACCAAAGGTGTGGCGATCACATCATCGATTCACCCCGACTCGGTCACGCACATTGAGCCCGTCCGTTATGGCAAGGGCAGCAACGCGATGGCGCTGCTCACCACCGTCCTGGTGGACGCAAAAGAAGGTAAACGCCGATGGATGCTGGGCTTGCGTGAGTTGTGGCGCTGGCGGCGCCGCCTATGGCGCATCCACAGTCCCCGCCGCTGGTCTGAACGCATGATCGGCCTGCTGGTGATGCAGACCGTCGACAACTCGATCACCACATACACCAAACGCGGGCTGTTCGGCCGCAAACTGTCCACCAAGCACGGACAGGGAGACGCACCGCCGGTGTGGATTCCTGTGGGGAACGAAATCACCCGCAGGGTCGCCGAGAAGATAAAGGGCATCCCGCAAGGTTCGTGGACAGAAATGGCGAACATTCCGATCACCGGACATTTCATCGGTGGCTGCCCGATCGGTGATTCGCCGCAGACGGGGGTCGTGGACCCTTACCACCGCGTCTACGGATATGAAGGTCTGCACATTGCCGACGGCTCGACGATCTCGGCCAATCTCGGTGTGAACCCGTCTCTGACGATCACCGCGCAGGCGGAACGCGCTATGTCGTTGTGGCCCAATAAGGGCGAAGCTGATCAGCGGCCTCCGCTGGGGTCCAAATACGAGCGGCTGAGCCCGATCGCCCCGCGTAAGCCGACGGTGCCGACCAGTGCGCCCGGCGCACTGCGCCTCGACATCACTCCAGTGCAGCGAGCCGCAGGGGAGTAGGCAGTGGAATACGTGGTTCGTGGTGAAGGTGAGCCGCTCGTCCTCATCCACGGCATCGGCAGCCGCTGGCAGGTGTGGGAGCCCATACTCGACATGCTTGCCCATGATCATCAGGTTTGGGCTGTTGACTTGCCGGGCTTCGGGAGTAGTGACGCCATCGAAACAGAGGCTGGCGTAGAGCATCTCATCGACTACATGCGGGCGTTCTTCTCTGAGAAGGGGATCGAGCGCCCGCACGTGGCGGGAAATTCGATGGGTGGTGGTATTAGCCTCGAACTGGGAAGACTAGGCGTGGCTCGCTCCGTTACTGCCTTCTCGCCCATCGGGTTCTGGAACACCGGCGAACGCCTGTGGACGCAGATCGCACTACGGGGCTCGCGCGCACTCGCACGTCACGCCGCCGGAGTAGTGCCGATGCTCGCGAGTAATCGCGTGTCGAGGGCAGCGCTATTCAGTCTGTTCTATGCCGACACCGCGTCGCTGACTATTGAGGAGATCCTCGGCGACGTGGAGGGACTCGGAGGTGCAGAAGGCTTCGACGCCGCACTTGCATCGTTCTCCCAGTACGGTGCCTCGCCGGTGACAACAGAACTACCAGTGACGGTGGCGTGGGGGAGTCGTGACCTGCTTCTTCCCTACTGGACGCAGCACCGTCGCGCGAGTTCACTCCTCCCCGCTGCGAACCACGTGACGCTTCCTGCCTGCGGACACGTCCCGATGCGGGATAATCCAACGTTGTGCACCGAAACAATTCGGCGCACAACTCAGGACGCTGTTACAGCGAGCGAGCGATGAGTTCCTTCATCACTTCGTTCGCTCCGGCATAAATCTTCTGGATCCTCGAATCGGTGAAGATCTTCGCGATGGGATATTCCATCGTGTAGCCGTACCCGCCGAACAGCTGAAGACACCGGGTCGCGACGTCACATTGCTGTTCGGTTAGCCAGTATTTGGCCATCGCCGCGGTCGCGATGTCGAGCTCACCTCGCAGATGTTTCTCGATGCAGTCATCGAGAAACACGCGGCCGATCTGGGCGACGCTCGCGCAGTGTGCGAGCTCAAAACGGGTGTTCTGCAGCGCGAAGAGCGGCTTCCCGAACGCCATGCGGGACTTTGTGTAGTCGGTCGTCAATTCGACAGCAAGTTCCATGCTCGCGACGGCAGCGCCAGCAGCGATAAGCCGTTCCTGGGGGAGTTGCTCCATCAGCTGATAGAAGCCCAGACCTTCGGCTTCACCGAGAAGATGCTCAGCGGGCACTTTGAGGTTGTCGAAGAACAGTTCGGTGGTGTCCTGGCCCTTTTGGCCGATCTTATCGAGGATGCGACCGCGCTCGAAACCAGGTGTGTCGTCGCCCACCTCAGCGACGAGTAGCGAAACGCCGGCAGCGCCTTTCGACGTGTCAGTTTTCGCGGCAATGATGACGAGGTCGCAGTTGCGGCCGTTCGAGATGAAAGTCTTCGCGCCGCTGATGAGGTAGTGGTCCCCTTCTCTCACCGCGCGGGTGGTGATGCCCTGCAGATCAGATCCGGCGCCCGGCTCGGTCATGGCGATTGCGCCGATCCATTCGCCGGATGTGAGCTTCGGCAGCCACCGGCGCTTCTGTTCCTCGCCGCCGTAGGCGAGCAGGTAGTGGAGTACGACGCCGGTGTGCACGCCGAGCTGCATTGAGCTTTCGCATGCACGAACCTGTTCGGTGAACAGCACGATCTCGTGTGCGAAAGTCCCGCCGCCACCACCGTATTCTTCGGGGATCGACATTCCGAGCAGGCCTAGTTCACCGGCTTTCCGGTAGACGTCCCGGTCAGGGAAGCCTTGCGCAATGAAGCGGTCAGTGTGCGGGGTGACCTCTTTGGCGAAGAACTTCCGGGCCAGATCGGCTACCGCTGTGAGCTCCTCATCCATCCAGCGAGGCGTGGACTTCGCTGGCGAGGGGGCAGTTGCTGTCATGTGGTCCTCCAGATGTGGTTACTCCACATCGTCAGCCACTATTGGCAGAATGTCAATAAACCTATATCGTGGTAGTTATGTCGCAAAGCGTGAGCAATTACGAAGCCATCGACTACCGGGTGTCTGATCACGTCGCAACGGTCATGCTCAACCGTCCCCAAGCCGGAAACGGCTACACGATCACGATGGCGAACGAACTCGAGAGCGCGCTGAGTCGTGCGGACGCGGATCCTGACGTTCGGGTGGTCGTGCTGGCAGGCGCAGGCAAGAATTTCTGTGTCGGCGCGGACCTATCCGGTGGCGGTTTCGACGTCACAGGCTCCGACGAAACGTTCGACGACACATGGTGCGAACCTGCAGGCCGTTGCTCTATGCAAATCTTCCGCATGAACAAGCCCGTCATCGCTGCCATCAATGGCGCCGCAGTGGGCGCTGGGTCGACCATCATCCTGAGTGCTGACTATCGCCTCGCGGCGGAGGATGCGCGCTTCGGCTTCGTATTCAGCAAGCGCGGAATCTACCCCGAAGGTGCGTCAGCGTGGTTCCTGCCGCGACTTGTCGGCCTCGGCCGCGCGATGGACTGGATGATCAGTGGGCGTGTTTTTGGTGCAACGGAAGCGCTTGAAAGCGGTCTGGTGACGAGTCTCCATTCTCCGGGGGAGTTGCTCGACGCCGCGTACGAACTGGCCCACACTCTCATCGCGACCACCGCGCCAGTGTCAGTAGCCGTGATCCGCCAGATGCTTTACCACTGCGCCTCGATGCCGACTCCCGAGGACGTCCAGCGCCTGGACTCCCGCTTGATTGCCAGCCTTCCTGCCAGCGCTGATGCGAAGGAAGGCGTTGAGTCCTTCCTTGAACGACGCGCACCAGAGTTCCCCGGAGCGGTCCCGGCGGATATTCCGCCGTGGCTGCCCTGGGTAGATTAGACGTGTGGGTGAACCGGTGAGCCAGGATGCGAGCGCGGGCGTCGTGCCGCTGCGCGAGGATGCGGTGGCATCTCGGTCACGGCGTCAGCGCTTTGAGCCGGACGAGCGCCGGAAGCAGATTCTGCGCGCGGCGATCCGGGTTTTCGAGGAGAAGTCATACGCAAGCGTGTCGACAACTGAGCTAGCGCAGGCTGCAGGCGTGACCCGCGGGCTCATGCACCACTACTTCGGTACCAAGCGGGAGCTGTACATCGAGGTGATCCGGGTGCTGGTGACGGTCCCCGAGATGGACGAGGTCGGCAGCGCTGCCGGGAGTGTCGAGGAACGGGTTGATTCGTGGATCGCGGGTTTCCTCGACTTCATTGAGCGTCACGGCAGGCTGTGGGTCTCGGCTGTATCAGCAGAAGGATTTGGTGGGGACCCGGATGTGATGCGGGTGCTTGATGAGGCTGACGATATTGCTGCCTCACGCCTGATCGAGGTCGTAGGGTTAGGCCGGTTCGAGTCGTCGGAAGAAGACTTGCGGGCCATGATCCGTGCGTACGGCGGCGTCGTGAAAGCTGCTGCCCGCGAATGGGTCCTGCGCGGGTCGCTCACCCGCGAGCGCGTGCACGCGATGTTGCGTGGTGCGCTACTGGGGATTGTGCGCGAAGCTCTCGTGTGGGACGCCTAGCCAGGTTTTCGTGCACTCCTCTGCTAATTCGGGGGTACGTCCTGAGCGCCATACGCGACTAGTTGCATCAGGCCTCCGGAATCGATGAAAACCGCAACATCGCTGAGGGACTCCGGAACCTCGCCGTCGAGGACGCGAATGCGGTAACGGAACTCGCCATTTGTCAGCGATGGCTCAGTCAGTTCCACCACGGCAACTGATTGCTCGCCTCCACTGGTGAAGACCAGGCCAGCATTCGGCGGATCATCGGTGAAGCTATCGGCGGATTGAGACCAGGACTCAATAAACACATCATGCGGTACATCGCCAGACTGCCGGTCTGGACGAGTTGTGAACCACGTGGTCGTGGGCGCGATCCCCGTCAGGTTCAGTTCGCCAGCCCGGTGTGTTCCCTCTGCCGCGGACTGTACGAACAGGTAGGCATGGCCGGATGCATCGGTGTTTTCACTGTCTTCGCCGGACCCGCATCCGGCGGCGACGACGCATGCAGATACGAATCCGCTCAGAAGTACCCTTCGCAACACGGGATGACCCCTCTCGGCTGCCCCGGTACCGGACAAATTCACTTTACCGGACCAGGCTAATCCGGCCGGTCATTCATGGTTCCGGAACCTGAATCATTTCTGACCGCTCCCTGACTCACTATTGGCATCCTGACAATAGTGAGTTACTGTGTGTTCTGTCCCACTGCGTAGCCCCGGTGCCTGCGCCCAGGGTTGCTACTTCGCAGCAACGAGTCTCCTGACAGTGCTCACCGTGGCGCTGATTCGAAAATCACCTCCCACCGCAAGGAGCGGCGATGACGAAAACACGATCCTCCCAGGCCAGAACGCTATGTGAAGCATTTCAGAACACTGTTCGCGACTACTCATCCCGGATTGCGGTCCGTACGCCCGGAGGTGCGACAACCTTGACGTGGGGCCAATACGGTGAGCGAGTGCGGGCCATTGCCGCGCAGCTGCACTCCATCGGGGTTCGGCACGGCGACACTGTCGCGCTCATGATGACGAACCGGCCAGAGTTCCACCTTGTTGACACGGCCGCGCAGCACCTCGGGGCGATTCCGTTCTCGATCTACAACACGTCGTCTCCCGACCAAATTCGGTACCTCTTCGGCGACGCGGAGAACGCCGTTGTTGTCTGTGAAGCGGCCTTCGCGCCGGTACTGGTCGACGGTGCGCGCGGAACCGGTGTGAAGCACATCGTGTGCATCGATGGTGCTCCCGCCGGAACTGTCGCACTGGAGGACATTCCTCTGAGCGAGTTCGACTTCGAACGTGCCTGGCGCAGCGTGACGCCGGACGACGTGCTGACGCTCATCTACACCTCAGGCACCACCGGCTCACCGAAAGGTGTCGAACTGACCCACAAGGGCATGCTCGCGCAGGTGGACGGCTCCGAGCTACTGATGGGTGTGACAGCAGACGATCGGGTCATCTCGTTCCTCCCGAGCGCGCACGTCGCCGATCGGTGGTCAGCGCACTACATTCAGACCGTCTGCGGTAACCAGGTCACGTGCGTCGCGAACCCGAAAGAGGTGGTAGGCGCGCTGGCGGATGTGCGCCCCACGTTCTTCGGCGCGGTACCGACGGTATGGCAGAAGATCCGCGTTGCGCTACTTGCGGCCGTCGAGGGCGAACAAAGTCCAGTGAAGAAGAGGCTTGGTACGTGGGCGCTCTCCGTCGGCCAGGAGATGGCCGGGGTCAAAGGAGCTGGTGGGCGTCCAGGGCGGCTGCTCGCCGCGCAGTACGCTCTCGCCGACAAGCTGGTTCTGAGCAAAATCCGCCACAAGATTGGACTCGATCAGACGCGCGTCGCGCTATCCGGCGCCGCGCCGATCGCGCCAGAAGTGATCAAGTTCTTCATCGGGCTGGGCATTCCACTTTCGGATGCCTGGGGCATGTCTGAACTTTCGGGTCTGAGCACCATGAGCCACTCCGGTCAGGTTCGGCTGGGCACAGTTGGTAAGCCAGCGCCGGGCGTGTACGCGAAACTCGCTGACGATGGTGAATTGCTCATCTCTGGTCCGATTCTTATGCGCGGTTACCGCAACCGGCCCGAGCAGACAGCCGAGGCGATCGACAGTGACGGCTGGCTGCATACAGGTGACATCGCGTCGATCGACTCGGACGGCTACATCAGCATCGTCGATCGTAAGAAGGAAATCATCATCAACGCTGGCGGCAAGAACATGTCGCCCGCGAACATTGAAAACGCAGTTAAGGCGGCATGCCCGCTGATCTCTCAGGTCGTCGTCATCGGCAACGATCGCAAGTACAACGTTGCGCTGGTCGTTCTCGACGAGGAGGCTGCTGCAGCGTTCGCGAAGCAGCGCGGCATCACCAGTGAGCTTTCGGAACTAGTCGCGAGTCCTGAACTTCGGGAAACGATTGACGCAGCGGTTGCAACCGCGAACAGCGGCCTATCCCGTGTGGAGCAAATCAAGCGCTACAGCGTCCTCAGCGAGTATTGGGAGCCAGGGTCAGAGATGCTGACGCCCACGATGAAACTGCGCCGCAAGCCGATCGATGCGCTATATGCGGCGGAGATTGAGGCGCTCTACAACGAAGCGACCGCGCGGGTGTAATGGTGTTATGCGCAAAGCTGGATTGCCGCTACCGTATGCGGTCGTCGACCACGCAGGAAATGGGCTCTTCGGTCCGAGTCTGCGGTCGCGTGCGGTAGTTGCTCTCGCTCGAACCTTGATCAGGCCGCTGCTCGGTGTTTTACCGCTGAACGCCACAGTAATGCGCTGTGCATCTTTGCTGGATCGAGGTGCAGCGTTGATGCCCCTGTCCAAAGAAAGCTCCTTTGAGCGGGTGACGCTCGCTTACTGTGAAGCCGAGATTGTCCGGGCCGACGACGAGGCGACGATCGCCGACGGAGCACTGCTCTACCTCCATGGCGGCGGGTTCATCGCCGGTGGGCTCAATACTCATCGGCGAATGATCACCGTGCTTGCCCAGCTCACTGGTCTTCCCGTTATGCACGTGGCGTACCGCAAGTTGCCCGGGGCTACGATCAGAGAATCGGTTGCCGACTGTGTCAAGGCGTATGAGTGGCTGCTGCAGCATGGGGCACACCCGAAGCATGTGGTGGTCGCCGGTGAGTCGGTCGGGGGATTCCTCGCCTTTGCGGCTGTGATTGCGGCCCGTGATCAGGGGATGCCGGCGCCAGGTGGCCTCGCCGCAATCTCCCCGTGGCTTGACCTCGACTGCGCCGCGAAGAGCGCCGAGGCACGTGCGCAGACCGAAGCCCTCCTGCCGATTGCAATGTTCGAAACGGTTTCCCGGCTGGGTGCTGAAGTGGACGGTGTGCTTGATTCCACCCTCTCACCTGCTCTCGCTGACGTTCGCGGGCTGCCGCCAACTCTTCTTGTGGCACTCCGATCTGAGGTGCTACGGCCGGACGCGGAAGCGATGGCGGCTCGGCTTGGCGGGGCGGGCGTCCCCTGCGTTTTGCACCTCTGGCGAGGCCAGATCCACGCCTTCAGTGCACTCTTTCCGGGCTCGACGGAGGGGTGGGAGGTCTTGTCGGATCTCAGCGAGTTCGTGCGGGCGCGCGTTGCGGCTCAACCGGCTCAACCACATGCCGGGTGAGGATGCCAACGACCAGTTCGGTGCAGTAGCTGACGAGCCGTCCGCGGGGGAGGGTCAGGCGTCCTTCAGTCCAATCGAGGAAAAGGGTGACCACGGACCCTGAGAGTGCAGATGTGTCGAGCTGAAGGCGCATCTCATCGACGCTGTTCTGGTCACCGAATTCGCTGAGCACCTGCGCTGCGGCCGCCAAGATGAAGTGGGGCAGTCCGTGTAGGGCGTGCTCACGCAGAGTGTTATCTCCGAGGGCTTCCCGGAGAAGAAGGCGGGCCGCACGAGGGTCGCTTTCGAACTCCCGGGCCGCAGCATCGAACGCTGCATAGCACTTCGCTTCCATACCCTCTTCGTCAGCCATCGCACCGGCGACTCTCTGCTGCAGCTGTTCAACGGTTCGGTCGAATACCGCGAAGAGGAGGGCGTCACGGTCGGGGAAGCTCTCGTAGAAGTATCGAGGCGAGAGATTGGCCGCCCGCGTGACCGCGCGCATGGTGAGCGCGGCCACACCCTCGTTGGCCACGAGCTCGTATGCGGCGTCGAGCAGTTGCTGACGTCGCTCGTCAGCGCGGACGTGGAGGGTTCGCCCGCGCCACTTCTTAGCTGGTGCTGAGCTTTCCGTGGCCACCTACCCATGGTACTTGACATGCTTGCCGTTCATTGGAATCATCTGATTCAAGTTGAATCGGCTGATTCCAGTTAGGCAAAGGAGCCTTGCATGGGTGCGACTTCGAGCCGCTATGCGGACCAGGCGTACGCGATCACAGCGCGTAACGTGAAATTCGATTGGGAAGGCGTGCCGCTGCACTACCTTCCGGGTGAGCCGGTGGCTACCCAGTTCTTCAACTTCATGCACCTCGTCCTCCCTGAAGGGGAACGTGCGATGGCAGCGGCACTCGCTGAGGCGCTGCCCCACATCCATGACGACCGGCTGCGCGAAGAGGTTCAGGGTTTTGTTGGGCAGGAGTCGATGCACGCTAGTTCGCACGAAGGTGTGCGTGAGCACCTAGAACGCAACGGTGTCCCTGTACAGCCCGTGATCGACCGCATGCACTATCTCGTCGACCACGTGATGGCGGACCGGGGCCTCACCGGGCGTGCCAGAAAGGAGTGGCTCAAAGAGCGCTTAGCGCTATATGCGGCGATGGAGCACTTCACCGCCGTCATCGGTCAATGGTTTCTCGACAACGACAAGATCGATGACATGCATCCAATGATGCTCGATCTCATCCGTTGGCACGGCGCGGAGGAAGTCGAACACCGCAACGTCGTTTTTGATGCGTTCCAATACCTCGACGGCAGCTACGGGAGGAGGGTGCGCACGGGGCTTCTCGGTGCCGCAACGCTCGCGGTGCTCTTCGCGATTACGATGCGGCACCTCGTGCGCACCGACCCAGAACCGGGGAAATCCAAACACCCTGTCCTCGATTTCATTGCCGCCACCCGGCGCGGCAAGATCCCCAGCTTCACGATCTTCCTTTCGGAGATGCCGCAGTATCTGCGCCCGAACTTCCACCCGTCTCAGATGGGCAGCCTCGACAAGGCCATCCGGTATCTGGCGCTGTCGCCCGCAGCGCGTGCCGCGGAGGCATCATGAACGAGGTGCGGGTCGAGCCAACTCTGAAGGCAATCGCCGGTGTGGCCCGCGCCTATCGCAACGTGGTGGTCTGCAGCCCTCCCGTCCCAGTACTGGCTGCGCCGAAGCCGGTCCGGCATAGCGGCTACGACTTTGAGCTCGTCGTTCAGGAGGCTGTCGCTGTCGCTGACGATGTCATCAGTCTCAGACTTGCAGCGCCGGACAACCTCGCTTTGCCCACGTGGACACCGGGAGCACACCTCGACGTCTTCTTACCCTCTGGCAGGCAACGCCAGTATTCGCTCTGCGGCGACCCCACCGACCGGAGCTACTACCGTATCGCGGTCCGCCGGGTACCCAATGGGACGGCGTCGGCTGAAGTGCACGAGCACGTAAAAGCGGGGGATTCACTCCGCGTTCGCGGCCCGCGCAACGCGTTCAGTTTCATCGAAGCCCCCGCCTATGTGCTGCTAGCCGGTGGCATCGGTATCACGCCGATTTTGCCGATGTTTCGCGCCGCCGCGCATGCCGGAGTGCCCACTAGGCTGGTCTACACAGGCCGTACCCGTGCGTCGATGCCTTTCGTCGCGGACATCGAGTCGATCAGCGCGCCGTCGCGAATCTTGCCTGACGACGAGTACGGCGCGCCAAATCTGACGGAGCACCTGGTCGACATTCCGCCCGGCGCGGCCGTCTACGTATGCGGCCCGCCACCAATGCTCGAGTCCGCGCGCACACTTCTGCCGCAAGTCAACAGCACAGCCTCGCTTCACATGGAACGTTTCTCAGCCGCGCCAGTGCGTGGGGGTGCGCCATTTCAGATCAAGCTCGCGCGAACGGGCAGCACAGTTGACGTTGCGGCCGACGAAACTGCGCTCGCCGCGATCCGGCGCGCATTTCCCGGGGTCGCCTACTCCTGTCAGCAAGGCTTCTGCGGCTCCTGCAAAACGCGAGTGTTGCATGGCGACGTTGATCACCGCGACCGCTTGCTCACCGAACCCGAACGCCAGCACTCGATGCTCACCTGTGTTTCGAGGTCGGTGGACGGCCCCCTGATCCTGGACCTATAAGGAGTGAACTCAATGACGAGATCCTCACACGGCGAGCATGCTGGCGTCGCCATCATCGGAGCCGGTTTCGCGGGTATAGGCCTATCCGTCAAACTTCGAGAAGCTGGATTCACCGATTTCGTTGTCCTCGAACGCGCTTCGGAAATCGGCGGAGTGTGGCGGGACAACACGTACCCCGGTTGCGCATGCGATGTGCCATCCCACCTCTACAGCTACTCGTTTGCGCCTAACCCAAACTGGACCCGAACTTACGGCAGGCAACACGAAATCCTCGCTTACCTGCGCAAGGTCGCGGGCGACAACGACGTGGTGCAGCACATACGTTTCGATTCTGAACTTCTCGATGCGCGGTGGGAGGACCGCGAGAACCAGTGGAGGATCAAAACGAGCAGCGGATCACTCACGGCGCGCATACTCGTTACGGCAACAGGGCTTTTCACCGACGCGTCGATTCCCAGGCTGCCGGGACTCGAACGGTTCGAAGGGGCGAAGTTCCACTCGCTGCACTGGGATCATGACCACGACCTGACTGGGGAACGTGTCGCAGTCATCGGTACAGGTGCCTCGGCTGTGCAGTTCATCCCGGAGATTCAGCCGATCATCAAGCATCTCACTGTCTTTCAGCGCAGTGCTCCGTGGATCGTCACCCGCATGGACCGGCCAACTCTGGCACTCGAGCGTGCGCTGTTGCGCCACGTTCCGGGCATGCAGCGCGGATTGCGCGCCGCGTATTACGGCATGATCGAGAGCTTCGGTCTGCCGGGTTTCGTCGACCGCCGGTTCCGGCATCCCTTCGAAGCGCTCGGGAGAATGCAACTGCTCCGGCAGGTTCGTGACCCGGAACTCCGGCGCAAACTGACGCCCGACTACATGATTGGCTGCAAGCGTGCGATCTTCTCGGACTCGTACTTTCCCGCACTGACCCAGTCGAATGTCACAGTCGCAACGAGTGGGATCCGGGAGATCGGACGGCACAGCATCACCACCCACGACGGCCGTGAGTATCCGGTTGACACCATCATCTTCGGTACTGGCTTCACCATGCCGGCAGGCGCTGGATCGCGGATTTTCGGCCGAGACGGCACGTCGATGGGGGAACGGTACGAGCAGCGCCCCCAAAGCTATCTCGGTGTCGCGACCACTGGCTTTCCTAACGCTTTTTCGATTCTGGGCCCGTTCGGCGCCGTAGGAAACCAGTCCGCGATCTTCATGATCGAACTGCAGATCAGTTACATCATCGACGCACTCAACAAACTCGACACCATTGGGGCTCAGCGTGTCGAGGTCCGGCCCGACGTGCAAGACGCATTCCTCGCCGAAGTCGAGCAACGCAGCGAACACACGGTGTGGCTCCAAGGCGGGTGTAACAGCTACTACACGACGGCCGACGGCCGGAACGCGGGACTGTACCCGAACTGGAGCTTCGAATATCGAAGCCGCGTCAAGCAATTCAACACCGACGATTATCAGATCAAGGCGGGCTGAGAAGTGACAAGTACTGCACTGGATGTGCGTGGCAAAGTCGCGCTGGTTACCGGCGGCGGGGGCGGGATCGGCTTCGAGGTTGCACGGCACCTAGCTGACCGCGGTGCCCGCGTTGCGATTTTCGATGTCGACGAAGCCGCCGCCATCGGTGCAGCGGAGGCAATTGGCCAGGGTGCGCGTGGCCTGGGCGTGAACGTGGCGGATCGGGAAGCGATGACGCTGGCGGTCAAGAAAATCCAGGCTGACCTTGGCCCCGTCGCGGTCGTCGTCGCCAACGCTGGCGTCACTCCACAACCAGCCACGCTGCGGCTCATGGACGACGCGGAGTTCGATCGAGTCGTGGGCATCAACCTCACGGGCGTGTACAACACTGTCCGCCCCGTACTCGATGACATCGTCGCGACGCGGGGTCATGTTGTTATCGTCGCCTCAGTCGCCGCGTTCGCGCCAGGCATGGGCGGTTCGCCGTACATGATCACCAAGGCGGCTGTCGAACAGCTAGGGCGTGCACTGCGGATCGAGTTAGCGGTGCACGGTGCATCGGCTCAGGTGGCGTACTTCGGGATCGTCGAGACCGCGATGACGCGCGCGATGCTCGACGAGGATGAGCTCGGCCGCGAACTCGGCGGACGGTTCCCGTGGCCGTTCAATCGGCGCATCTCTGCCACGGATGCGGCAAAGGCCCTGTGCGAGGGGATAGCGAACCGATCTGCCCGGACCATCGTGCCGCGCGTGTGGACGCCATACGCGATCCTGCGGGGTGTGATCAACATTGGCTTCGACGCTGCACTGGTGCGTGACACGCGTACGCACCGAATGGTGACGCGGCTCGAAAGTCAGCTTCGCGGCGCGTAGTTTTACGGCTGAAGCAGGTGCTCAGGGCAGGATCTGACCGTCGACGTACAGCCAGCGGCCCTGCTCGCGCACGAATCGGCTCACTTCGTGCAGGGAGCCGCGTTCGCCGGAATGTCGGTAGTGGGCTCGAAACTCCACGATTCCGTCCTTGTCGAATGGACCGCCATTTTTGGTGCGGATGATGTCGAGCCGCCGCCAGGCCTGCTCCGGATCGAGGTCAAGCACATCCGGCCGTGTCGACGGGTGCCATGACGTCAGCAAGTACTCAGAGTCGTGAATTACGAATGCAGCGTAGCGAGACCGCATGAGCCGCACTGCTGTCGGCGCCACGGCGACACCGCTGATGAGCGGTCCGCAGCAGTTCGCGTACGGCTCGCCATGCTGACAGGGGCACAGCTTGTCCGCCGGGTAGGTTCGCACTTCGTCTGCCACGGTTCGCATTATCCCGTGCCAGACATCCCGCCACTTCGCGGGCGCATGTGTCGCACGCGAGCCGAAAAGTGAAACATCAGCCCGCGAAGCCGTCGCGCGGCAGCCACGCGAAGGGGTCAGCCGACGATGACACATACTCCAGCGACACGTAGCCGTCGTAACCGGTCTCGCAGATTTGCGACAAGTAGTCCGTCAGCGGCAGCTCCCCGGTTCCTGGCGCCCCGCGCCCCGGCGCATCCGCAATCTGAACGTGCCGAATGTGCGCATTGAAGCGGGCAATCGCAGAGGGAATGTCCTCCCCGTTCGCAGCCAGGTGGTACAGGTCTGCCAGCAGACCGATGTTCGGCGCTCCCACACGGTCGATCACCCTGGCGGCGTCCCGCGCCAGCTTCAGTGGATAGGCGGGAAACCCACTGACCGGCTCCAGCAACACGCACGCGCCGATACGCGCCGCAGCTTCTGCGGCGAGCACGAGATTCTCGGTGGCCAGCTCGTCCTGTATTGCCGGCGCCACCCCATCAATGCGGTTGCCGTAGAGCGCATTGAACCCAGATGCTCCGAGCTGCTCGCCGATCCCGACAACCACATCGACGTTGTCGCGGAACTCGGAAGCGCGCCGCGGATCTGAGAGCAGGCCCCGATCACCGGCGGCAAGGTTCCCCGCCACGAAATTCAGGTGTGACAGCGTCACGCCCGCATCGGACACAGCGCGGACAAACTCGTCCACCTCGCGGTCACCAGGCACCGCAGAGTCGAACGGCCACCAGAACTCGACAGCGTTGAAACCAGCATCGCGGACAGCATGCGGTCGCTCGAGAAGCGGCAGGTGGGTCAACAGGATCGAACAGTTGACGGTGTAGGAATAAGGAGACATCACCGACGATCGTAGGGGAGCGGTATGAGCCAGACGGGTACTGCGCCTGTTGCAGTCGTCACGGGTGCCGGGTCTGGCCTGGGCCGGGCCATAACTCGCGCGATGCTTCAAGCAGGCTTCCGAGTCGCGCTCGCCGGACGTCACACGGAAAGTCTGACGGAAACGGCTGGCGGCAGTGGGCAGGCGCTCACCGTCGCCACGGATGTCACCGACGAGAAGTCGGTGCACGCGCTTTTCGGCACCGTCCGCGATGCGTGGGGGCGTATCGACGTGCTGGTCAACAACGCCGGGACGTTCGGTCCGGTCGGCGGAATCGACGAGATCACCGTCGAGGAGTGGCGGGCGACTGTCGACGTCAATCTGACTGGCTACTTCCTGTGTGCGGCAGAAGCGATGCGGCACATGAAAACCCAGGATCCCGCCGGTGGGCGGATCATCAACAACGGCTCGATATCAGCACACGTCCCGAGACCCGGCACCGCAGCCTACGCGGCGACCAAGCATGCGATCACCGGTCTCACTAAGTCCATCTCGCTTGATGGCCGTCCCTACAACATCGCGTGTGGCCAGATCGATATTGGCAATGCTGCCACCGATATGACGCACGGTTTCGCGGCAGGGGCGAGGCAGGCAGATGGCAGCGTGAAACAAGAGCCCACGTTCGATGCTCGTCATGCGGCCGAGCAGGTGCTGCACATGGCGCAGCTGCCACTGACTGCCAATGTCCAGTTCGTGACACTGATGGCGACGACGATGCCGTACATCGGACGGGGATAGCCGCAGCGGTCTGCACGCATGACTCGCCGCGCTCGCGGGGATCGGACATGCCGCTCATGCACGCGTATTGTCGTGGTTGGCGGTGGGTCTCCAAAATGCAGGGGGAGCGTCTATGTCATCTGACGGCGCAGGAACGCGCGCGCTGACAGTGCTGGCTCTGGCAGGAATGCTTGTTTTCGCGTCCTGCGCGGGCCCTGAAGACGGTCAGCCAACAGATCAAGCGGACCACCCCACTGATGCCACTGTTGAGGCGCCTGAGCGGCTCCTCGAATCCGAATGGACGGTCGACGCGTCGAGCATCGCGGAAGGTGGGGTGTTCGTGCGCCCCGCCCGGTTGGGGCCGTCGCCCGTCAGTGATGCGCCGACTGGGGCGCATGAGGTGGGTGACGTGCTCGTCACCACTGTCCGTAGCGACGTGAATTCATCCGAGTACACCAGCGCGCAGGTTCCTGAGCAGGTGCTGGTCGCCCTCGATAGGGCGGATGGTGAGGTGTTGTGGACGCAGCAGGTCACCGGCGCACTGACATGCGCTGAGGACGAGATCGAGGGACTGCTGCCCTGCCTGGTCGGCGGGGACCCGCATGAACCAGGCACGGAAACGAGTCCGGCGCCCTCCGAACCCGCGGAGCTGCGGTTCTATCGGCTGAGCGACGGTGAGGTTGCCTCGAGCTTCCCCGCTGAGGACGCGCGCGAGGTCGCCGTTTCCGACGGGTCTGTGTTCCTGGCCTGGCAGGATCCCTACGATCAGCCCGAGCGGGCAGCGACGATCACGCGGGGAAGCGTTGACGATCCCGAGGGTGACTGGCGGCGCGAGTATCCGCTCAACCCGGACTGCGACACGGGCGTTCAGGGATTTTGGCTCGAGGCCGCCGACGGTGCTGTATTTTTCCGCGGCGAACAGGCCTTCGTCGTCAACGCTGACGATGGCACGCGGACACCTGATGAGTCCCTGTATTCGGTGGCTCGCGTTCCCGACCATGGGTACATCGTCGACCTCTGCGAATCCGGAAACGGCGCAGCGATATTCACGATCGAGGGCGAGGTGGTCGCACGATATGACGACCCGGGGAACGTCGTCTCGGTGGTGAGCCGTTCGGGTTCCACAGATGCGCCCGTGTACCTCGTCAACGGTGCTGCGTTGCATGACTTCGAGACTGGCGAACTGCTGTGGGATCGGGACCCGAGGTACTTCTGGGTGCTCGGGATCGTCGGCGACGTAGCGTTAGCGTCCGGCAGCGCACCCGGCGGGCCCACACTCGGATTGGACGCCCGAACAGGCGAGCAATTGTGGAGTTCGCCGTTCGGAGAATTTGGCTGGGTCCTGGGTGCGGTCGGCGACGATATGGTGACGCGCGGGCACAACCCGAGTGAAGTCGCAGGTGTTGCGCTTGGTACCGGCGAGCGTATGTGGTCCTTTGAGGTTCCCGACGTAGCACGGGTCGACATGGTCGACGACGGGATCGTCGTGAGCACGGCAACACAATTGGACGTTTACACCGTGAACTAGGGAACGTCGTTCCCGTGTCTGACGAGGTCGATCGCGTAGCCCGCAAACCCGGCAGTCAGGACGACCCACGCTGTGTAGAAAACGAGTGCTGACGCCGCGAACCACGACGCCGGAATGCCTAGTGGGGCGATGATCAGCGCAACACCTGCCCATTTCGGTGCCCCTTTGCCCCGCAGGATTGCGATGCCGAGCAGTATCAGGCCGACAAGACCGGCCAGCCACACAACTCCCAGGATCCCCGACGGGAGCTGATCAGCAGAGGCGAAGAGCGCAACGATGGTTTCGGGTTCGAGGTTATTTTCGAGCGCGATGTAACTCAAGTCTTCGTAGTTCAGCGATACTGGAATGGCGAGGCCGAATGCGATAACCATCCCGACAAGCCCGAGGGTGCGTGAGTAGTACCGCGCGACACGGCCCAGAGTGAGGATCGCGACAACCCAGAAAAATGTGGAGACGGCGAAAAGCCAGGCGATCAGCAGGTAGGAGTCGCGCTGAGCATCAAACTGCGCGATCGCGTCGACACCTTCCACCCCGAGTTCGACGGGGTGCAGGAAGATCGCAGCAACCACGGTGGCCGGTGCGAGCACTGTGCAAGCTGCCATGAGGTAGCGAGCGGTCACTGGAAGGCCCATGTGGCTGGGCGCGGATTGAGTTGTTGGGTCCATGGCGGCGACCTTGCATCGCAACTGCGATCAGTACAGTAATGCTCCGCCTGACCGGTTCGACGCGTCAAGCACGCAGTGCTGGCCTACCCTGCGAAGCGGTGAAGCCGCGCCGAAAGCCTAGGTACTAACTGACCATCGGCGTTGATGCGTTCTTCCACATAGGCAAGATCACCATCGGCGACGATGCCGTAGAGCCGCTTGGCGCCGCCCACCACCTCAGCAGACTGACTGCGAATGACCACATCGGTTGCAAGTTCCCAGGAAGACTGGGTGCGGGCCTCGCCGTAATACAACTCCACAACACCCGACGTGTGGGTGAGCAAGAACTCGAGGACTTCTTCGCCATCCGAGTCAGCAACTCGCCAGAAGCCACTTTCGCGCAGGTCCGGCTTGACGTAATTGCCGTCGTTGTCGATGACCCAGCTTCGGGCGTCCCACGTCAGGTAGTCGCCACCGTCGTGGCTGACCACGATCTGCTGCCCGAACAGATAGTCGCCGCTCTTCGGATCGTTCCCTTCACCCTCACCGCGCCACACACCGACAAGGGGGAGGAGCGCAAGCAGCGCGTCACTCAAATTGGGGCCTTCGCGAAGGTTGGCCGTGTCGTCGGGCAATGGCAGGCCGGGGAGGCTCGGGACATTGCGCGCTGCAGTCGCTTTCGCCCGCGCAGCGGCAGCCGCAACCGCCGCGTTAGCGCTACCTGGTTCCGGCTTGGGAGCTGGCGTGTCGTCCCGCTCAGTCACTGCTTCTGCTCGTCGGTGACGAGGCGATACACCACGTACACAGCGAACCAGGTGATAAGCAGGCTCGACAGCACTAAGAGGATCTCGAAGATAATCACCACGAAATCAGTTTATCGGGTGCGGCCGGTCACAACGACACTGCCCCGGCCCTTGCCGATTCGCTTACGTTCACACTGCAGATGGGTCGCTCACACGGGCTATAGCCGTTGTGAACCGCACGCGAGGGGTGTGAAGGTGCGGCTGGACTCTGTGAACGCAGCAGACCCGGACCGCATGTGTGCGACCCGGGCCTGCTTGAGCGGCCGGCCGCGAGGACGCGGCAACCGGCCAGGTGGATTACTTGCTGACGGTGATGCTCACTTCGTGGACGCCAGCTGACTCCGGGCTGACAGACGCCTCACCATTGCCGGAAGCGGACAGTGCGCGCACTGTCCACGTTCCCGGTGCAGCGAAGAAACGGAAGTCACCGCTGCCGGAGGCGACAACCTCGGCAGTGAACTCGCCGGTGCTGTCGAGCAGACGCACGAACGCGCCACCGATCGGCTCGCCGGCCGCGCCGACAACTTTTCCGGTGATGACGGTTTCCTTCTCCGCATCAACACCGGCAGGAAGGTTCTGTCCCTGGACTGGTGCACCGCACATAATTACTTCTCCCCCAAAGCGATCGGGACGCCGACGAGTGAACCATATTCGGTCCAGCTGCCGTCGTAGTTCTTGACATTCTCGTATCCCAGGAGCTCCTGGAGCGCGAACCACGTGTGGCTGGAGCGCTCACCGATGCGGCAGTAGGCGATGATGTCCATGCCGTCGTCGAGGCCTTCTTCTTTGTAAAGCTGGCGGAGTTCGTCATCGGACTTGAAGGTGCCATCTTCGTTGGCAGCCTTGCTCCACGGAACGCTGATCGCGGTGGGGATGTGGCCAGCGCGCTGTGACTGCTCTTGCGGAAGGTGCGCCGGAGCCAGGATCTTGCCGCTGAACTCGTCAGGTGAGCGAACGTCGACGAGGTTCTTGTTGCCGATAGCATCGATTACTTCGTCACGGAAAGCGCGGATGGTGACATCCTGCGGCTTCGCGCTGTAATTGGTGGCCTCGCGCTGGGGAACTTCCTGGACGAGGGGCCGACCGTCGAGCTCCCACTTCTTGCGCCCGCCGTCAAGAAGTTTGACGTTCTCGTGGCCGTAAAGCTTGAAGTACCAGTAGGCGTACGCAGCAAACCAGTTGTTGTTGCCGCCGTAGAGAACCACGGTGTCGTCGTTCGCGATGCCCTTTTCGGACAGCAGGGCGGAGAACTGCTCCTGGTTGACGAAGTCGCGGCGGACCTGATCCTGCAGATCGGTCTTCCAGTCGATCTTCACAGCGCCCTCGATGTGGCCACCGTCGTAGGCAGTGGTGTCCTCATCGACCTCAACAAAGACGGTCTTCGGGGCATTGAGGTTCTGCTCGGCCCAGTCTGTGGAGACTAGGACGTCGGAGCGAGCCATGGGTTTCCTTTCGTGTTTGGTTCAGTGAGAGGTAACGAGAAACGTCATGCAGCGGAGCTGCGACTGCCTGAGCGTAGCTGTGCCACAAGCGGATACATCTGGCAACCGAGGCAGATGCCGAACGCGGCGTTGAGGAACGCGGCGATGAAGGCCAGTCCGGTGAAGATCTGGCCAGCGAGCACCGCGCCGCTGATGTAACCGACGAGGGCGGCCACTGCGAAGAGGAGACCGACCAGCTGCGCGAAGCGTACTGGTGCGGCAGGTTCGCGCTCACGAACTGGGCCAATACGCGGTGCCACCAAATTGGCGAAGAGCATGCCGTAAGGGCTGCGCCGTGGGCCTAGCGCGGCTCCGAGCGCGAAAACCACTGCCTGGATCGCGAGGAGCGCCCACCAGCCAGTGACCAATGTGAGTGCGAGAACAGCTGACGTGATCCACGCCGCGAAACGCGGCCCGCGGACATCAACGTTCTGAGGTGTGAGGGGGGTAGACATTCTTTCTGCTCCTGTTATCGAACCCGACCCGCGAGGCGGGTCCGTAGAAGGGGATCGGCAGGGAACAGCGGCGTGCAGTTAACCGGGGCTGTTCCTGATCAGCAACAGGGACAGCAACAACCGCCGAGGCGGCACAGATCAACTGCGCGGCGACGGGTGAGCAGCAGCTCATGGTTGGCTAACACGCTAGCTAGGGTACTCCGTCATCTCGATTTGTCAGCTTCCGTGTCCAGAGACTGGGATGAGTGCCTCCCGAAGAGCAGAGGCCGTAGGCACGCCGGGGATCCGGTACCGTTGCTGCATTTCCGCGTCGTAGACGAGCGTGGTGGGCAGCGAGCGTACCCCAAGAGTCCTGGTCAGCTGCGGATAGTCGTCGATGTCAAGTTCGATGTGAGTGACGTGCGGAAACTCTGGAAGGGTCGTTGAAATGACTCTGCGGACCGCCGCACATGGTCCGCACCAATCGGCGGTGAAATGCACGACGGTGGGACCATCCACCGAGAGGCCCGCTTCGAGGAGTTCGCTGGTTGCTGATCCGGCGGCCGTATCGGCGGGTTCAGCCGAGGCGGGCGCCGCGAGTACGGCGCCATTGCGCCGCTGCCACCAAATGCCCACGGCGGTTGCGATCGCGGTCGCGCTGCTCAAGATGAGGAGGCCACTCACTGGCCGCCGCCCTCACCAAACGCGTTTCGCTTCACTAGCTCGAGTGACACGTTCTCACCTGATCCTTCAACTACGAGCCTGCCGCCCTGCGGAAATGCCACAGCGGGTGCAAGCCCGAAAGGGACTTCCTGAACATCAATCGTTATCGAAAAAGAACGCAGGACTTCGTCGTGTAATTCCTCAGGGACTGGATTTTCCCAGGAGCCGTCGCGTCCCGTGTAGTAGCGGAGTGGGTCGACGTGCAGCTGAGTTCCAGCGAGCCGGAGCCGCGCCTCGACGTTTACTTCGTCGGATATCCCGAGGTCTGGGAACGATGCGGTCAGCAAGACCGGGCGGAAGCGCGCGATGGTTGTCGGGGTCGCGGTTCCGAATGCGTCGATGACGCCCGTGGGCAGCGGGGTGATGCGCAGGTCCGGGATATCGAAGAACTCGCCGAGTTCGATTTGGTGCATGACGATCCTGCCCTCGAGTTCCCGGGCATGAAGAGCGTCGGTGCGGCGCACGTACCAGGCCTCTGGCTCCAGTGTGACGTCCTCGAGATTCGCTTCGATTGTCACTCTGCCTGCGATGTCAGTGTCGACACGGTCGGCGCGGATCTCGATCCCGTGGAACTCGCCGCGCGCCGCCTGTAACAGGAACGGGAAGCCGTGGATGACCACGTCCGGGTCAGCACTCAGTTCTGCGCTTGCGCGCAGCGCCCGGGAGATTCGGTGTTCGGTATACGCGGCGGTTCCGAGTTCGGCAAGAACCAGCACCACGACGACTCCCAGGGCCCCTACGATCAGCTTCCGCACACCCTTATTGTTACTGACACCCGGCAATGGAATGTCCGGACGGTAAGAGTGACGCGATAGTCTGTGTGAGTTCGCGCGAGCTTAAGCGTGCATTGGCGGGCGCTCGAGTTCTTCAGGCAGCAGTGTCCGACTGCGGAAAAACGGAAAGGGGGCGGTGTGGAGCTCCTCTTGCTAACGGCCGACCCGAACCCTGAATCTGTTCTGCCCTCACTGGCCCTCTTGCCGCACAACGTGCGGCCAGCTCCGGCTGATGTGTCCTCATTGCTGGACGCGGCAGGAGCCGACGTTGCCGTGGTGGATGCACGGACCGACCTCGCCTCAGCGCGTGGCTTGTGCCGGATACTCGCCAATACAGGCGCCGCGGTACCGGTGGTCGCGGTGCTCACAGAAGGCGGCCTCGTCGCAGTGAGTCCCGACTGGGGAATAGATGACATTCTTTTGCCTGGAACTGGGCCAGCGGAACTTGACGCGCGCCTGCGCTTGCTTGTCGGGCGCACGACGGTGCAAACCGAGGACGATGACGCGGGCACTGTCACTCTGGGTGAGCTTCTCATCGACGAGGGAACGTACACCGCCCGCCTTCGCGGTAAGCCGCTTGACCTCACGTACAAAGAGTTCGAGCTGCTGAAATACCTTGTTCAGCATGCCGGCCGAGTCTTCACGCGTGCACAATTGCTGCAGGAAGTGTGGGGCTACGACTTCTTCGGTGGTACCAGGACAGTGGACGTTCACGTTCGGCGTTTGCGCGCGAAGCTTGGTGCCGAGCATGAAGCGCTGATTGGCACGGTGCGCAACGTCGGGTACAAAGCAGTCCGGCCAAGCCGGTCCGGCAAGCCGAGAGACGACGAAAACAACGATCTCGGTGATGACGACGTCGATGACACGGTGACAGGTGCTTCGTGACAGGTGATGCCGCAGCTGACATCGGGGTGACGCGCTTTGAGGGCGCGCTGCCAGATGACGTCAATGATTCCGTGTCCCTGCTCATCGCGGCGGCGCGGGCCGCTGACGGGGCGGATCCCATATCGGAGCAGGGGCTGCGCAGCCTGGAGGGCAAGGTTCCCGGAGAGCACGTCGTGGCGACAAGCGGGGGAGTGCCTGCCGGGGTCGCAACCATCCGTAGTGAAAACGGCACCCCGAACGTCGAACTTGTTGTTGACCCCGCGCGGCGGCGGCAGGGGATTGGCCGCGCTCTGATCAATGAAGCGGCGGCGAGGGGCGCACAGGTCTGGGCGCATGGCGATCTCGCGGCTGCCGCTGCGCTTGCCGCTTCGGCGGGGATGACGCGCACGAGGGAGTTGCTGCAGATGCGGCGCGGGCTCGGCCCCGACGCCACTCTGCCAGAGGTTGACCAACGTAACGGCGTAGTGGTTCGAACTTATTCCGGGCCGAACGATGACGCTGAGATCGTGCGCGTTAACAACGCGGCCTTCCATTGGCACCCGGAGCAGGGCGGCTGGACGCAGGCTGACATCGACAGCCGCAAAGAACTAGCATGGTTCGACCCGGAGGGACTGTTCCTCGCGTTCAGTGCCGAGGCGCCGAGCACGCTGCTTGGCTTCCACTGGACGAAGACGCACCCGGCTGACCCGCCTGAGCCTGCCCTCGGTGAGGTGTACATCGTTGGTGTGGACCCTGCGGCACACGGCAGGGGTCTGGGGAAGTTGCTGACGTTGCAGGGTTTGCACTATCTGCGCGACCGCAGCCTGGACGCGGTTCTGTTGTACGTCGAGGCCGACAACACCGCCGCCCTGCGCACCTACGAAAAGCTCGGATTCTCCCGTTATTTCACCGATGTGGTGTACATCATGGCGTAACTGACCTGCGTTTTTGGCTCAGGCCGGTAATTGCGTCATATTTGTTCACTTTCCGTTCACCTTTGCGGTGGACCCTACTTGCGGACACTGCATAGCGTTGATCGCTGTGTAATCAATCGTTCGCATGGTGGAGGAAATAGGTGAAGTTCAAGCGTGGCGCAACTTTTGTGGGGCTTGCAGCAGCAAGTTCCCTTGCGCTGACGGCCTGTATCACCGAAGAGGTGGGCCCGGGCAGTGCCGACACCCTGGCCAGTTGCGAGGGGAAGCCAAACCTGTCCGCGACCGGTTCCTCCGCGCAAGCGAACGCAATGCTCGCCTTTAACGTTCGATATGGCGAATCATGCCCCGGCAAGAACATCGCATATACCTCAAGCGGTTCGGGCGACGGGCGTGTGCAATTTACTTCGGGTTATACGGACTTCGGCGGCACGGACTCACCCATTGTCGGGGAGCAGCTGCTTCAAGCGCAGCAGCGCTGCCAGGGTAATGACGTCTGGAACTTGCCACTCGTTTTCGGGCCGGTTGGGCTTGCATACAACCTCGCCGGTGTTGACGACCTCGTCCTGGACGGCCCGACAACAGCGAAGATCTTCAACGGGGAAATCAGGAACTGGAACGATCCGGAAATCGCCGCTCTCAATGAAGGTGCTCAGCTTCCTGACCGCGGCATCACCGTGATTCACCGCTCTGATTCATCGGGAACCACAGACAATTTCCAGCTGTATCTCGAAACGGCCAGCGCGGGCGTCTGGACGTCAGGCGCAGGCTCTGACTTCGCCGGTGGCGTGGGTAACGGCTTCCGGGGTAATGAGGGCGTCGCGCAAGCGGTCGCCTCAACGAACGGCGCGATCAGCTACGTCGAGAAGGCCTATATCGAGCAGAATGGGCTTCCCGCTGCACAGATCGACAACGGCTCAGGCCCGGTTCCGCTGAGCATCGAAACCGCCGCCCGCGCCATCGAACAAGCCGAGTTCGCCAGTACCGGCGATGGGGATATGACGCTCGACCTCAACTCGGTGTACGGCGCTACGGAACCCGGCGCCTATCCACTGGTTCTCGCCACGTACGAGATCGTGTGTTCGGACGGTTATGACGCTGAGACGTCCGCCGCGCTGAAGTCATTCTTGACCGTTGCCGCGAATGAGGGCCAAGTCGGTATCGACGGCATGGGGTACGTCCCCCTGCCAGAGGCATTCAGGACCAGCCTCATGGAATCGATTGACGCGATCGGATGAATGTGAACGCTAAATTGCCGGAAGATCCGGTAACGACACGGCTGCACCGTGGGCGCGCGGGCCGTCCCGGCGATGCCATTTTTGCCGGGCTTGCGCGCGGCGCGGCACTCTTCGTCACCGCGGTCATCGCAGCGATCGGTGTCTTCCTGCTGTGGCGGGCAATGCCGGCGTTGACGCGTAATGAGGTCAACTTCCTGACCAGTCGGGAGTGGCGGACATTTACTCCCGACTCACTGGCCTTCGGTGTTCTCGACCTTTTCCTGGTGACAGTCTTCGTCTCGGCGTTCGCTTTGTTCCTGGCCATGCCCGTCGCGCTCGGCATCGCCATTTTCATCACTCAATACGCGCCGAAGCAGACTAAGAAAGGCCTCGGCTATCTGGTTGATCTTCTCGCCGCGGTGCCGTCGGTGGTGTACGGACTTTGGGGTTTGCTCGTCCTTGCTCCTGCATTGCAGCCGGTAGCGGCTTTCTTGCACGAGAACTTCGGGTGGTTCTTCCTCTTCAGTGCGGAGAACGAGGGTCTCGTCGAGGCCGGATTCACGATCTTTACCGCTGGCATTGTGCTCGCCGTAATGATTTTGCCGATCATCACCGCTATCACTCGTGAGGTTTTCACTCAGACTCCCACTGCTCAGGTCGAGGCGGCGCTGGCGCTCGGCGCGACAAAGTGGGAAGTGGTTCGGACGACCGTCATCCCGTTCGGCAAATCTGGTTACGTCAGTGGCTCGATGCTGGGGCTGGGGCGCGCACTCGGTGAGACCATGGCGATTTACATCGTCCTGGCGACCGCGTCGTCGGACTTCAGGTGGTCCCTCTTCGAGGGAGGACAGACCATCGCGTCGAAGATCGCGTCTGGCTACGCAGAAATCAACAATGAACTTCAGGCGGGTGCTTACATTGCTGCAGGCCTGGTGCTTTTCGTCCTGACATTCGCGGTTAACGCTGCAGCTCGCGCGATCGTCGCGGGCAAGGGGGTGCATTGATCATGACGACAGCACTGGACCGCCCGGTCAAACCGCCACAAGTTTTCCCGAGCCTCAGTACGCGGCGCAAAACGGTGAACAATCTCGCCACGGTGCTGGTATTCGGCTCGTTCATCGTCGCGATGGTCCCGCTCATCTGGGTGCTGTACACGGTCTTCTCACGCGGCCTGACAGCGCTGACGTCGGACGACTGGTTCACGCGCTCGATGCGTGGTGTGCTGCCGTTCTTTGAGGGCGGCGGGGCGTATCACGCGATGGTTGGCACCCTCATGCAGGGTGCTGTCGCCGCTTTGTTCGCCATTCCCATCGGATTGATGGTATCGATTTACCTGGTCGAGTACGCGGACGGCTCACGGCTTGGCAGGGTCACGACTTTCATGGTGGACATCCTCAGTGGTGTGCCATCGATCGTCGCCGCGCTCTTCATCTACGCCCTCTGGATCACGACTTTCGGATTCAGTAAGTCCGGTTTCGCGGTGGCGCTCGCACTGTTACTGCTGATGCTCCCGATTGTGGTGCGGTCGGGTGAAGAGATGTTGCGGATTGTGCCGATGGACCTCCGCGAAGCGGCATACGCGCTGGGTGTCCCGAAATGGAAGACGATCGCCCGCATCGTCATCCCCACTGCACTGCCAGGCATCATCACGGGCTTGATGCTCGCCGTGGCCCGCGTCATCGGTGAGGCCGCGCCGCTGCTGATCCTGGTGGGTTACGCGACCTACATCAACTACAACATGCTTGAGGGCGAGATGGGCTCGCTGCCCGGCATGATGATCGCCGAACTGAATAACCCCTCCGGCCCGGGCCGGGATCGCCTCTGGGGTGCAGCCCTCACCCTCGTCCTCATCATCGCGCTGCTCAACATTGTCGCGAACCTGATCAGCCGCTACACCGGCGCGAAGAAGAAGTAACGGAGCTCATCATGGCAAAGCGTGTAGACCTCAAAGATCTGAACATCTATTACGGCAAGTTCCATGCCGTCTCCGATGTGACGCTGTCGGTTGCGCCGAAGAGCGTGACCGCCTTCATCGGTCCGTCCGGCTGTGGCAAGTCCACGGTATTGCGGTCCCTGAACCGGATGCACGAAGTGACACCTGGTGCCCGGGTTGATGGCGCTGTACTCCTCGACGGCCAGGACATCTACGACAGCAGCATTGACCCAGTCGGTGTGCGTCGCACGATCGGCATGGTCTTCCAGCGGCCCAACCCGTTCCCGACGATGTCCATCCGCGACAACGTCATCGCGGGCCTGAAGCTGCAGGGTGAGCGAAACCGCAAGAAGCTCGACGAGATCGCCGAGAAGGCGCTGCGCGGCGCTAACCTGTGGGACGAGGTGAAGAACCGGCTCGATAAGCCGGGTGGCAGCCTCTCAGGTGGGCAGCAGCAGCGTCTGTGCATCGCACGCGCTACGGCGGTGGAGCCGGAAGTTCTGTTGATGGATGAGCCGTGCTCCGCGCTCGACCCAATCTCGACGCTCGCAATTGAAGACCTCATCACTGAGCTGAAGAAGGACTTCACGATCATTATCGTGACGCACAACATGCAGCAAGCAGCGCGCGTTAGTGACCGCACCGCATTCTTCAACCTTGAAACGCAGGGGCGTCCAGGTCAGCTCATCGAGATTGATGACACGACCAAGATCTTCTCGAATCCGACGAAGAAAGCGACCGAAGACTACATCTCCGGCCGCTTCGGCTAGTCACGCACCTTAGGTCCGGCCCAGGCGATTATGCGACGACGTCTTCGGGGAACCGCCCAGTGACGAGATAGATCACTTTGCGCGCGACCTCGACGGCATGGTCGGCGAACCGTTCGTAATAGCGGCCGAGCAGTGTCACGTCCACTGCTGCCGCAACCCCGTGCTTCCATTCCCTGTCCATCAGCACGTTGAACAGGTGCTTGTGGAGATCGTCCATCGCGTCGTCCTCGTCGAGCAGATCCTGCGCCATCGCGGCATCATGTGTCTCGAGGACTTCCGCAGCTCCCTTGCCGAGGTGCACCGCCACACGGCCCATCTCGGCGAAGTACGCCTTCACTTCCTCCGGCAGCGCCTGTTTCGGGTGGCGCCGACGAGTGATCTTCGCGACGTGCAGCGCGAGGCGTCCCATCCGGTCAAGGTCATTGACGGCCTGGATTCCCGCAACCACAGACCGCAGGTCACCCGCCACCGGTGCCTGCAGCGCGAGAAGCGCGAATGCCTTTTCCTCGCACGACGCACGGAGCGTGTCGAGTTCGTCGTGATCAGAGATGACTTTCTCGGCGATTGGCAGATCAGCCTGCAGCAGCGCCTGGGTAGCCTGCCCCATCGCTTCTTCGGCCATCCGGCACATGGTGGCCAGGGATGTCGCGAGATCCGCGATCTTTTCTGTATAAGCAGCCCGCATAACCTTTAAGGTTACGGCGTAAAACGTCCAGGGGCACGATCTGACGCTGAACGACACGTGAATACCGTGAATACTAAGCGCACGACGTGTCTCCGGCGTTCGTCACTGAGAGGTCCTCAGGCAAATCTCGTTGCGGCTGAACGCTGCCAGAACTCGAGATCGGCAGCGGCGTTCCCGGCGTCGCTGGTGCGGTGACATTTGCGTCATAGTCGGTGCCCAGAACGAGTTCGACAATGTTGCCGAGACCGGTGACGCGCTGTAACACCGCACCGGGGAAAGCTGATGCCAGGGTGGCAGCTTCGGGCTCATTGCCGCGCGAGTACCGGATCACGGTCTGATCGACGACTCGGGAGTGGTCGCCCACGCTGTAGATCTGAAAGCCGTAGCCAGCGAGGACACTCGCGGTGTTGCTGGCAAGACCGAAGGTCGTTGCGCCGTTGGCGACGCGGATGGTCACGAGGGCGGGGGAGACCGCCTCGGACTCGCTGGCTACTCGGTCGCCGCCGTCTCCGTTCTGGGCGGGGCGGATCGCTTGGTCTCCCGCGTCGTCCGCCTCGTCATCGGGTTCGGGGGCGGATTCACCTGGCAGCGGCCAGTCGTAGATGATCGCATCGAAGATCGCGTCGATATCGTCCTCGCGGGGAATCTCGTTCATGAATTCGTTCGGGCCCGCGGTGGGGATCGTCACGAACGTCACCTGGCCGGCATCCACGCCCTGCATGGAGCGCGCCAGGGTCAGCAGGGACTGGGTATCGACATTCTCGACGAAAGTGTGCTGGGTAAACGCATCGATGAAACCGCCCAGTGTGCTGGGATCGAAGAGCACCTTGTTTGACAGGGCTTCCCGGAGTACGGACGACAGGAGCAGCTGCTGGCGCTTGATCCGGCCGTAGTCATTGGTGCCCTCAGTGGGTACACGCCGGGCCCGCACATAGTCCAGTGCGGTGCTGCCATTGACGGTCTGCGGGCCGGCTTCAGGAAGGATCCAGCCGAGTTCGTCATCCCACATGGGCTCGGTGGCGCATACTTCCACACCGCCGAGTGTGTCCACCATGGACTCGAACCCAGCGAAGTCGATGCCGACGAAGCGAGTGATGTTCATGCCCGTGATCTTCTGGATCGTCCGGATCAGGCACTTCGGGCCGCCCTCGTAGTAGGCGCTGTTCAGTTTGACGTTCTCTTCCGATTCGACGCGTTCGTCGGTATAGGTGGCGGTGTCGTTGTCCCACCTGTCGCAGGCCGGTCGGGTGATGTTGAGGTCACGCGGGAATGACGCGATGACTACGCGGTGCCGGTCCTCCGGGACGTTGACCAGCATGATGGTGTCGGAGCGTGAGCCTTCGTGCTGCCACCCTGTCCCGCCGATCTGAGCGTTCACACCAGCCCGGTTGTCTACCCCTACGACGAGGAAGGTTTCGTCGCCGAACTGGTCGTCGGGGCTGCGGACATCGCCGGAGTTGCGGTCCAGCGCGTCAACGATGTTGAGGGACGCATCAGTGCTGCGGACGTAGCCCCAAACGGTGCCGGTGATGACGAGGGCCGCCAGAGATACGAGCGTGATGACGATGCGCGCAAATATGAGCGTTTTCGGATGCTGGTGGCGGACGGGTGCCGGGCTTTCCGCTACCCCCACGAACTGGGGGACGGCGCGTGATCGCGGCTCCGGGCCGGGGGTACCGCCGGGACCGTGGTCGTCGCGTTCGCTCACTCGTCCATCCTCGGGTTGTTTCTGTCGCAGTGGCACGCCGCGACGGGTGCCGCACGGCCGACATGGTTCTGTTAACCAGACTAAACATGAAGTTCAGCAGACACCCGAATGCGAGGCTAGGACACTGGCCTCCTAGGGCGTCCGGTTTGTTGTTAATGAGGCGAAATTGTTGTTATGTGACTCGGTTTAGCCGCCCGAGTGCATCGCATCTGCGCCCTCGGGCACACTGCAATCAAGTGGGTCGTCGAGCCAGCCGTGCGGCAAGACCACGCGAGCTGGAGACCCCTGCCTGCCACGCGGCCCTTCGGCGGCGGCGGGGAAAGGCGCGGTCGCATCGAGCTGGCTGAGCAGCGATTTCAGCTCTTCGAGCGTGGTCACAAGAGCAAGTGCCGAGCGCAACTCTGAACCCGCGGGAAAGCCCCTCAGGTACCAAGCGATGTGTTTACGGATCTCGCGGAGCCCCTTGCCTTCGCCGTGGTGATCAACGAGGAGTTGCGCATGCCGATGCATGATTTTCGCCACTTCACCCAAATTGGGCGGACCGGGCAACGGCTGGTCGTTGAGCGCGGCGCTCAGTTCGGCGAATAGCCAGGGGCGCCCCAGACACCCGCGCCCGACCACCACGCCGTCGCACCGCGTCTCCGCCATCATGCGAACGGCGTCAGCCGCGCTGAAAATATCGCCGTTGCCGAGAACGGGAACGTCGGTGACATGATCTTTCAGCCGCGCGATCTCGCCCCAGTCCGCAGTCCCTGAATACCGCTGGGCAGCCGTCCGTGCGTGCAGGGCCACAGCGGCGGCGCCTTCGCTCGCCGCGATGTGCCCAGCGTCGAGATGGGTGTGGTGATTCTCGTCAATTCCTATCCGGAACTTGACGGTCACCGGAATCTCGGTCCCAGAAGTAGCGCGGACAGCTGCGGCGACAATCTGGCCGAACAGGTTGCGCTTGTACGGGAGTGCTGCGCCGCCGCCTTTGCGGGTCACTTTCGGTACTGGGCATCCGAAGTTCATGTCGATGTGATCGGCGAGATTTTCCTCGGCGATCATCCGTGCGGCTTCGTAGGTGTACTTCGGGTCGACGGTGTACAGCTGCAGCGAACGCGGGGTTTCGGTCGGGCCGAAGGTGGTCATGTGCATGGTGGCCGCATTTCGCTCGACGAGCGCGCGGGCCGTCACCATCTCGCACACATAAAGCCCAGCGGTGCTGCCCATCTTGGCGGTCTCGATCTCGCGGCACAGAGTGCGGAACGCGACGTTGGTGATACCGGCCATGGGTGCGAGCACCACCGGACTGCCAAGTTCGAGCGGCCCGATCCGCAGCTGTTGAGCCAGGACGGATGGAGCATCGGAAAGCTGAGTGGTCATGAAATCGGTGTGTCCCCGAACGTGCATTTAAGCGGAGCCATGGGCACATCCTTTCGTCGAGACAACCCGGACCCTCACGACGATAGTCGCGCAGAAATGGCTGAAGTACAAAAATCCCCGCCCAGCGTTCCGGGCGGGGATTGTGGTGCCCCCTCTCGGGCTCGAACCGAGGACCTGCGGATTAAAAGTCCGTAGCTCTACCAACTGAGCTAAAGGGGCGTGGTTACTTACTGCGGAGACCATGCTAGCGAATGCTCCGGGGTTACAGCACCCCGGATGTCGGTTGCCGCGAAATCAGTGGGTTTTGCCCACGTCAGCGGCGGACCGATGCAGCGTCGGCCACCGATTTTGTACTTTGCCGAATCCTGTCCTATGCTTGGTCCGCTCCCAACGGAAACACTCGTTGGGGAAGCCAGCTGGAGAGATTCAGCGGGCCCCCTTCGTCTAGAGGCCTAGGACGCCGCCCTTTCAAGGCGGTAACGCGGGTTCGAATCCCGTAGGGGGTACACTCTCGCGGGAGTGAAACAGGAAAATGCAAGGCCCTGTGGCGCAGTTGGTTAGCGCGCCGCCCTGTCACGGCGGAGGTCGCGGGTTCGAGTCCCGTCAGGGTCGCTTTGTTGTACGATCGAAGCTCGTTAGCTCCTTCGGGCGCTGATTCGGCCAGGTAGCTCAGTTGGTACGAGCGTCCGCCTGAAAAGCGGAAGGTCGCCGGTTCGATCCCGGCCCTGGCCACAGCAGGTTTTCGCTCCGGATCGACTGGCTGGAATACAGCCACTATACGAACCGCCCGCCCACCTGAGTGATCGATCGGCGGACGCGGATTCGGCGAGCCTTGAGGTCGACTTCTTCGACCTGCACCCCCGGTGAGTTCACCGAATCGAAGCCCCGTGTATGCGAGGATCCGCACCACGTCGCCCTGCTTAGTGCCACACTTCGTCGCGAGTGCCGGCTACCTCCGCTGCCGTCAGGAACACGTGTGTTGTGTGGCGCAACGGCGGGAACTTCGTGCCCTTCGCGGGATTCTTGCCGACGAGCTGCCCTTTACCGATCGCATGATCGAGTGTCATTCTTAGCACGGAATGCGTACAGCGGACGGTGCGCGGCCCGAGGCCGGCTGCGGTCATCCTGTTGACCCAGTCCTGGACATCATCGGAGGTGATCCGCGCAATCGGCCACGACCCGAAAGCAGGCTTGACTCGTAGGCGCCAGTTGTCTTCGTATCCGCGCCGCACTTTCGCGCTGAGGTCTGGCCGCGAAGACAGCCAGGACGCGTAGACGTTCTCCAGCTTGGCTCTGTCGGCCTTCGTGTCGACGACCTCGCCCACGGAGCGGCCGACGATCAGTTTCGCCTCGAATGCCTTGGCCTCGCGTTCAGTACGAAACGGCGGCAGCGATCACGAGCTCGAGCGCTCCGACACCGAGCTCGGATGCGAAGCGCTGCAGGACAACCGATGTCCCATGCGACGCCGGCGACCACAGCCACGCGGGGTCGACCACTTGGTAGTGCGCCACGATCTCGGCGGCGCTCAGCGCTGCGATCGCTGCCTTGAACGGCACCAGCCGATCAGGCAGTAGCGACGTCCGCCACCGCCGACCGCTCTCGGTACGCGCAATGCTCCGTACCGCTCGCATCGAGCCATCGCCCGTTCTGTCGAATCGTCACCGCAGTTCCTCCTCGCGAGATCGAGGAACGGGTGGACCGGAGCCACGTTGGTAGGTGCCGCACGGTCATCCATCCCTTCACTTGGTCGTGAAGTGATGGTTTCGCGGTTCTATGTCCTACTAAAGGTCAAACATGCGGACTCCAACAGGACATTGCGTCACGTTTCAGGGTGGGTGGTTTCAACTGGGTCAAGCGAGCGAAAGCTCACATGTGCGCGCGAGCCTGCGACGCGCTGAGGCACTGCTACGTAGCAACCCCATCTTGGATATCGGTGTGCAGTGGGCGCTTTGTGGCTCTGATCGAGCGAGGATGAGCCGAATCTCGCATACCAACGCTTCGACCTCGGCTGCGACCTTGGCCGGGCTATTGCGGGGTCGGCTCGACACCTCCCGCAGCGCCTGCACACCGCCGGAGGCATGTTTGGCCTCCCAGGTGTAGACCGCCTGCCGTGACACCGCACCGGATGGTCACGTCACTGACCGGCGAACCGTCCAACTCACCGTTGCAGGGCGCGTGAGAACCACGACGCACTGACGGTGGACCTGTCGGTCTGGTCACGCCCAGCGAATCGTGGCGGCTGTGTACCGGTGCCCGGCACGTTAGACCTATGTCCCGGAAATCTCGCGCTCCTACCGTTGAGCTACCGGTGGCGGGCCGGGCATCCCACCTGCAAGCCGCTCACCAAATCGTCCAACCTGGAGGTACGCCGTGGATACCGACACCCCGCTCGCCCGCCGCAGCTGCCCCGCCGACCAAGCGACCGTGTACGTCGGTCGCTGGCCCGAGATCCCCGCAGGCGACTGGCCTGAAATGCCTTGAGTGCATAGCGACAAGTTGAAGCAGCAGTGCCAGGACCGATCGCGATCACCAATGCCGAGATCGGTACGGACACATGGCGTGAGCTCGGTTCACCGCGGATGACTGTTCTCCGGGGTGAACCGCAACCAGAGTGCCGCTTCCCAAGGAGCGTGAACCTGAGCTCTTATCGCGTCTGCGTCAACCCTCAACGTCGACGGCGGACGCTCGGCCGGAACCTGCGCACTTGCGCCGGAGCAGACGCTCGAGCGCTTTTTTGTTCACCGGAAAGAGAGAAGAGAAACTGATGTTCCGCACCCGGTTCACCGAGCAGTTCGGCACTGAGCACCCCATTGTCTGCGGCGGGATGACAGGGCTGGGCACCGCGCAGCTCATCTCCGCGGTCGCGAACGCCGGTGCCCTCGGATTCCTCACGGCGCTCACCCAACCCTCGCCGGAGGCCTTGGTCGAAGAGATCCGCAGGACGCGCGATCTGACGGACAAGCCGTTCGGGGTCAACCTCACCATCCTGCCAACCATCGACCCGGTTCCCTACGACGAATACCGCGCCGCGATCATCGAAGCGGGCATTGCTGTCGTCGAGACCGCCGGCTCGAGCCCTGAGCCGCATCTACCGGACTTTCATGGGGCCGGGGTGAAAGTCATCCACAAGGCGACCTCTGTGCGCCACGCACTTTCGGCGGAGCGAAAGGGTGTCGATGCGATCAGCATCGATGGCTTCGAGTGTGCTGGCCACCCGGGCGAGGATGACGTGCCGGGACTGATCCTCATTCCGGCAGCGGTGCGCGCACTCTCAGTCCCCGTTATTGCCAGCGGCGGCATCGCCACAGGTGAAGGGCTCGCCGCTGCGTTGGCACTTGGTGCCGATGCCGTCAATATGGGGACCCGTTTCATGGCGACGAACGAAGCCCCGATTCATCCGAACGTGAAGGCGCAGATCGTGGCCAATACGGAGCGGGACACGGTCGTGGTATTCCGTCAGTTCAAGAACAGTGCTCGAGTGGCGAAGAACTCCATATCTGAGCGAGTCGCGGAAATCGGCGGTCGTCCTGGCGCAACATTCGCCGATGTCGCAGCACTCGCATCGGGTGTCCGTGGCAGAGCCAAGGTGTTGGACCAGGGTGAGATGGAGGACGGCATGTGGTGGGCAGGCCAGACGCAGGGACTCATCCACGAAGTCGACGCCGTCGACAAGGTCGTCAGGAAGATCATCGCCGATGCCGAACGAGCCGTCGGCCGTGTGTCGAGCCTCGTCGATCGGCGCGTGGCGGCACAGTGACCATGTCGCCGTGGAAAGAAGTTCGGGTGCATACGAAGGTGCTTGCCGCGTCGGAAGAAGGGTGAGCGCGCGGGCCGATGGCCTCGCACGGTCGACCTGCAACGGTGCGTGCGGGAGGTGACCGTGGTTGCTTTGGAGGTTCGCCATAGGCGGGAGACGGTCCGCCGTCGCCGGTGCCAGCGGCGGGATCGGTGCTCGAGTTCTGGCGCCGCAAGAGCAACTACTGCGACCGGCCCAGCGCGCCGTCGCCACCAGCACCCGCTGGCACGACAACGTCGAGCTGTGACACCACGATTTTGCCCAACGATGAGATGAGGAACTGACATGGAGTTTGAGTTTTCGGACCGCTGCAACAAGTACCGAGCGGAGCTGCTCACCTTCATGGACGAGCACATCTACCCGGCCGAAGGGGTCTACGCCGCACAGATGGCGGGGTCCGGCAACCCCAACTTCCATCCCCCGATCCTCGAGGAGCTAAAAACCGAGGCGCGCAAACGCGGTCTGTGGAACCTCTTCCACCCACACAAGGACGAGGCGTGGGGGTCCCCGGGTCTCAGCAACCTCGACTACGCGCCGCTTGCCGAGATCATGGGCCGCAGCCCAGTGCTTGCCCCGGAGGCGTGCAACTGCAATGCGCCGGACACCGGCAACATGGAAGTGCTGCAGCTCTTCGGCACTGAGGAGCACAAGGAGAAGTGGCTGAAGCCACTTCTGGCCGGGGAGATCGCCTCGGCCTTCTGCATGACCGAGCCGGCGGTGGCCAGCTCGGATGCCACAAACGTCCAGCTTGCGATGGTGCGCGACGGAGACGAGTACGTCCTGAACGGCCGCAAGTGGTTCGCTTCGAATGCTCTCCATGCTAACTGCAAGGTCCTCATCGTCATGGGCAAGACCAACGTCGACGCACCGACGCACCGGCAGCAGTCGATGATGGTCGTCCCGATCGACACTCCCGGGGTCACGATCGTCCGAGGCGTGCCGGTCTTCGGCTACATGGCTCGCGAGGGACACGCGGAGATCCTCTTCGAGAATGCCCGTGTCCCCACCACCGCTCTGCTGGCAGGTGAGGGCGATGGCTTCATGATCGGCCAGGCGCGCCTTGGTCCTGGACGGATCCACCACTGCATGCGCTCCATCGGCATGGCCGAGCGCGCCCTCGACCTGATGATCCAGCGAGCCCAGAGTCGCGTCACCTTCGGTGAGCCAATCGCCAATCGCTCGAACATCCAGGACTGGATTGCGGAGGCGCGTATCGAAATCGAGATGGTCCGCCTCCTCACTCTCAAGACGGCCTGGCTCATGGACACTGTGGGCAATCAGAAGGCACGCATCGAGATCGCCGCAATCAAGGTCGCCGGTCCCCAGATGGCTCTGAAAATCATCGACCGCGCGATCCAGGTTCACGGCGGCGGGGGAGTGACGGACGATTTCCCGCTGGCCAACTTCTACGCGCACCAGCGGACGCTCCGGCTCGCGGATGGCCCTGACGAGGTTCACAAGCGAACCATTGCCCGAGTCGAGCACAAGCGGATGCGAGAGGCCGTCGCCGTCAGCTGAACACCTTGTGCGGCAGCACCGCTCGTCAATGGACCCAGCGATCTGCGACGTACCTCATGGTCATTGTCGAGTAGGTCGACAGTTATGTGGTGAATCGGACGACGGCCACGGAGACGTTGACCATGAGCAGTAGCACTAGGTCGTGCTCGAGCTGCCCGCGATATTGCCCGGCTGCATGTGGTCCACCTTGACGCCGTCGGCCTGAAGGTGGCATCGGTGATCGGAAGGCTAGGCCCCGGCATGAACGTCTTGATCGAAATGACCGCCCTGTCAATCAGTCGTTCCGCCAGCTGCGCTGACTCCAATGAGCTTGCGGCGTGGTTCGAGGCGAAGGCGCGTCTTCACGAACACCTGGCTGTCGAAAGCGCTGCGGACAGGGCACGCGAGAGCGCGTTAGCCCTTGAGGCGCACGAACATTCATTGCGATTGCTCCGCGGCCGCGGGACTGCCTGAATGCGAACGAAGCTGTTCAGCTGTCTGCATTTCGACCCGCCACCCAGGGTTCGGTCATTCGCTTACCTGCCGCGAGGTCCACGAGAGACTCCGCGCACGGTGGGTTGCACCTACCCGTCCGTGGGCAGTGCAGTATGGGGCCAGGATGGGGCCAACGGGCAGGCCCAGGTGCTCCGAGTCGTCCAATCCGAGTTGCCTGACCTGCTCCGACCAGCGCGAATGCTGTTCTGCCGCAATCATGTCCATCTGAAAGTGGAAGGTCGCCGGTTCGATCCCGTCGTTGACAAGGTGTGGCGCAGATCGTGGACGCGCATCGTCGGTCGGCCGATCGCCGCGATCGCTTCCTTCCAGTGGAGTCCCGTTTCCAGTTGCCCACGCTCAGTAGCGATCCACCTGGTTCGACCTCCGATTCACTGCGCGGACGTACCTGGAACTAGGGCAGGACACCACGGCGACCCCATCGGCGCTAGGTCTGCACCGGAACACCACCATGCGGCGGCTTGCGCGTGTCGAGCAGCTCACCGGCAGGTCGTTGTGTCACCGCCCGGCTGAGACGCTGGTGGCCACACTGTTGTGTGAGGCCGCGCTTGTATGAGGTGCGCTCGGGCTGAAACTGCCTCTGTGAACGGACGTTCATGGCCGCCGCAACGTCCGCTGCGATCACCGCGACGTCACAGGAAGGACGGGCTCTCAACCGCAACGACGTGACGGTGACCGTGGCTACCTCCGGCGCCGGAGCAAAGCGCACGGCTGCCAGCCGACTAGAACCTGAGTTGCTCTCGATCCGGTCCGACGCCGACAAACATCACCAGGTCCCGCCGTTACTTTCGGTGCTGACTCATTCGGTCCGATGACGGGTGTCCGTTTGGGATTCCCCCCAACGGACACAGCCAGGCTGGTGTCGCGTGTGGCAACGCAATTGGCTGTAAGTCTGGAACCTGCTCTCGTTCACCGTCGCTTGGGTGGTCCATCGACTGGCAAGAAGGTGGTCCCTTTGGCCTGGCAGGCGACACGCCTGATAGTGCGCGACCACAAGGCTGAGGATCGGCAGCGCGGCCACCGCATCCACCAACTCCAGACGGCGCTCGTCCGTACTGCCGTGCCAATGCAGCTTTGGTTCGCTGGACAACTTGTTCTCGACAGCGCCGGCCAACCGTTCCAATACTGCGGCCCGGGCTTCCGGTGTCCACGACCCGCCCACCCGTGCGGGTCGTCGAAGGCACGGCGAGCGGCCGCGAGAGCGGCGTTGACGTCAGCTGCCCCGGCGAGGGCCACAGTGGCGATCTGTTATTCGGTCGCCGGATTCCGTTGCCCTTCCAGTGGATTGGTCTACTGTCCGCCGATGGAAAACTGCTGCTGTTCTCCCACGACCGCTGCGGTCATTGCGTTTCCTAATTCGGTTGTTGTTTGTCAGAAACGGGAACCGCGGATGCGGTACCGCCGAAACGGACCCGCAGGTCGCGCTTCAGGATCTTCCCGGACGGGTTCTTGGGTAACTCGTCGATGACGAAAACGGTCTTCGGCACTTTGTGCGGAGCAAGTCGCTGTTTCGCGAACGCGATGAGGTCCTCTGCTGCGACGTCGTGCTTGAGTACGACGGCAGCGGTGATCGCTTCGATCCACCGATCGTCGGGCACACCGATGACCGCAACCTCGGCGACGGCCGGATGGCTGTAGAGCGCGTCTTCTACTTCTCGGGAGGCGACCAACACTCCGCCGGTGTTCACGACGTCCTTGATGCGGTCGACGACGAAGAGGTATCCCTGCTCGTCCATGCGCGCCAGATCGCCTGAGTGAAACCATCCGCCGGCGAATGCCTCGGCTGTCTCGGCCGGCTTGCGCCAGTATTCGGTGCACAGTTGCGGTGACTGGTACACGACTTCGCCGAGTTCGCCCGGGGCGACGTCGTTCATGTCGGTGTCGACGACACGCAGATCCACGAACAACACCGGACGGCCCACCGAATCCGGCCGCGCGTCGTGCTCTTCGGGCCGCAACACCGTTGCCAGTGGACCGATCTCGGTTTGTCCGAAGCAGTTGAAGAAGCCGACGTCGGGCAGTCTGCTCCGCAATTTCTGCAGTACCGGAACCGGCATGATCGACGCGCCGTAGTACGCCTTCTGCAACCCGCCGAGGTCGGCATCCGCGAGTCCGGGATGGTTGGCGAGGGAAACCCAGACGGTCGGCGGCAGAAACAGCGAAGTGACACCCTGACTTGGGACACGGCGCATGATCTCGTCGAGGTCCGGGGTCTCCAACAGGTGATTGGTCGCGCCGACGGCAAGCGCCGGCAGCAGGAAGACGTGCATTTGGGCTGTGTGATAGAGCGGCAGCGCGTGCACCATAACGTCGTCGGCGCACAAGTCCAGCGCATCGATGCAAGACCTGTATTGATGCACCTGGCCTCGGTGGGTCAGCGCCGCACCTTTCGGACGTGATGTGGTGCCTGACGTGTAGAGGATCTGCACCAGATCGTCACCGCGTACACCGTTTTCGTCGTGGAGTGAGCCGTTCGGGGCGGTTGCCCAGGCGAGCACGTCGAGATTTTGGCCCCCGCGCAGCGATCCACGCAGTCCCTCGAAAGTGACTGCAGCGTCGACGAATCCATCGAGGTCGGCGTCAGTAAATACGATGCGAGGGTCCGATTGCTGGATCTGGTAGGCCAGGTCGTCGCCGCGCGCGTTGTAGTTGATGGGGACATGCACCAGCCCCGCGCGCGCACATCCGAGATACAACACGACGTAGGCGTCGGAGTTCTTGCCGAACACGGCAACACGGTCACCGCGGCTGAATCCGAATTCGAGCAGTCGAGCCGCGACCCGACCGGTCGCACGGTCGAGTTCGGCATAGGTCCATTCCCGGTCGGCGAAGGTCAGTGCGGTTTTGCCCGGTAACTGCCGAGCGGTGCGGCTGAGAATTTCTGCGACGGTGTCGGGAAATGCCCCGGTGCGGTCGATGCCATGGCGGGGATTGCTCATCGGTGCTCCTGTGGGGTGTGGGTGTGCGCGATGTCGCGACCGATGATTTCCTTCATGATCTCGTTCGTGCCACCGTAGATGGGCTGGATACGCGCGTCGACGAATGCGCGGGCAATGGGGTATTCGAGGATGTAGCCGTAGCCGCCGTGCAGTTGCAGGCACCGGTCGACGACGCGCTGATGCAGGTCGGTGATCCAGTACTTGGCCTTGGCGGCGTCGACGGCGGTAAGTTCGTCGGCGTTGAGCAACATCGTCGCGCGGTCGAGAAGTGATGTCGCGGCGTCGAGTTCGGTGGCGATTTCGGCGAGGGTGAAGCGGGTTGCCTGGAAGTCGCCGATGCGCTGGCCGAAGGCTTTGCGGTCGAAGCAGTACTGCTGGGTCCATTCCAGCGCTGCCACAGATGCCGCCAGCGAGGTGGCGGCGATGGACATACGCTCGCGAGGTAGACGTTCCATGACGTGTGCCAGTCCGCGTCCCGCGGTTCCGAGCAGGTCGGCGACGGTCAACTCGATGTCGACGAAGGACAGCTCTGCGGTGTCGTTGCCGCGCAGCCCGAGCTTGTTGAGCTTGCGGCCGCGGTGGAAGCCGACGCGATCGGTCGGAACGGCGAACAGGGCATACCCGCCTTCGGGTGGTGCGGGTTCGATCCGGGTCAGTACGACTATCACGTCGGCCAGGATTCCGTTGGTAATGAACGTTTTCGATCCGTTCAACAGCCATCGGTCACCGTCGCGGCGGGCGAGGGAACGGATTCCGCGTAGGTCGCTGCCGGCGCCGGGTTCGGTGAGGGCCAGGGACCCGATGGCGACACCGGAACACAGTCGGGGAAGCCAGGTGTGTTTCTGGTCTTCGGTACCAAGATCGGCCAGATAAGGAATGACGAGGTCGTCTTGCACGCTGGTGCCGGCGTTGAAGGAATTCGCCCCGGCCCGGCAGAGTTCCTCCATCATGATCATCCGGAACCGGAAGTCCGGTGTGCCGCCGCCGCCGTAGGCCTCAGGGACGGCGATTCCGAGAAAGCCGGCCTCGCCGGCCGCTGTCCAGGCCTCGCGGTCGACGAGCCCTTGCTCGTCCCATTTCTCTGAATGCGGTGTGACGACCTTGTCGACGAAAGATCTCACGCTGCTACGGAACTCGTGATGTATCGGTTCGTAAATGGATCGTTTCATCGGTGGTCCTCCCGCGCGGTGCCCTGCAGGACGTGGGCGACGCAGACTGCGCCGAGGCCGACCATGTGCGCCAGTCCGGTTCGGGCACCGGCATGCTGACGAGCGCCGGCTTCGCCGCGGATCTGCATGGTGATTTCACCGATCTGACCGACACCGGTGGGGCCGATCGGGTGCCCGGATCCGAGCAATCCTCCCGAGGTGTTCACGGCGACCCGTCCGCCGCGCGAGAACGTTCCCTCGCTCAGCGCGTCAGCGGCGCCTCCGTCGCCGACTAAGCCCATGGCTTCGACGTACTGGAGTTCCTCGATGGTGAAGGCGTCGTGCAGTTCGACGAGGTCGAGATCGGCGGACTCGATACTGGCCTGCTCGTAGGCCATCGCTGTGGTGGTCCGGGTGAGTTCGGCATCGAAGCTCTTTCGCCCGTACAGTTCTTCGCTGCGCTGTACCGACGCCAGAACCTGCACACACCGAGATCGGTCCAGTCCGAGGTCGTCGATCGCGTCCTCGGAGACCACGAGCGCGGCGGCGGCGCCCTCGCCGATCGGGCAGCACTGCAGGCGGGTGAGTGGCCCGGAGATCGTCGGCCCGGCCAGTACCTGGTCCAGGTTGTATGGCTTCGGGCGCTGCGCATTCGGGTTGAGTGCGGCGTTGCCGAAATTCTTGACCGCGACCAGGGCGAGTTGCTCGGCGGTGACACCATACCGGTGCATGTACTCGTCGGCGAGTAACGCGAAGTGGGCAACCGGTGTGACGTAGGTGCCTGCGGGCTCCGGAATTCCGGTCTTGGTGAGCGCCGACGCGGTGAACGCAACTTTGTCCACGCCGAGAACCAGAGAGACGTCGCTGGTCCCGGCGGCGACGTCCAGACAGGCCAGGCGGAAGGCGGAGGAGCCGGATGCCGATGCGTTCTCGACCTGGGTCATCGGAATCCCGGTGGCGCCGAGGTGTTTGAGCATCGGCCGAGACGCAGCCATGCCGAGCATGGTGGTAGCCGTGTAGGCACTGTCGACGCTGGTCCATGCGAGTCCGGCATCGGTGAGCGCCTCGCGGACGGCCGTCAGGCCGAGTTGGACGTACGGGGTGGCGCTCGGTTTCTGGTATGGATGCCACCCGATACCGGCGACATAGATGGGCCGCTGGTTGGCGAGAGTGATTTTCACGCGTCCTCCTTGCTGTCGGCGAGGGCGAATCGCAGCTCGCGCACGGTGTTGCCGTCGCGGCGGATCTCGACGGTGGTGGCCGTGACCGTGTCACCTGGTCTCGCGGCGGACCCATCCGCGAGGACGGCCCGGATCAGTGGACCTTCTTCGAGCGCGATGGAGGCGACTCTCACCGGCGTCGGTGTCCCGTCGTTGGACCGGTGAAACACGGTGGTGGCAGCGGTGACGGTGCCGACGCCGCAGAGTGGAGTGCGGGTTAGGAACGCACCGTGATCACCGTTGAACACCGAGCCGTAGGTCTGGTACGGGAACGAGATGTTGCCCGCGGTATCGCGAGCGCCGAACAGTGTCGGCACGCCCACGTCGTCGATCGAGTACAGATCTGGCTCTGCTGATGTCGAAGTCATCGAAGAGTGCGCCTTTCGTGTGACTGTGGTGACCGGCGTGGCCGTTGCCTGGGGACGGAGGAGAGCGGTTGCGACAGCTCGATAATACTTGCTTGTTATTCAACTAGCAAGTATTGCGCACGAAATCTGCCCTTTACTGGGCCGGGTGCGCGTCCGGCGGGTGCCCGGACGTGGTGGATGTGCGACAGGCCGCTAGGCGGAGGTGGCCGATCCTCGCGACCGGACACGACTGGTGACGTCGGTGCCGGACAGTCGTCCGGGTGATGCCTGTAAGTGGTTCCGTACCACTGCCTTCGACAGCTTCGCGATCGCCCGTAGATCGACCGCGTCGGGGTCGGTCAGGCTCTGGATCAGGGTGCCGCGAAGCAGGCCTTCGATAAGGGTGGCGAGTCCGAGGGGATCGTCGCGTAGTTCGATGTCGCCGTCCTCGTGGGCTTGCGTGATCCAGTCGGCCAGCATCCGGCGAAAGATTGCGTTCTGCTCTGCCACCGACTTCCGCAGTATGGAGGACTCGGTTATCGATTCCATGATGATCGCGAACATCGCGCGCATGGCATGCGAGGATCGGAACTCTTCGGTGGTCAGATACGTGTCGATCATCAGGTCGACAGCTTCCAGGCCGCGTGCGTCGGCGCTTTTGCGGTCGAGTTCGGCCGTGACCATTGCGCGAATGGTGTCCACCACCGCGGCCATGCATTGCTCTTTGGAACCGAAGTGGAAGGTGACCAAGCCACGACTGAGGCCTGCCCGCTTTCCGATGTCCACCAGCGTGGTCCGGCTGTATCCCTTCGCGCCGAGCAGTTCGATTGCGGCCGCGATCAAGCGTTCTCGTGATTCTGCACTGCGCTCCTCCTGCGTGCGCCTCGGGGTCGCGGCGGCGGAAAGCGGTGGATCGGACTTGGTGGTGCGCGCCGTAGCCATATAGGTCATTCTACGCGACTTCAAAGCTTGTCATTCAATCAGCAAGGTGTATTTGGTCGGCAGGGGGTTCGTCGTCGAGCATGCACGCCGGTTCTGTCGCGCGCGGAGCGCCGCCGTGGCCGGATCGCCTATCGCCGATCACGGAAGCCGCGGTCGATCATGGGCGCGTTTCCCGGCGGCCTGCCCGCGGTCGGGGTCACAGCGCGAGCGAGTAACCGCCGTTGACGGGGATGGTCTGACCGGTGACCCATCCGGCGGCGCCGGAGGCCAGGAAGAGGATCATGTTCGCGGCGTCTTCGGGATCGCCGAATCGGCGAATGATGTAGCCGGACAGAACTTTCTTTGCGAAGTTCTCGTCGGCGATGGCGTCGGCGATGGCGGGGGTGCGAGTGGCGCCGAGGGCAACACTGTTGGCGGTGATGCCGTGCCGGCCGCTGAGTCGTGCGATGGATCGGGTGAACCCGGCGGCGCCCGCTTTGGCGGCGGAGTAGGACTCCATGCCGTTGATCTCGCCGACGCGGGCGGCGTCGGAGATCACGGTGATGACGCGGCCGTAGTTACCGGCGATCATGTACGGCAGGACATGGCGGGTGGCGTTCATGGCCCCGTCCAGGTTCACGTGGAAAAACGGCTTCCAGTCGCTGGGGTCTTGTTCCCAGAACGGTCGGGGAGCGTGGGCGGGGGCTTCGGCGCCTCGATTGCCGGCGTTGTTGACCAGAATATCGATCGGTCCGATCTCGGCGACTGCCGTGTCGATCGCGGTGCCGAACTGCTCGAAATCGCCGACGTCGGCAGCGGCGGGGGCCGCTGTGGTTCCCGATGCCCGCAGCTCGTCGACGACGGCGGCGGCGCGGTCGGCGTCGAAGTCGTTCACCACGATCGCCGCGCCGCGGGCGGCCGCGAGCTCGGCGACACGCTTACCGACGCCTTGTCCTGCGCCGGTGACAAGCACGGTGTGACCCGACAGGTCGAGAGGATTGTCCGTGCTTGCCACAGTGGCAGTTCCCTTCATTTTGCGTTTTCTGAAATTTGTTCTCGGAGTATGCGTTTGAGGTTCTTGCCGATAGGGCTGGTGGGGATTTCGTCGATGAACTCGATACCTCGGGGCCATTTGTATTTCGCCAGCTTGCCCTGGCAGAACGTGAGCACGGCGTCGGCGGACAGGGCTGCGCCGGGGATGGTTTGCACGAAGGCGTAGGGCTGTTCGCCGTGGTCGGGGTCGGGGAGACCGATGACGGCTACGTTGACGATGTCGGGATGGGTGCCGATCACGGCTTCGATCTCGGCAGGGTAGATGTTGACGCCGCCCGCGATGATCATGTCGGTGATGCGGTCGTAGATGAAAAGGTAGCCGTCGGCGTCGAGATGTCCGACGTCGCCGGTGTAGTAGTAGCCGTCGGCGTCGATCTTGTCGGGGCCGAGTGGGCCGCGGCCGATGTATCCGCCGATGACAACCGGTGTCCGGACTGTGATTTCACCCGTGACTCCCGCCGGAACGGGTCTATGGTCGGCGTCGACAATTCGGATATCAACGTGGCGGAAAGGCCGACCGGATGTGTGGGGGTGGCGGCGCAGGTCCTCCGGTGTCGCGCCGGCAATCATGCCGGATTCGGTGGCGCCGTAGATTTCGTAGAGGACGTGGCCGAAATAGTCGATGGCTTCCTGCTTGAGCTCGGCAGCGAACGGCGCCGCCCCGCCCATGACGAACCGCAGTGAGGAGATGTCGTAGCCGGCACGGATATCCGCCGGAATCTTGAGCAGACGCTGGAGCATGGTGGGCACAGCGATCCAGTGAGTGAGCCGGTGGGTGTGGATGAGTCGTAGGACCTCGGTCGGATCGAATCGGCGCTGGAAGTGCACCGTTCCGCCGGTGGCCAGGGCGACGCGAGTGAAGGTGGGTCCGGCGCCGTGGTGCATCGGGATGTTGATCAGCATCCGGTTTCCCGGGCCGCCGCAGGCGAGGTCGAACGACACCGACCGTTGGTATTCGCCCAGGACTGCGGGGTCGGGTGGATTCTGCCAGTTATTGAGGGGTGCGCCTTTGGGTGCGCCGGTGGTGCCCGAGGAGTAGACGATCAGGTGGGCGAGATCGTGGGCGGGCTGGTGCGTGGGATCGCCGTCCTCGAGCAACGCCGCGTAGGAGTGGGTGCCCTCGGTGGGGACGTCGAGGGACACGATCGCCGCCAGGCCCAGTGGTGTCCAGGCGTCCACGAGCGCGGCGGGATCGGTGTCGTCGACGATCGCCGCGCGGACCTTGCAGTCGCGCAGGATGTAGACCGATTCGGGGGGCGCGAGCCGGTAGTTGACGGCGACGAGGACAGCGTCGAGTTTGGCGATCGCCAGCGAGATGGTGAGCCATTCGATGCGGGTATGCACACGGACCGCGACGCGGTCGCCGCTGCCCACGCCGAGGCTGCGCAGCGAGGAGGCGAGTCGGTTGGCCTGATCGTTCCACGCGCGCCAGGTGAGTGTGCGGTCGCCTTCGGTGGCGCAGATTGCGTCGAGGTCGGCTGGCGCGAACGGCGCCGTACCGGGAGTGTCGGGGTTGGTCATGAGTATCTCCTGTGAACGAATGACGAGGTTAGGTGTGAACGAATGGCGAGGTTAGGCGAGGCCGCCGCGAGCGCCGCCGCTGACCGCGACGACCTGGCCGGTGACGAAGTTCGACAACGGCGATGCGAGCCAGAAGATCGTGTCGGCGGCCTCCTGGATGGTTCCGGTGCGGCCCAACGCCGATCCGGCGATCTTTTGGGGGGCGTAGAGGTCGCGCTGTTCGGTAGGGTCGAAGCCCATCATCTGCAAGGTCTTGTCCGGGACGCCGAGGGGGATCGTTCGGCCGCCGACATCGATGGTGTTCTGCTCGGATTGTGGTGCGCCGAAACGGGTTTGGATGACCCCAAAGGCGACTGCGTTGACGTTGACGTTGGCCGATCCCCATTCGAGCGCCAGTGTTTTCGTCAGGCCGATCAAGCCGGCTTTCGCAGCGGCGTAGTTTGCGGCGCCGGGGTTGCCGAAACTGGCGGCCAGCGAGGTGATATTCACGATCTTGCGATGGCGGACGGTGCCCTCGGCTGCCTCGCGTTTTCCTTGGTCGCGAAAGTAGGGAGCCGCGGCGCGGCAGATCCGGAAGGGGGCCAGCAGATGAATGTCGAGCATGGCCTGAAATTGTTCGTCGGTCATCTTGTGTACCGGTGCATCCCAGAAGTACCCGGCACCGTTGACGATGATGTCGATGCCGTTTCCGGATTCGGCAACGTGGGCGATGAGCTTGTCCGCGGCGGCCGGATCGGTCAGATCGACACCGTAGGCACTCGCACCGGCTCCGATCTCTCGGGCGACCTGCTCGGCGAGGTCAGCGTCGAGATCGGCCACGACCACTGTGGCGCCGTTGGCTGCGAGGATTTCCGCGGTGGCCCTGCCGATGCCGTTGCCGCCGCCGGTGACGATGGCTGTCTGTCCGGTCAGCAGGCTGCTGTGCAGAGTGGGTGTCGTGAGCATTATCGGCCCTTCCATACCGGGGCCCGTTTTTCGGCGAATGCCCGCAATCCTTCTTGTGTGTCGTCCGATGTCAGGACCGGTCGTGCGTAGGTCATCTGTTCGGTCCAGGCCTGCTCGTCGCTCCATTCGAAGCTGTGCTGGGCGATCTGTTTGCTGGCTCTGACTGCCAGCGGTCCGGCTGCGGCGATGTCTCCGGCCAGCGTCAGCGCCTCGGCGAGTGCGCCGCCGGGCTCGGTGATCCGGTTGACCAGCCCCATGCGGTGGAAGTCCGTGGCCGGCAGCGGTTTTCCGGTGAGTGCGAGTTCCATCGCCACGTTGAACGGGATGCGCTGGGGGAGCCGGAAAAGGCCGCCGCCGATAGCGACGAGCGCCCGCGCCGCCTCCGGCAGGCCCATCCGAGTGGTCGTGGTCGCGACGATCAGATCACAGGCTAGACACAGCTCCAGGCCACCGGCCAGTGCATCGCCTTCGACCGCGGCGATCAGCGGTTTGCTCGGGCGCAGCGCCATGACGCCGAAGCCGCCCCGGCGCTCGGTGGTCGCGAAATCACCGAGGGCGGCCGCCTTGAGATCCTGACCCGCCGAGAACGTCGGGCCTGCACCGGTGACGATCGCGACCGCCAGCGAGTCGTCGGACTCGAACTCGTCGATCGCCGCTTCCATGGCTCGTGCGGTGGCTGAATCGAATGCGTTGCTGCGTTCGACACGATCGATGGTGATCACGAATATCTTGTCTTCGTCACCGACACGTTCAGTGCGGATGACATCGGGCGGTGACGTCATGAAATGTCCTTCGTTCGAACCAAGCCCCGAACCCGGTTGAAGGTGAGGGTGGGGTTGGTTACGAACATACTTGTTAGTTGCTTAACAAGCAATACTTCGACGCAAACTACCGCGAGCATGCCACTTTTACTTGTCGACTAGCCGCCAAGCATCAGTCACAGCGGTAGCGGCGAGCGTGTCCGATCCACCGTTCGGTCTTCCCATCTTCTTCCGCTTCGTGTCGGGTGTCCCGCCGGCGCAGCGCCTGCGTGCCGCCGTCGATCGAGACCATCGTTCGTTGGCGATGTCGGCGACATCGGCAGCCCAGTCTTCCCAGTACGAGCGGGTGCCGACCTTGTCGACGATGCGGGCGCGAGCATCGGGTCGAGCTGGAAGTAGCGGACCATGAGCCGCGGGTTCACGAGACCAGATTTCGAAGACGCGGCAGGCGTGCAAGCGGCAATCCCGCGTTTGGGGGAAAAGCAACGCCATTCGGCAGAGGGGCAGGCAACCAGATCGTTTGGCGGAGGTGTATCCGCCGATCGAGGCATTGCCGATGCGATCAAAGCGAGTCATGCTCGGCGTTTGATGATGTTCCGCAGCATCAAACGCAAACCGACAAGGAGAGGCATTCAAGATGAATCAAACTTTGAGTGGACGAGTGGCCGCCATAACCGGCGGTGCCCGCGGTATAGGGCGCGCGACCGCCGAGGCGCTAGTGCGAGAGGGCGTTTCGGTGGCCATCGGGGACATCGACGGTGAGGCGGCGAAGCGCACCGCAGGCGAGATTGGTCGTGGCACGATTGGATTGCCGCTGGACGTGACCGACCGCAAATCGGTCGACGGGTTTCTCGACACCGTTGAAGCAACGATGGGACCGTTAGACATCCTGGTCAACAATGCTGGCGTCATGCTGGTCGGCCCCCCATTGTGGCTCGAAGACGACCGAGGAACGCAGAGGTCCATCGACGTCAATGTCAACGGAGTGGTATTCGGAGCGAAATCGGCTGTCCCCCGGTTCATCTCCCGGGGTCGTGGTCATCTGGTGAACGTCGCTTCCGGAGCGGGCAAACTGGCTTTGCCCTACTCAGCCAGCTACAGCGGTTCCAAGCACTTCGTCGTCGGATTGAGCGAAGCGCTGCGCGGGGAACTGCGAGACAGCGGGGTGCACGTCTCGCTAATTATGCCCGGAATCGTCGACACCGAGCTGGCGTCTGGACACCGGCCGCTCCGGGGTGTTCGAACCGTGGGCCCTGAGCACGTAGCCGATGCCATCGTCCGAGCTCTGCGCCGGCCGCGGTTCGAGGTCTTCGTGCCTGCCGAATTAGGCGTCGTCAGCCGTGCACGCGCGTTGGTGCCACGCACCCTGTGGGAAGCGGCCATGCACGTGCTGAAGGTCGATCAGGTGGCCAGCGGCGCCGACCACGCAGCTCGGGAACAGTATCAGCGCTCGGTCATCGATACGGTGACGAACACTCGCGGCGGTGACGGGTCTGCTACGAGTGTCACCTAGGGAATACACCCGCTACGGGGCGAGTCCAGTCATTCGCATGAAGGCGGAAGCGGCTTCGGTTCGGTTGGTCGGCTGCAACTTGCGCAGGATCCGACTCACGACTAGCAGGACGAGACGCCGACAATGACCCCTCACCGCCGAACAACGCGCTGAGTTGCTCCGTCGGTCCGCGCAGTCCCGCACGGCGGCGCGATCGAGAAAGCAACGAAAGCGAGAGAGTCAGCGGGAGTTGCTGGATGCGGAGTCGGTCGCGGGTCATTTTGAAGGCAAACAGTGTGTGGATTGGCTTGAATCGATCATGACAGGAAAGGTGAGCCGGTGATGGAGCACTGGGTTGCGAGCTGGACCGCGTGTCCGTCAGGGTCGCTGCACCTGGTCGATCCGTCGCTTCGGACCATGCTGGCCCTCTACGACCAGACGTTCCGATGCGTCGTCACGCCGCATCGCGGGGGGTCGACGCTGCGCATACATCTGACGAACCGGTTCCGGCGGCAGGCGATCGAACTCGCGTCGGTGACCGTCGCGAAACAGACAGTGGGCGCTGCGATCGACCCGGAGACGTTGCGGGCGGTGCCCTTCGGCGGGCATCGCTCGATTCGGATTCCGGAGCATGCGGACGTTGTCAGCGACGCGGTCGAGTTGTCGTTCGGCGCGTTCGAACCGCTCGCAGTCAGCGTGCATGTGCCCGGAACGGTGCTGCATCCGACGGGGCACCTCGAGGCCAACGCAACCAGCTACTACAGCAGGCCGCTGTCCGGTTGCAGCACTGCCGACGCCGACGGCGGGCGGCTGGGTATGCGCACCACGAGTCAGCCGTTCGTCAGCGGTATTGACGTGCTTGCGCCGCAGGAGGTTTCGGCGGTCGTCGCCTTCGGCGACTCGATCACCGATGGTTTCGTCGGTTCGCGGAACGTGAGCCTGCGCCAGGAACGAACCGTGGTCGACCGGAATCTCCGCTATCCGGACTTCCTGCAGCGCCGCATCGACGCCGCCGGTGTCGCGCGGTGTGTCGTCAACGCCGGAATCTCCGGAAACCGCGTTGTGCGTGACGGCCGCGTGGTCGGATTCGGTCCGTCAGCGATCGCGCGCGTGCAGCAGGACGCCATCGAGATCTCGGGTGTCTCTGACGTGATCGTGCAGGTTGGCACCAACGACTTCGGGCTGCCGCCGCGTGCCCGACCCAAAGCAGTGATCGATGGCTACGAAATGGTTATCGATCGCCTGCGCGATGCCGGTATCAGGGTGCACCTGGGCACGCTGCTTCCTGCGGGTGGGGCGCTCGTTCATGACCGTCTCGCACGGCACGGGTCCGCGCACCGTGTCGCCGTCAACGAATGGATACGGTCGCAGACCTCTGCCGACAGCGTGATTGATTTCGATGCGGCGCTGCGAGATCCGCAGAACCCGGATGCCCTCGCGCCCGATTACGCCTGTCCGGACCGGTTGCACCCGAACGCGGCAGGCTACGAAGCGATGGCGAACGCGGTCGACCTGACGGTGCTCGGAGGCTCTTGAATCACACCGCGTGGCGGTCCATCGGTTGTTGAGCGACTCTCGGAATAGTCCTACAGGTGCAGAAGACCAGTCCGCTCAGTGGGCGGGCTGCGTGATGATCTGCCGCGCGTAGTAGTCGACTTCGTAACCCAACGACCCTGCGGTCGTGATGTCGGTCAATGCGCGGCTCAGCAGGTTTGGGCGATGTCCGTCGATCGTTCCCGCCGTCGCCACGGCCGAGGAGACCATGCGGGCTCCGTGCGGATGGCCCGCCCGGCGAAGCGACAGCCCCATCGCGTTAAGGACTTCGACGCCATCCGTCGGCGACTCCAGTAAGGAGATCAGCGACTGCCCGTCGCTAAGCTCGGCATTCTCGAAGGTCCCACAAAGAACCGCGCAAGTCGTTCGTCACCCGTGCCCGAGTTTCTGGTCGAACGGATATCAAACCTGTGGCCATGGAACCCAGAAGCCGCATCTTTCAAAGAAGGTCCTCATCTCATGACGTTGCCGCCGCCGCTCGACTAAAACTCACGCCCTGGCGTTCCGACTTGGCTGCCACCGGCCGCTGTTTATTTCGTGGGGCCGATCGGCAAAAAGCTCGGTCCCTCACGCGCAGACCAACTCGTACACCGCCTCCCCATCGTTCAGGCGATATCACCGAGCCACGCCCCGAAGGTTGGACGGCCGAGATCGGGTAGGTCGATGGACAGATCGGTGGTCTCCAGCAACTGCTTGGCCAGTTCCAGGCGTTGCGCGGTGAGCCACTGCACGGGGGTCATGCCGACCTCGTCGCGGAAGCGGCGGGTGAAGGAGCGCAGGCTCATCCGGGCGGCGCGGTTGGCGGCGGCGGCGCCGTGGTCGCGGCGGATCATGTGCAGGCACAGGTCGACGCCGGCGGCGACGCCCGCGGAGACCGTACGTCGCCGTCGTCGACGAAGAGGACCTCCTCGTCGACCTTGACGCGGGGGTAGGCGCGGCGGAACTCGGGGGCGAGGTTCCAGTGGGTGTTGGCGGGTCGGCCGTCGAGGAGGCCCGCGGCGGCCAGGACGTAGGAGCCGGTGCAGATGGACACCAGTCGGGTGCCGGGCCGGATGCCGGCGATGGCCGCGGTGACCTCGAGGCGGCCTGCAAGGGTTAGACCCGCTTGCCGGTAGGGCTCGGCCGGGTCGCCGAAGACGAGTTCGTGCAGGTATGTGCGGCCGTTCTCGGTGTGGTTCCCTCAGGCACTCCACCACGGGACGTATGAGAGCGATGACCGGCTCCAGTGCGCCCTGTCCGACGGTGGCGTTCGCGGCGGCGAGGCCGACGTCGATGGCGGCGGCGAACTTCTCGTTCTGCACCATGATCAGCAACTCGGCCTTCGTGGACGCGTACAGGTAAAGAGTGCCGTTCGCGACGTCGGCCCGGTGGACGATCTGCTGTGTCGTGACCCCGCTGACGCCGTGTTCGGCGAACAGTTCGCGGGCTGCGGTCATGATGCGCTCACGCTTGGCCTGTTTGGCCCGCTCGCGGCACCCGATCGGCATGTGGGCCGCGTCCCATGCGACCTCCCTTGACAATAATCCTGAGCAGGCTCATAGTTGAGGGCACTCGGGTTGAGTGAGTGAGGCAAGGCCCGATGTCACGCCGAATTGGCTGATATGGCCTCACGCCTGGATAAATAGGATGAAGAGAAGGAGCGGCGCCCCATGCGAGCGTTCGTCGTCACCAAGTACAAGGAGCCGCTGCAGGAGGCGGACGTCCCCGAACCCACCGTGGGGGAGCATGACGTGCTCATCCGGGTGGAGGCCGCCGGACTGAACCCGCTGGATGAGAAGATCCGCACCGGTGAGTTCAAGCAGATCCTGCCCTACAAGCTGCCGCTGATCCTGGGCAACGACGTCGCGGGCACCGTCATCTCCGTCGGGACGGCAGTTCGCGGCTTCAGACCCGGAGACGAGGTCTACGCCCGGCCCCACCAGGACCGCATCGGCACCTTCGCCGAACGCATCGCCGTAGCGGAGGGCGACCTGGCGCTCAAGCCCGCTTCGATCAGCATGGAAGAGGCGGGCTCGCTGCCGCTGGCGGCGCTCACGGCGTGGCAGGCGCTGGTGGAGCGCGGGAAGGTGCGGCCCGGGCAGAAGGTTCTCATCCACGCCGGGGCCGGCGGGGTCGGTTCGATCGCGATCCAGCTCGCCGCGCACCTCGGCGCGAGCGTCGCCACGACCGCCAGCGGTTCCAACGCGGACTTCGTGCGCACGCTCGGCGCGGACACGGTGATCGATTACCGCGCCCAGGACTTCGAACAGCTCCTGACCGGCTACGACCTGGTGCTGGACAGCATCGGTGGGGAGACCCTCGAGAAGTCCCTGCGGGTGCTCAAGCCCGGCGGCAAAGCCATCGGGATCACCGGCCCCCCGGACCCCGCGTTCGCCCGCGAGGCCGGCCTGAACCCGCTGCTGCGCCTGGCGGTCGCAGGCATGAGCGGCAAGATCCGCAGGCAGGCCAAGAAGCTCGGCGTGACGTATGAGTTCCTGTTCATGCGCGCCAGCGGCGACCAGCTCCGCCAGATCACCACTCTCATCGACCAGGGCGTGGTGCGTCCGGTCGTAGGAAAGGTGGTCGGCTTCGACCAGACCCCGCAGGCGCTGCAGTCCCTGTCCCAGGGCGGCATCCGCGGCAAGGCCGTCATCGGCAGCAGCTGACCCGCCGCAACCGCGACGGGCGACACAGAACGCACGAGGACACCACCCATGTCTGCCGCCTCCCAGTCGGTCGGACGGCGCGAGCGGAACAAGCAGGAGAAACTCGACCGCATTGTCGCTGCCGCCAGTGAACTGTTCGCCGAACACGGCGCCGATGAGGTCACGACCCAGCAGATCGCTGACCAGGCCGACATCGGCACCGGGACCCTGTTCCTTTATGCCAAGACCAAGGGCGAACTCCTCCTCCTTGTCCAGAACGCCAAGTACGTCGAAGCACTTGAGCAGGGCCGGGCGGACGCCGAGACCGTCCCAGTCGTGCTGGGCGCGGTGCTGGCGATCGTCCGGCCGATCGTCGAGTGCAACCGCATCCAGATCGACAACGGACGCACCTACCTGCGAGAGATGGTCTTCGGCGACCCCGAGGAGCCCCGGCATGGCGCAGCACTCGCCATCGACGCGCAGACCGAGGAGTCCGTCGCCGCCGTGCTGCGCCGAGACGAACGGGTCGCAGAGGGCGACGCCGCGACACTGGCACACATCGTGTCCGCCGTGATGTTCCTCAGCATGGCGGCGAGCGTGAACATCGCCTTGAGCGTCGAGGAGATCGTGCAGGACATCCGCAGGCAGGTCGACGTCCTGCTGCCTCGCTGAAGCGCGGCCAGCCTCAGGCCCAGGCGACCATCCGGGTAATCCTCGGCTGCGGCATGGCCCGAATCCTCAAATGGCAGGTCATCCGGCCGTTGCAGCCCATACCGGCATGACTGGACGGGTGGGGCGGCCAGGTCGGGGCGCTCGTAGGGGTGTCGGCAGACATGGCAGTCGGAGGTGACCGCCCCACCACTCGAACGCCTCTCAGTTGTCCATGGGCGCATCACGCCAGTCCCGCCTGCCTCGCGCGAATCACAGGAAGTCGTAGTACGTGCGCAGGTCCCGGACATGGGCGGCCTGGGTGTTCCACGGCGAAGACGCCGGCCACACCGAGAAATACCGGTTCAGCGCCACGTCGTACACGCCCGCCGGACTGATCAGGAACGGCTGCCCCTCGGGCACCCCCAGATCATCAAACGCCTCACCGAGATCGGCGAACAGGGAGCTGAGCTCCCGTGCTCGCCAACCGGTGATCGACATGACGCTGGACGATAGTCTCTGGACAGCTCAACAGCGCACAACAGAAGTGGGACGGTTACCGCGCCCTGGCCGGCCGGTGGGCCGACGGCCGTGTCGCCCTACGGAGCCGCAACGGCAGCGATCTAGTGCTGTGACCGCGTAGGTACGCCGGGTTGGATCAGGCTGCGGTTGTGAGGGGGTGTCCGCCCCATCGGACGCCTTTCTCGCTGCGGATGCGGGCGCGTTCCTTGCGTTCGGCGGACAGGACGTCGCGGTGGCAGGCATTGGCGTTGCGCCAGCGGAGGTAGGAGTGCAGGGCCCTGGTCTGGACAGTGTGGTTGGGGTGGTGGGAGTTGGCGATGGTGAACTGCCGCAGTGGTCCGAAGTGCGCCTCGATCGGGTTCGCCCAGGAGGCGTAGGTCGGGGTGAAGCACAGCTCGACCCTTGTGCTTCTTTGCCCAGCGGCGGATGTCGGCGCCCTTGTGCTTGTGGGCGGACAGGTTGTCCAGGATCACGTAGATCGGTGCGCCGTCGGGCCGGGCGGCGCGGATCGATTTCAGCGCGGCCAGCGTGTTCCCGGCACCCTTCTTGCGGCGGTTCACGCCCCACAGACGGTCGTCGCCCACCGAGTAGCAGCCATGGAAGTACCGGACGCCGTGGGTGCGACGGTAGGTGGCCGGCAGCCGGTCGGGCCGGGTCCGTTCGGCCCAGCAGCTGCCGCCGATGGGCCGGATCCCGAGCGGGCCGAACTCATCGAAGGCGAATGCCCGGTCCGGGAAGCGGTCCAGGACGTGCTCGATACGGTCCAGCTTCGTCTCCCGTTCGGGGTCCGGGGACTCCTTCCAGGTCTTGGTGCGCTGGAAGGTGACGCCGCGGCGGGCGAGCAGGCACCGTAACGCCTCACGGCTGATGCGAATCACTCGGCCGTGGACTTTGCGCAGGTAGGCGACGAGCTTGCGCAGTGACCAGCGAGTGAAAGGCTGGCCGAGCTTGACCGGGCGGGTGGTGGCCGTCTGGACGACGAAGTCCTCTTCGTCGGACTTGAGTTGGCGGGGACGGCCTCCCGCCCACCGAGGGTCCAGGCAGGCCAGGCCCTTCTCGTTGAACGCGTGGATCACATCCCGGACGGTGTCCTCGTCGGCCTGCACCAGCTGGGCGATCACCGGCACCCGGTTTCCTCCAGCGGAGGCCAGCAGCATCATCGGCCGCCGGTAGCGCACCGAACTCGTGCTGTCCCGGCGCACGATCTGCTGCAGCTTCTGCCCCTCGTGGTCGGTCAGTCTGCGCACACGGACGGGCTCGGCAACCGCGCCTCCAGCGGTCGGATCGGATGTCACCGCACATCCAACCGCCACGACCGCCGACCCGGCGAACCTATGCGGTCACAGCACTAGACGACCATGTCCTCGCGGCGTCCGGTCAGGGAACGCACCGCATCGATTCGTCGAACGAGGCTTGCAGGCATTCGGCGAGGAGCTCCGGATCGGGCAGGGCGCGGCGACAACTAACGAAGGTGATGTCGACGACGCCGCAATAACTGAACACGCCGAAGGCGAGGGCGGTACCGCTCAAGATGGGGGCAACGCCAAAGAAGCGCTGCGCACGTGCGCCGTTCATGTAAAGCGGCACTTGTGGTCCCGGCACATTCGACACGCCGACGTTGAACATCGGTCGTCTGCTGCCAAAGAGGATCTGAGTGGCGGCAAGGGTCTTGAACCCCCACGACGTGAGCGCACCGGGAAAGCTGGCGCTCAGTTCTGACAGTTGGCGCGCTCCGACGGCGCGCTGCATCTCCTTGGCGCCCGTTGTGCTCTGCTGAATATGTGCCAGCCGCTCGACTGGGTCGGCAATCTCGCTACCCAGCGCGACGGCGAGGAAGGCAATGTCATTGCCCGCCACCGACTCCTGTCCCTTGCGCAGATCGACCGGTGCGCCGCACACGAGGGGCTCGGTAGGGGTCTCGTTCTTGGCTTCGAGGTATCGGCGAACCGCGCCGCCGATCACCGCGATGACGACGTCGTTGACCGTCGCGCCAGGCACGGCTTTGCGCAACCGCTTGATGTCGTCAAACTGAAAGACCCGTCCGTCGAGCACCCGATGCGGTGTGAGTTGAGTCTGGAACCGGGTGTGCGGGATTCGCGACGGAATTAACGAGCCGCTCTCACTGCGCCCGAGGACTGCTGCAGAAAGCAGACCTGCGGACGGAAGCATTGCAGCGCCAGCCCGAGCCGTGCGGACCGGCGCCCGAATCACGTTGTTGAGCAATGCCCGGCCCATCAACCCCACCATGCCCGGACGCTTTTCGGGTGTCCATTTGTCGTCGTCGGTTCCGTGCCGTACTTCTGGCGTCAAATCGTGTATGCCACTGAGGATGTCGCGCATCGCGTGACCATCTACTGCAATGTGATGGAGCTTGGTGAATATGGCATAGGAGCCTTTGGCTACGCCGTCAATGTTGTCAAGGCCCTCGATGACGTACATCTCCCATGGGGGGCGATTGAGGTCCAGCGCTCGAGAGTCAAGCCGAGCCACCATGATGCACAGCTGCCTCCAGTCCGCTGGCTCGGGCAGCCGAACATGGCGGACGTGCCATTCCAAGTCGAAATGCTCGTCCTCGATCCAATACGGGTGATCGAGGTCGAACGGAACCCGTACGAGGCACCTCCGAAAAACCGGTGATCGCGACAGCCGGTCGTCGAGATGTCTGAGAATGTCCTTGAATCGTACGGTGCCGTTGGGTGCTGTGGCGGGATCGTAGATGACGACCATGCCGCCGTGGGCCGCCCAGTTCGTGTCCTCGACGTGGAGGAACATAGCGTCGTGCGCGTTGACCTGCTGCATTGTTTATCCTTTTAGCGCTGAAAGATCGTGCTCACGCGAACCGGTCGATATCGTCGACGGTCGAGAAGCCGACTACGGTGCAATGGCATCCATCTTCGCCTGTGAACGGCGTGTGGGGAATCCGCCAATGGGGGGGCGTTAGTAGGTCGATCGGCGGCGGTGTCGTGTTTTTCGACCCATCGCCGCTCGACCCCCCTCCGAAGGCGTTTTGGCTCGACGGTCTCGGCCGAAACAGTCGGAATCTATGAAACGAACTCGGAGACCAACGCGTTGAAGCGTGCCGGGTGTTCAATCATCGGGCAGTGTCCTGTGTCGTCCCATACGACCAAGGTCGAATTCGGGATCAGATCGTGCAGTTGTGAGGCCATCCACGGGGGCAGGAGACGGTCGTGACCGCCCGCGAGGACGAGAGTTGGACACCGTATCTGCCGCGCTTGTGCTCGCGCGTCGTGGTGAGCGCCCGCGCGCAATGCGGCACCGAACCCGGCTGCCCCCAAACCACCGAGCAACTCGACCAGGTGATTTTGGTCAACGTCATCCGGGGCCTGCAGTATTCGCGCAGCGATCTTCCGCCGCAGAAGGGGACTTGCGAGCAATGCCCGGCGGGGGCGCCCGCGCTGAAACGTTTCGTTCAGCCCCAGCGCAAACGGGATCAGCGCAGAACGGTAGCGACGGTGAGTCAATGGCACGCCTGCCGAGCAGGCGAGGATCGCGGCGTCGACGCGCTCGGGGCGCTGAGCTGCCGCCTCGATGGTGAGCAGTCCACCCATCGAATTGCCCACCAAGGTAGCAGTTTCGACTCCACGCTTGTCGAGCAACTCGAATAGAACATCGACATAGCGGGCCATGGTCACCTTGCCGCGAAAGGGATCCGAGCGGCCAAAGCCAGGAAGATCAAGCGCAATGACGCGATGTCGGCTAGCGAGGGTCTCAACGTTGGTGAGCCAATTCTGCCAGTTGCCGCCGAGACCATGGACGAGCAACATGGCGGGCCCCTCGCCAGCCTCCACGTATGACAGCCATCCGTGATCGAGACGAACCTCGCGATTAGGCGGCCTCACGCGTCTTCACCTACCGCGCGGGCGCCGCCGGTGATGGCAACCACTCGTCCACTCAAAGTTTGATTCATCGTTGAATGCCTCCTTGAAAGCCGAGCATGACTCGCGTTGATCGCATCGGCAATGCCTCGATCGGCGGATACACCTCCGCCGAACGATCGGGCTGCCAGCAAATCGCGCGCGACCGCCGAGGCCCCGGTGACGAACACTCGCGGCGGTGACGGGTCTGCTACGAGTGTCACCTAGGGAATACACCCGCTACGGGGCGAGTCCAGTCATTCGCATGAAGGCGGAAACGGCTTCGGTTCGGTTGGTGGCCTGCAACTTGCGCAGGATCTGACTCACGTGTGATTTCACGGTGTACTCAGAAATGAGTAGGCGCTCGGCGATATGCCGGTTCGTATCTCCGTGAGCAAGGAGTTCAATGATTTCTAGTTCGCGGCGCGTGAGGAGCTGGTGAATCCGTGAGTCCGGCGCCGACATCATTGCGGACCTGACGGGGCTCAGCGACTCGGCCACATTTAGTTCATCGCTGGCGATCGTAATTTGGAGGCCGGCCTGGCGTATCTCGGTCAACACCGACTCGGTTGCCACAACGAGTTCACGAATTCTCTCGCCCTGATCGTGAAGTCGTTGTAGAAGAATCGTTCGTTCTAAGGCAAATCCGTACCCTTCAGCGAAGGCCCAGAGGACATCACGGTCGATGATGTCATCGTGACGCATCGTCGACGCGTGCAGGAATCCGATGACCCGACCCTCGGGCATCACCGGTGCCGCAACGTACGAGGAGATGCCCGCCAACCGAGTCAGGTCTGTACGGACGCGTGGATCGTTGAGTGCATCGTGGACAACCACCGGCGCTCTGCGACGAAGCATTTCGCCCTCTACTCCGTCGGGATCCAGTTCCATCGAGGGCCTTTTGAGCGCTTGGCGCTGCACCTTGTCTGCAAAACCGGGGTCACGTTTGGAGAAGGCTGCTGCCGGCGTAGTGCGACCGTCTTTCACCTGCCACAGCATGGCGACCTCGAAGCCACAGAGCTCGCACAACACCTGGGGGGCCTTCACCAACATTTGGTCAACGGATCCCACGGCGCGGAGCCGAGCGAGGGCGCGCTGCACGCGCAGTAGCCCATCCAACCGGCGCGTTGCCCGCTCACCGGTCATGGCCGAGCGTATCTCGGCAAGTTCCACCGCAAGCAGCGCCATCGGTATCGCGTCGGCACCGGCGTGAGCAGCCAAGATGTCCCGTAGCCGGGCGAGGCCGTCTTCAACCCACTGCTCGAGGGTGATGGGGTCCATGCTTGCGTCGGCCACTGGTGCGCGGTCGGGCCCGAGAAGTAACGTCAGCTCGTCGAGTGCCGCGACGGCGCGTCGTGCCGTCACACCGGTATCGTCCACGGCACGCAACGTAGGTGTGTGGTATGCCCAGCAGCGGGGCGTCCCCGCGCTAACAACGCGCTGTCGTTCCGGGGAGTGAAACAACCAGGCGCAACTCGCCACGCGCGCGGCGGCTTGATATCCACAACATCCTCCTATGGAAGCGCCGACCGGTCATGACCATCCGAATGCCCAAGATAGCTACGCAATCAGAAGCCGCGGTATTCCTGTCGTCCGGCAAGCTAAGTTTTGCGACGCGCGACCCAGGATTGATTCTCCGATTCCGCATCCGCGATCGCAACAGTTGCGTTCGTCTGCCTACGATCGGCGAGACTATTTCGGTCACGCCGACTTTGTTCGCACGCCTACCCCAACGGCGTGAAAATGGCCTGTGTCTCCCGATATTCGTTGAGCCCTTCGGGGCCAAGTTCCCGCCCGATACCGGACGATCCGAATCCTCCGAATGGAATCGCGGGGTCGAGGGCAAGGCTGGCATTGATGTAGACCGACCCAGCCCGCAGCTGCCGTGCGACTTCCTGGCCGCGCGCGAAGTCGGCGGTCCAGACCGAGCTTGAAAGGCCATATTCGGTGTCCTGGGCAATTTCAATTGCCTCCTCGATGGTGTCGTACGCGATGACGCACAGCACCGGTCCGAAGATCTCCTCTCGAGCGGCTCGCATTTCATTGGACACGTTCGCGAGCACCGTCGGCTCAACGAAGTACCCGGTATCCAAGTCTGCCGGGATGCCACCGCCCGCAGCCACCACCGCACCAGCCGCCGCCGCCTCGCTGACATAGTCCAGGACCCGGTCGCGATGCTGTCTGGTAATCATCGGCCCGATCACGGTGTCGGGCTGTGCCGGGTCGCCCACCTTCAGTGACTGCGCGACACCTGCCAGTACCGCAACGATCTCATCGTGGCGGTTCCGTGGAACGAGGACGCGGCGCTGCGCTATGCAGGCCTCTCCATTGTTGAGGGCCAGCCCGGTGAGACCCAGGCCTGCGCTAATCAGTTCCACGGATGCATCTTCAAGAATTATGGCAGCTGCATTTCCGCCCAGCTCTAGTGCGCATCTGCGGAAATCCTTCGCGCACGACTCGGCGACCTCACGCCCGACGGCGGTACTTCCAGTGAATGCGACCATGTCGACGTCGGGATGGGCGACGAGCCGCCGGCTGCCTGCGAGATCCGCCGGCACCATGTTGAACACTCCGGCCGGGAAACCCGCCGCGTGGGCCGCATCTGCCAGCAGATAAGACGACAACGGAGTCTGCGGTGCCGGCTTGTGCACAACGGTGCAGCCCGCCGCCAACGCGGGCGCAATCTTGGACAATGCGCCCAGCAATGGGATGTTCCATGGGGTCAGAGTGGCGACCACTCCGACGGGGCATTGCCGGATTTCGACAGTCGCAGGGGAATTGTGAGTCTGCCGAGACTCCGAGAGTTGTTCTGTTGCAACCAGGGCGGCGAAGTAACGGACGAACTCGATGGCCTGCTGAACGTGTACCTGCCCGGTGAGCATCGCCGGGAAGCCCGCCTCACTGGTAATCACCGTAGCCATGTCATCGGCTCGTGCGGTCAGCTCGTCGGCAAAGCGCTCGAGAAGTCGAGCCCGATCAGCACCTGAGGTGCCCGCCCAGTCCTGCCGGGTGAGGGCCTTCCGTGCCGCCGCGACGGCGCGATCGACATCCGCAGCGCCGCAGGCAGGTGCAACTCCTACCACGTGTTCAGTGGCGGGGTTTAGCACCTCCGAGTGCTGTTGGCTCAACGCTTCCACAAACCCACCGTCGAGGTAGATCGTGCTGAATTTGGTGTCCATCGATGTCCTTCACGTGATTCGGTTGCCGTTTTGTGTGTTAGCTAACAAGTATATACAGTTGCGAGTCAACCAGCAAGTATCTTGTCATCAACCCGCCGACGGTCGAGGCAATGGCAGAGGTCGGGATCGACGTCGCCGGTTCGATCCCGGCCCTGGCCACCGTTGGTATGTTTCTCTGTAGGGGGCTGGGATCAGACCTCTACAGTCATATTCGGGTTGTAGTGGCCGTGTCTCGCATGTCTCAGATTCTCTGATGCTCGACCAGTAGGTCCGTTCGCGCGCGAACTCGGGAGCCTGGTCTTTCTTTATCGGCAATTTCCCGTCGGGCATGGCGCCTGGACGCCGAGGATCGTAGTGTCCATAGGCATGTATGGATGGACGCCCGGTGAGATGAATAATCAGTCGGGCCGGTCGTTCGTAGTAACCGGTGCGAATAGCGGTCTCGGCGCCGTGACTGCCAGGGTGCTTGCAGAGGCCGGTGCCTCGGTAATTCTCGCGTGCCGGAACACCGATCGGGGCGAGGCAGTCGCCGATCGAATCCGGAAAAGTCAGCCGGAAGCGCAATGTGAAGTGCGCTCCCTCGACCTTGCTGATCTCAGTTCGGTGTACGCGTTTACGAATGAGTGCCCTCAGATCGATGTCCTGATCAACAATGCAGGCGTGATGGCTGTCCCGAAGACACGCACCAAGGATGGGTTCGAGATGCAACTCGGCACCAATCATCTGGGTCACTTCGCGCTCACCGGGCTGCTGCTCGACCGGATCACCGACCGGGTTGTGACGGTCTCGAGCGGTATGCACCTTATCGGCCGCGTCGATCTGAAGGACCTGAACTGGGAGCGGCGCAAATACCGCAGGTGGCCGGCTTACGCGCAGTCAAAGCTCGCGAATCTCCTCTTCACCTATGAACTACAGCGGCGTTTCGACGCGGCCGGGTCGGGCATGCGCGCCGTGGCGGCGCACCCCGGCTACGCGTCGACAGGCCTCCAGTCGCACACCGGAACCATCCAGGATCGGCTCATGCGGGTAACGAACAAGCTGCTCGCGCAAAGCGCAGAGGGTGGCGCATTGCCAAGTTTGTATGCCGCGACGGCTCCGAGCCTGCCCGGCGGTAGCTATGTCGGCCCCGCTGGGCGCTTCGAACAGCGTGGCTCGCCCGTGCTCGTCCGCTCGAACAAACGGTCCCGGGATCGTACTCTGGCGAAGGGGCTATGGGAGGAGTCGGAGGCGCTCACAGGCGTCGCGTACCGTATTCCTGCCGACACTGGTTCGACGCAGAATTAGTTCGGATGTGATTGTGTGATTTCACTGCGGAATCAGGGCTTCGTGGAACACGATATGTGAGGCCCGGTTGTTAATCGCCCTTAGGGGTGAACGGCGGGGTCTCGGCGACGAAGCCTGGGGTTAGATGGGGAGGCGATGAGGGCGCTGAGCGCGACAGCCGTCACAGCACGGACGGAAACGCACATGTCTACCGATCGACTGCCAACTGGGTTCGCGGTCCGACTCGATGCGAGGGTCCGGATCGCGGATCGCGGGCTGAGCCTGGTTGCGCCGTTCGGAACCGTTGTTCAGTTGACGCATGCTGAGGCCACCATGATCGAGGATGGAGTCCTCGAAGTGGGCGACCACGCTAGTGCCGCGCTTGCGCGCAGGCTGCTCGACCTTGGCGTCGCGCACCCGCGGCCTTCGCGCGGACCGTCCCGGGCCGAACTCACTGTGGTCATCCCCGTCCACGAGGACACCCATGGCCTCGATCGGTTGCTTGCCGAGCTGGCCGGTGTGGCCGTCATTGTCGTCGACGATGGATCGTGTGTTCCCGTCGAGCGCACCGGGGTGACGGTGATTCGGCACCAGCAGCCTTTCGGTGCGGCCGCGGCACGAAACACCGGCTTGCGCGCCGCAACCACCCCTTTCGTGGCGTTTCTTGATCCAGGGGTGGAGCCAGGTTCACTGTGGGCGGAGGCACTGCTCGCGCATTTCGCGGACCCCGACGTGGGGCTCGTCGTGCCGCGTCTTTCGCCGCTGCAAAGTCGTCGCCGGTGGATTCAGAGATATGACGCGATGCGCCCGTCGCTGGAGCCAGGGCGCAGAGAATGCGGGCTGCACCCAGAATCTGCGCCATTCGGCGTTCCGGCATGTGCGCTGGTGGTCCGGCGTAAAGCGCTCATCGCAGCGGGCGGATTCGACGGTGCGTTCCCCGCGATGAATGGAACTGACGTCTGCTTACGGCTCGTAACCGCAGGCTGGCGGGTCCGCTTTGACCCCGTCGCGGTGGTGCGCAGCGAGGCCCCAGGGAGTTTCCTGCAGTGGATGACCTCCCGCGCTGTCGCGGGAAGCGCTACCGCGAAGCTGTCCACAACGTTCTCGTGTTCGGGTCGGCTGCCCGTCTGGTCCCGCGTGTGGCCTGCGATCCTCGGCGTCCTGGTCCTGCTCGGAGTCCGGTCAACGGTGCTGGGTTCACTGGCTCTGGTGCTAGCAGGAGGGGTGCGGCTCGCGAAGAAAGTCCCTGCCGTGGAGAGCCCCTGGCAGACTGCCGCTACGATGGGGGCCCTCGAGTTCCGAGGCGCCTTCTGGCGGGTGTCTGCGCTGCTCCTGCGCCACGCCTGGCCGCTGTCCGTTGTTGCCGCGCTCCTCTCCAAACGCGCCCGCACGGCCTTGGTGGCCGTCGCTGTCGCAGAGGGGGTATGTGACTGGTTCTCGCGCAAAGACACCGATCAGCGCATTGACTTGCCGCGGTACATACTGTTGCGGCGGATCGACGATGCTGCCTTCGGCTTCGGTGCGCTGCAGGGATATCTCGAAGTCAGGAACCAGCGGGGGCACTAGTGCGCTCTGGCGCGGCGCGGAACGTGCCGGGACTGTTGCCGGTCCAGCGTTTGAACGCACGCCGGAACGCGCTTGGTTCGGAGAAGCCGAGCGCGGCCGATATCTGATTCGTCGAGTCGCCGCGTCGCAGCCGCAGCAGCGCGGCATCGCACAGCACCTCTTGGCGCAGTTGGTTGACTGACGTTCCCTCGGCTCGCAGCAGGCGGCGGAGGTGAGATTCACTCATTGACAACCGCTCCGCGATCGTCGTGGCGTCGGGGATTCCTCCCGCAACGCCCCGCTCCAGCATTCTTCGGACCTTCGTGGTCAGCGGTGTCTTGCCCGTCGGCTCGCTGAAGAGCACCGCGGGGGAGTTGCGCAGGAATTCGCGGAGGGTGTTTTCGGTCTGTACGACGGGGGACTGCAGCGTCTCGCGGTCAAAGAGGATCGTGGCTGCGGGGGCACTGAAGTGAGGCGCGACGCCGTAGAGATTGCGGTAGAACCGCGGCTCAAAGTCCTCAGGTGCGCTGTGCGGCAGGCTGACACTCAGTGGCGTGATCGCACGGCCGATGAGCCAGCTGGAGAAACGGTGTATCAGCAGGAAAGCCAGTTCGATCAGCAGCTGGGTGACCTGGTCTGGGGCGCGGCCCCGCAGGTCGAGGACCAGCGTGCCTGACTCGCCCGGCTCGCTGTGAAAGCGGAAGTCGATAGGTGTCATCGCGGGCAGCGCGGGCAGCGAGGACATCATGCGCTTCAGCGCGTGCTCAAGGTCTGGAGCGTGAATCAGCGCGAACGTGACCAGGCGAAACGAGCCTCGCGGGACGGGGGCGGCTCCCAGTCCGCCGAGTTCATCACCGGTGATCGTCCACACGGCCTGCGTGAAGGCGGTCGCCTGCTCGGGGGTGACCCTGGAGTCGGGATCCGTCAGGAGGGCAGGGCGTATGCCTGCCGCCCGCAATGCTGGTTCCAGGTCGATACCGCGCCGATCCGCGGCGCGGATGGTGCGGGCGACGTAGTCAGTGGGTATAGGCCGTTTCATCATGGGGTGCAACTCGTGAGCGAAATGGTCACACCCCACTCTATGTGATCGTTTCGGTCATAGACTTCGCACGGCTTGGTCCTCGAATTTGTCATACCCGCGACGTACTGTTACAGCTGACGGCCGTATGGTCTGAACCGTATCGAAGGAGATCTTCAGCGTGGAACGCTCCCTCTTCACCCCCGAACAGATCATGTTTCGTGATTCGTTTCGGGCATTCCTGAAAGAGCACGTCGCACCACACCACGAGCAGTGGGAAAAGGACGAAATCGTCCCGCGGGATCTGTGGGTGGAGGCAGGCAAGCTCGGCTTCCTCGGCACCGCTGTCGAAGAAAAGTACGGGGGCGGTGGCGATCCAGACTTCCGTTTCAACGCAATCGTGTCTGAGGAGACAACCCGGGGCGGGTATAGCGGCGTCGGGTTCATGCTGCACAACGATGTCGTTCAGCCCTACCTGACGGAACTCGCGACCGAGGAGCAGAAGCAGCGCTGGCTGCCAGGTTTTGTTTCCGGCGAGATCATCACCGCCATCGCAATGACTGAACCTGGCACTGGTTCGGATTTGCAGGGCATCAAAACGACTGCCAAAAAAGACGGTAACGACTGGATTCTCAACGGATCGAAGACTTTCATCACGAACGGGATCAACGCTGATCTTGTGATCGTGGTGGCCCGGACGAACCCCGATGCGGGTGCGCAGGGCTTCAGCCTGCTCGTCGTCGAACGCGGCATGGAAGGGTTCGAGCGCGGCCGTAACCTCGACAAGGTCGGCCTGAAGGCGCAGGATACTGCTGAACTGCACTTCAACAACGTTCGGATACCCGCTGAGAACCTCCTCGGTGAAGAAGGTATGGGCTTCATTTACCTGATGAAGAACCTCCCGCAAGAGCGTCTCTCCATCGCAGTGGTCGCTGCCGCGGCGATGGAAAGCTGCCTCGCGATGACGATCGAGTACTGCCGCGATCGTAAGGCGTTCGGCCGGAACATCGGCGCGTTCCAGAACACTCGCTTCGTGCTCGCTGAACTTGCCACCGAGACTCAGATGGTGCGTCTCGCTGTGGACAAGTACATCGAAATGCTGAACGAGAAGACGCTGACCGTTCAGGACGCCGCCATGATCAAGTGGTGGTCTACCGAACTGCAGACCAAGCTCATCGATCGCTGCGTCCAGCTGCACGGTGGGTACGGCTACATGCGTGAATACCCCATCGCTAAAGCCTTCCTTGATTCCCGCGTGCAGACCATTTACGGCGGGACGACCGAGATCATGAAGGAAATCATCGGCCGCTCACTGAATCTCTGAGGCGACGCCAGAGTGATTAGCCGGATCCTCCGCGAGGCGCGCCAAGCGCTTCGCGGCTTCCTCAAGGACCTGGTGCTGTTTGCAGAAGGCAAACCGCACCAGGTGCTTCCAGCTTGCGCTGTCGGCAGCGTCAGTGAAGGCGCTGACCGGGACCGCGGCAACGCCGATGCTGCCCGGCAGTGTCCTGCAGAACGTGGCCGCGTCGGTGTAGCCGAGGGGGCGTGGATCCGCGCAGATGAAGTAGGTACCGTCACTGGTGTGCGGAACAAGTCCCGCTGTGCTGAGAGAGCGGGCCAGAACATCGCGTTTTCCCTGCAGTGTGGTTCGATGCTGGGCCACCCAGGGAAGCTGCGTGCGCAGTGCGGTCGCCACGGCTGGCTGGAAGGGTCCACCGCCAACGAACGTGAGGAATTGCTTGGCCGCGCGCACCGCGCCGACAAGGTTGCGGGGCCCGCATACCCAGCCGATTTTCCACCCGGTGACACTGAAGGTCTTGCCGGCGCTGGACACGGCGAGGGTGCGTTCGCGCATCCCCGGCAGGCTGGCGAGTGGCGTGTGCACGCGGCCGTCGAACAGAAGGTGCTCGTACACCTCGTCGCAAACGACGATGAGGTCGTTGTCAATCGCAATTTCCGCGATTGCCGCAAGGTCGGGTGCGGGGAGCACCGTGCCAGTGGGGTTATGCGGCGAGTTCACAACCAGGACCTTCGTGTCCGGGGTGACGGCCTCGCGCAGCGAATCAAGGTCGAGCGTGAATCCGCGGCCGTTCGGGACAAGTCTGGCGCTGCGGTGCCGGGCTCCCGCCAGGGCGACGGCAGCGGCGTACGAGTCGTAGTACGGCTCGATCAGCACAACCTCGTCGCCACGCTCGACGAGCGCAAGCAGAGACGCGGTGAGGGCTTCGGTCGCGCCGACGGTAACGAGAACCTCACCGTCTGGGTCGTAAATAGTCCCGTAGCGCCCCTCGCGGTCGGCGGAAATCGCTTCCCGCAGGGCCAGAACGCCCGCGCCCGGCGGGTACTGATTGAAACCGCCGGTGATCGCGTCGCACGCTGCGGTCAAAAGCTCAGCTGGCCCGTCCTCATCGGGGAATCCCTGCCCCAGATTGATGGCATCATGACACACAGCCAATTCGGTCATTTCGGCGAAGATCGTCGTCCGGAATGGTTCAAGGCGGGGCACCAGCATCCCGACACTGTAACCGGAATCTCCGCCCTGGACAGGGGTGCGGGAACCATCGCAATAGAAAGGAAGATGCACTCGTGACCACAAACAGCGAGGCATTCATCTACGAGGCAATTCGCACGCCCCGTGGCAAAGGAAAGGCGAACGGCTCGCTCCACAGCGTCAAGCCGATCTCGCTCGTGGTTGGCTTGATCGATGAGCTGCGCCGCCGGTTCCCGGATCTCGATGAGAGCCGCATTTCCGACCTCATTCTCGGCTGCGTGACGCCAGTCGGCGACCAGGGCGCGGACATCGCGCGTACCGCGGTGCTCGCCGCGGGCATGCCAGACACCGTCGGCGGGGTGCAGATCAACCGTTTCTGCGCCTCAGGCCTCGAGGCTGTCAACATGGCTGCGCAGAAGGTCCGTTCCGGCTGGGACGAAATGGTTGTCGCGGGCGGCATCGAGTCGATGTCCCGCGTCCCAATGGCATCGGACGGCGGCGCGTGGGCCATGGACCCCGCGACCTCATTCGACACCTACTTCGTTCCCCAGGGCATCAGCGCGGACCTCATCGCGACGCTCGAGGGCTTCAGCCGCGACGACGTCGACGCCTACGCGGTGCGCTCACAGGACCTCGCCGCTAAGGCCTGGTCAGGGGGCTACTTCGCCAAGTCGGTCGTGCCGGTGAAGGACCAGAACGGTCTCACCATCCTTGACTACGACGAGCACATGCGTCCCGGCACAACCGCCGAGAACCTCGCTGGGCTCAAGCCATCGTTTGCTGGCATGGGCGAAATGGGCGGCTTCGACGCTGTCGCGCTGCAGAAGTTCCACCAGGTCGAGAAGATCAACCACGTGCATCACGGCGGCAACTCGTCGGGCATCGTCGACGGTGCTGCCCTTGTCCTCGTCGGAACAGAGCAGGCAGGCAAGGACCTCGGCCTCACCCCGCGTGCACGCATCGTTGCGACCGCCACAAGTGGCGCCGACTCGACGATCATGCTCACCGGGCCGACCCCGGCATCGGAGAAGGCGCTGGCCAACGCTGGCCTGACCGCCGACGATATTGATCTCTTCGAGATCAACGAAGCGTTCGCCTCGGTTGTTCTGAAGTACCAGAAGGACCTGAAGATTCCGGACGAGAAGCTCAACGTCAACGGTGGCGCGATCGCAATGGGCCACCCGCTCGGTGCGACCGGCGCGATGGTTCTCGGCACCATGGTCGACGAACTCGAGCGTCGTGACGCTCGCCGTGCGCTCGTCACCCTTTGCATCGGTGGCGGCATGGGTGTCGCGACCATCATCGAACGCGTCTGACCTGATCCCCGGAATTTCCTCGAAAGGCAAGTAATCACGATGAGTGAAAGCAACTTGATTGCGTGGGAGCAGGACGGCGACGGCATCGTCACGCTCACCATGGATGACCCCACCCAGGGCGCCAACACGATGAACGAGCTCTTCGGCCGCTCCTTCCAGGAGACCGTTGAGCGCCTGGTCGCAGAGAAGGACACCATCACCGGTGTTGTCCTGACCTCTGCCAAGAAGACGTTTTTCGCGGGCGGCAACCTTGACGACCTGATCAAGGTGCAGCCAGAGGACGCCGAGAAGGTTTACAACCAGGTTGCTGACCTGGCGAAAGGCTTCCGTGCTCTCGAAACTCTCGGCAAGCCAGTAGTTGCGGCGATCAACGGCGCGGCACTCGGTGGCGGCCTGGAGCTGGCGCTCGCGACGCACTACCGCATCGCGGCCAACGTCAAGGGCTCGCAGATCGGTCTGCCTGAGGTGTCGCTCGGTCTGCTGCCAGGTGGCGGCGGCATCGTCCGCACTGTCCGGCTGCTCGGCCTGCAGAACGCGCTGATGCAGGTGCTCCTGCAGGGGCAGCGTCACCGTCCGGAGAAGGCGAAAGAGATCGGCCTCGTCAACGAACTTGTCGATTCCATCGACGAGCTGGTGCCGGCCGCGAAGGCCTGGATCAAGGCCAACCCTGAGGCGCAGCAGCCGTGGGACGTCAAGGGCTTCCGGATCCCCGGCGGCACCCCGTCGAACCCGAAGTTCGCGCAGATGCTCCCGGCGTTCCCCGCGAACCTGCGCAAGCAGATCAAGGGTGCCCCGATGCCTGCTCCGCGCGCGATCATGGCAGCGGCAGTAGAGGGCTCGCAGGTCGATATCGACAATGCGGCGAAGATCGAGCACCGCTACTTCGTGGAACTTGCCACCGGGCAGGTCGCGAAGAACATGACGCAGGCTTTCTTCTTCGACCTGCAAGCCATCAACAATGGTCGTTCGCGCCCAGATGGTATCGAGCGGCGTGAGATCAAGAAGGTCGGTGTTATCGGTGCCGGCATGATGGGTGCCGGTATCGCTTACGTTTCCGCCAAGGCCGGTATGGATGTCGTCCTCAAGGACGTCACCATCGAAGCCGCAGAAAAGGGCAAGGCGTACTCCGAAGCGATTGAGGCTAAGGCGCTTTCCCGCGGCAAGACCACGGAAGAGAAGTCGAAGGTGCTGCTCGACCGGATCACGCCCAGTGCTGATGCCGCCGACTTCGCTGGCGTCGACTTCGTTATCGAAGCCGTGTTCGAGAACCCTGATCTGAAGAACAAGGTCTTCCAGGAAATCGAGGACATCGTCGATTCGGACGCCGTCCTCGGATCCAACACGTCGACACTTCCGATCACGGGCCTGGCTCAGGGTGTGAAGCGTCAGGAAGACTTCATCGGCATCCACTTCTTCTCGCCTGTGGACAAGATGCCGCTGGTCGAGATCATCAAGGGTGAAAAGACGTCAGACGAGGCGCTGGCCCGCGTGTTCGACTACACCCTCGCGATCAAGAAGACCCCGATCGTGGTGAACGACAGCCGCGGCTTCTTCACGTCGCGCGTCATCGGTATGTTCATCAACGAAGCCATCAAGATGCTTGAAGAGGGCATCGAGCCCGCAACGATCGAGCAGGCAGGGCTGCAGGCCGGTTACCCGGCTGCACCATTGCAACTGTCCGATGAGCTGAACTTCCAGACGATGCAGAAGATCTTCAACGAGACCCTGGAGGCCGCTAAGGCTGAGGGTAAAGAGATCGATGACGCTGCAATCGCATCCGGCCGGGTTATCGACAAGATGATCGGCGAGTTCGAGCGCACCGGCAAGTCCGGCGGCGCTGGCTTCTATGACTATGCGGACGGCAAGCGGGCCGGCATCTGGCCGGGTCTCCGCGAGACGTTTAAGTCGTCGCCAGAACTTGAAGTTCCGCTCAAGGATCTGAGCGAGCGCATGATGTTCGCTGAGGCGCTCGAGACAGTGAAGTGCTTCGACGAGGGCGTCCTGATGACGCACGCAGACGCCAACATCGGTTCGATCTTTGGCATTGGCTTCCCCGCCTGGACCGGTGGTGTCATCCAGTTCATCAAGGGCTACGAGGGTGGCGTTGACGGCTTCATCAAGCGCTCTGAGGAGCTAGCCGCCAAGTACGGCAACCGATTCACCCCGCACCCCCGCCTGAAGGAGATCGTCACTAAGTAGCCGATCACTCAGCAGTGCGAATCGAGGAGTCTGACCTCCGGTATCCGGAGGTCAGGCTCTTTGCTCGTATGAAGCGAGAATGCTCCGCACGATAGGTACCGGATTTACACCCACGTACCATCGGTACAGATCTGCCTCAGAAATGTACAGTTCGTACGCGGTGCAGAGAAAAGGTCCCGCCCCTCCAGCCAAATTAGTGACAACACGTTGCAGAACGTCTGCGCTCAGCGCATGCTGTGTGTTGTATGTCACTTTTGCGTCCAAGCTGGAGTAGCCGATGAGCACCACGGAGAAGCCCGCCGCCCCGTCCCGGCCAGGCCCCGTCGATATGGTTCACCACACGCACCTCTCGGGTGTCTTCACGCCGCAACGCGACGAGGTGGACGTCCACGGCCTTCACGTCGAAGGTGAACTGCCCCCAGACCTTTCGGGCGAGTACCTGCGGAATGGTCCTAACCCGCGGTTCGATCCGATTGGCACCTACGTGTATCCAATCGACGGCGACGCGATGGTCCACCGCATCGGCATCAGGGATGGCGCCGTCAGCTATTCGAACCGGTTCGTGCGCACCCCGATGGTCGTCGCGGAAGAGGAAGCGGGCCATGCGATCTGGGCAGGGGTGATGGATCCCTACACGCCCAGCGCCGACGAAGTGGGTCCAGAGCTAGCAGGGAAGGCGCGGGATCTCCCTGACATCAACGTCGTTCGTCACGGCGGGCGCCTCCTGGCGATGGCGGAAGCTGCCCAGCCCTACCGCCTCGACCCCTCCGACTTGAGCACTTTAGGACCGGACTCGTGCTCCGGCGCAATGCCCATCGGGAGTACGGCACACCCGAAGATCGACCCCGTGACGGGCGAAATGGTGTTGTTCAACTATCTGTTGGAGGCGCCTTATCTGACGTGGTCGGTGGTGGCGGCTGACGGGTCTGTCACGAGACCGCCGACCGTGGTGGACGGCGTGGACGTCCCGTTGATGATTCACGACATGGCTCTCACGCGCCGCTACATCGTGCTGTTCCTGTGTCCCTTGGTCTTCGACATCGAGGCGCTACTGCGTGGCGGTTCTGTTCTGGACTGGCGGCCAGACGCAGGAGTACGGATCGCGCTCATTCCGCGCGACGGCGGAAGGGTGCGATGGTGCAGCACGGAAGCGTTCTGGGTATGGCACTTCGCGAATGCGTTCGACATGTCTGATGGCAAGGTCGCGGTCGACTACGCGGAATGGTCCTTTCCCGGCGGGTTCACTGCTCAAGAGCATGAGCCGCGCGGGGCTATGGTGCGTGCTGTCCTCGATCCAGATGAAGGGACGATCAGTCGGACCGTCGTCAGCGACCGGAATGTTGAGTTTCCGCGCATCGACGATCGGCAGACCTGCGGTGACCACCGGTACGCTGCCACACTCGGCGTGCACACGGGACGCGAGGGCATCTTCGACAGTCTCCTGTTCTTCGACATGCACGCGGGTTCCGCGACGGAGTGGCGGGCTGGTTCGCTGGCTGTCGGTGAGCCCATATACATGCCCGGCGCCGAACGGGACTATTGGGGAATGATCGGCACCGACCGTGACGACATGACCTCATGGTTCGTCATCTTGCCGGTTGAGGATCCGTCATCTGGGCCGTTGTGCCGAGTGCAAATGCCTCTCAGGGTTCCGTCTGGGTTGCACGGTTCATGGCTGCCCGATTGAGGCACTGACCCTCGCGCGAGCGGGATCGCTTATCGTCGACGCATGAGGGGTATCAGCAGCACGCTGGCTGTGGGCGATGACGACGCTTGAACGTCTGCAGAGCGTGTTCGTTGCGCTCGCTGCCCTGCTCGGCCTTGCTGCGGGCGTGGCACTGCCGATCGACGCACCCGCGGGGCACGTGGTCTTACCAGCGCTACTGCTGATGCTGACGGCGGTGTTTCTGCAGATGGACGGGGCACAGATCAGGTCTGCACGGCACGCCAGAACCGTCGTCGCGGCGAGCCTCGTCATCAACTTCGTGTGGACACCGTTGTTCGCCTGGGCGCTCGGCGCGGGGCTGCTCGGCGGCAGTCCGGACCTTCGGATCGGGCTGCTCTTGCTGCTCGTAACTCCCTGCACTGACTGGTATTTGGTGTTCACTGCGCTCGCGCGGGGTCATTTGGGCTCTGCTGCCGCGCTTTTGCCCATCAACTTGATCCTCCAGCTGATCTTGCTGCCGGTGTACGTGCAGCTTCTGGGCGGCGACGCGGCGATGATCGACACACGCACACTGATCGGAGCTGTGGTGCTGGTTCTCGCGGTGCCGCTGTCCGCTGCGCTGATACTGCGGCGGCTCACCGCGGGCAGTACGGCGGGCCGGAGGCTGACGAATAACAGTTCGCGTGCGATTCTCCCGCTGCTTTATGTGGCGGTTTTCGCCATGTTCGCGTGGCAGGGAGGCGTGGTGTTCGACCACGGTGGCGAGTTGCTGGCCCTGCTTTTGCCCCTCCTGCTCTTCTTTGCCGTCACGCCGTTTCTCGCACAGGGGACTGGGCGGATGCTCAGACTTCACGCTGATCAACGAGTCACTTTGACGATGACGACGGTCGCGCGTAACTCACCGATAGCGCTGGCGCTAGCGGTAGCAGCGTTTCCGGATCGGCCGCTGATAGCCGTTGCGCTGGTCATTGGACCGTTGGTGGAACTGCCGGTGCTTGCGGTGCTCAGCCAGTTGGTGCGAGTTCCGGCCGCTAGTCGCGGGTGAGCGTTTCGATCCCGTCGAGGATGCGTTCAAGGCCGAAGCGGAAATCGAAGTCGGGCTCGTCGTCAGCGTCGAAAACTCCCGCGGCGAGGACGCGCGTCAAGGCGGGAAATTCACGGGGCGTGGTGACTCGACGCAGCGTATCCGCGTATCCGTTGAGAGCGTCCGTTGTTCCAGCCCGCTGCATCGCCGCTCCGATCTGCGCGGTGAGAGTAGTTTCGCTGCGGACGAAGCTGCTGATCAGGAGTATTCCGGAGACCTGTTCGGTTTCGTCGAGTCGGCTTTTTGCGAGGCATTGCAGACCTGCTTCCATCCATCGCGCTGTGTTCGGTGCGACGGGTGGGCCGGTGACGGGAACGCTCATCGCCCAGAGGTTTTCCTGGTAGCGCTGGCGCAGGGTCCAGGCCCAGCGGGTGATGCCTGTGCGCCAGGTGTCAGTCCCGGAGGGCAGGTCGGGATCGGGCGGACCGCATGCGGTGTCCACCATGAGGTTCAGCAGCTCGTCTTTCGACGCGATGTGCCGATAGAGAGACATTGGCCCGGTGTCGAGTTCGGCGGCGACCCGTTTCATGGATACCGCCTCGACGCCTTCTGCGGCTGCGACAGAGATCGCAGCGCGGATGATCCGGTCGGCGCTGAGTGCCGGTTTGGGGCCACGCGCGTTCGATGCTTGCACGCCCCACGCTTTCGCGAGAGCGGGGGTTAGCAGGCTGTCGTCGCTGGGAGCGCTCATCATCCTCCTCGGTCTCGACAACAACCTTAGTCTGCGTATAAGGTACGCAATAGGCGTACTAGATACGCAAAAGGAGGAGGAAATTGTCTGACGTGATGTGTGAAGTCACCGGCCTTCGCAAAGCTTATGGGGGCCTCGATGTGCTGAACGGGGTGAGCTTTTCGGTTGCGCGCGGCGAGATATTCGCGCTGCTCGGGCCTAACGGCGCAGGGAAAACAACAACCGTGCGAATACTTGCGACGCTTACCCGTGCCGACGGCGGAGGTGCCCGCATCGCCGGCTTCGACGTCCACCGTGACCGCGGACTCGTCCGGCGAGAAATCAGCCTGACGGGGCAGTATGCCGCGCTCGACGGCATGCAAACGGGGGAGGAGAACCTCCGGATGATGGGCCAGTTGGTGGGTCTGTCACGGAGGCAAGCACGGGAGCGAGCCCGCGAACTGCTGGTGCGGTTCGAATTGACCGACGCCGCCCGGCGTTTCGCGAAAACCTATTCAGGAGGGATGCGCCGCCGCCTCGATATCGCCGCCGGTCTCGTCGGTGAGCCGTCAGTGATCTTCCTTGACGAGCCGACAACCGGGCTCGACCCCCGCAGCCGCAAAACCATGTGGGACATCATTGCTGAGCTCGCAGCGTCCGGCGTCACCATTGTCCTCACCACGCAGTACCTGGAGGAAGCGGATCGCCTGGCAGACCGCATCACCCTCATCGATGGTGGCCGGATCGTCGCCGAAGGTACGCCCGCGGAACTGAAACGACTGGTGGGGGTGCAGCGCCTCGACATTAGGGCAGCAAACCGCGAGGCCTTCTCCCGCATCGCTGCGTCACGGGAGCATGTCACCGCTGATGGGGCCGCGCTGACCCTCAGTTTCGCGACCGACGGCGCCGCCCGCCACGTTCGTGAACTCCTCAACGGCATCGACCCGGGGAACTGTGATGTCCATGAGTTCAGCGTGCACCAGCCCACTCTCGATGATGTGTTCCTCTCCCTGACCGGTAATGCAGCAGTGAAGGACGAAGCCCGTGTCTAGTGCCGCCGTGTCTAGTGCCACTGTGATGGTTGAGCGCAATGTCCGGCTGAGTAGCCGGAACATCGAGGCGCTGCTGACATCGGTGATGTTGCCGATCCTGATTCTCGTGCTGTTCGTCTATCTCTTTGGTGGCGCGATCCAGACCGGCACAGCAGAATACGTTGACTACGCCCTCCCTGGCGTTCTGTTGCTCTGCACCGGTTTTGTTTCGGCACTGACAGCGACTCGGGTGAGTGAAGATTTGCAGGAAGGGATCGTTGACCGTTTCCGCTCGCTCGACGTGGGAGGCGCCGCCATCCTCGGCGGACATGTCGCGGGCAGCATGCTGCGCAACGCGGTCTCAGTGACCCTGTTGATTGCGGCGGCGCTGCTCATCGGGTTCCGTCCTGCCGCGACGCCGTTCGAATGGCTCGCCGTCATCGGCCTGCTCGCCCTCTTTGTTTTCGCGATCTCCTGGGTCGCAGCAGTATTCGGCCTGTTGGCGAAGACACCGGAAGGGGCTGCTGGATTCCAGTTCTTCGTGATGTTCCTGCCCTATCCGAGCAGCGCGTTCGTACCCGTCGAGACGATGCCAACGTGGCTGCATGGATTCGCGGAGAACCAGCCGGCCACGCCCGTCATCGAAACCGTGCGGGGGCTGCTGATGGGCACACCGAGCGGTGCAAGCGCAGCGCTCGCTGTTGCGTGGTGCGTGGGGATCAGTGTGACCGCGATCGTTGTCGCCGCGCTGCTGTTCCGGCGCCGCGTGGGCTGACCGCCACGGATAGTGAAGGAATCTCCCTCTGTCAGGGGGTAATTCTTCCACGATCTGTTGGGCCGCTACTGTCACTGGTGTGGCGCTCGCGGTGTGCCTGCTTTTCGACGCGGCATCGGAACGCACGGTCCGCACACTGTGGCGCCGTGTGGAAGACCTCGGCGTGCCCACCTTGCTGTCGCATACGCACAAGCAGCACCACCCGCACCTGTCGTACGTGGTGATGCTCGAATGGGACTTCACGAACGTCGAGAGAGCACTTGCCGCTATTGAGCCGCGCGGCCCGTTCACGCTTTGGTTCGACGCAGTGGGCGTCCTGCGCCGCGGGCGAGTGTGCCTGATGCCTGCTCCCACAGCCGATTTGGCTAGCCGGCAACTCCACGCACTCGACGCTGCCGAAAGTGCAGGGGCGCTAGTTCACAAGCACTATGCACGTGGGCGATGGCTGCCACATCTCTCCATCGCGACGCGCGCGACGCGCGCTCAGGTGCCGGACGTCTCGCATGCGCTTTTCGACGTCCTGCCGATCAGCCTCACTGCGACACGTGCAGCGCTGATCGACTCGGCGACAGGTCAGCTCTGGACTTTGCCAGGTGTTTTGTGACTCCGTGTTTCCTCCCGCTCGCGACGCCCGTAATGTGACGTTGCATGGAGCACAAGTCAAAGTCGACAGTCCGCCGGGTCGGAATCACCGATGTTGCGAAGGCCGCTCCGGCGCTCATCCCTGATGCGCCGAAGATGCTGAAAGGCGCGTTCCGGCTCGTCACCGTCACAGGGAGCACGAAGAACTCGCTGGGCCTGATCTTCCAGAAAGCGGCCGCCAAGAATCCTGACCGGCCGTTCCTGCGTTTCGAGGGCACCGACATTACGTACGGGGAAGCGAACCGCCTCGTGAACCGGTATGCGTCCGTGTTCGCGCAGCATGGGGTGGGGCGCGGATCGGTCGTCGGTATTCTCGCGTCGAACCGTCCGCAGACTCTGCTCGCCGCCCTCGCTGCCGTCAAACTCGGCGGCACGGCGGGAATGCTGAATTACAACCAGCGCGGTGACGTCCTCAACCACAGCCAGAAGCTGCTCGGCAGCACGGTGCTGGTGGTGGGGGCGGAGTCGGCTGAGGCGTTCGAGTCGCTGCCCCGAGACGAGGTCGAAGGTGCGGTGATTGGTCTGCGCAATGGTGACACCACGCTCGACGGTGCCAACGACCTTGATGACCTCGCCGAGGGCGCTTCCGACGCGAACCCAGCGGAATGCGCCGAGGTCACTGCAAGTGATAAGGCGTTCTATATCTTTACGTCAGGTACGACGGGCATGCCAAAGGCCAGCACGATGTCGCACATGCGCTGGATGAAAAGCATGTATGGGCTCGGCGGTCTCGGTGTGCGCCTCAGCGGAGACGACGTCCTCTACTCATGCCTGCCGCTCTACCACAACAATGCGTTGACAGTGTCTCTATCGTCCGTGCTCAACGCGGGCGCGACTCTCGCGATCGGCCGGTCATTTTCGGTGTCGCGGTTCTGGGACGAGGTCAACGAATCGAACGCGACAGCGTTCTGCTACATCGGTGAGCTGTTGCGGTACCTGCTCAACCAGCCTGAACGCGCTGCCGAGCGGCGCCACAAAGTCCGCGTGATCGTCGGAAACGGCTTGCGGCCGGAGATCTGGCAGGAATTCCAGGAGCGGTTCGGGATCGATCGGATCGCTGAGTTCTACGGCGCGAGTGAATGTAACTTGGCGTTCGTCAACGCCCTCAATATCGATAAGACAGCAGGCGTGTGCCCGCTCCCGTTCTCGATCGTCGAGTACGACCAGGCGACGGAGGAACCGCACCGTGGTCACGACGGCAAACTCCGGAAAGTGAAGTCGGGGCAGCCGGGTCTGCTCATCACGAAGATCACCAACCGTGCACCGTTCGACGGATACACCGACCCGGAGGCATCGGAGAAGAAGGTCTTGCGCGACGCGTTCAAAAAGGGTGACGAATGGTTCAACACGGGTGATCTCGTGTACAAGCAGGGACTCTTCCACATCGCGTTCGCGGACCGGCTGGGGGATACGTTCCGCTGGAAAGGCGAGAATGTCGCGACGACTGAGGTCGAGGGGGCCCTCGGTAGCTACAAGGGCGTGGACCAGGCCGTCGTCTATGGTGTGGAAGTTCCCGGCACTGACGGTAAGGCGGGCATGGCGGCGATCAAACTTGCGGACGGCGCGGACCTTGACCCGAAGGGGATCGCCGACCACCTGAGTGACTCACTGCCCAGTTACGCTGTGCCGCTGTTCATACGCGTGATCGGCGAAGTGGAGCAGACGTCGACGTTCAAGAGCCGCAAGGTTGACCTGAAGGACGAGGGTTACGACCCCGACAAGGTGTCGGACCCACTGTACGTCCTCGCAGGTAAAGACAAAGGGTATGTCGAGTACTACCCCGAGTATGCGGATGAGGTTGCCTCCGGCAAGATCCGCGTCTGAGCGTAAACAGCGAAAGGGCGCCCCGGGGATAGTCCCGGGGCGCCCTTTCTGCGTTCTAGGTCAGGCGCCGATCGCCTGAGCGATCATTGGCCAGGAGTCCTTGAGGTCGTCCTCCCAGTAGCCCCACGAGTGGGTGCCGGTGGGACGCCAGTTGAAGTGTGCCGGAATGTCGAGCGATGCGAGTCGTGCCTGCAGGTTCACCGTGCACGGGATCGTCGCGGCTTCGATGATGCCGCCAACGACGATCTGGTTGGCCAGGGTCACCGGGTTCCCGCCGACGAGCGGCGCGTCGATCACGTCGTGGTGACCGGGGAGTCCCGTGCCGTTGGAGACGTAGATCGCGGTGCCGCGCAGCTTCTCGGCGTTGAGGACAGGATCGTTTGCGCGCCAGCCGGGTCCGTCATACGGGCCCCACATGTTTGTTGCGTCAGCCTGGCCGCGGCCTTCAACGACCGTGCGGATGTAGGCCTGGCCCAGGGGGTCGGAGGTCTGCGCGCAACCGCTGTACGAGCCAACAGCTTTGAACAATCCGGGGCGGGCGATCGCGAGGTTCAGCACCGACGTTGCTGAGGTTGAAAGCCCTGCGATGGCGTTGACACCGTTCGCGCCCAGCGCGGCATCAATGACCGGCGGCAGCTCCTGCGTGATGAACGTCGTCCACTTGTGACGCCCCAATTCCGGGTCGTCGCGCTCCCAGTCGGTGTAGTACGACAGCATGCCGCCGATGGGGGTGATGACGTTGACGTTCTTGTCAGCGAAGAATTCGTCCGCGTCGGTGCGCAGCGACCAGGTGGCGCTGTCTTCACCGCCACCGGCTCCGTTGAGCAGGTAGAACGTGGGACGCGGGACGCTGTTATCCGCGGGGGTCATGACCTCGACCGGGATGGTCTTGTTCATCGACGGCGAGTACACGTTGACCGTCAGCTTGCGCGGCCCCTCTTGCACAGTCGACGTGACATAGGCGCCGGACGTCTGCGCGGTGGCGACGGAAGCGGTCAACGTCATCGGGGCAGCTACGAGAGCAGCAGCGGCAAGTGTCGTGACAAGCTTGCGTCGGAACGTCGTTCGGCGCATGAAAACCTCACCTTGGTGCGTGAAATAAGGATGTGTCGGGATCGTCGTACTTGTGTACGACACGAACTTTAAGGGATTCCTCAGGTTCTCGCGACAAGTTGGTCAAGATTGGTGACACACTGTGCCACTTGACAACCGCGCCGAGGCCCCCGGAGGGTGCGCTATGCCAATGTAGTGAGACCCACCGCCGGGGTGGGTCTCACTACATTGGCCGGCTAAGAGGTGTCAGCCGAAGAAGCTGAGGAGATCGTTGACGAACGCGACAAACTCGAGAACGCCGCTCGCAGTGCCGAAAATGTCGGAGATCGAAAACGCGAGATCGGAGCTGGTCTCAAGCGAACCGCCAATTTCCGCGAGGGATTCAAGGCTCATGGTGTGGTGGTCCTTTGTGTCTGGGAGTGGTAGCCGGGATTGGTTGTAGCGCAACCGTAAAGATGCTGCGTGGCCCTCCAGCACGCACGGTGCTGAAGGGCCACACGACCGCTAGGTCAGCAGATCAGGAGATGCTGCCGTTGGTGCTGAAGAAGTCAACAGAACCGATGAAGCCATAGCCCTCGGTGAGGAAGCGCTCGGTGTAGTCCTCGTTCCACTCGCCGACAAAGCCGCCGGTCAGGTCGGCTGAACCGGAGGTGAAGTCACCGATGCCGCTCAGGAAGGCGCCCACATCAGCAAGTGCGGCGGCGATTTCTGCGAAGTCCATTGTTACTCCTTGGTTTGGATCGAACTAACCGGGCCAGGCTTCTGGCCCCCGGAGATTTTTCTACACGACTTCTTAAATGATTGGGGAGCTACGTTTAGAGAGTTAACGTACTCGACCCTACTTGTTTGTGTGATGCGCGTCACTTAATACTGACAATAGGGTTCAACTAGCTGCGTGTTTTCCCGTGATTAACTTCCTGTTTACGGAACTGTTTGTGATGATCGTCACGCAAGATATCGGCGTTATTTAACGCGGGATTCACACGACGATCACCGCAGGTCATGGCGGTATCGACCGCTTGCCGCTGCCGTGCGGCTGAGCGTTCAACTTGCAGGCCTCGTCCCCCTGTCTCATATGCCCGGAAGGCAATGCGTGCATATGGAAAAGAATGGTGAACTAACCCGCGTTGTTGCAGGCCTGTGATCTGCAGACCTGGCCGAGCGAAATTGCGTCACACGTCACATATTTAACCGCGAGGGCGTCGACAATGCAAAGGACACAAAGGATTTCGCGTCGCTGAGTGGTCTACCAGTGGTCTACCGAAGGTCAGATGGCAGTTCGGAGGCGGTGAGAGTCAGGTACCCGCGTGACTTCTCTGCTTCTTCGCCGCGCTTGACGTTCCGTTCAAGAACGATCCATTCGGACTTCGATATCGCACGCTGCGCTCGTTTGAGGACCTCTTCGTCCCGCGCGGCCCATGCGATCGGCACCGGTTGGACGCGCTGCCAGTACTGAGACATCTTTGACGCGTCCGTCACGGCGACACAGGGAACGCGCTCGCCGACTTTGACGCGGTGTCCGGGCAGGTTCTGGGCGCGGCGGGGAATTAGCGCCCAACGTGGCTCTCGTGTGCGGTCACGCGTCAAGTTGACGAGCGCCATCATGGTGAAACCGCGGGGACGAACGGCGGTAACCACGGCAGGAACGAGCTCGTGCTCGCCATACATCTTCTTCAGGTCAGCGGCACGTTGCGGTGCGACGATGCCGGCGTATGCGCACGCGGCAGCTGCCACGATCAGGACGATCGCGGTGATGATCGCCCAGGTCTGGCCGACGATGAACAAACCGATCGCGCCGCCCACCATTGCGACCGCGAATATGCCGGCGGATACCTGCAGGCGCCGCAGCTCGGCGAGTTGTTCATTCACCCGACGGGCATGGGGGATGTCGACAAGGAAGTCCAGTGTTCGCACAATCCCACAGCCTACTTGCCGCGACCGCTGTCTGCGGCCGCGGCAATCCTAGGGCCCTGTTCAGGAGGCCTGTTGTGATGCTTCGTATTCGCGGAGTTCGTCGAGGATCGCGCGGCGGGCAGGCTCGGGCAGATCATCCATCAGATTCCGGACCCGTTCCCGGCGGCGCAACTCACCCTGACGCACCGGCATCCCCGGCGTCGGACGGATCTGCGGAATCACACCACGCACATCCTCATCCGGCGACCCATCACTATGACCCGCCTCCGCCATCGCCGCCTCAGCCGCCATCGTCGCCTCGTCCTTCTCCTCCGACATCCCGATCGGACCCAGACGACGACCATTCAGGAACTGCCCCACCACCGGCTCATCACTAGTCAGCAGCACCTCACGCGGACCAAACATCACCAGATGCTTCCGGAACAGCATCCCCAAGTTATCCGGCACCGTCCGCGCCATATTGATGTTGTGCGTCACGATCAGCACCGTGCAGTCAATCTGCGCATTGATATCCAGAATCAGCTGCGACAAATACGCCGTACGCACCGGATCCAGACCCGAATCCGGCTCATCACACAACAAAATCTCCGGATTCAGCACCAAAGACCGCGCCAGACCCGCACGCTTACGCATCCCGCCCGAAATCTCACCCGGAAGCTTGTTCTCCGCACCCAGCAGACCCACAAGCTCCATCTTCTCCATCACGATCTGACGGACCTCAGACTCCGACTTCTTCGTATGCTCCCGCAACGGAAACGCCACATTGTCATACAAATCCATCGACCCGAACAGCGCACCATCCTGAAACAGCACACCGAACATCTTCCGCACCTCATACAGCTCCCGCTGCGTGCACTGCAAAATATCGGTGCCATCAATCACGATCGAACCCCGCTCCGGGCGGATCAAACCAATCAGGGACTTCAAAAACACCGACTTACCCGTACCCGACGGGCCCAGCAGCGCACTCACCTCCCCAACAGGAAGCGTGAACGTGACATCAGACCAGATGTTCTGCGAACCAAAGGTCTTCGTCAGACCCTCGACAGCGACCTCGACACCCACTGAACCTCCCAGGTTCCTGTCCTTATACGGACGTTAAGCACTGTTTGAAGTCAGTGCAGTGAACTCAGGGTAGAGGACTAATGAGACGTGCAACACCCCCATCACGCGGAATGGCGGTTAACTTGAAGCGACGCGCACCGCGACGCCGTCGAGGAAGATTCCTAGGGTCTCGTGAAAGGCCGCTTCGAACGAATCGTCCTGACCTGCGGTGCTGAACGCCCCCGCGTCGAGCGCGGCTTGGAGCGCGGGGAACTTGGAGGTGTCCATTACCGCGAGCAGGCTCGGCCCCTGGTGCTCCCACCACTGCTCTATTGTCATCCCGGTTTCTGCCACGAAGGTGAGGTTTTCGATGGAGGCACGGGCAGCCCCGCGCACAATGTATTCGATTGCTCCATTGATCGCGACAGCGGCATCTGGTGGAAGGCCGGCTTCAAGAACACTTGCGATGCCAGCGTCGAAGCGTTCCATCGCTATTGGTCCGGGGGAGATGAAGTCCAGTGGCAGGTTGAGCATCCAGGGGTGTCGATGGTAGAGGTTCCACTGTTCGTGCGCCATTGCCTCGAGCTTGTCGCGCCATCCGCCTTCGATCCCACCAGCGCTTGTGGTTTCGCCGTAGAGGCGCTCGATCATCAAGGCGATGAGTTCTTCTTTGCCCGGCACATAGCGGTACAGCGACATTGTTCCCAGCCCGAGTTCCTCGGCGAGGGTGCGCATCGACAGCGCATCGATCCCGCGAGCGTCCGCGAGAGATATTGCGGTTGCGACAACTCCGTCTCTGGTGAATGCTCGCTTCGGGCCGCGTTTAGGTGTTGGCTCCGGGCTCCAGAGCGTTGTAACGATGCGCTCGAGCTGCGTCTTTAGTTCTGAGCCTGAGGAGGGGGTGGGCACGGCGACCTTCCTGGTCCAGCGTGACTGGTCAAAACCGAGTATGGTGTACTCGGTAGCTACAAAGTACACTGTACTCAGTTATCTTCTACTCTACATCCGGCATCAACTCTTGGGGGAGCGTCATGGGGCAACCTGCCCATATGATCCGTGCCCGCGGCCTCGTCAAAACCTTTGGCAAAGTGCGTGCACTTGATGGACTCGATCTCGATGTGCCTGAGGGAAGTGTCCTCGGCCTCCTGGGCCCGAACGGCGCGGGGAAAACCACCGCGGTGCGCATTCTCACGACGCTGCTCACTCCGGACAGCGGAAGTGCCGAGGTCGCGGGAATTGATGTGCTCGCGGACCCGTTCGGTGTCCGTTCGCGGATGGGACTAGCTGGTCAGTACGCCGCCGTCGACGAGCACCTCACCGGCTTCGAGAACCTCGACATGGTCGGTCGCCTGTATGGCTTCGACCGCAAGCGGTCCCGTGCCCGGGCTAGGGAACTCCTCGAGCGGTTCGGGCTCGCGGACGCCGGTGACCGACCCTCGAAAACCTACTCGGGTGGTATGCGACGCCGGCTTGACCTTGCCGGTGCGCTCGTTGCTGAGCCCGCGGTGATCGTCCTCGACGAACCAACAACCGGTCTCGATCCTCGCAGCCGGAACCAGATGTGGGACGTCATCCGCGATCTCGTCGCGGGCGGCGCGACGGTGCTGCTTACGACGCAGTACCTGGAAGAAGCGGACGTTCTCGCCGACAACATTGTGGTGATCGATCACGGCCATGCGATCGCCGAGGGCACGGCTGACGAGCTGAAACGTCAAATCGGTGGGGAGCGTGTTGAACTCGTCATCGAAGATCGCGCCGACATCCCGACCGCTCGCGAAGCGATCGATGCGATTGCTGTCGGGGAGGTGCACGTAAGCAACTCGGGGCGCTCATTCAGCGCACCCGTCAGCACCGGGCCTGAGGCATTGATGCACCTTCTGCGCGCTTTGGACGCAGCCAGCATCAAGGTTCTCGATGTTGGCCTGCGGCGCCCGACGCTTGACGACGTGTTCCTCTCGCTGACAGGACACGCGGCAGAGTCAGGATCTGAGCCAGAAACCACTGTGAGTGACGCTGTTGACCAGGAGGCACGCTGATGAGTTCAACTCCCACGCTGATGCGCACCTTCACCGATAGTGGCGTCATCGCGAAGCGCAACCTGATCAAGATCAAGCGAGTCCCGGAAATTCTGGTTTTCGTGCTCATCTCGCCGATCATGTTCGTGCTGCTGTTCGCCTACGTTTTCGGCGGCGCGATTGATCCCGGCGGCGATGTCCCGTACCGCGAATTCCTGATCGCAGGTATTTTCGCGCAGACAGTGGTGTTCGGTGCGACGTTCACCGGCGTCGGTCTCGCTGAGGACATGCAGAAGGGCATTATCGACCGTTTCCGGTCGCTGCCGATGTCACGCTCGGCAGTTCTCATTGGCCGGACGGTGTCGGATATCGCCTACAACGTCCTGTCGATCTTCATCATGGCCCTGACCGGGCTGATCGTCGGCTGGCGGATTCGCGGCTCCATCCTCGATGCGCTCACCGCATTCCTGCTCTTGTTGATATTCGCGTACGCGGTCAGCTGGATCATGGCTTTTGTGGGGCTCATCGTGCCGAGCGTGGACGTCATCAACAACGCATCGTTCGTCGTCATCATGCCTCTGACGTTCATCTCCAACGCGTTCGTCCCGCTTGAGTCGTTCCCGCCGGTGCTGCGTACTTTTGTCGAGTGGAACCCGGTTTCCGCGGTAACGCAGGCAGTTCGGGAACTGTTCGGCAACGTCGACCCGAACGTGCCAGTGCCGGACGTCTGGTCGATGCAGAACCCGATTCTGTACTCGTTGATCTGCGTCGCAGTGATCCTCGCGATCTTTGTGCCACTCTCGGTGAGCCGGTACAAGGCGACAAGCAAGTAGCACCGGCAATCCGGGGAAAGGGCGCCGTCAGGTTCGCGGTCTAATGCCGTCCATGATCTGTGTGATGACGTCGCCCAGCATGGTCTCGGCCAGAGCGGCAGGGACAAGCCCTGAGCTCACGAAGGTCGCCATGCCGTGGATCGTGGCGAACGAGGCGAACCCAATCACAGTCGGGTCCCCGTCGATCACCTCGCCGTTTCCCTGTCCATCGGCAATCAGCGCCACAGGAACTGAGAATGCCCGCTCGGCGGCGGCGGGCAACTCGGTCCCGGCTGCGGGATTGTGCTTCCGGGCGAACATCAACTCCAGCAGCGCCGCATTCTCGGTCGCGAACCGCACATAGGCTCGCGCAACCGACTCGAGCCGCTGCATGAACGAACCCTCGGAAACCGCCTCGGTGAACAAGGCGCCGAGACGCTCGAATCCCGCCCGTGCTATCGCGTCCAGCAGTGCCTGTTTGTCGCGGAAGTGCCTGCTCGGGGCGCCGTGACTGACACCGATGTCCCGTGCGAGCTGGCGGAGCGAGAGGCCATCCGCGCCGGACTCCCGCAGCGTCTGCTCGGCGCGATCGAGAAGTTCACCACGCAGATCGCCGTGGTGGTAGGAGCGGGGGCTTGATGACGTCATGATCACTGAGGATATCCGAAATTCGCGCCAATGTGGGCATTGACTACTTTGTGGTCATTGTCTACATTAGGATGATGACGAAATCCTCCTGGACCTCAGCAAAACTTCCCTCTTTCGAGGGCAAGACGGTCGTAATCACCGGCGCGAACAGCGGTATCGGCCTGGTGGCGGCCCGCGAATTGGCCCGAGTCGGCGCCCGCGTCGTGCTGGCCGTCCGCGATACGGACCGAGGTACGGCCGCTGCCGCCACCATCACAGGCATCACCGAAGTCCGTGCGCTCGACCTCGCTGACCTCGCCTCGGTACGCCGCTTCGCCGACGAATGGACCGGCCCGCTCGACGTGCTGGTCAACAACGCGGGCATCATGACGCCGCCCGAAGGCAAGACCAAAGACGGGTTCGAAACCCAGATCGGCACGAATCACCTTGGCCACTTCGCGCTAACCAACCGTCTGCTGCCGCACATCACTGATCGTGTCGTCACCGTCGCGTCGATGGCGCACCGGCGTGGCACGATCGATCTTGACGACCTCAATTGGGAAACGCGCACCTACAACCGTGTCGCTGCCTACGGACAGTCCAAGCTCGCCAATCTGCTCTTCACCCTCGAACTGCAGCGCCGTCTCACCGAGGCCGGCTCGCCAGTCCGTGCCCACAGCGCGCACCCCGGCTGGTCGGCGACGAACCTGCAGTCACACACCGAAAACCGCCTGTACGACGGCCTGATGAACCTCGGCAACAAGCTACTCGCTCAGGACGCCGAAGCAGGCGCCGCGCCCACCCTTTACGCGGCGAGCCAGGACCTGCCCGGTGCTAGCTACATCGGCCCAGACGGCCGCTGGGAGATGCGGGGCAAGCCCAAACTTGTCGGACGTTCACGCGAGGCGCGTGATACGGAACTCGCGAAGAAACTGTGGACCGCGTCCGAAGAATTGACGGGCGTGCCGTTTCCCGCCGCAGTGAGTGGTGGCCAGCCCGAAAAGAAGTGACAGCAATGCCACGAAGCCGGGCTCGTTTGCGAGCCCGGCTTCGTTGTGCGCTTGCTTTAGGAAGCGGCGCCGACGAGTTCCTTGTTCCGCTCGACCGTGCTAAGCGGGGTAACCGTCGTGTTCTCTACAGCCGCGTGAGCGTTCGCCTTGACGCGCTTGCCGATGAACGGCAGCTTATTGACCAGCGGCAGCTCATCCGGGAGGGAGTAGCGGAGTACCTTTTTCCAGACACTTCCCAGTTGCCGCGCCATGGAAGCCTCGTGGTAATCGATGCCATAACGGTCGCAGATCTCGCGCACCTCGACGGCCATCTCCGCGTAGCGGAAGGCTGGGATGTCGGGGAAGAGGTGGTGCTCGATCTGGTAGCTCAGGTTGCCTGAGAGGACGTTGACCCAGCGGCCACCGGTGAAGTTGGCGGAACCGAGGACCTGACGGTAGTACCAGCCTGCATGGCTCTCGTCCGCAGTCTCTTCGATCGAGAAGGTCTGGACCTCTTCGGGGAAGTGGCCGCAGAAGATCACCGATGATGCCCACAGGTTGCGCACAATGTTGGCGGCGGCATTGCCAGCGAAGGTGAACGGTGCCCCGGGGCCTGAGAGGAGCGGGAAGATGACATAGTCTTTCAGCGCTTGCTTGCCGGCCTTGTCGCGGAAGCGTGCGAAGCCTTCCTTCGCGTCAGCCCAGGACTTCTCGCCGCTGAGGATTTTCTCTGACTCAAGTTCCTGGAGTGCGGTGCCCCACTGGAAGAAGGTCTGCAGCAGCGCAGCGAATACGGGGTTCAGCAGCCAGATTGGGTGCCATGGTGTTTCCTCGGTCACCCGCATGACGCCATACCCGGTCGCGTCGTGGTCTTTGCCGACAACGTTGGTGAAGGTGTGGTGAATGTAGTTGTGGGTGTACAACCAGCTATCGCCGTGGATCGTGTTGTCCCATTCGAAATTCTTCGAGGTGAGCGCCGGATCCTGCATCCAGTCGTACTGGCCGTGCATGACGTTATGGCCGATTTCCATGTTGTCGATGATCTTCGACAACGACAACGCGGCCACGCCACCGAGCCACGCTGGCGGAAGGAAGCCGAGGAAAAGAAGGCCACGACCGGCGACTTCGAGTTTCTTCTGCAGCGAGACAACACCACGGATGTATTCGGCATCCCGTTCGCCGAGATCGGCGACGACGCGGGCTCGGAGCGCGTCCATTTCCTTGCCGAAAGCTTCGATTTGCTCAGGGGACAGCTTCTTGAGGTCGTTAGCAGACATGTGGGTTCTCCCGGAGTTGTCTAGAGGGTCAGAGGTCGATTGAGACGTCGCCGACAGGCTCGGAGACGCAAAGCTTCACGCTGGTATCGCCATCGCTGCAGACGTCGCCAGTCAGGACGTTGCGGGTGGTTCCGGAGTCTTTCCGGCGTACGCACGAGAAACAGATCCCCATGCGGCAGCCGTACTCAGGAGTGAGGCCGGCATCCTCGGCCTGCTCCAGAATCGTCCGTCCACTGTTGGCGACGGTGGTTCCGGTCGCGGAGAAAACGAGTTCACCAGCAGCGTCCTCGCTGCTTACGGTGCGCACGGGCGCGGTGAACTGCTCGAGGTGCAACTGGTCCGTCAGACCCTCGTCCTCGTACACGGCACGAACGGCATCCATGAGCGGCAGGGGACCGCAGAGGAAGGTTTCCGCTTCCGCGTAGTGCCGATCAGCGGCGAGCAGGTGCTCCTTGCTGAAGTAGCCGTGCAGGTCACCGCCATCTTTTTGCTCCGTGTAGGCGTGCACGATGTTGATGGACTCGTACTTCGCCTTGATCTCTTCGAGTTCGCGGCGGTAGATGATGTCATCTTCGGTGAACGAGTAGTGCAGGAAGGTGATCTTGCCGTTGAAGGCTTTATCGGTCAGAGTCCGCAGCATCGACATGACGGGCGTGACGCCAGAACCGCCGCTGATCAGCAGGATCCGCCGGGGGTGCGGGAGCGGCAAGACAAACTCGCCCTGCGCTGGAGAGATCTGGACGATCATCCCAGGTGCCGCCTGGGCTTGGAGGTGCCGCGAGACGAGGCCGTTGGGATCAACCTTGATGGTGAGTTCGATCCGGCCGTCCCGGCGGAATTCGGAACAGGCTGGTGAGTAGCAGCGGGTGCGGCGAACACCGTCGATCTCGACGGAGAGGCGCACGAACTGTCCGGCACGGAACCCAGTCCAGTTTGAGTTCGGCCGCAATGTCAGGGTGACGCTGTCTGCGGTCTTTCGTGCAACGTCGGTGACCTCAGCCCGGATCTCGGTTCCTGACCACAGCGGATCGATCATCTCGATGTAGCGGTCAATCCCGTGCGGGGTAGTCGCGGCCTTCACGAACGAAGAACTCAACACACGACGAGCGAGTTTTGATGAAGTGAGAACCTGCGCGCCGAGTGTCATCGATGACTCCTGTTCGGTGAACGTCTGTACACTGAAAGACACTAGAGGCGCCCGTGTAAAAGAGCAAGTAAAACGAGTGTGACTGTCAATACAGTGGACGAATGGGCGTTCTTCGGGTGAACGCCACACGTGGTCAGAGAATAATTCGCTGGCGGGCCCGATTGCCGCGTGTTAGCTTCAATTGTCCGTATCTGACCTGAAGTGCGAGAGAAAGGGAGGTGAGTAGATGTTTGCCGCGAAGACCGTTGCCATGCGCAGCGCCCGGACCATCCTCACGTCCCGGGCCCCGGCCTAAACCGATCCCCTTACCGGTAGACCGTGTTCGAGCGGGGCTCCTTCACTAAAGGGTCTCACCGTGCCTTCACCTCACGATTTTCCGTCTTCTTTCTCGTCAATCTCAGCGCTGTCCGCACTCGGCTGGGACGCGACGTTCGCGGCGCTGTTCGCTGAGCACGCCGCGGCAGGCCTCGTTCCTGCCCGAATTGCGCGGGTCGATCGCGGCCTGTGCGACACCCTCACCGCCGTCGGCCCGGTGCGCGCCGATAGCAGCCCGCTGACCGGCGCTGACCGCGAGCACACTGTGTGCACAGGCGACTGGGCTGCGCTGCGCCCCGGCGCACAACCTCAGGTGAGCGCGTTGCTGCCACGGCGTACTGCGATCACACGCGCGTCCTCGGACCGCACCTCACATCAACAAGTACTCGCGGCCAACGTCGACACCGTCGTGGTCGCGGTCTCGCTCGCGGCACCACTGAACGCGGGCCGGATCGAGCGGTTGCTTGCACTCGCCTTCGACAGTGGCGCCCGGCCAATCATCGTGCTCACCAAGGCGGATCTGGCCGAACACCCTGGCGCGGGCGAAGCCGTGGCGGCCTCCCTGGCTCCGGGCGTGCAGGTACTCACCACCAGCGCCGCAACCGGTGCGGGCCTGGATCTGCTCTCCGCAGCCGTGAGCGGCACTGCCGTGCTTCTGGGTCCCTCCGGCGCCGGCAAGTCCAGTCTCGCCAACGCACTGCTGGGCCGAGACCACATGAGCATTAACCAGGTTCGTGCGGCAGATGGCAAAGGCCGGCACACCACCGCGCATAGAGAGTTACTGGCATTGCCCGGTGGCGGGGTGCTCATCGACACTCCGGGCCTCCGGGGCATCGGTGTGCAGGATGTCGCCGACGGCGTAGGCCAGGTCTTCGCCGAGATCGAAACCTATGCTCGCGACTGCACCTTCCGTGACTGCGGACACCGCAGCGAACCCGGATGCGCGGTGCAGCGCGCGATCGCGGCCGGCGAGTTGAGCCTGGACCGGCTTGACCGCTACCGCAAACTGCTGCGCGAAAGCGAATGGGCCGCCACTCGCGGCGACGCCCGTCAGGCAAGTAAACGCCGCAAAGCAGACAAGGCAATGACGCGGGAGCTGCGCGCGACGTACCGATTCCGTGGCCGCCAGCGCTGACTCGCTACCACAAGGAAAGGAGTCTCCCGCCTAGCCGGTGAGGCCCCCGATTGCTGGTCCAAGCAGGTCATCTGCGTCGACGATTCGGTACGCGTACCCCTGCTCGGCGAGAAAACGCTGCCGGTGGGCCGCATATTCGGTGTCCAGAGTGTCTCGCGAAACCACGGAATAGAAGTGCGCCTGGTGCCCATCTTTCTTCGGGCGCAGCAGCCGTCCCAGTCGCTGTGCCTCTTCCTGACGCGAACCGAACGTGCCAGAAACCTGCACGGCCACGGAGGCCTCGGGGAGGTCGATGGAGAAGTTCGCAACCTTGCTGACGACAAGTGTCTGGATCTCACCGCGGCGGAACGCGTCGTACAGCGCTTCCCGCTCCTTGTTGCGTGTCGAACCCTGGATGACAGGTGCATCGAGTTCAGCGCCGAGCTCTTCGAGCTGGTCGATATAGGCACCGATGACCAGCGTTGGAGCGTCAGGATGCTTGTCCAGAATCGCCTTCACCACCGCCACTTTGGTGTGCGCGGTGGAGCACAACCGGTACCGCTCCTCTGGCTCGGCCACCGCATAGGCCATGCGTTCCGCCTCAGTCAGGGTGACGCGCACCTCGATGCAGTCCGCAGGCGCGATCCAGCCCTGGGCTTCGATGTCCTTCCACGGGGCGTCGTAGCGTTTCGGTCCGATCAGGGCAAACACGTCACCCTCTCGTCCGTCTTCACGCACGAGCGTCGCTGTGAGGCCGAGCCGCCGCCGCGACTGCAGGTCCGCAGTCATCCGGAAAACCGGTGCAGGCAGTAGGTGCACCTCGTCGTAGATCACGAGGCCCCAGTCACGCGAATCAAACAATTCCAGGTGCTTGTATTCACCTTTGGTGCGCCGGGTGATCACTTGATACGTCGCAATCGTGACCGGACGGATTTCCTTCTTCTCACCCGAGTACTCGCCGATTTCCTCTTCCTTCAGCGAAGTGCGGGCGAGCAGTTCACGCTTCCACTGACGTCCCGCGACCGTGTTCGTCACCAGAATCAGGGTCGTCGCCTGCGCTTTCGCCATCGCTGCAGCGCCGACGATTGTCTTACCGGAGCCGCAGGGGAGGACCACCACGCCGGAACCGCCATCCCAGAATGAGTTCGCGGCCATCCGCTGATAATCGCGCAGCTCCCATTCGCCGTGAGTTTCGAGGGCGATCGCGTGGGCTTCGCCGTCGACGTACCCGGCAAGGTCATCGGCAGGCCAGCCGATCTTCAGCAGCATCTGCTTGAGGCGTCCGCGTTCGCTCGGATGCACGATGACGGTGTCGTCGTCGACCTTTGCCCCGAGCATGGGGGCGATCTTCTTATGGCGCAGCACCTCGGTCAGGACCGCGCGGTCCAGACTGACGAGCGTGAGCCCGTGCGCGGGGTGCTTCACCAGTTGCAGCCGACCGTAACGGGCGATCGTGTCCACAATGTCCACGAGGAGCGGCTGCGGCACCGGGTAGCGGGAGAAGCGGACGAGCGCGTCGACCACCTGCTCAGCGTCATGGCCCGCAGCGCGTGCATTCCACAGCGCCAGCGGCGTCACCCGATACGTGTGTACATGCTCAGGCGCGCGCTCCAATTCAGCGAACGGCGCGATCGCCGACCGCGCCTGCTCCGACAGGGGATGTTCGATCTCCAGTAGCAGCGTTTTGTCGGACTGAACGATCAGCGGACCGTCGGTCACGGAACTCTCCCTCATCTAAGTCGAACGCACCCAAAGATTCCATTGTCCCGAAAACTGCGCTAGCGGCCAAGAATGGGGCGCAGCCGGTCAAGAACTCCCGGGTCCTCGATGGTGGAGGGGAGTGGCTCATCTCGGCCATCCGCGATGCCGCGCATCGTTTTACGCAGGATCTTGCCCGACCGTGTTTTCGGCAGGGCCGGGACGATGTCAACCAGCTTGAACACCGCGACAGCCCCGATTTGTTCCCGGACCGCAGCCACGAGTTCTGCCCGAAGTTGGTCCGGCTCGATCTCCACTCCTGCTTTCAGGACGACGAGGCCGCGTGGGACCTGTCCTTTCAGTGAATCTGTGACACCGATGACGGCGCACTCCGCCACTGCAGGATGTGAGGCGATGACCGCCTCCATCGAACCCGCAGAGAGCCGATGCCCCGCGACATTAATGACGTCGTCGGTGCGGCCCATCACGAACAAGTAACCGTCTGAGTCGATGTAGCCGCCGTCGCCAGTGAGGTAGTAGCCGGGGAAGGCGGAGAGGTACGCCGCCACATACCGGTCATCATCACCCCACAAGGTGGGCAAGGTCCCCGGCGGGAGGGGCAGTTTGACGCAGATCGCGCCTTCTTCGTCCGGCGCGCATTCCTCACCGTTCGGGCGCAGTACGCGGACGTCGTAGCCGGGCACCGGAACAGTAGGGGAGCCAGGCTTGATCGGCATGGGCTCGAGCCCCATCAGGTTCGCTGCGATCGGCCAGCCCGTCTCGGTTTGCCACCAGTGGTCGACGACGGGAATGCCAAGCTGTGTGGCCGCCCAGTGGTATGTATCGGGGTCTAGGCGCTCACCTGCGAGGAACAAGCAACGCAGCACTGAGATGTCGTACTTGGCGAGGTATTCGCCGTTCGGATCTTCCTTACGGATCGCGCGGAACGCGGTTGGTGCGGTAAACAGCGCTTTCACGCCGTACTGGTGGATGACGCGCCAGAACGCGCCCGGATCGGGAGTCCCGATCGGCTTGCCTTCGTAAAGAACAGTGGTCGCGCCGATGAGCAGCGGCGCGTAAACGATGTAAGAGTGGCCGACGACCCAGCCGATGTCGGACGCCGCCCAAAAAACGTCGCCCGGCTCGATGCCGTAGATGTTGCGCATACTCCACAGCAGCGCTACGGCATGCCCGCCGTTGTCCCGGACGATACCTTTCGGTTTGCCCGTCGTACCCGAGGTGTAAAGGACGTAGAGGGGATCCGTCGCGGCGACGGGAACGGGGTCAGCAGCAGGGGCGTCTGCCATGACGTCTGCCCAGTCGAGGTCACGGTCAGCTTTAAGGTCGGCGGTCAGCTGCTCACGCTGCAGGATGAGGCAGTGCTGTGGTGCGTGCGTCGCGAGTTCGAGGGCCCGATCGAGCATGGGCTTGTAGGGGACGACACGGGTCGGTTCCACGCCGCACGAAGCGGATACGACGACCACTGGCTGAGCATCGTCGATGCGCGCCGCGAGTTCGGCCGGTGCGAAGCCGCCGAACACCACCGAATGCACCGCCCCGAGCCGCGCGCACGCGAGCATCGCGATGACTGCTTCGGGCACCATTGGCATGTAGATGACCACGCGGTCGCCTTTGCCGACCCCGAGCCGCTGGAGGGTGCCTGCGCACCGCGCGACCTCGTCAAGCAGCTGAGAGTAGGTGTAGGTGCGGTCGCTTCCGGTCACAGGTGAGTCATAAATGAGGGCGAGCTGATCGGCCCGGCCCGCGGCGACGTGCCGGTCGAGAGCATTCGCGCACGTGTTCAGCTCCCCGTCGGGAAACCACCGGTAAAACGGTGCGTTCGCGTCATCGAGGACTTGCTCAGGTTCCCGAGTCCACGTAACGGCACGGGCGGCCGCGCGCCAGAAAGTGTCGGGATCCGCGACGCTCGCGCGGTGCGCCTCCGCGTAAGCACCTGCCGGTATTGCCATAGCGACCTCCTTGGTTAGTTATCAAGTAGCTCGACGGAACTCATGCGGGCAAGAGAAAAGCGCCGAACGGTATCGGCGGTGGGGTCAAAGGCATGTAGCTGGCCAGCCTGCAGGGCGACCGGTTCGACAACTCGGACGCCCGCTGTGCCCTGCGCGTCGACAAAACTGATCAGCACTCTGCGTTGCGCACGGACCGCGAGTTGCAGCAACGCCACGGTCGCGGCGGTACTTCCTGACGCAGACGCGTGCGCCTTGGCGGAACGCCCAGAGGAGTGCCCAGAGGAGTGCCCAGAGTCTCGCGCTGACGCGGCGCGCAGCCCTTCGACCACGCTGACGAGCTGTTCATGCTTCGGCACTGGGACTCGCCGCTGTACTGACGGCGGCTTGTTGCGGCGCGCCGGGAGCCGGACACCTCGCGGGCGCAGGTCGATGATGTCGCCGCTTTCGTCTTCTCCGGCCGGGGTGAAGCCAGCCGACCGCAACTGTTCCAGCACGGCCCCCAGTGTTGCCTGAGTGACCGCGACAGTCGGAGCGAGCGCACGGAGTCCCAGTTCCGCGGCGGCAGCGGAGGCCAGCACTTCCCGCATCAGTCCGGGGTCCTCGCAGCGAATAAAGGATGTCGCAACGCCGACGCGTAACTGTCCGTGACGACGCGCCGTGTCATCGATCATGTACGTCAGAGCTTGTGGCACCGGGGTGCGCGAATACTTGTGGAAAAGCGTGTGCAGCGCGGTCGTTGACATCCCGCTATCGAGGGCGCGCAGCACACTGTGTTCAGTAATGCGATACACCGTGGCGGCGCCCGTTGACTCCACATCCGCGACGAGATTGATCTGATCATGCAGGTCCGGAATGAGGGGACCGGGCGCCACCACTGTCAGATCTGCCTGCACGAGCACGTGGTCGAGTGGCGGGGGCAGCAGCGGCTCCATGATGTCCGCGAGATCGGGAAGTTCCAGGTCAGTCAGCAGCATGCGCCCGGGAGTGGAGAGTGCGCCGCCCACGACCAGCCCCAGCGCCGATGCTTCAGCAAGCGTGTTCGCTACTGCTTGCGCACCGAACCGGCGGGCCGCACGCGGGCGGAGCCACATGAGGAGCCGTTGCGCGTCCTCGGGCGAAAGCACGGGGCTTTCCGGGCCGTCTGGGCTTGGCGCACACATCCATATCGACAAGATGTGCCGCCGATCGGCTTCGGCGGTGTGCGAGACGATGTCGTCAGAGAGCGCCGCCGCCGGCTTGTCGGTGGGGCCGCGCCAGCCGATCAGCCAGGGCCGTCGGCTCATCGTCAGCCACGAGATCGCCACCTTGGCCCACCGCGTCGCGGTGTCCGCGTCAAGCCAGGCATCGACGATCTCGGCCGGGGCCCATACAGGGTCGCCGGAAGGCAGGTAGCCCTCACCTTTGACAACTAGCCCGGCCGCGACAAGCACTTCGATCACCAGGCCTGTGCGTTCTTCAGAGAGTCCCGCTGACTTCGCGAGCCGCCGCAACTCCCGCACGCCAAGACCGCCGGCCTTCAGGTCTGGAGCGGGCGCCATTCCCAGAGCCTGAATTATGGCTGCACAATCGCGGAGAAAGTCCATCGCTTCACCAGCAGCGGAGGCATCCGTGGTTTTCCGGTTACGCGTCTGCGGGTTTGCCTGGGGTGCGGTGAGCACGTGCGGGTCGAGCGGCGCCTCACCGCGGATGACCTGCCCGACATGGAACGGCAGCTCCACCGTGTGGTCGTCGATGCGAGCGAGCAGCCCCGCGGCTATCAACTGGGGAATCGGACGCTCAGCGGGTGCGTCGGGTGCGGCATCACGCGTCGACCCGAAGGGTGTGCCGTGGGCGAGCTTCTCCACGATCGCGCTCTGCTCAGGGGGCAGGGCGCGCAACAGGTCGGGAACTGTTTTCAGCGCCGCGACGCCGGGCAGCGTCGTCAGTCGGCCGATCCGCCACGGAACGGCATCTGCAGCACCGTCAATGAGGCGTAAGCCGTGATGGCCGTTGTCACCCCACACGATGGCGCGTGCACGCAGCCAGTCGAGCCTCGTGTCGATTTCCCTGCTCAGTCCCGGACTGGAGAGTTTTGCGAACATATCGAGCAGGTCCTCGCGGGAAACCGCCTGATCGGCGGCCCGCAGCAGGGCAAGCGCCTCGATCACCGACAACGTGAGCATGTCGGCCTCGTCCGTCGCACGCTGCACCGACGCGCGCAGCCGCACCCTGTCGGACAGAACAGACATGTTCAGCGGGGGCGGCACCGCCAGGTCAGGACGGTGTGTCAGCAGCGCGACAAGGTCCGTGTCGCTCAGCTCCGCGAGCCACGCGCTGAACCCAGAATCCCTGGTCGATCGTGAAGTCGGTGATGTCATCGCATACCAGAGTAGAGAGTTTCGACACACGAAATGCGACCTCGGCTGCGCGCGCGATAACCGAGCTGTCAAAATGGACACGTGGCAGATAAGAAGAAAAACATGTATGTCGATCCGGGCTGGCCAGCGGTCGCTGATGGCGATCACGCGGTTACTGAGCTCTCCTCGGACCGCGCAGGCGGTCTTTCACCGTTCGGGGAGACCACTTTTCCTCTTCCGGCGGATGAGCTTCACTACGTACATCCGTACACGGTCGTCAATCGCTGACCGTGCGCCGTACCGGTGAATGACCTGAATTCGCCCGAAGGCGAGCCCCGGCTCACCCATGTGGATAGCCGGGGCTCCGCCCGCATGGTGGACATCAGTGAGAAGTCCGAAACTGCGCGTCGCGCGGTCGCCGCGGGCCGATTCGAGACGACGTCGGTAGTTCTCGAGCTTCTCGCGAGTAACGGCCTGCCCAAAGGCGATGCGCTTGCGACGGCGCGCATCGCCGCAATCATGGCTGCGAAGAAAACCCCTGATCTGGTGCCGCTATGCCACCCCATCCCGTTGTCTGGTGTAACAGTCGAGTTTGATCTTGGCGATACATACATTGACGTCACCGCGTCCATCAAAACCACTGGCCGTACCGGGGCTGAAATGGAAGCCCTGACAGCCGTGGCAGTCGCCGGTCTCACTCTGCACGACATGGTGAAGGCCGTCGACCCGGCAGCCACGATGAACAACGTGCATGTCGTCTGCAAAGAGGGCGGCAAAACGGGAAGGTGGGAGCGGCCGTGAAAGCCGCCGTTATAGTTGCGTCCACTCGGGCAGCGGAAGGGGTCTACGCGGATCGCACGGGTCCGGTGATCACGGAGTGGCTACTGGGCCGCGGCTTCGCTGTGGACGACCCGGTTGTCGTGCCAGATGGTGAGGCGGTCGGTGAGGCAATGCGTTCGGCGCTCACCCAAGGCTGCGGGGTCATTCTCACGACCGGCGGTACTGGCCTCACCCCAAACGACGTCACGCCCCAGCAGACTGCGGAGTTGCTCGACTACGAGATTCCAGGAGTTGCGGAGGCGATCCGCCGCGCCGGTGTCGCCAAGGTGCCCACAGCCATTTTGTCGCGGGGCCTCGCTGGCGTATCGGGCCACGCCCTGATCGTCAACCTCCCCGGCTCGCGGGGTGGTGTCAGCGACGGCCTTTGCGTTCTCGACGGGATCCTTGAGCACGCGCTCGACCAGATCAAAGGTGGCGGACATGGCGACTGAGAACCATTGCTGTTCGGGGCGTCAAGGACCCCTCGACCACACGCCTGACGTTCGCCGGGCGGCGGTGACTGAGGCGCGTCTCGACGTCACCGAACATGAGGCGCTCGTTGCTGACTCTGCTGCTGGCGCGGTCGTGAGTTTCGCGGGAGTCGTGCGCGACCATGATGGTGGTAAAGAGGTAGCACGTCTCGAATACTCCGCCCATCCCACCGCAGGTGCGGTGGTGGAACAGGTTGCCGCGGATGTCGCGGCGAACGCGCGGGGAGTGCGCGCCATTGCCGTCAGCCATCGTGTCGGCCCACTCGAGATCGGTGATGCTGCACTGGTGTGCGCCGTCGCGGCCGACCACCGGGCCGAGGCGTTTTCGACGTGCGCGGAACTCGTTGAGCAGATCAAAGCGCAACTCCCGGTGTGGAAGCGCCAAGAGTTTCCCGACGGCACCGACGAATGGGTCGGCTGCGCGTAACCCAGGCTTGTGCCGCTGAAGCTTTCTTGCCACAGTGAATTGTGTTTGTCAGCGCGCCTTCTGGTGCAGCAGAGTCTGAAACTAGCGGCATCCCAGTCGAGGTGGTGTACGCCCCTATCCGCAGGCTGTACGACGGTGTGCTGACGGCAGTCGATGTTCAGTTGCGCGGACCCGCCGGGAGCACGCTCGCCGCGCCTCGTGCCCTACGCGAAGCGGCGCGGTCTATGCAGGAAACTAAAGCTCTCGACACGATCAAGCTGTCGACGGGGCTAGTGGCCACTGAAGTCCCGGTGCTGTTCACCATTGACCTCGATGCGCCGCCAGCCACTGCGCTGCCCCCCACAGCGCACCAGGTCGTCACGATTACGCACGACGCGTTCAGTGCCCACCCCGCTCAAGCGTTACGAGCTGTGACCGCTGCGCGGAGCGACGGTCGTCTCGTTGCGCTTGATTCGGTTGGTTCGACGCCCCGATCGCTCGCTCTGCTCCCGCTTCTTGAACCGGACATCGTGATCCTGTCCCCGGACCTCATCCATCGACGGCCCGACCCCGATATTTCGCGAGCGGTTCACGGCATAGCCAGCTGTGCGGAGCTGCGTGGCGCGGTCATCATCGCGGACGGCGTGGATTCCGAGACGCAGCGGCGGCGCGCCGCCGCAATCGGAGCGGCATATGGGATGGGGGAGCTGTATCCACCGGTTTCCGCGCTGCCGCAGCTCAACTCGGAAGCGTGTGCGCCGTTGGCGTTTCCGGCTGGCGGTGATCCGAACCCGCCCAGCCGAACACCGTACGAAATCGTGTCGGAATTTAGGACGCCGCTGCGCAGCGCCAAACAGCTTCTGATCGAGATGAGTATCGGGCTCGAGTCGCTGGCCGCAGGTATCGGGGCGGAAGCGTTATGCCTGGGCACATTCCAGCACGCGGCGAACTTCACGCCGAAGACCGCGTCACGCTGGCAGAATCTCGGTCGGCGAGTCGCCTTCGCGGGGGTTTACGGCGCTGGTATGGGACTCTTCGCGGAGCACGGAGTGCACCGCGCCCCACTCGATCCGAATGATCCACTCGTCGACGAGTGGAACGTGATCGTACTCTCGCCCCACTTCGCCTGCGTGCTGAGTGCGCTGGACCTGCACCGTGATGGCGCAGAACGCGACCGAGAATTCGATTACATCGTGACCTACGACCGTGAAGTTGTGGCGCGGTGCGCGCGAGCAGTCCTGGAACGCTTCGACTGACCGCCGCACTGCGTTCGTGCTACTGGGCGATCAGCGCGAGCCGCCGACGAGAGGCGTTCGGGCTCTCTGCGGCCTCAGGAAGGTCGTGACGCACAGTGATGGGGCTGCGACGACTCGTCAGCGCGAACATGTCTCTCAAGTGTTCGCCGGCGATCACCGTGACTGACGTGTTCCGGAAAGCCGAGCGCCGGTTCAGTTCCGTCAGCGCACGGACCGCCGAGATAGAGCAGAAATGAATGCGGCGCATATCGATGAACAGCTGATCGGTGCCGCCGATCAGCGCGAAGGTATTGAAGAGCCGGGGCAGGGACAGGGCATCGAGCGTGCCGCTGAGTTCCAGCAGTATCGATTCGTCGGCGCGCCGCTCGATCGACAGGTCTAGGTCTTCGTTCGTGACCGGTTCGATAGCGTTCATGGCTGAAAGGTCCCTTCGTGCGGCGTGATCGCGGGCGGGTTACCCGGCGGGGTCCTGCTGTGCACGCCCCTAACAATGGTCGGCGAAGGTAACGGGGAAATAACACGAAAAATCACGAATCGATAACTAAATGGACTCAGGGCGGTAACGTCATCGCTGGAGGTCGTGCCGACGTCCAGTAAGGCAAGGCTCTAGTAGTGCGGTCGCTGAACTAGTTGGTGAATAAAACGCATCTTCTTCAGAACCGGCCCTCGCAGCACGAACGGGTACAGATCCGAGTGACCCATCGATCTATTGACCTGGTTGAGCGCCCACGCTAGTGGCAACCACCAGTCGATGATCCGGTTGAAGCCAGCGTCGCCGCTCAGATCATTGGTCAGCGACGCACCGGATGGCGCGAATCCGAACGCGGCGGCGGTGTCCAGGGCGTCTCGGATATGCAGGTAATGGGCGAACGTCTCGGCCCAGTCTTCCGCCGGATGCATCGTCGCGTAGGACGAAACGTAGTTCGCAGACCAGCCGTCTGGGGGGCCATCACGGTAGTGGCGGTTCAGCGCTGCTTGATAGTCAGCATTAATGTCACCGAAAAGTGCCTCGTACGTCGCGTGACGGTCCGTCGTGTTGATCAGCACCATCTGGTAGTAGTGGCCGATTTCGTGCCGGAAATGGCCCACGAGGGTCCGGTATGGCTCATCCATCTCGACGCGCAGTCGTTCACGGTGCAGATCGTCACCTTCGGCCAGATCCAGCGTGATCAGCCCGCTTGCGTGCCCAGTGATGACCTTTTCGCCGACGCTGGAGAGCAAGTCGAAGCCGAGTCCACGCTGGGGATCTTCATCGCGGTCAGCGAGTGGCAGTCCCAGCTCGTCAAGCTCGAGTATCACCCGCCGCTTCGCGGTCTCCGCATTCGCGAACTCCCGAAATAGGGGGTCCTCTTCGTTGGGCCGGGTTCGTGTCAGGGCGCACGACGCGCACAGCGGTGACGCTGAGTTTGCAGGCACCAGCCAGTTGCAATGCGCGAGTTTGCGATTAGCGCAACGAACCCACTCGGCATCCTTAATCCGTGTGGCACCGGACTCTTCGAGGGTTACCAAGGAGCGGCTCGGCAGATGGAGGCCGAGGTAGCTGCGGCAGCGCAGACACTGGGTGTTCTCGAACGTCAGCCGCTGGCCGCAGGTGCGGCAGAGGAAGTCACGCATGTGACAGGCGCCCGCTCACCCTTGGTGCAGTCGTGCGATGACCTCTGGCCGCCGCAACGGTGGCACTGTAGGCGGGGGCTGCTTGCGGGCGGGGAGCTGTTCCAGCAGGCGCGTCGTCGCTGCTGCGACATCCGCGACAGCCGCGTCGAACGCTTCTCGGGTGGTGTCCGACACTTTGGAAATACCTGCCACTTTGCGGACGTACTGGACTGCCGCGGCCTGGATCTCCTCCTGTGTCGCTGGGGGTTCGAGCCCGCGCAGCACGGTGATATTTCGGCACATACTCCAACGGTACGGGGATTCTGCAGCGAGGACGCGTGAACCCCGCACCGAGGGGGGAGTGGTGCGGGGTTTCACACAGCCCCAGTGACACCGAAGGGGGGAGGGAGGTGCCACCGGGACAGCTATTCAATTGGTATGTGACCCCTGAGGATCAGAGGCCGTTTGCCCAGGCCTCGATCTCCGGGGAGATAGGGAGCCCGGCAGCCTTGGCGTCGGCGATCATCCCGAGGGCGTCAGCGCTCACGAAGGACTGCAGGTCATTGATCGGTGCGGCCGCAGGCGCGCTCGAGCCCTGTGCGGGTGCGGCGATGTTCTGCGGTGCGCGGCTGGGGTGCGGGCGATCCGTTGGGGCGCTGCTCAGGCCAAGACGGCTCGAGCATGACGGCCATGCGCCCCATCCCTGACCGCGGAGGGTCTTCTCGGCAACGTAGATCTGCTGCTCGCGGGTGGCGAGGTCGGCGCGCGGAGCGAATTCACCGCCGCCATACGCCTGCCAGGTGCTCTGCGAGAACTGCAGGCCACCGTGGTATCCGTTGCCCGTGTTGATGGCCCAGTTGCCGCCGGACTCACACTGTGCGAGGCGGTCCCAGTCGGAGTCGGGAGCGGCGTTCGCGGGAGCGGCGAGAGCGACGCTTCCTGCGGTCAGTGCGGCACCGATAAGCATGGTCTTGGTGAGGGTAGCGGTCTTACGGCGTGCGCTCATGAAGAAGTGGTTCCTCTCGTGTGTGCGCCTGCGAAGTAAGCTGTCGGGTTCGGACTGAGAGTTCGTCCGGCCATGCCTCACCGTGATCGGTACCGCTTGGCTTTACCCCAAGGAGCCACACGCGTGGTGTCGCGTATTTCTCCGTATCCCTAGGGGATGGTGGGTCCCCCGCCTCTGTCCCTCGAAGTGTCGGGTTCCGGACCACGGGACAGAGCTAGGCGCGTGGTGCCGGGGTGGCTGGTTTGCTCAGCCGCGGTAGACGCTACGTTGCGATCGCGGCGTCGTCACCCCACTCTGTGGTGCGCGTTATTCTTTAAGAATTGATTAATGTACGCGTTAAACTGGGGCAAATTCCCAGCTAGCACCATGAAAAGTACGAAAAGATATCATCTCGTTATCGGTTCGTTATGTGACGAGCCTCACCGATTCGGCGACGGTGAGATCTCAAAATTTGAGACAACCTAACCCGCCGGGGCGCGTCATCCCCCTGCAAATGGGGGCAAGACGTCCACTGTGGTGCCCTCGCTGATTTCAATGGAGGTGTCCGTTGCAGCCATCTCGTTAATGAGAAACTGGCATTTACCAAGAACTCGGGCAAGCTCCGCATTTCGGTCAGAAAGATTGGCAATTAGTTGTGCCAGCGTGGAGCCAGGCTCGATTGTGCACGTTTCTTCAGGCGTGCCCGCGGCCCTGCCTGCTGCCGCGAAGTAGCGAACCGTAATCGTCACGCCTAACCGCCAATCGCACTCATGGACCGGCTTGGCTGAAGGAAGCCGGGATCGTTGATCGCATGGCCAGGAAGTTTGCGCCACATCGCCTCCCGCCACGCTTGGGCAAGTATTTCATCGCCTTCGGCTCCGTCGGGAACGCCAGCGGCGCCGCGCAGAAGTGCCCGCAGGTCTGTCTCGCCATGGGAGAACAGGCAGCTGCGAATCTGACCGTCTGCGGTAAGGCGGGTGCGGTCACAGTCGCCGCAGAAAGGCCGCGTGACGGAAGCAATAATGCCGACCGTCGCAGGACCGCCGTCGACCAGGAATCGCTCCGCGGGGGCCGAGCCGCGCCGCTCGGCGTGCGGAGAGAGGGTGAAGCGCTCTGACAGCGAGTGCAATATCTGCTCCGCGGTGATGCAGCCGTCACGCGTCCACCCGTGCCCTGCGTCCAGCGGCATCTGCTCGATGAACCGGAGCTCATATCCGTTGTCCAGGCAGAACTGCAAAAGGTCGGCGGCGTCCTTATCGTTGATTCCCGGCTGAAGCACCGCGTTGACCTTGACTGGTGTCAGACCGGCCTCCGCAGCGGCGGACAGACCAGCCAGCACGTCAGAGAGGCGGTCGCGTCGCGTCAGGGTGTGAAAATTCCGGGAATTGACGGTGTCGAGGGACACGTTCACCCGGTCAAGACCGGCAGCCTTCAGGCTGGCGGCTTTGCGGGCCAGTCCAAGCGCGTTGGTTGTGAGAGAGATGTCCGGGCGCGGGGCCAGGGATGCGGTGTAGGCGACGAGTTCGGTGATACGCGCGTACAAGAGTGGCTCGCCGCCCGTGAAGCGGATCTCCCGCACGCCGAGCATGGTGACGGCGACCCTGATGAGGCGTTGCAGCTCGCTGACGCTCAGCATGTCCTCGCTGGGCATCCAGTCGAGCCCCTCGGCCGGCATGCAATACGTGCAGCGAAGGTTGCAGCGGTCTGTTAGCGATACTCGCAAGTCCCGCGCTACCCGACCGAACGAGTCGATGAGCGGCCCCGCGGTAGGTGCTGGTCCCAGGTCGCTGCCCAGGCCGAGTTGGGCAGCCCGGCTTTCTTCCCGAGCCACCGAGGGAATTCCAAGCCCTACTGCTGACATATCACGCCAGCGTACCTATTCTGGCCGGATTATGCAGAGCGGCCTAACTGCCTGATCACCGTGGATAGTGGTGCTGTGCCTGGTAGGGGCCAGGGCTGCCCGGATACGGGAATGTGGGCTGATCAGTCGGAACGATCTGTTTCCCGAGCGGCATCAACGAAATCGGGATCATTTTTAGATTGCCGATTGCGAGGGGGATCCCGATGATTGTTATCGCCTGCAGGAAAGCGGTCACGATGTGACCGAGTGCGAGCCAGACGCCCGCCACGATCAGCCAAATGATGTTCCCCACGAAGCTCGGCAAGCCCGAGGTGGGCTTGTTGATCACCCGGCTGCCGAACGGCCACAGTGCGTAGATGGCGATCCGGAACGCGGCGATGCCGAAAGGGATCGTAATGATGAGAATGAGACAGATGATTCCGGCGAGCATGTAGCCCAGGGCGAGCCAGATGCCCCCGAACATCAGCCAGATGATGTTGAGAAGGATGCGCAGCATCTATTTCACCCGCCTGCGCCCGCCGGTCAGCACGGTGGTGAAGAACGCCACGGTGAGTCCGAGCGGACACAGAAGACTGATGACGTACAGCGCTGTGATCGGGGCGCCGCCCGCGATGTGGATGGCAAAGATGGAAGTGAGCGCGATGACGCCGATAATGAACAGCGCCATCCCGACCCATAGCGCCACTGTCTCCGCGCGTGAAGAGGGTTCTTGCCGACGCGCGGACCGTGTAGAGGTCACTGCAGATTCCTGAGCCACAGCAACAACGGTACCGCTGTGCTGCCGATGATGACCTACCCGGAGTGCAAGAGTGTGCACCTGATTACACGAATGCGGCAGGTGCGGCGGAGGCGCTAGGATATAGGCGAGACGCATCCTGCAGTGCGCAGGGTGCGTTCGTGCGTGCATACCCATGCACGCGCTGACGAAGTAGCTAGTGATGAGCGGGTGACGAGGGTGCCTACCGGCAAGGTCAAGTGGTACGACGCGGAGAAGGGTTTCGGCTTTCTCTCGCAGGACGACGGCGAGGACGTACATGTGCGATCCGCAGCGTTGCCTTCTGGGGTGGAGTCGCTGAAACCTGGGCAGCGTGTCGAGTTCGGCATGGCTGTGGGCCGTCGCGGACCCCAGGCGCTGAGCGTGAAGGTGCTCGATCCACTGCCGTCGATACGGCAGGCTGCGCGGAAAGAGGCACCCGTCAAGCGCCGATCTCCCGACGAGTTGCACAGCATGATCGAGGACATGATCAAGCTCCTCGAAGCATCTGTGCAGCCCTCTTTGGACAAGGGCCGCTACCCGGAGCGCAAGCAGTCGCAACGCCTCGCTGAGGTAATCCGCGCTGTCGCACGCGAGCTCGACGCTTAGCCGCAGTCGCACACCAAAGAGACGAAGCGGGCCCGGTGAGAAACTCACCGGGCCCGCTTCGTGATTTGTGCGCGTCAACGCATGATCTGGGTGTGGATCGCCCAGGTCGCGTGCGAGACGATCGACTGCTCTCCGGTAGATGCATCGACAATCCCCATCGGAAGCTTGATTTCGACGATCCGCAGAGCGAGCCCGTCGTCGTTGAACGTCGGCAGCGAAATCGAGCGGCGTTCACTGGGGCCATGCATGTCGTCGATGACGTCGATCTCCCTGGCCTCGCTGTCTTCATACAACGCCAGAAGGCTCCACGGTGCGCCAGCGATCTCCTTTGGCAGCGAAATCTGTACGGTCTCGTCTGGACGGATATCGATCAGTGCAGGTTGCCCCTCCGGATCGCACGTGTCAGCGAAATCGATGGTCGCTTCGATTTCCTGCTCAGGCGAGAGTGGCTGCTGCTGTGCCCAGCGCTGACTAGCCTCGGCCAATTTGACGAGGTCGCAGTACTGGAAGGCGTCAACTTCTTTAGCGTTGCCTGCTGAATAGACCGTGAGGTGCGGCCGGTGTGGCTCATCGCCGCGGAAATGTGCTTGCGCTGCGATCACAGCGGCTACGCCAAGTGCGGATATCACCGCCACGGCAGCCACAATGGCAATGAACTTGCGGGAAACAGGCATGCGCAGCTACTTCTCCTCGGTGGTGCTGTCACTAGGCGGTTGCGTAGTGGGCCCGGGGCGATACACCGGCGGCCCCGAATCCGCTGCTTCGGAGGATACGTCCTCGCTCCGCGTACTCGCCCACGCCATCGGCGGTTGCGAACCTTGCTTCGACCGTGGAGCGCTGAACCCAGTGACCATGGGCGGCTCGGGCTGCCCTTCCGGTGCGGCCCGGTCGGGTCGGCGGCCACCAAGCCCAGGCAGCAGCGACATGCCCCGGAAAGTGAGGATTGTCTGCGTCAGCCCGATTACCAGCAGGCCGCTCACCACAGTGAACCCGATCCAATATTCGGTCGGCAGCAGGATCCCGAGTGCACCACCGAGCACCCAGCTGAGTTGCAGCGCCGTCTCTGACCTGCCGAAAGCGGAAGCGCGCGAGCGATCGGGGATGTCGTTTTGCAGCGATGCATCCAGCGATACCTTGGCGAGGGCGCTCGCTGCAGCAGCCACGAAGGCCGCGACTGCGGCGGTCGCGAGACTGTCTGTCAGGGCCGCGAACAGCGCTACCGCTGTGACCGCGCAGACGCACCGCAGCACGATCACCGCTGGTCTTCCGAGTTTCAGTCGTGCACCGGCCGCATTTCCGCCGAAGTTGCCCACCGCAGCCGCCACGCCGACAAGGCCGAGCATCGCGACCTGCATCATCGGTGCGTGCTCTGTCCGTGACTTTGCGACAAACGCGATGTAGAGAGTGAGGAAGCCGGTCAGAACCCGGATCGTGCAGTTGCCCCACAAGCTCGTCAGCACCGCCCGGCCGAGAGGCTGCCGACGGGTGCCCAGCACAGCTGCCATGGGCCGGGCCGAGGGGTCACGGTCCTTGCCGTCGCCGTGGTAGGTGAGCGTCGCCGGGACTTCTCCTTCGGTCACTTCCACCCAGGACGGAATCCGCATACTCAGGAAGGCGCCTGTCAGGGTGATGCCAATCAGGAGGAACATAGCTCCGGGGAGCTCGAACAGTCGTCCGACGACCGCCTCGACACCACCGGCTATAGCACCCACCGTGATCGTTCCGACGACAAGTCCGAAAACCGTGAGGCGTGAGTTCGTTCGGACAAGGTCGATTCCGGGTGGCAGAACGCGCGGCGTCACAGCGGCTTTCAGCACCCCGAAGGTTTTACTCAGCACCAGCATTCCCAGCGCCGCCGGGTACAGCACCCACGGATCGAAACTGCCCGCCGCACTGTTGTAGTTGAACAGCAGGACAAGCACCAGCACTGTTCGGCCGAAGAATGACGCAGCGAGCGCCAGTCGCCGTCCACGCTGCACGCGGTCAAGAGCGGGGCCGATCAGCGGCGCGATGATGGCGAACGGCGCCAGCGTAATCAACAAGTACAAGGCCACCATGCCGCGGCTCTCGGCAGTTGTGGCCGAGAAAAAGAGTGTGTTCGCGAGCGCGATGGCGACTGCCGCATCGGTCGCGAAGTTTGCGATGGTGGCGTACGTCAGTGCGGTAAGCCCCGACTTGTCGGCGCCGTCTGCGGTTGCTGCTCTGCGAAAAGTACTGATGCCCTGTTTCGTCAGTTGCCGACTCCGCATGGCAGCCACCCGCGTGACGGTGATCTTCTTCGGCAACCGCGGTGCTTCGGGTCCATGCGACGCGGACCGGGGGCGGGAGGTGTCCTGCTGGGGGAGCGGATCAAGAGGCGGTAAGGACGGCCGGGCCGATGAAGGCGGATAGTTGTGGCCCCCGGGATGGCGCCCCGCCCAATCCTCAGACCCGCGCCGCCCACCGAAGTGCGGGTCCTGCGGCGGCTGCGAATCGGTCACTGGTCAATTCTGTCCCATATCGCGCCGCAACGACCACTTCACGCGGGCCCGTCGGCATGTCGCGTCCCACTCGCACGTCGATCTACCGGGCAACGAACTCGACCTCGAACATTTCCGGCCAGAGCTTGCCTGTCAGCAAGAAACGGTCGGTACCCGGGATCGCGGCGACTCCGTTCAGTACATCGACGCCACCGCGTTCCTCATCACTGAGGAGCCCGGATGCATCGATCACGGCAGTGACGCGACCGTCCTCCGGGTTGATGCGGACGATCCAGTCGGTCTGGAAGATGTTGGCGTACACGCCCTCAGGAGTGCATTCGAGCTCGTTAATCTGGTCGAGCGCGGATCCGCGCAGTGTGACCGCCACCGTGTCGAGCGCATCGAAGGTGACCGGATCCCGGAAAGTCAGCGTGTCCGAACCATCGCTCATGACGAGTCGGTCAGGGTAGGAGCAGAGGCCCCAGCCCTCGCCCTCATAGCTGACTGTGGCGATCTCTTCGAGTGTCGCGGGATCGCGCTCAAACGCCACCTCGTCGCGCCAGGTGATCTGCCAGACTCGGTCCTCGGTGACAGTCAGGCCCTCCCCGAAGTACGGCAGGGGCAGATCCGCGCGCGCGACCTCCTCACCGGTTTCCAGGTCCCGGGCAGCGATCCACGATAGGCCGACGCGTCCAGTAGATTCGTAAAGCAGTGGACCGGCGATTTCGAGGCCCTGGGTGAAGGCTTCAGGATCATGTGGGTGGACTTTCACGACCTCGGGCTGAAGGAGTTCCACGTCATCCTCGCCGCCCGCGGGGACGATGTCGTCGTTGCACGCGGTGACCAGAGCGGCGCTCGCCAGCAGCGCCCAGACCAGCCGGAACTGTGATTTGCTGCACGATCGCAATGTCATGTGAGCTAGCCTGCCTGAGAAGTCCTGTGTGCGAAGTCGAGATTTGACCGCTTTATGGGGCAAGATGGCACTGTGAACGCATCAGTCGTTTCGCGCCCTCCCACGGGTTCGGATAACAGTGAATCACGTGAGGTGCCATCTGTGCTCGCGGATGCTATCGATCTAGCCCGCGACGCGGTACGCGCCATCGCTGACGAAGCTGCGGTGGGGGAGCATCACGGAGTAGTACCTGAAGGAGAGTGGGCCGCGTCCCACCGGTTTGCGGCGAGCCTGCCCGGCTACCGCGGCTGGGAATGGAACGTGGTGGTCGCTGCCTGCCCCGGCGCCGCAACCGCGACGGTGAGTGAACTCGCGCTGCTTCCCGGCGCGGACGCGTTGCTCGCGCCCGAGTGGGTGCCGTGGGAGGACCGCATCGAGTCGGGCGACCTCATGCCGGGCGATCTCCTGCCGCCGAAGCACCACGATGAGCGGCTTGTGCCGGGGTACATCGAAACAGGGGACCCTGCAGTCGATGAGGCTGCGGCTGAGATCGGGTTCGGCCGCCCGCAAGTAATGAGTCTGGAAGGACGTCTGGCTGCGGCGGAACGGTGGACGGAAGGTGACTTCGGGCCCCACGCTGCGATGGCAGCCGCCGCTCCGGGCACCTGCGGTACGTGTGGCTTCTATCTCCCGCTAGCTGGTTCGCTCCGTGCCTCATTCGGGGTGTGCGGCAACGAACTCTCGGCTGACGGTCACGTCGTGCACGCGCGGTTCGGATGCGGCGCACATTCCGACACGGAATTGCCGAGCGGGGCGGGTTCGCCCCAGTACGACCCGTACGATGACGGTGTTGTCGAGGTTATGGATACCTCCCGTCAGCACGGCCAGTAGTGCTTCAGTTCCGGTACTCGCGATGACGACGGAGTTCGACACCCGCGTCCTCATGTGGGTGACAGACATTCGTGAGCCCTGGATGACTGTCTTCTTTCACGTAGTGACGCTACTCGGAAGCCTTCCGGCCGTCGCGCTGATCACGGCGGCAGCGGCGACTGTCGCCGTTCGCTCCGGCAGGCGCTGGGATGCGGTGTTAGGTGTGGTGACCGTCGTGACCGCGTGGCTCCTGATGCGGGGGCTCAAAATGCTCGCGGGGCGCGACCGTCCGCCCCCGGAACTCAGCGTGGTCGAGGTCGGGTATTACTCATTGCCGTCAGGACACGCGCTGATGATTGCCACAGCTGCGGTGGTCGTTGGGGCGACCGTGCTCCGGAACAGGTGGACCTGGCCGCTGCTGGCTGCTGTCGTGATCCTCGTAGGGGTTTCTCGCGTGTACCTGGGGGCGCACTGGCCGACTGACGTCATCGCTGGCTGGGCTATAGGGACGATCTGGGCGTTCGCTTGCGTTGCGCTGAGTCACGCGCTGCGGCCGACGGAGTTCCGGGTGGCGCGCCGTCACAATCCGCGCTGAGCAGAGCGATCGCCACGGCGTACCGCGTGGCGCTGCAGAAGAAAGATCAGCCCTCCGAACGCGGCGACGCCGAGTCCCGCGATACACACCCATAAGTAGTCGGCATACTGATCGCCGAATGTGACAACGATAATCGTCGCCATCAACCACCCGAGCGTCCCCACTGTTATCACAGGCCGGGGGTCCGACAGTCTCGCCGGAAGCGGCGGTGGTTCAGGATGCGTGCCCACACCGCAAACCTATCGTGTCACGCCGCCGGTCCCCACATCGCACCTCAAAATCGGCCCGTGGTCGTGTACTGCCGGAAAGTAGGCATTGCAAACCGTAAACCCCGCGCACGAATCTCCCGTAATGTCTCTATCCGTGAGTCACGACGAGAAACAACTGGCGAGTGATCTCGCGTTAGCCGTCGTGCGGCTAGCGAGGCAGCTGCGCGGCCATCGCCATCACTCTTCAGTGTCACTAACCCAGCTATCGGCGCTATCCACCCTCTTTACTGAGGGCTCGATGACACCCGGTGCACTCGCTGCCCGTGAGCGCGTCCAGCCACCCTCGATGACGCGGGTTATCGGGTCGCTGGCAGACCTTGGACTGGTCGACCGGATGCCGCACCCCACCGACGGACGGCAAATCATCGTTTCGCTGTCTGAAGCGGGTAAAGCGCTGGTCCAAAACGAGAAGGAGGCGCGCGAAGAATGGCTCGCCTCGCAGTTACGCGCTCTCGGCTCCAGCGAGCTGAGTTCCCTGCGCGACGCGGTCGGCACGATGACCGAACTCGTCAAAACCTGCGACTAAAAGAACATGCCGCCGCGTGGCGCCGCCGAGGTCGTGAACGCGTGATCGAAACGCTCGAGTATCTCCGGGTCTGGCGCGGAAATCCGGCCTGCCTGCGCGAGCGTCACGGCGCGGTGCTCGCCGAAATAGATGCTGGCCAGGTCGCCAATTCCGATCGTCAGCCGGGCAGGTTCCTCCGCCGGGACGCACTGGGCGTTCCCGCCGTTGCCCCGAGATGTGAGCCGGAATACCCCACCCCGATCTAGGAAATCATCCACCACCTCGATCGTGACATCGAGTTCGCATGCGTAGCTGCGAGCCCGCAGCACGCCAGGAACATCCAAGATGCGGGCCCACAGTAAATCGTGAGAACCCGTGAGGCGGGGCAGGCGCGGATCCTTCAGCAGGTAGGGCAGCAGCATGTCGCGGGACTCGGACACCGTGATGGTGCTCATCAGGTCGAGGCCGCCGAGTGTCCGCCAGAGCGCTATGTACGCTTCCGGCGTCACAGCGAACATGTCCACAATTTCCAGTGACATCCCCGAGTCCGCTGACTCGCGCACCCGATAGGACACGAACCCGTCGTCGTGAAGCAAGAAGAATAGCGCAGAAGCCCCTCCGCGCTCGCTTTCCGGGTCCGCGAAGACACCGCGCCAATACGCAGCGGGACGTCCTACCGCTCCGGCCCTTTGCCGCCGCCAGCGATCGTAGATCGGGGGCAGGAACTCCTCTGCCTCGTCCTTGGCCGCGAGGCGGACGCCTCCCGGATCGACTGTTGTCGAACGGAACGCCGCGAACCGCCGATCAAACTTATGTGTGAACTCGGTCGTGATCGGGCCATATCCAAATCGGCCGTAGATTCCCCCTTCAGAGGCAGTGAGAATCGACATCGGAGCGCCGGATTCGAGGAAACGCTGATGCTGCTCTGTCAGCAGGGTTCGCAGAATGCCTCGGCGGCGGTGCGTGGGGGCGACAGAAACCCAGGTGACGCCCGGAAGGTCGATGAGGGCGCCTCCTGGCACAGTGATTTGCAGGTCGTAGTGCATTGTCACGCCCACAACCTGGCCGCCGTTGGTCGCGACAATCACGTTGTCGTTGGGGGCGAGTTCGCGCGTGATCCCACTCTTCAGGTCGGCGATATGGCCGCCGAAGTTGAAGCTGTCGAGCTTCACAATGTGTGGCCAGTCGTCATCGGTGGCGTTGCGAACCTCGATTGCTGATCCTGTCTCGGTCGTCACGTGTCAGAGCTTGGCACATCAGGCCGCTCAATACATCTCAATAGGATGAGCACGTGGCTTACGCAGTCGATATCACTAGTCCCGATGATCCGCGCGTCGATGACTTCCGCGATTTGAGCACCGCAGATCGCCGTCCCGATCGACCAGGCGGGAAAGGCCTCGTGATCGGCGAGGGCACCGTGGTGGTCGAACGGATGCTCGGCACCCCTTTCGAACCGTACGCGCTTCTCGGGGTGGCGCGGCGGTACGACCAGCTGTGTGGCCAGCTCAGAGGTCTAGAGGTGCCGTTCTATCGGGCGAGTGCCGACACGATGGCGACAATCGTGGGATTTCACCTGAACCGGGGAGTGCTCGCCGTTGCGGGTCGTCCCGCGCCGAGGAGCCCACGCGACTTGCTGGCGGCCGCGCGCACCATCGCCGTGCTCGAAGGTGTGAACGATCACGAGAACCTGGGTTCGATCTTCCGTAATGCGGCGGCACTCGGCGTGGACGCGGTGTTCCTGAGCGGACGCTGCGCCGATCCGCTGTATCGGCGGTCAGTGCGTGTTTCGATGGGACATGTGCTTCGAGTTCCGTTCGCTGTCGCAGCTTCCTGGCCTGACCTGCTCGGCGAGCTGCAACGTCGCGGATTCAGCACTGTGGCGCTCACGCCCGCTCAGCCGTCGCTGCCGCTGGCACATGCGGTGGCCAGCGAGAAGGTGGCGTTCGTGCTCGGCGCGGAAGGTCCAGGACTGAGTGAGGAGACACTCGAGAGCACCGACGTGCGCGCCCACATTCCCATGACTACCGGCGTTGACTCCCTGAATGTGGCGACCGCTGCGGCAGTGGCCTTTTATGAACGCGCGCGGCTCAGTGAGGATGCCTCACGGTGACGGGCGGGGAAGAAGAGCGTGGTGCGCCGAATAAGACGCCTTGGTTACTGGGCATCGTGTTCGCCATCTTCATCGCGGTGGTTCTGGCCACTGTCGTCGCGTCGGTGGGAACAGGGCTGCTCAGCATTCACCCGCTGCTTGCGATAGCACTCAACACCGTTGCGGGAATCGGTTTCGCGCAGCCGCTATGGAGCTGGCGCGCACGACCCACACTGCGGTTCGCCGCGCTGGGAATAGCGCTCGGTGCCATCACGGGCTGGCTCTACCTGATTTTTGCGCTGCTGTTCGGTCGCTACTGACCTACCCGCGGATCAGGTTGATGTAGACCCATGGGCCAAGAAAGACCAGGATCAAGAGCACAATGATCAGCGCGCCGATCGTGAGGAGGGGACGGTTCCTCATGTGTCCGATCCTACGGGAGTGACCTTGGGGGAACGTCGCTTAGTGCTGGGTTCCGGTACGCACACCGAGGAGTACGTCCTCCCATGAGGGCATAGGAGGCTTCTTCTTGCCACCGGTGGGGGCCTGCTGCTTTGGCTCAGGCTCGGGAGGCGTGGTCTTTTCGGCTTTGGGGGGTTCGGGGGCAGGAGTAGTCTCCGGCTGCGCAGGTGCGGCAGCAGGCTTGGCCGGCGGCTTAGCAGTGACGATTGGGGTCACGGGACTCAGCGCCGGGCGGGGACGTGGCATGTCAGTCGAGACGAGTTCCTTCGCGGCATCGTCAAGGGCTGCCGCCGTCCCGCCGTCCGCGCCTGGCTGAAAACGCCAGTGAGCCTTGTTCTCGGTGCGGCCCGCAGCCCAGCTGAGCTGAACAACCCAGCGGCCCTCGTCGTTGCGCCAGGCATCCCACTGGGCCTCGTCGATGTTCTGCCCGCGCGTGCCAAAGGTCTGCGCGACCGCGGTGCTGAGGGTTTGCAGAGCGGGGCCATCCTCAAGGAGCGGGTGAGCGTGCTGCGCCATCTGTGCCATTCGGGCCCGTTCCAGAAGGACTGGGTGAGCGAAGCTCTCCACCCGCGCCATGGGCAGCCCGGAGGTCTCGGCGATCTCCCTGACACTTGCTCCAGCGCGGACACGGGCCTGAATCTCGCGCGGACGGAGTCGGCTCTCCATCTCGACTTCGATCTGGCCGAGGCGGCTCAGGTCACCGTGCGATGCCGCGCGCAAACGGTCATCTGCGGCGATTTTGAACTTCGCGCCGGTGTTGACGTCCGCGCAGATGATTGCGCTGCCGTCGGATTCGATTCCGACCACCTTGAGCTCTCGCACTCTGTCCTCCTCAGGCCGCTCGCGCCGCAGAATTCCGCGTCTTTATCGCACTGTAATGGAGTCGTGACTTGAGTTTCGGGAGTGACACGCGGGGTGTTGAAGTGCGGTGACGGGTTGCCTGCGTGATAAGGCATGTTGTTCGCGACGTATGCGGGTGCGAACAACATGCCTTCTGGGTAAACGCAGAAAGCCGGGACACCAACGGCGTCCCGGCTTACTGGTTCGTGTGCGGTGTTAGCTGAGTTTCTCCACCACGTAGTCGACGCACTTCGTTAGCTGGGAGACGTCATCAGGGTCAATGGCCGGGAACATGCCGACACGAAGCTGGTTACGGCCGAGCTTGCGATAGGGCTCGGTGTCGACAATGCCGTTCGCCCGGAGAATCTTCGCGACCGCTGCGGCGTCGACCTCATCGCTGAAGTCGATGGTGCCCACCACCTGCGAGCGGTTCTTTGGATCGGTGACGAATGGAGTCGCGAAGGACGAGTTCGAAGCCCAGTCGTAGAGACGTGAGGACGAGTCCGCAGTCCGTTTGACGGCCCAGTCGAGTCCGCCGTTCGCGAGCAGCCACTCAATCTGATTGGCGAAAAGCAGCAAGGTTGCAACCGCAGGCGTGTTGTATGTCTGGTTTTTGACGCTGTTGTCAACGGCAATCGGCAGCGAGAGGAACTCGGGAACCCAGCGTCCCGAGTCCTTGACCTCTTCGACACGCGCCAGTGCGGCGGGGCTCATGAGCGCAACCCATAACCCGCCGTCAGCAGCAAAGCACTTCTGCGGCGCGAAGTAGTAAACGTCAGCATCGGTGATGGTCACGGGAAGCCCGCCCGCCCCCGATGTGGCGTCGATCGCGACTAGAGCGTTCTCAGACCCAGTTGGACGGGTCACAGGGACCGCGACGCCGGTTGATGTCTCGTTGTGTGCCCAGCCGATGAGGTCGACGGACGGGTCGGACGTCGGCTCTGGAGCGGTGCCAGGCTCAGAGCTCACCACGATTGGCTCATCCAGGAACGGTGCATTCTTAGCCACTGAGGCGAACTTGTTGCTGAATTCGCCGTAGGTCAAGTGCAGCGACTTCTCGCGGATCAGCCCGAAAGCGGCAGCATCCCAGAACGCGGTGGTTCCACCGTTGCCGAGGATGACTTCGTAACCATCAGGCAGCGAGAATAGGGAGCGCAGCCCCTCGCGAACACGTCCGACCACATTCTTGACGGGCGGCTGCCGGTGGCTGGTACCGAAAACCGACGCACCAATGTCGACGAGCGACAGCAGCTGGTCCGGCCGCACCTTGGATGGCCCGCAGCCGAATCGGCCATCCGCCGGCTTGAGCTCGTCGGGAATGGTGATACCGGGAGTGCCGGTGGTATCAGTCACGTCCTCGCCGTCCTTACTAGAAGTATCTCGATGTTGATCGGTTATCAGATTGCGGATCTAGCCTAGTATGCGCCGCAAAAATCCCTGCTGCGGCTGGTCTGTCAGCTCGCCCCAGCCCTCAACCTGCTCCGGCGTCCGCGCTTCGGGGCCGACGTATAGGGCGGCGGGGCGGACAAGTTTCCCAAGGCGCTTTTGTTCCATGATGTGCGCACACCAGCCGGCGGTACGGGCACACGTGAACATCGCGGGCATCATGTGCGGCGGCACTCCTGCGAAGTCGAGGATGACCGCCGCCCAGAACTCGACGTTCGTTTCGATGGCGCGGTCGGGGCGACGCTCCCGCAGTTCAGTGAGGGCAGCGTGCTCCAGTGCGGCAGCGGCTTCAAAACGTGGAGCATTGAGGGCCTTGCATGTTGCGCGGAGCACGCGGGCACGTGGGTCCTCGGCGCGGTACACGCGGTGCCCGAATCCCATGAGCCGTTCCTTGCGGTCGAGGATTCCCTTAACCATCGTGCGGGGGTCCCCGCTGCGTTCCGCTTCATCGATCATGGGCAGCACACGCGCGGGAGCGCCGCCGTGCAGCGGACCGGACATTGCGCCGATCGCGCCGGACAGGCTCGCGGCTACATCCGCGCCTGTGGATGCGATAACGCGAGCGGTAAAGGTGGAGGCGTTTAGACCGTGCTCAGCGGCGGAAACCCAGTACGCGTCGATCGCCTTGATGTGGTCGGGGTCGGGCTCACCCTTCCACCGCGTCATGAACCGTGCCGTCACAGTCGGGCATTCGTCGATTATCTTCTGGGGCACCGCAGGCTGGTAGATGCCCCGGGCGGACTGCGCGACGTAGGAGAGCGCCATCACTGAGGCGCGGGCAAGCTGCTCGCGGGCTGTCTCGTCGTCGATGTCGAGAAGCGGCTGATAGCCCCAGATGGGGGCGAGCATGGCCAGTCCGGCCTGCACGTCGACGCGTACGTCACCAGTGTGAACGGGAAGGGGGAAGGGTTCGGCTGGGGGGAGGCCATGGCCGAAACGGCCGTCGACGAGCAGCGCCCAGACATCGCCAAAGGTAACACCGCGCCCGACTAGGTCCTCGATATCTACGCCGCGATATCGAAGTGCGCCGCCGTCCTTGTCCGGCTCGGCGATTTCCGTTGTGAAGGCGAGAACGCCTTCAAGTCCCGGGGAAAAGCCTTCAGGTAATTCCGCTGCCATAGCGTGACGCTCCTGTATGAGTTGGCGTTAATCGTTCCGACCCCGGTAGGTGGTCGATTACTGGCTTGGTACGCGTAGCGTGTGATGTGTGGTGCTAAACCCCTCGTGTCCTTCCGATTCTCTCGATTTGGCACACATGCGTGTCGGTTATGGCAAAAAACCGGTGCCGCCCCGGCCCAGTGAACACCCGCATCTCGATGAGAGCTGGCTCGCCGACGGCTGGTTCAGCCTGTTCCTGAACTGGCTGCGTGACGCCACCGAGTATGTCGCACCCGGCGGCGGGCGCATTGCGGAGCCTAACGCAATGGTGCTGGGAACTGTCGACGACCGTGGCCTCCCTGCTACCAGGACAGTCCTCTGTAAAGGCGCTGACGATCGTGGACTTGTGTTCTACACGAACTATGAATCCGACAAGGCTCACCATCTAGATATGCATCCGTATGCGTCTGTGACGTTCCCGTGGGTGCTGATAGAACGCCAGGCGCACTTTCGTGGTCAGGTGGAAAAGGTAAGCGAGGAAGAGACTGCCGAGTACTGGCACACGCGGCCACGAGGGTCTCAACTGGGCGCTTGGGCGTCGCATCAATCTCGCCGGATCTCCGCTCGGGGAGACTTGGAAGCGGCTCTCGAAGCCGTTACGCGTCAATTTTGTGATCTGGATTACGTTCCCGTTCCGCCGTTCTGGGGCGGATACCGCCTCAAGCCGTCCGTTGCCGAGTTCTGGCAGGGCCGGGAGAACCGCCTACACAACCGGATTCGATGTGAGAAGAATGGCTCTGGATGGGAGGTCTTCAGACTCCAGCCGTGACCTCACAGCGACCCTGGTGACACGGGTGAGGTCTACAGAGACTAGGTTCGACATTATGGTTGTGCGTTGAGACGTTGCGCATGTGCCGATAGGCTACTGACCAGTAGAGTGTGAGAAGGAGCCCTCGTGCCCGCTGAGAATGAGGAAAAAGCAGTACTCAGCTACCCCGGTGGCGAGTACAAAATGTCGATCACCCGGGCAACTGACGGTAACGACGGCATTGATCTGGGAAAACTGCTAGCCACTACGGGGTACACCACACTCGATGGCGGCTTTATGAATACCGCTTCGACGTCGTCGGCGATTACCTACATCGACGGGGAGAAGGGCATTCTCCGCTACCGCGGATACCCGATCGACCAGCTCGCTGAAAAATCGTCTTTCCTCGAAGTGTCGTACTTGCTGATTTACGGCGAGCTGCCCACTGAGGACCAGCTCGCGGATTTCACGCACCGGATCCAGCGGCACACGATGCTGCACGAGGACCTCAAGCGGTTCTTCGACGGTTTCCCGCGCAACGCGCATCCGATGCCGGTGCTGTCGAGCGCAGTGAATGCGTTGTCCGCTTACTACCAGGACTCGCTCGACCCGGATGACCCGCACCAGGTTGAGGTTTCGACCATCAGACTGCTGGCGAAGCTGCCGACGATCGCGGCGTACGCCTACAAGAAGTCGGTGGGCCAGCCGTTCTTGTACCCGGACAACTCGAACACACTCGTCGAGAACTTCCTCCGCATGACCTTCGGTTTCCCCGCTGAGCCGTACGAGCCGGACCCCGAGGTCGTCAAGGCGCTGGACATGCTGCTCATCCTGCACGCAGACCACGAGCAGAATTGTTCGACCTCGACAGTCCGCCTTGTCGGGTCGTCGGATGCGAATCTCTTCACCTCGATTTCGGGCGGTATCAACGCTCTATGGGGGCCGCTGCACGGCGGCGCGAACCAGGCGGTGCTCGAGATGCTCGACGACATCAAGGCCAGTGACCTCGATGTTTCCGAGTTCATCCGCAAGGTGAAGAACAAGGAAGAAGGTGTCAAGCTCATGGGCTTCGGACACCGTGTCTACCGCAATTATGATCCGCGCGCGGCCATCGTGAAGAAGACCGCGCACGACATTCTCGACAAGCTCGGCGCACGCGACGAACTCCTCGACATCGCGATGAAGCTTGAAGAGGCTGCACTGACGGACGATTACTTCATCGAGCGCAAGTTGTACCCGAACGTCGACTTCTACACTGGACTCATTTACCGGGCAATGGGCTTCCCCACCCGGATGTTCACTGTGCTGTTCGCGCTGGGACGTCTTCCCGGATGGATAGCGCACTGGCGCGAAATGCACGCTGACCCCACCACGAAGATCGGGCGGCCCCGCCAGATCTACACCGGATACACCGAACGCGACTACTCAGAGGTTTCGGCGCGATAACTCATGACAAAACCTGAAGTTGAATTCCAGCCCGGCCCCGCTCCCACCGAACTGGTTATCCAGGATCTGGTGATTGGCGAGGGCGACGAAGCTCAGCCTGGCGGAACCGTTGAGGTTCACTACGTCGGCGTCGATTTCGAAAGCGGTGAGGAATTCGACTCCTCATGGAACCGTGGTGAGTCGATCAGTTTTCCGCTGCGTGGCCTGATCAAAGGATGGCAGGACGGTATTCCCGGCATGCGCGTCGGTGGCCGCCGCCAGTTGACGATCCCTCCCGAGCAGGCATACGGTGCCGCCGGGTCAGGTCATCGCCTCTCTGGCCGCACACTGGTTTTCGTGATCGACTTGCTCGACGTGAAGTAACTGGCGCGGTCAATATATTCACCCGAAACAGGACATCCGCGCTAGAAATTTCTAGCGCGGATGTCCTGTTTCGGGTGCTTTTGCCTGGTTCGCGACCTGATTCGCTACTGGGTGCGGCGACGGCTGAACGCGACCACGAGGGCCGAGCCGAGCAGCGTCATGCCGGCGCCCATACCGGTGAGTGCCATAGCGGTCGCTGGCGTGAGTTCGTTGGCTGGTTGAGCCAGGACTACTTCTGTGGCAGCCGGGTCGACACCGCCACGGCTCTCGCGTGGACTACTGCGCACGACGTTGTTCACGGAGTCGGTGAGCTTCGAAGCGTTCTGTTCGATCTGCCCGGCGCCGTCCGCGAGCTGGTCAGTGCCGAGAACCAATTCACCCGAGCCATTCGTGAGCAGGACAAGCCCGTCTCGCAGCTCAATCGCGCCGTCGCGCAGTTCGAACCCGCCTGCCCGCAACTGCTGCGTACCATCGCTCAGCTGAACGGTGCCGTCCTGCAACTGTGCGGCGCCTACACGGAAGTCGCTGTTCGGGTTTCCGAGCTGGAACGCAAGCTCAGCGCTGCCTCCGCGCAGTTCTTCGAGCTGCGCAAGCGCATCAGCTACTTGAGGGGAGAACGGTGCGGCAGCCTCCTTCAGAGGCAAAAGCAGCCCTACGAGTTCGTCGACACCAGCACTGATCTGTACCGCTCCATCCCCGAGCTGCACGATACCGCCGTTGAACTCGTTCATCCCGGCGCGCAGTTCCTGCGCTCCGGTGTCGACCTGGACGATGCCATCAGCCAGTTCAGACGCGCCGCCCGCCAGCTGGCCAGAGCCGTCACGGGCCTGTCCTAATCCGGTAGCGAGTTGTCTCGCGCCGTCGGAGAGCTGCCCTGCTCCGGCCGCGGCCTGCTGGGTGCCAGCCGTCAGGAAGGTGGCGTTGAGGTTGTTCTGCCGCAGAACCTGCAAAGCTTGCTCGAGTTCCGTGTTCGCCGAGTTCTCGGCGGGTTCGTCAGCGACGTGTGCGGCTGGACCGCCCCGGTCGGTGAGGAGCACCGCAGCCGAGCCGAACATCAGCAGCAACGCCGCCGCCGCGAGTACTGCGGGCAGGCGGAACCGTTGGGCTCGTGTCATGGAAGTTGCTCCTTCATCGCGGAAACTGCACACCTATGCTTCGAAGCTAGGGGCGCGAAGTATTGGAGCTCTAAGGCCTTTTTAAGGAGATGGTGAGAATTTCCGCGACACGCCGCGAAACAGTGGCAGAGAACACAATTGTGTGGTTCCGCCGGGACTTGAGAACTGCGGATATGCCCACGTTTCTCGCCGCCGCTGCGAGCGCTGAACGGTCCATCGGGGTGTTTGTGCTTGACCCGGTCCTGCTGAAGCCGTCAGGGGTACGCCGCCGCGATGCGCTGTACGCCTGTTTACGTGAACTCGATGAGAAACTGGGCGGAAGGCTGCTCGTCATCTCAGGCAATCCTGTTGTCGAGATCCCGAAGCTGGCGGCACTGACCGGGGCGAAACAGGTTCACGTCTCGGCAGACTTCGGACCTTACGGGGCGTTGCGTGATGCCCGGATAGCCGAGAAGGTCGACTTGGTCCGAACCGGATCACCGTTCGCCGTCGCACCCGGACGAGTAACGAAAGACGATGGATCACCGTACAAGGTGTTCACGCCGTTCTTCCGGAGCTGGCTCGACCATGGCTGGCGAGCACCCGCGAAAACCAGCGCGGACACGGTCGCCTGGGCAGACGCCGACACATTCAGCGAAGTGCAGCGCACGGAAATCCCGGATTCGCGGGCCGTCTGCCCGGTGGGTGAGGCTGCCGCGCTCCGCCAGTGGAAGGATTTCCTCGACGACGGGGTGGCAAGCTACCACGAGCACCGCGACCGGCCTGACTTCGACGACACGAGCCGCATGTCGGTGCACCTCAAGTTCGGGACCATCCACCCCCGTACGATGCTCGCGGATCTCGCTGGCCGAGACGGCGACGGGCCGAAGGAGTTCCGGCGTCAGCTAGCTTGGCGTGACTTCTACGGGGATGTCCTCCACCACAACCCCGAATCGGCCCGCCGCAACCTCGATCGCAAATTCGACGCGATGCGTCACGACTCCGGCGAGGACGCGTGGACGCGCTGGGAAGCCTGGTGCGAGGGCCAGACGGGTTACCCGATCGTCGACGCAGGAATGCGGCAACTGCGTGAAGAGGGCTGGATGCACAACCGTGTGCGGATGATCGTCGCATCCTTCCTCGCGAAGGACCTCCACTTGCCGTGGTGGTGGGGCGCACGCCATTTCATGCGCTACCTCGTCGACGGTGATCTGTCGGCCAACCAGCACGGCTGGCAGTGGGTTGCCGGTTCCGGTACTGACGCCGCGCCTTATTTCCGTATCTTCAACCCGATAACCCAGGGCAAACGTTTCGACCCCGACGGCGACTACGTGCGCAGGTGGGTGCCGGAGCTGCGCGGCATCGCGGGGTCAAAGGTGCACACCGTCGGGGACCGGGGCGACAAGATCGAGAACTATCCCCAACCGATCGTCGACCACAAGGAAGAACGACGTGAGGCGCTTGATCGATACGATCGAGTCAAGCGTTAGGCGAGCCGGTGCACGCTGACGGCGTAGCCGCCGCCGTCGTACGGATCGCCGTTCCACGTAGCGAACCGCTTCTCGAGGTTCAGGCCCGCACTCTCACACCATTCGTCATAGTCAGAGAGCGTAACCGGCGCTTCGTCGAGCGGAAGGTGCTCACTGTCGAGACCAAATCCGGCGACCAGCAGCCCGCCTGGTTTAAGCGCAGTCGCCAGGTTCGCGACGACGGTTTGCTCGGTGCCGCTCGCGAGTAGTGGGATGACGTTCCCGGCAGCGACGACGAGGTCGAAAACCCCCAGCGCAGGCAACTGCAGGGCGGCCAGGTCGCCCAGCATCCACGGCACATCGGGGGCTCGACGCCTGGCTACGCTCAGCATGGAGGCGTCCAAATCGATCCCGGCACAGTCATAGCCGTGCTCATCGAGCCAGATCGCTATCCGTCCGGTGCCGCAGCCAGCATCGAGAACCAGGGACCCTGGTGGCACCAGATCGGCGCACAGGCGAGCCTCCCCGTGCATGTCCTTCCCGCTGGCGGCGAGGTCGTCGAAATGCTTCGCGTAGCGGTCGCCGTCCATATCTCCCGCCGCGTCAGCCCAGCGGCTCATGACCGCACCCGCAAGGTCAGACGCGCACCACCGAAGGGGCTTTTTGACATTGTTGCTTCGCCTCCGTGCAGTTCAGCTTGCTGAGCGACGAGCGCGAGCCCGAGGCCCGAACCTGGCGCGCTGGCGCGGGAGCCGCGTGTGAACCGCTCAAACACGCGTTCACGGTCTTCCGCGGGAATGCCACATCCATCGTCATCGATGGTGATTTCGATCCCTCCATCCTTCGTTTCTGTGCTGCTATGCAAACTCAGCTCAACGTGCTCTGCATCGCCGTGCCGAACCGCGTTGGTGATGGCGTTGTCGATCGCGAGCCGCAGCCCCGCAGCCAGGCCGCGAATCACTGTTGGCCCAGAGTCGTGGACAGTGACGACGAGTCCGGTGTGCAGCCGCCGCGCTTCCTGAGCGCAGCGATCGAGCACCTCAGCGAGATCAATGTCCTCGTAGTCGGCTTCAGCTGTCAGGTTACCGGCCGCGAGGCGCTCAAGCGCCTGCAGTGTCTGCTCAATTCGCCGAACCGACTGGAGTGTCTCGATGATCACTTCGCGACGCTCAGGTTCAGGTGGGTCGAGAGACTCTAGAACTTCGAGGTTCGTGCGCATGGCAGTGAGAGGGGTGCGCAGTTCGTGTGCCGACACCGCAGCGAAGTCCCGCGCCGTCTCGAGTGCTTCGAAGGTTCGCTGTTTCTCCCGCGTGATGCGCTCCAGCATCCCAGAAATCGCGGCCGCGAGTTCTTCGGCTTCAAGAGCACCCGTGACGCTTGGCCGGGGAGTGGCTGTCTCGGGATCGATCTGGCGCGTTTGCACGGCAAGCTGGCGCAGCGGCCTGATAGCGAAGCCACCGAGGAGCCAGCCCAGCGCCGCCGCCGCAGCGATCGCAAGCATGCTGACGAGGATTGTGTTGCGGCGTTCCTCGCCGATCTGTTCCTCGGTGGGGGCGGTAGGCGCTGCAACGGAAATCGTGGTCCGCGGGCGGTCAGGGACCGCGATGGTGCGAATCCGGTATTCGGCGCCTTCGATTTCCAGGGTGGTGAACCCTTCTGGCAGTTCCGGAAGCGCGAGGTTGTGCGCCGGAATGATGATCGGGCCCGCTCGGTAGGTGGCTTCGTACTCGGGCGGTATCTGCTGACGCGCGTCGTACAGCGACTGGTTGGCTACAGTCGCGGCGATCGTGCTCAGAACGTCGAGCCGCTGGTCGAGTTGCGCGTAGCTTTCCCGTTGCACGCCTGCCCATACGAACACAGCGACCGTGACAACGACGATCGTCGCGCCAGCGGCAGCGGCGAGCGCAGCACGTGTGAGCAGAGACGGGGAGGCTCGTCGCACTTGTTCAGTCCGTCGCTTCCTTCAAAGTCGCATGCCGCTAACGGGTCCGGAGAATGAACCCGACGCCGCGAACAGTATGCAGCATGCGACGGGCGCCGTCCGCTTCCATCTTCTTACGCAGGTAACCCACGAAGACGTCGACAACATTCGTGTCAGCATCGAAGTCGTAGCCCCACACGATCTCAAGCAGCTGACGCCGGGAAAGAACCGCGTCGCGATGCTGAACCAGGGTGGTGAGGAGTTCGAATTCTCTCTTGGTGAGGTCGAGTTCCGTGCCCGCGATTACCGCGCGCCGCGCGGCCACGTCGATCTCCAGCTGCCCGGCAGTGAGGAGCTCCCGTTTCGGGGAAGGCGACTGATCGGGCCGTCGGCGCAGCATTGCGCGCACACGAGCGATGAGCTCGCCAAGGGCAAATGGTTTGGTCAGGTAATCGTCGGCGCCCGCTTCGAGGCCAGCGATCCGGTCGTCGACTGAGCTGCGCGCACTGAGAACGCAGATTGGGATGTCGCTGCCCATGGCCCGCAGCGCTGTCACCACGCTGACACCGTCGAGGCGGGGCATTGTCACGTCCAGGACGATCGCGTCAGGCTCCTGCGTGCGAATTGTGCGCAGGGCAGATTCGCCATCTTCCGCTGTCATCACGTCGAAGCCGGACAAGCGGAGGCCGCGCTTGAGGGACGAGAGAACATCGGCGTCGTCGTCGACGACGAGGACGGTGGCGGATTCGTGCATGCCGCCATACTGCCAGGTCTATGTGAGGGGCAGCTGAGATCGCGTCATGGCAGGCCGAGTGTCCGGTAGCGATTGAGTCGCGCCGCATACCGTTTGGGTGCGGGGATGAGAGCGAGTTCGCGAATTTCCCGGGCGATCGCGGAAGCGACGCGCTGACTGAATGGGATCGGTTCCTCCGATGCGTCGGGGCATTCTGGGATGATCGCGTCGACAATCCCGGACTCGAGCAGGTCACGAGAGCGGATGCCTTGCGCGGCGGCGATCTCGGCGGCCCGGCTGGTGTCGCGGTACACGATCGCAGCCGCTCCTTCGGGTGGCAGCGGAGCGAGCCATCCGTTCTGCGTGCACAAAACACGGTCTGCGGGGAGTACCGCGAGCGCGCCACCGCCGGTGCCCTGTCCCAAAAGAACGGACACGGTCGGGCATTGCAGTGTGACGAGGTCCGCGAGGCAGCGGGCGATTTCGCCTGCAAGCCCGCGTTCTTCAGCATCTTTCGACAGGGCCGCTCCCACGGTGTCGATGATGAGGACGAGGGGAAGCCTGAGTTCGTTGGCGAGATGCATTCCGCGGCGCGCTTCACGCAGCGCTGCGGGGCCGAATGCTCCGCTCTCGACGGTCAGGGCGCGGTCATGGGCGAGTACCACGCACGGTGTTCCTCGTATCCGCGCCAGGTAGAGCAGCATCGAACGGTCTGCTTCCCCCTGCCCGGTACCACTCAGCGGGGTGAGTGTGGTGGCCCCGTGCCGCAGCACGTGCCGTGCTCCGGGACGCACCGGGTTACGGGATGCGACAACCGAGTCCCACGCGAGTATGTCGGGCACTTGTGACAGCGTCGGGGCTGGCTCGAGGTCACTCGGTGCCCCGATGGTTCCGCAGACCACACGTAGGACCCGGTCCAAGATGGGGCGCAGCCACCGCACCGGTACGACACCATCGATGACGCCGTGCTGATACAGGTTCTCGGCCGTTTGCACACCCTCAGGGAACTTTTCGCCGTAGAGCGACTCGTACACGCGGGGCCCGAGAAATCCGATCAGGGCTCCTGGCTCGGCCACGGTGACGTGTCCGAGCGATCCCCATGACGCGAACACTCCGCCGGTGGTGGGGTGTCTCAGGTAGACGAGGTATGGAAGGTGGGCGTCTTTGTGGTGTTTGATCGCCGCCGCGATCTTCACCATCTGCAGAAATGCGACGGTGCCTTCCTGCATGCGCGTGCCACCGGACGTGGGAGAGGCGAGCAGCGGGAGTTGTTCAGCGGTGGCGCGCTCAATCGTGGAGACGATGCGTTCAGCTGCGGCAACACCCACCGATCCGGCGAGGAAGCGGAACTCGCACGCGATCACAGCAACGCGCCGGCCCCGGATCCGCCCTTCGCCCGTGATGACCGATTCGTCGGTTCCTGCTTTCGAGCGCGCTGCGGCGAGATCGGTGCTGTACAGCTCGTGGGCGGGAAGGTCGATCGGTGCCGTGTCCCAGGAAATGTAGGAGTCCTGGTCGAGTACCCGGTCAAAGAGTTCCTGGGCGGTGGTCGGCATGTGGAAATACGCTACGGGAATGCACCCCGAGTGCCCAGTGTTTGATAGAGGCGTGACTGATAAAACCACGATTCCATTTGCGAAATTTTTGGACGGAAACTCGATCCCTCAGCTCGGATTCGGCGTGTGGCAGGTGCCCGACGAGGAGGCGTACGCGTCAGTTGCGTCCGCGCTTGAGGCGGGGTACCGGAGCATCGACACGGCCCGCATCTACGACAATGAAGCCGGAACGGGCAGGGCCATCCGTGAGTCAGGTATCGATCGCGGCGAGATCTTCGTGACCACCAAACTCTGGAATGAGGACCAGGGCACGGACCGAACGCTCCGTGCATTCGATGACAGCCTGACGCGCCTCGGACTCGACTACGTGGACCTGTACCTCATCCACTGGCCTAAACCGGCCGAGGACCTCTATGTCGAGACGTTCAGAGCATTCCAGAAGGTGAAGGCTGAAGGACGGGCCCGGTCAATCGGTGTGTCAAACTTCCAGCTCCCGCACCTCCAGCGGCTGATCGACGAGACCGGTGAGGTTCCTGTCATCAACCAGATTGAACTGCATCCGCGGTTTTCTCAGGAAGAGCTGCGTGCTTTCCACGCGGAGCACGGCATACTCACCGAGGCATGGAGCCCGCTCGGTCAGGGCACGATCCTGGAAGATCCGGTGCTGACGGAGATCGCCTCGGCAACGGACAAAACTGTTGCTCAGGTGATCCTGCGGTGGCACCTGCAGCTGGGCAACGTCGTAATCCCGAAGTCGGTGACGCCGCGGCGTATTCGCGAGAACCTCGACGTCTTCGACTTCGAACTGTCCGACGAGCAGGTTGGTGCGATCACCGCGCTGGATGTGGCTGATGGCCGCATTGGGCCCGACCCCGATCTGTTCTAACTCATTCAGGAGCCTGGTCGTCGGGTTCCACAGGATCGACGGCCTCGCGTTCCTCGGCGTTGCCGGGGACGCCCTTTTCCTTGCGTTCACGGGTGATGCGTTTCTCGGCCTCGTCGACGTGGTCGTCTAAGTTCAAGGGTGCTTCGTTGTCGGCCATAACGTCACTCTCCTTTCCCACACCATGGTCCGGTGTCCTGTGGGAGGTGGCAAACTAACGCGGCTTCTCGCGGTACCAGCGAACGGTCTGCCCACCTCTGCGCGACAATCGCTCATCCCACTATGTGAGTGTCGCGCAGAGGTGGGCGAAGCGCACCCGCTTTCAGCGTTCCCTATAGGCTCTGCAGGCATGATCGGCATCACCAGGGACAAGAACGTCGTGACGCTCGAAATTCAGCGTCACGAGCGGCGGAATGCGCTCAACACGGAAGTGTGCACGGGGCTGACGGACGCGATTCGGTCCGCGGAAGCAGACGACGCGCGTGCGATTGTGCTCACTGGCCAAGGAACTGCGTTTTCTGCTGGTGCGGATCTGACGAGCGCAGCATACGAGCGTGAGTTCCTCGCGGCGCACTACACGATGCTCAACACCCTTCAGCAGACGCCGCTGCCGGTGATCGCCGCGCTTAACGGCCCCGCCGTGGGAGCGGGAGTGCAGCTCGCGATTTCCGCGGACCTGCGCGTCGCAGTGCCGGAGGCGTCGTTCATGATTCCTGTCGCACGCCTGGGCCTCGCGATGGACAACTGGACGATCAGCAGGCTCAGCGAGCTGGCAGGCGGCGGAGTCGCCAGGGCGATGCTCATGGGCGTACAGACGATCACCGCGGATAATGCCGTCCAATTCGGACTCGTGAACGGGATCGGGGATCTGGCAGCGGCGCAGGAGTGGGCGCATGAGATCGCGAAGCTCGCGCCATTGTCACTTCGTCACATGAAGCTTGTGTTCAACCACATGCCGGATTCGGAGCCAACGCCGGAACAGCAGGAGGCGCACAAGGCAGCCTGGTCGAGCGCCGACGTTGCGGAAGCCCGCGCAGCCCGTAAAGAGAAGCGGGCACCCGTATTCCGGGGTGAGTAAGGCCGCTTGAGCGGGACGGAACCGCGTCAGCAACATACAGTAGCGGTGTGCTTCGGAAAATGGCCTGGGCTGGGGTAGGGGCTGCTGCAGCGGCCAGTGTTGCGAGCGGTGTCCTTGCGGCGTGGGAGGCCTACCGCGCGATTGGTGCGCCGCGGTCGCGTATCAGGCCCTACGTGGCCGGCTCCCCGAATTTTTCGAATGGCACTTTCCGGAACGCCGAGCCAGCCGTACCGTTTTCTCCGCGCCAGGCGCCCGATCTATTCTTCTCCATTGTGCTGCGGGGGAACACCGGAGCGCCGGCGAGGCAAGTGCCCCTGGCTGTTCCCCTTGCGCCCGCTTCGGCGGGCGAACTCGCTGCTGCCTGGTTCGGTCATTCCTCTGTTCTCGTGGAAGTCGACGGGCATCGCGTTCTGACGGACCCAGTGTGGAGTGAGCGCGTATCTCCGTCGCAGCGGTTGGGGCCGCGACGGATGCATCCTGTCCCCGTCAAGATCTCACAGCTGCCACAGGTCGATGCGGTAGTGATCTCACACGACCATTACGACCACCTCGACCAGCGAACGATCAGTGACCTGGTGCGTTTGCAGGCAGCTCCTTTCGTGGTACCTCTGGGCATCGGAGGTCACCTGCGCAGCTGGGGTGTACCTGAGCGCCGGATCATCGAACTCGACTGGGGTGAAGAGACCGCAGTTGGGGAGCTGACGATTTCCTGCGCTCCCGCTCGCCATTTTTCTGGCCGGGGAATTTCGCGAAATGTGACCTTGTGGGCATCCTGGGTGCTGAGGGGCCCGCGCCGCTCGGTCTTCTTCGGTGGTGATTCGGGCTACACAGATTCGTTCGCTGAACTCGGTAACCGGCACGGCCCCTTTGATCTGACGCTGCTTCCGATCGGTGCGTACAGTGACCAGTGGCCAGACGTGCACATGACGCCGGAAGAGGCAGTGCAGACGCACTGTGTTCTTAACGGCACGCCCTCAGCGGGCGTGATGATGCCCATTCACTGGGGTACCTTCAATCTCGGTTTTCACTCGTGGATGGAGCCTATTGTCCGGCTGACTCGGGCGAAAGAGGCTCACGGAGTGCGAACTGCCGCGCCAATGCCGGGCCAGCGTATTGATTTTCTCAAACCGCTGCCGCGAAACGAATGGTGGCTAGGTCTCGCGTGAGATGACCGGTCAAGCAGTCAGCAGCATTCTCGCTCGTCCAATTATTTCTTGCGAAGACAGTCTGCTGGGTATTGCTCACGGTTTCTTGGGGTGCGGGAATCGACGTGAATCTCCGCGTTGATTTGTCGCTCGCGCCGAATTGCGCTCGTGGGTGAACGGCTTTTCGGTGGAGGGCGCCGCAACGCGCACGCTCGTTCTGGTTACGCAGACCGTATACCTGGGGGAAGCTGGCGCTCGTGTTCGCGCGTATGCTGAACTGTGCAGCATTCCATTGGGTGCGGGAAATGTTCTCCTGAACTCATCATTGCTAAAGATGATCATGTATTGGCAGTGCTTGGCTTGATCGTCATCGCGCTACGCAGTTTTTGTTGGCGGAGTGAGTAGATTTTTAGTGAGACACTCTGTCAAATGAACAACCAATGAGTGGCAATCCGGGTGGTAATGGCCACACTAGGTAGATATTTGTCGGGTTCACTGCAAAAATTAGCGTCAAGCGGGGCAACCCCGACCGATGCGGCGCACATTAAGAGGCGCTGGAAAGACCCAAGGGAGAATGATGAGCGCATTCGACTCAGTCAAGGACCTGGCCGCTAAGGCTCAGACCCTCGTCAACGAGAACGCTGCCAAGGCCCAGACCCTCGTCAACGAGAACGCTTCGAAGGCGAAGTCCCTGATCGTCAGCAAGAAGGGCGACATCGACTCGGCTGTCGACAAGGCTGCTTCTTTCGTGGACACCCAGACCAAGGGCAAGTTCACCGCTCAGGTCAGCAAGGTTCAGGAGAACGCGAAGAAGATCGTTCCTGCTGAATAATCTGTGCTCGAGTGAGCGCGTACCGGCGTTGCGCCGGTGACAACTTAACGGGAGCCGCAATGCCGGAAATGAACATGCACCTGTTGTATGACCGGGATTGCGGCTTCTGTGTATCTTGTGTGAACCTCATTCGCCGCCTTGATAGTTCAGGCCGGGTCACGCCGATGGCCTGGCAGGAGACCGGCGCGCTCGACCTCTTCGGTATCTCTGCTGAGGATGGGGCAGCCGCTGCGTGGGCGCTCGAGCAGGATGGGACTCGTCATCGTGGTGCCGGCGCCGTCAATGCCGCTCTTTCCGCCGCGCTGGGCACCCGCATTCCGTTACGGGTCTACTCACTATGGGGCGTTCGCTGGCTGCAGGACCGGGCCTACCAGTGGGTGGCTGATAACCGCCATAGGATGCCAGGCGGCTCGCGAACATGCACACTCGACTAAGTGAACGTACGAGTCTCGACAGTCAGCGCCGCTGTCCTTGCCGCCACCCTTACCGCGACCTCCTGCACAATCGGAGGGGAGGCGGCAGTTGATGAATCGCCGCTCGCGCCCACTGAGGCTCAAGCTGAGTACGCCGAACCGGAACTGCCGCCAGCGGAGCGCGGCGAGTTGCTGGAGGCGGGGCCTTTCATTGATCTGAGCCCGGGTATCGCATCGCGTTCCGCTGATTCTCAGCGCATCACTTACCGCTCGACGTCAGGACTCGACGGCAGTCCCACCGAAGTGACTGGCGCACTATTCGTTCCGCAGGGCGCTCCGCCTGAAGGTGGTTGGCCTGTTATTTCATACGCTCACGGTACGACTGGGGTTGCGCGCGAGTGCGGCCCCTCCCAGTATCCCGACATGTTGGGCCAGGCTGCGCGGATCAATTCTCTTCTCGACTCGGGTTACGCAGTTGTAGCGACCGACTACGAGGGTCTGGGAGGTTCGCTCGACGAGACTGCACACCCCTATTTGGAGCCGGCCACTGCCGCTTACAACGTCATCGACGCAGTGCGAGCCGCGCGTGCGGCGAATGACGCCATCGGAACGCAGTGGGGGGCCGTCGGAGTTTCGCAGGGTGGCCAAGCTGTCTGGGCGGCGAGCGAACAAGCGGACGAGTACGGGGCGGGGTTAAGGTTTGCCGGTTCGGTGGCGATTTCCCCTGCTGCGGACCTGACTCCAATCGCGGAGCCGGAACCGCCGTGGGCGCTGGACCTGTTCCAGCTCGCGCTCCTCCCGTACGTTATCGCCGGCTTTCAGGCGGCGGATCCGTCCGTTGAATTTGATGACTACCTACGTGGCGGGCTGGCAGGCGGCTTTGGCTCGCTGGAAACGTGCGTGCGGGACAACTGGCTGAACTCAGCGCTGGCGTTGCTGCAAAGTTCCCCTGAAGATGTGGGTCCGTTCAGCGATGACGCAACCGACGCAGTGCGCGCGTGGCTCGACGACATCGCGCTGCCTCGCGGTACTTCGGATGGGCCGCTGCTGGTGCTGTACGGAGACCGCGACACGGTCGTGCCGGCGGAGTGGACGGCCCGCGCGGTGCAGCGGGCTTGTGAGAGCGGGACTGTCATCGAAGCGGTTCTCATACCCGGTGCAGACCACTTCAATCTGAACGGAACTCAAGAAGTTCTTGAGTGGTTGGACGCTCGGCTACGCGGGGTTCCAGCACTCTCTACGTGTTGAACTGGATAGATCCTGCGAATTTCGCCACTGGCCACGATTTAAGTTAATCCTTCCTAGATGCTATCGTCAGTGTGCTTGTTGTGACCCCACACACATTTATATTTGATAAAATCAGCCAGATTTGGTTTGATCTGTCGCGACGGTAGAGGAGAGCCCGTGACGATCGAGGTTATTTCGGCCAGGAAGGGGCTCGTCCCCGACGCGGTGAACGAGGTCGGGGCACTTGTGACATTCTCGGCGCAGACGGTGGCGACGGGTGCGCGCGCCCTTGTGCTTCGCAGGTTCCCGATGGCGGAGACGGTGAACCAGGCGCAGTTCCTTTTTCGTGTCTGTACCTTGCCTGCGTTGCTGCTCATGATTCCGATCGGTGTGCTCACCGCGGTGATCGTCGGTGGGCTGGCGACCCAGATCGGGGCAGCGGGTTACTCGGGCGCTGTGGTCGCGTTTGTGATCATCGGGCAGGCGGCAGCTCTGGTGACGGCTTTGATGATGGCGGGCGTGGGAGGTTCCGCGATCTGCGCCGATATGGGATCACGGACTATTCGGGAAGAGATCCAGGCGCTGCATGTGATGAGTGTGGATGTCATCGAGCGTGTGGTGGTGCCCCGCGTATTCGCGGCGATTTTCGTCGCGGTCTGCATGGTGAGCATGGTGACGTTCGCCGGTGTCTTCATCACGTTCATCAATCAGGTGCTCGTTGTTGGCGAATCACCGGGTGCCTTCTTGATGACCCTCACGTCCTACGGACGGGTGAGTGACTTCCTGATGGCCACGATCAAGGCGATCTGCTTCGCCATTGTGTCCGCGCTGATCTGCGCGTTCAAGGGGCTTCATGCGCGGGGCGGCCCTGCGGGTGTGGCGAACGCAGTCAACGAAGCGGTGGTCCTGGCTTTCATCGCGGTGTTCGTCGTGAACGTGGTTCTTTCGCAGCTCTACATCACGCTCGTTCCGGCAGTCGGGGAGTACATGTGATCATCGGTTCGCATTCGGCGACGTATCGCGCCAAACGATTCTTTGGCAAGTTCAGTGTTATTGGACGTGGCTTTGAGGTGCTCGCGATGCACCTCGCGTTCGGGATCCGGATGGTCGCCGGAGTTCCGATCGCGCTCAAGCGATATCGCAAGATCATTATGCGTGAGGTCAGCGACGTCAGTTTCGGTTCTACGGCGATCCTCTCGGGCGGCGGCACGATCGGCGTCGTGATAGCGATGTCGGGTGTCGCAGCGATGCTCCTGGGTATCGAGCTTTTCCGCGGTCTCGAACTGCTGGGCTTCACCGCCCTTTCGGGGATGGTGTCGGCTATCGCCAACACTCAGGGCGTCGCGCCGATCGTCGCAGCGATAGCGCTCGCTGCCAAGGTCGGGACAGGTTTCACCGCGCAGCTCGGCGCGATGCGGATTTCGGAAGAGATCGACGCGCTGGACACTCTCGGCGTCAACTCCACGATTTTCCTCGCAACGACGCGGCTGATCGCGATGGTGGTCGCCATCATCCCCGTGTACATGGTCGGTCTTCTCTCCGCGTATCTCACGACACGATTCACCGTTGTGGTCTTGCGAGGTGAATCTGGGGGTACCTATGACTATTACTTCCAGCAGTCGCTCACACCGAGCGCGCTCGCATCCTCAATCACCATGGCGCTGGTCTTTGCGGTATTCGTTGCCGTCATCCACTGCTCGTACGGCTACCACGCTTCCGGTGGACCGGAAGGTGTTGGGCGTGCGGCCGGTCACGCTCTGCGCACCAGCATTCTTGTCATTGGGATGTCAGCGGTGGTTCTGACCTTCGGCCTGTTCGGAATCACCCCAGCCGTCCCAGGAATGGGGATCGAGTGATGCTTGCCTTCACACGCCGCGCGATGACCTCACGGATCCTCCAGGGGATCGTCGCTCTGATCCTCATCGTGGTGGTCAGCGTCCTTGTTGTGGGGCGCGGAACAGGGATGTATGACCGTCGTCCCGTTGTCACCACCATCCTTCCCACCGATGCGGGGTTCCTGATCGGGGGCAATCAGTTCAATGTCCGTTACCTCGGCGCGATCGTCGGCAAAACCAGAACGGTGGACGAGGGAATCGAATACACCCGAGTGGACATGCGGATCGACGATGAGGCGCTCCCCCTCATCCCGCGGGGAACTGTGGTCCGGATCGCACCCCGCACACTATTCGGTGATACCGAGCTCATCCTCATCCCGCCGGACTCGGGGCAGGAACCTGGCCTCCAGCCGGGCGACGTCCTGGCGGTCGACGCCTCAGACGAAGCAGTGCAGCTCTATGGCCTTTACGAGGAAGTCATGGAACTCGTTCATGCTCTCAATCCCGCTGACCTCAACGTTGCGCTGACGGCATTAGCGCAAGCTTTCGACGGTCGAGGGAACCAGTTCGGTGAACTCATTACGCGCTCGGCAAACTTCACCGAGTCGTTCGCTCCGGCGATCGGCGGGACCGTCATCGGCGATGTCAGCAGGGTCGCGCGCAACCTTGACGGTGGCACCCCGGACACGATCGCCGCGTTCAACGAGGCGACCGTCCTTGCCGAGCGGGTGCTGCCACGGAAGGACCGTATCGCAGAGGGGCTTGGCGAAGCTGCGGGCTTGTTCAACGCTGTCAGCACCTTGTTCGCGCCCCGCGCTCAATCGTTCGTCATCGTCGTCAAAGGCGCCGACGGCGGTCCCTCGTTCAGCACCCCTGGCACGCGCGGCACGATGCTCGCCGAAACGCTCCAGCAGCTCCGGCCCTTGGGAGAAGCGGCGGCACCGTCTTTCAGCACGGGCCGCTTCAACATCGTCGCGGTCCCGGGTTTCGAAGACCCGTTGCCCTACACGGCCAATGAATGCCCGCGCTATCCCGGCCTCGCTGGACCTACATGCCCGCCACCCGGCGTGGTGGTGCCACCCCGGCAATCGACACCGTCGACGGTCCGTGAAATCCAGTCAATTCCGGAGAACTTCGTGGGGGCCTTCGACGAAGCTGACGTGGTCCGGATGCTCGAGGAAGAACTTGCCGGCCCGCGCGGTGATAGGACTGACGCTAGTGCGCCGAGTGCTGCAGCGAACATGCTGTTGCGCCCGCTGATCAGCGGGAACGTCGTAGAAATCCTGGAGGACGAATGAAATTCAGGTGGGGCGCCGCGGTGGTCGTCGCCGCGTTCGTCATCGTTGCCCTGGTAGCGGGACTCAGCATTTGGCAGACACTTGCCCGGCCCGTGCCCGGTCGAGCCGTCACTTATCACGCTGAATTCACTGACATCACTGGACTGCAGGTGGGCAACGACGTCACTCTCGCGGGGGTACGGGTCGGGAAGGTCAGTGATCTTTCCTTCGTGCGCACCCCGGAGGGGCGGGAACACGCACTCGTATCGATGTCGATCACCGCTGATCACCCGTTGCCCGGAGACGTCACGGCGGCAGTGCGGTTCGCCGACATGCTCGGCGTACGCTATCTCGCGTTGACCGACCCGGAAAACGCAGCGGAAACGCTGGAACCTGATGCGACGATCCCGCTTTCTCAGACGCGTGAGCCTGTCGACGTCACCGAACTGTTCAATGGTTTCAAGCCGCTTTTCGCAGCGATCGAACCGAACCGGCTCAACGAGATAGCTGCCGCGGCGATCCAGGCTCTCGAAGGAAACACCGACGCGCTCGAGACGCTGCTCGTCGGCATGGTGGACGCTGCAGGGGTGTTCGTCGAGCGGTCGGCGCTGATCGATACTCTCGCGGACGACCTCGCGATCGTCCTGGACACCGTGGTCGATCAGGGCAGCGACGTCGAGTCCGCGTTCGGAGCGGTGACCATTCTCGCGGAGCGGATCGCCGCGCAGAACGACGATGTCATCACGATCCTCGAAGATGGTTCGACCACCGCCGACAATCTTGCTGAATTCGTCAGCGGATCATCGTTCGACAACCTCGACGCCACGATCGAACGGGCGAAGACAATGACAGACACGTGGATTGACAACACTGACACCTTCGTCGCGCTGCTCGGATCCCTGGAGCGTCTTGCGGCGTCGGTGAATATGATCGGTGACTACGGTTCGTGGCTCACGCTGTATCTCTGCACGCTGTCCATCAAGGTCGAGGGTGTGGAAGTCGACATCTTCCAGCTTGCTGGTGGCGGCCACTCGGCGGTGTGCCGATGAGCGCGTCGACTTCGATCAAGGACCTGTGGCGCACACTGACCTCGTCGGGCGCGACCACCTTGCGCGTGCGCCGCCCCGGACTGATTGGGCTCGTCGGGATCGCTCTAGTCGGGGCGCTGTTCGTCGGCGCGAGCGTACTTCCCCAGGTCACCTATCTGCTGCGAACCACCTCGTACAGCGTCGAATTGGCAGAGTCCGGCGGGCTATCACCAGGCGACCCGATCTATGTCGCTGGTGTGCCCGCGGGCAAGGTCGACCAAATCGTGCTCGACGGTCCGAACGTCCGCGCTGACTTCCGGGTTGAGCGGCGCATCACGCTCGGCGAACGAACCACCGCCGCCGTGAAGCTTCGCACGGTACTCGGAAAGATGTATTTGGAGATCAAACCAAATGGCGTAGGCGAGCTCGACGACAACACGATCCCGCTGGCACGTTCGAGCGTGCCGTTCAGCCTCGACGAGATCGCCCGGGCTGCCCACGAATCAACTGAGGGGCTTAATTTCGACCAACTCGGGCAGCTCACTGAGCTGACGGTGGAGGCATTGCCAGAGAACCCCGAGGTGATGCGCGACGCGATCACCACACTTAACGCAACCGCCGCCCTGATCAACGACAGCGGCGACCAGATTGAACAGGTGCTCACCCTCGCCAGAGATGTCGCGAGCATCGTCGACGCACAGCAGTCGAACTTCGATTCGCTGCTGGTGCAGGGATCAGTCATTCTGCAGTCACTCGCCGACCGGCATGTCATGCTGGTCCGCCTGACCCAGGGATTGGAAACCGTGGCAGGTCAGCTCGATGAACTCTTCCAGGACCGTCCGGGTCTGATCCCCAACTTGCGCAACGTGATGCGAACGCTCGCGGACCAGGCCGCGACGCTGGAGACGATCCTGGAGCAGGGGGCGCCCGCTTTCCAGAAAGTCGCGGACGTAACGGGCAGCGGGCCATGGGTCGACGTGAACACCCCGACCACAATCATCCCGGACAACCTGTTGTGTCTGCTCGGCGCGGTCGAGGGGTGCCAATAATGGTGACCACACTGCGTTCTACTCGTTCCCACCTCGTTCGTATGCTTGTGCTGGTACTTGTCATCGCGCTGGTATTCGCGATTGTCTGGGCCGCGTTCCTCAGGGACGACCGCAAGCAGATGGTGGCGGAGTTCACGTCGGCGTCCGGCGTCTACCCTGATAGTCCGGTCCTGGTCCTCGGCATCGAGGTCGGCCGTGTGACGTCTGTGCAGGCGCTGGGCGATCATGTCCGTGTCGAGATGATGCTGGACCGCGATGTCCCCATTCCGGAAGACGCGGAAGCGTACATCGTGAACCGGTCGATCCTCGCCGATCGCTATATCGAACTCACGCCGCGCTACATCAGCGGACCGGAATTCCCGGACGGCGGCACACTGCCGCGCACGCGAACACACGTTCCGATTGCTTTCGACGATCTGCTGCAATCGTTCAATCACCTCGGTGAAGCGCTGAGCACCGGCGCTGGTATTGGGGGCGCGATCGACCGGGTCGCCACGTCATTTGACGGGATAGGTCCTGACACGAACGTGATGATCCAGGAGATGGCGGCGGCGTCGCGTATCGCTGGCGCTCACACCGAAGAATTCGACGAGATCATCGCCGTACTGGGGGACGTAGCGAGGCTCGTGTCAGACCGGGAACAAGAAATCAGGAGCTTCGCTGGGTCGCTTGCGATACTCAGTGAGCAGGCCGTGGCAGAAGAAGCCAATGTCGCGGAACTCATGACGTCTTTCCGCGGCTTCTACGAAGAGATCGACCTCCTGATCGACCAGCGCGGGGACGATTTTCCGCTGGTCATGGAAGACATCAGGCAACTAGTCGACGCGGTTGCCGCCAATCCTAGTGAGCTTGCCGACCTGGTCGACCTTCTGCCGCTGATCATGGGAAACATCAGCAACCTGATCGGTGACGACGGCCGCGCACGCATTCGTCTCAATGTGGCTTCCGAACTCCAGCAGTTGTCAGGCCTGCAGGACCAGGGAGTATGTGGTCCCGTACCACCGCCAATCTGTACCGGGATGGGGCTGACAAACCCAATCTCGCTGCCCATCAGTCTGTCCGATCCGCTCGGCATCCGCGGAATCCTCGAAGCGGGAGGGCGCTGACAATGACTGTGTACTCCAGGTCCAGGCACGCGCTGATCGGCCTGTGCGCCGCGGTGATGGTTTCGGGATGCTCCATCGGGATGGACCAGATCCCGACGGACTGGGCGCAGGGGCGCGATACGTACTCGATCGACGCAGTGGTGCAGAGCGCGGATCTCCTCAACGTAGGCAGTGAGGTGCGCCTCGGGCAGCGGCTCATCGGGCGTATCAGTGACTTGCGGCCCGACGGTGGCCAGGCAGTGCTGACGATGCGCCTCGACGGCGACGTCGAACTGCCCAGCAACGTCTCTGTGCGCGTGGAGTTGCCTACCCTTCTCGGTAACCCGTACGTGCGGATGCGGATGCCAGCTGAACCTGCCGCGCTGCCGCTCGAGCCGGGCAGCGTGATCACCCGCGACTACACCGAACTCGGGCCGGAACTCGAATCCAGCATCGCGGCCATCGGTCTCGTGCTGCAGGCTAGCGGGATCGATCAGTTAGAAACCGTGGTAACGGAAGCGGCCGAAGCGTTCCGCGGGCGTGGGGGAGACTTTGCGCGGCTCGTCGATTCGCTGATCGCCATCACCGATACCATCAACGCTCAGCATGACGAGATAGACGCGACGCTCACCGCGATGGCCAGCACGACGGCCCAACTCGCCGGCAATCGGGGGAACTTCGAGCGTGGACTGAACAGCGCCGGTCCACTGCTCGCCGAACTGTCACAACAGGAACAGCAAATCGGCGCGTTCGTCGACCGGTTCGCCGCCGCGGGCGCAGACCTTGCGACGCTGCTCGGCCAGACAGAACAAGAGCTGCCGAAGTTCCCGGAGCGGCTACGGGGCGTCGTTGACGCGTTCGAATCCGTGAACTACGAACTCACACAGTTGCATATCGTCCTGGCTGCGTTCATGAATGGCTTCGCGAATGCGCAGGAGGGTGATTACCTTCGCTTCGACGGCACACTCGACCTGCCCGAATCGGTCGCGAAGGTGCTTTTCGGTACCCGCGCGGATGAAAGCGACCCGAACGCACTGTTACGGCAACTCACGGAGGGCACGCGATGAGAAAAGCTGTGCTAGTTCAGCTGGCGTTGTTCGTCGCCATCGCAATCGTCGTCGTTCCTGCAGGTATTAGGTACTCGCTGGGGCCGCAAGCGAATCCGTTCGGCTCAACGATCCACGTTGTCACGCATTTTGATCACGCCAGGGGGATCGGTCCAGGCACGCCCGTAACCTTCCGCGGGATCGTGTCTGGAAAGGTGACCTCAGTGGATGTCGCGGATACCGGCGGCGTGGATGTCAATGTCGCACTCGACCCTGGTACGCAGATACCGGCGGACTCGTACGCGATCGCGTCGATGCTGAATCCTGCGGGTTTGTCGGTGCTCGAGTTCCGGGCCGACGCGGAAAGTGACAGAAACCTGGAGGACGGCGACCTCGTACGAGCTCCTGTCGAGATGCAGAACGTCGGATTCACCGAATCACTCGCGCAAGTGCGCGTCCTAATCGATTCCCTGGATGCTGGATCAATCGGGTCGCTCGCGGAATCGATGTCGGCCGCGCTCGCGAACAGGTCTGATGACATCGGCGACATCGTGGACAACGCGCACGCGCTCGCTGGAGTGCTCGAGGACCACGACGAGACGTTCAACTGGTTCGGCGAAAACGGGCAACGCACCATGGCGGCGCTCGCTGACGCCTCAGATGCCCTGCCGGGCACCGCGCGATCCATGCGTGTGGTGGGGGAGGACTTCACCGAAGGCGGCCCCGCTCTGGACTATCTGCTGGACGAGGGTCCGAGGGTGATGCAGCGCCTGACCCGTTTGCTCGACGAACTGCCCAGTGACGACGCGCAACTCACTCGCGGACTCGCTGACGTCTTCCAGATACTCGGTGGCCGTGACGCCGCGCTTCTGGCCATGGCAGACACCATGCCAATGGCGCTGGAGAAGCTCACGTCGATCGGAATCGGGGACCGCGCGGACTTCACCCTGGTCGTCACTCAGGGCCCGGTCTGCTACTACGAAACACCGCGCCGCGTAGTCGGTGACCTCAGCCCGCGCGAGCCCAATCTGGGCGTGTACTGTCCGCCGGGGGAACACCACGCCAACCGTGGTGCGCTCACCGCACCAAGACCGGACGGGCTGGGTCTGCTCGGCTACACGACACCAGGATTCCAGACAGTCGGGCCACCGATCGTCGATGATCCGCTGCTGATACCGACCGGAATCGAGGCGTTCCGGGAATTGCTCGAGATGGGAACACCGAATTGACCAACATGTCCGACGCTGACGCACACTCCGAGGGCCCGGCAGCAGGATCGGAGGCACCCGCATCAGCGGCGCCGCGCAAGCGTGGCGGAACGACCGTTCTGGCAGTTGCACTGGCAGCGATGACGGGACTCAGTGCGGTACTCGGCTACCTCTACTGGGACGCGACCCGGGCGACGGACTCTAGCGAGTTCGAGGGCGCGGATCCCACTGGCGCTGCTGCGGCGGGAGCCGAGTACGCGGAACTTGTGAGCACCTATTCGTTCGACAACTTTGATGAGCATTACGATTCCGTCGCAGCGATCTCAACCCCTGAGTTCCAGGAAGAGTACCGGACAGCCGCGGAATCGCTGAGAGAGTTCCTCAGCGAAGCGGAGGGTGTCTCCGAGGGCACAGTCGAGTATGCGGCGGTCTACCGCCAGAATGACGATGATGCGCAAGTAATGGTTTTTCTGGACCAGCAGGTGCGAAACGTCCTCGCCCCAGACGGCCGCCTCGACAAGAGCCGCCTTCTCGTGACACTGCACAAGGTCGACGGCGAGTGGCTCCTACACGACGTCGGAGGTTCCTGATATCCCCAGGCTCCCAGTCACCCGCCGGTACGCGTAGGCGAGCGCAATCGCTGATACTGGGATGGTGATGAGGAAGCCTACGATCACCACGGTGCCGAGCACGACGATGAGGTAGCAGGCGACCGTCAGAAGCAGTAGTGGACCTACGTTGTCGATGACGGTGCGCCAACTCGATTTCAGTGCCTCGATCGCGTTCTGGTTCTGATCGACAACGAAGTGCACAGTGAACATGCTGAGGAACCCGACGATCAGCCCAGGGACCACGCACAGCAGCAGGCCAGCCAGCGTCAGGGCGGCTACCGTAACGGTGGCGAGCAGTATTTGACTGATGTTTGTCAGCCGGAGGAAGTCCCGCAGCGCGGGGCGTTCGTCGGCGCTTTCATCGAGTGCTCCTCGTACGATGGCAGCGCTCAGAACAATCAGTACCGCAACGATGATCGCGATTCCGACCGCAGCAAGGGATACCACCAGCAGGGGATTACGGTCCGGCTCGCCGGCGGGGGCGAGGAAAATCATGGAGGCGGGAAACGCGACCATGAGGCCGAAAACAAGGCTGAGGAGCAGAAACCCTATCCACGCGCCCACATTGTTGACGTACTTGTTCCATGCGAAGCGCAGTGCGTCACCGATGTCGAAAGTGACGTCAGCCGCGCCGCGATAGCGCAGCTTCCCCTTCCCGCCGCTGCCCTTGATGGGACCGTACGGGGTTGGGGGGTTCTCGCCGGGGTCGAGGTAGTTCCCTGGGGGTGGTTTCGCGCCGGGACTGAGAGATCCGCCCGCGGTTGGATATTCACCCTGCGGCGGGTAGCCGCCAGGTTCCGGTGTCGCGCCGGGCTGTGGGATGTCTTCAGGCGTCGGAAAGCCTGACTCTCCGGAGGCGCTATCACCGCTGGATGAACTGCTCGACATCTGTCCCCATCTCGTTGAACTTCAGCCATCAAGTATGACTGCTGAGACGCTACTGGCGCGGGACAGGTGCCCCGCGCCAGCGCGCTCAGTGCAAAGCTCGCAACTACAGCGCGGGCTGACGGCCCGTCAGCGTCCGGTATGCGTAGACCGACAGCATCGTCATCAGTGGCAGAACCACGAGGAAGCCGAGCCCGCAGGTGATTACGCCGAGGATGCCGAAGCCGAACAGCGTCAGGATCAGAAGCAGCAGCGGCACCACGTTCTTCGAGACGAGTGACCAGCTGCTCTTGATCCCGGTGATCGCGTCCACGTTCTGGTCGAGCACGAAGTGTGTCACGAACATCGAGAGGAACGCGACGATCAGGCCGGGGATGATGAGCAGGACGAACCCGATAGCCGTCATGATGCCGACAAGGATCGAGGCGATCGCGAGGTGGAGGATGTTGTTCAGGTTCGCGAAGTCCCCGAAGCTGGGCTTCATACCGTCCGCGGTGTAGAGCGCGCCGCGAATCATCATCCAGCCCAGTACCGCGGAAATGATCGTGGCGAGGAGGTCAACGAACCCGAAGGCAAAGATGTCGTCAGGGTCGCGGCCAGTTGATCCAGCGAATGAGAAGACGATGTTCACGACACCGATGATGAGAGTGAATCCCACCCAGATGGCCCAGTTGTCGGCGAATCGGTTCCACGCCCAGCGGACACCGTCGCCGATGCGGAATTCGCCGCTGGCCTGTCCATAACTGCCCCCGCCAGGAGGCGGCGGCGGATACGAGCCTTGGGGCCCGAAACCGCCTGGAGGCGGAGGTGGTGGTGGGTAGTCACCGAATTGCGGTGGTGGAGGTGGTGGGTAGCCGCCCGGCTCGGAGGGCGGATTCCAGCCCTGATCGCCCGTTCCGCTGTCATCTGGCTCTCCGGGACCGCCACCATACGGTGGTTGTCCGCCAGGGGGGTACTGCGTCATCTAGCACTCCTTTGGTCCGCTTTGCGCGAAAAGGTATCGCTTGCTTCGGCTGAGTCTGTCCAACGATGCGGGCTTACGCAACACGAGTGATGCCAAATGAGTTACGGGTGTGTCACAAGATCAAACGTCCCTGCCTGCGAGCACGAAGAATCCCGCGTAAGTAATCTCACCGTATGTCTTCTGTCGCGGTGGCTGCTGGCGCGGTCATACTCGCCGTCCTGGGGGTCCTTGCGATCGCCGTCTGGCTGCGGGCCCGCCAGGGCTTCACGACTCCCACAGAGCGCGCCGTGCATGCGACGTTGTCCACAGCGGGTGAGGCGGCGAAAGTGCTGCGCCGCGGACTAACCGCGGAATCCGCAGCTGAGTCGGCCCCAATCCTGTCGCTGCTTGTCGGCTCCCAGGGCATGGCGATCTGTGGAGCGGACGGCGAGGTACTCGCGTGGGAGGGGCTGGGCCAGCAGCATAGGAGCAGTTTCTCAGAATCGGCGCGAGACGTGGTTGCCACGGGAAGGCAGCGGCTGATCCGTCACGACGACTTGGATTGTCACCGCGATGACTGCGAGGTGTGGGCATTCGTCGCCCAGCCGATCATCACTGGTGAAGCGTCGGATCTTCCGCAAACCGCTGGGGTTCTCACGGCCGTTGTGACCGGCCCTGTCAGCCCAGGACTTGTGCGCACCCTCGCAGAGGTAACGCGTTACGCGGCAAGTCAGCTTGAACTCGCGGAACTCGATGCGTCACGGGAACGGCTCGCACACGCCGAGGTCCGTGCGCTGCGGGCGCAGATCAGTCCGCATTTCATTTACAACGCGCTGACCACGATCGCCTCGTTTGTGCGCACTGACCCGCAGCGCGCGCGCGAGCTGATTCTCGAATTCGCGGACTTCACAAGGTATTCGTTTCGCTCCGCTGGCGAGTTCACCACGCTGGCGGAAGAACTGCAGAACGTAGAGCGATATCTGACGCTGGAGCAGGCACGTTTCGGAGATAAGCTCTCGGTTCGTTTGCAGGTTGCCCCAGAAGTTCTCAACGTGGTCATCCCGTTTCTCGTGCTGCAGCCCCTTGTGGAGAACGCGGTACGGCATGGCATCGCCGGGAATCCGGAGGGGGGGTCAGTGGCGATCAACGCGACGGACTCCGGTGCGGAATGCGTTCTGAGTATCGAGGACGATGGAATCGGGATGGACCCCGAGAGATTGCGCTCGGGGGCATTTGATTCCGACCCGCACGACACCCATATTGGGCTCAGCAACGTGGACGAACGTTTGCGTGCCGTATTCGGTGATGATTATGGGCTGGTCGTCGAGACTGCAGTCGGGGCCGGTACTAGGGTCGTGTTGCGCGTGCCGAAGTTCCGCCAGGGTGTGACAGCGTAGGGGATGCGAGGACATGACTGATCCTGTGTTGGTATTACCCGTACCCCGCGACTTCGCGGACAATCGGGCAGCAATATTCTCGCGACTGGGCCACGATACGCCCCTTGTTTACTGTCTGCGCGCCATGCTCGCCGGGGCCGCCGTCGGCACGAAAACCCTCGTTCCGGTCGTCACGTCCCTGATTGCAGAGGTACGAGAGGTGGTGGCCGCCTCGGAACTTCGCTCAGTCGAGGTCATCGCAGCGGACGGGGAGGGCACGCGACGGGACTGCGTGACTGCTGCACTGTCTGAGCTTGCCGAATCAGACTATTCAGAAGCTCAGGTTGTGCTGCACGATCTGCGGTACCCCCTGGCGTCTTCTTCGCTCTGGAAGAGGGTCGTGGACCGGTTGCTCGAAGGCGCCTGTGACGTGGCGGTACCGGCACTCTCGATGATCGACAGCGTGAAAGCCGTTGATCATTCCGGGGTTATTGCAGAAACAGTCGATCGGTCGCTGCTGCGCTCCGTTCAGTTCCCGCGCGGGTTCCGCGCGGGGGTGCTGCAGCAGATTGCGGACAACACCGCGGTCCAATCGCCGTACGATGAACTCACCGTGGCGGTCCGGCTCGGCTTCACGGTCGCGCTCGTTGACGGTGACCCCGACGCGTTCGCCGCGAAGATCCCCCAAGACAGCGCACTAGTGAACGCTATTATTGAGTGCCGCCGGGAAGGTCAGCGCTAATCCAGCAGTCGCTCGGCGAGAGACAAGTCATGCGCGAAGGTGACTTTGAGGTTGCGTTCGCTCCCCGGAAATGTCCGGATGGTGAGGTCTGCGAAGTTCTCGACGCTTGCTGCCGTGTCGGTCCCCTCGAAACCGGCTGCAACAGCGGCCTCGAACGCCATGAGCAATGGCTGGGCACGAAATGCCTGGGGCGTCTGGACGCGGACAAGGTCCCGTTCCGGTACTGCGCAGATCTCACCCTCAGCGTTGACACGCACCAGTCCCGCTGCGGGCAGAGCGGGGACTGCACCTCCGAATTCGTGCGCCACAGAAACCGCAGCCCGCATCATGTCGACTCCAGCAAGCGGCCGCGCTGCGTCGTGGACCACCACGACATCGATGCTTTCTGCCTCGATGTCTGCTGCCAGATGCTTCAGCGCGTTGAACTCCGACTCGTGACGGGTGGAGCCACCCTCGATCACCTCGATGGCGTTATCAGCGGCGTCGCGTTCGAGGATCGAATCGACCAGCGCACGATCCTCAGGACGGATCACAAGGATGGTTCGCTCGAACTCGGGAGTCTCTGAAACGGCGGTAAGCGTCCAGGAGAGGAGACTCCGGCCGGCGAGCGGCAAGAAGACCTTGTTTCCCTCGCTGCCCATCCTTGTGCCACTTCCAGCCGCGAGCACGACAGCAGCGGCGCGGCAATGCGCAGGATTCACCACGCCAACACTCTAACGTGCGAATTGTGGCTGAACTTGACCACTCGTGCCCCATGGCGCGGGTGGCCCGGCATGATGGACAGCATGGAAAGAGCCGACTCCGCGCCATTGACGGTTCTGGCTGTGGATGACGAGGTCCCTGCGCTCGACGAGCTCGTGTACCTGTTGCGCGAGCAGGACGGGATCGGGAAGGTACATGCAGCGAACGATGCGACGAGCGCACTGCGGATCCTCCGCAGCGAGGGGATTGACGCTGTCTTCAGTGACATCCGGATGCCTGGTCTTGACGGCGTCGAACTCGCGGGGATTATCAGTGCTTTCAAGAAGCCACCCTTCGTTGTGTTCGTCACGGCGCACGACGACCGTGCCGTCGACGCATTCGACGTCGGTGCTGTCGACTATCTGCTGAAACCGCTGCGGACTGAACGGCTGACGCAAGCGATGCGCCGAATCCACGAGCACCGGGCGCAACAAGTGAGCGCAGTTGAGAAATCAGCCCCAGATCCTCCCGTCGCGCAGCCGTCCGACGAGGTCATCCCGGTAGAACTCGGGGGAGTCACCACCCTTGTGCGCCGGTCCACGGTCGGCTGGGTTGAAGCGGATGGCGACTATGCCCGGCTGCACACGACGACAGGTTCGCACCTGGTCAGGATTCCGCTGGCAACTTTGGAGGAGCGGTGGGCCGACGCTGGTTTCGTTCGTGTCCACCGGTCCTATTTGGTGGCGTTACGCCTCGTTACGGGGCTCAAAAGCGCGGGCACAGGATATGTCGTCAGGCTTCGGGGTGAGCGGGAGCTGCGGCCTGTGGAACTGCCAGTGAGTCGCAGGCACACTCGAGCGCTGAAGGACCGCCTTGTTCGCGGCCCGATGCAATCCTGGCAAGCAAAGTAGCAGGGAGACTTCGATGCCCGATCCGGATAGCGCGCGGGGTGGCCCGCGACCGCAGCGTGAGCGCATTGTCCTGTCTCACCGAGCCGGTGCCCGCCCAGTTCGCACGCGGATCGAACTGGAAGAACAGACACGCGTTGGCGAGGTACTTGTCGCGGGGCTCATGCGGACGCAGCTCGGTCTTGCGCTGCGCCTGGCGCTGCTCGTCATCATCAGCGTTGGCGTGCTGCCGCTCGCCTTCTGGCTAGTTCCGGGGCTTGCGACGGCGACAGTAGGAGGTGTGCAGCTGGCGTGGCTGCTGCTCGGTGCCGCGATATATCCGCTGCTCGCGGGAGTGGGCTGGGTCTATGTACGTCAAGCTGAACGCAATGAGCAGCAGTTCTCCGAGCTTGTCGAAGACTAGACACTGAGAAGATCAGACACTGATGAGTGGCCTTCAGCAGTACGGCAGTGGTGCGGTTCTCACCCTGACCGCTGTCCTGCTGGCGGCGCTCGCCACCGTTGTCGTAGGTTCTCTCGGGGTTCGGTTCGCACGCACCACCTCGGACTTCCTTGTCGCGTCGCGCAGGGTGGGGCCGCGTCTGAATGCCGCCGCGATCTCTGGTGAGTACCTTTCTGCCGCATCGTTTCTCGGGGTTGCTGGCCTGATCGCCAAGTACGGCGCGGATGCACTCTGGTATCCAGTGGGCTTCACTGCTGGATACCTCTTTCTGCTGATGTTCGTTTCTGCGCCGCTGCGCCGCTCGGGTGCCTACACCGTCCCTGACTTCGCCGAATTCAGGCTGGCTTCCGAACGCCTTCGGCAGCTCACCATGGTATTCGTCGTGCTCATCGTGGGGCTCTATATGGTGCCTCAGTTTCAGGGCGCCGGTCTCACGTTGCGGATCATCCTGGGCTTCCCCGAATGGGTAGGGGTCGCGGTTGTGGGCGGCATCGTCATCGCGAATGTTGCCTCCGGCGGGATGCGTTCCATCACCTTCGTTCAGGCATTCCAGTACTGGCTGAAGCTCACCGCACTCGCGATACCCGCGATCGCGATCGCCGTGTTTTTCCTGACAGAACAGCGTCCACTCAGTGAGCCCCTGCCGCCAACAGTTAGTTCAGACACCACGATCAGCGTCGAAACGGATGTCGTCGTTCGCACAGAGGTCCCCGTCGCGCTGATCATGGACGGGACTGCGACCACGCTCCAGCCCGGTGAGCATTCGATAGAGGCGGGTACCGAGCTGCTGCTTCCGGAAGGAACTCCAGTTCCCATCGTCGCTGGCGCGCCGATTTCAGGCTCCGACTGGCTGCAGCCCGGATCAGGTTTAGGGACGGGGAGTGGTGACGGCACGGGAATCGAGCTCTATGAGGTGTATTCGCTGATTCTCGCGACTTTCCTTGGAACGCTCGGATTGCCGCACGTGCTCGTCCGCTTCTACACGAATAAAACTGGCAGTCTCGCGCGCTGGACCAGCCTGATCGTGATCGGCCTCCTCGCGATCTTCTATCTGTTTCCCGTCATCCTCGGCGTGCTTTCGCGCGTTTACGTGCCGCAACTGCTCTTGACCGGCACGTCAGACGCAGCGGTACTGCTGCTGCCTTCCGCTGTCTTCACCGGCCTGACGGGACAGATACTGGCGGCGATGGTGGCCGCTGGTGCGGTCGCGGCCTTCATGTCGACCTCATCCGGACTGCTGGTTTGCGCGGCGGGTGTACTTTCGACTGACGTGCTGCGCGGCAGGGTGCGCGACTTCCGGTTGAGCGCCCTGCTCGCGGGGGTCACTGTCATGGGCCTCGCGCTCGCCGCGACCCGTCTCGACCTGTCGCAGTCGGTGGGGTTGGTGTTCGCGGTTGCCGCGTCAACGTTCGCGCCGTTGCTTCTGCTGGGAATCTGGTGGCGTGGCCTCACTGTCGCCGGCGCGGCGAGCGGACTGCTTGCGGGCGGGACGTCCAGCCTCATCGCCGTGCTCGTCACAGTGCTCGGTCTCGGCCCCTCAACTGGCTGGGCCGCCGCAATACTCACACACCCGGCCGCCGTGACAGTCCCGCTCGCATTCCTCACCATGATCACGGTGAGCCGCGCGACCGCCTCCACGGTCCGCCCGGACGTCGCCCGGACCTTCACGCGCATGCATATCCCGGAGCGATTCGGGATGGTGCGCGACCGCGCGATCGAGCGGTGGGGGCGGGGCTGAAGAGCTGCGTCCGCGGGCACGTACCGTTCACCGCTCGTCGCGCCCCACTGACCGCTCAGCGCACGCTCATGCTGCTTGGCTTGTGACCCGAACCACAGCCCTCATTTGTGACTCAGCTCTCTTTAACGTCGGGGCATCACGTCAAATCCCATGGGCGCCGGTAAGGCCGGGCCCGCAACCGTCGAGGAGCTACCGTGACCGCACCGCCAGTCCTCGCCTCACCGGCCGAGCAGACTCCCGAGCCCCGGATTGTCACTGCTGAAGATTTCGTCCGCGTTCAGGCAAGCCCAGAGTTCCAGGACCTCCGACGGAGGCTCCGCCGCTTCGTCTTCCCGATGACAGTGTTCTTTCTCGGGTGGTACCTGCTTTACGTGCTGCTCGGGGTTTACGCCACCGGGTTCATGGGCACGCCCGTGATCGGCAACATCAACGTCGGCCTGCTCCTAGGGCTAGGCCAGTTCATCACCACGTTCGGCATCACCGCGTGGTACATCATCTTCGCCAACCGCAATCTTGATCCGCGTGCTGCCGCGATCCGCGAGGAAATGGAAGGGACACCGGCATGAACATCCTCGCTCAAGAGTCCTCCTCGATGGTCGGCAACCCGCTGATCAACATGTCGATTTTCGTGCTCTTCGTCGCGGCGACCATGGTTTTCGTCATCCGCGCCAGCCGCACGAACAAAACTGCCGCTGACTTTTACACCGGCGGCCGCGGATTCTCCGGACCGCAGAACGGCATCGCCATCTCTGGCGACTACCTTTCCGCCGCGAGCTTCCTCGGAATCGCCGGGGCGATCGCGGTGTTCGGCTACGACGGATTCCTGTACTCGATCGGTTTCCTTGTCGCCTGGCTGATCGCTCTGCTTCTTGTCGCGGAACTGTTGCGAAATACCGGCAAGTTCACGATGGCTGACGTGCTGAGTTTCCGGTTGCGCCAAAAGCCCGTGCGCACTGCTGCTGCGACCTCGACAATGGTCGTCTCGCTGTTCTATCTGCTCGCCCAGATGGCGGGCGCAGGTGGTCTTGTTGCGCTGCTGCTCGACGTCAACGACCGCGCCACCCAGTCGCTGATCATCGCTGTCGTCGGCGCGCTCATGATCGTGTACGTCCTCGTCGGCGGAATGAAGGGCACCACGTGGGTGCAGATCATCAAAGCCTTCCTGCTCATTACCGGCGCAGGCGTCATGTCCGCATTGGTGCTGTGGAAGTTCGGCTTCAACATTTCCGGTCTCCTTGGCTCCGCGCAGGACACCGTCAACTCCACGGTTGAAGGTGGCCGCGATGTGCTCGCACCTGGTGCGCAGTACGGCATCAGCGAAATGTCGAAGCTGAATCTCATCTCGCTAGCCCTCGCGCTCGTGCTAGGCGTCGCGGGTCTGCCCCACGTGCTAATGCGCTTCTACACGGTGCCCACCTCGAAGGAAGCCCGTAAATCGGTTGTATGGGCAATCGCCCTCATCGGTGCCTTCTACCTGTTCACCCTGATCCTCGGATACGGTGCGGCAGCTATCGTCGGGCCGGAACGCATCCTCGGCGCAGCGGGCGGACAGAACTCTGCTGCACCACTGCTGGCCTACGAGCTCGGCGGAACAATCCTCCTTGGGGTGATCGCCGCGGTCGCGTTCGCCACGATCCTCGCGGTTGTCGCTGGCCTCACGATCACCGCCTCAGCGTCGTTCGCTCACGACATCTACGCAAACGTCCTGAAGAACGGTGACGTCGATGAGAAGAAGCAGGTGCGGGTATCCCGCATCACGGCAGTCGTGATCGGCGCCCTCGCAATCGGGCTGGGCATCCTCGCCAACGGTCAGAACATCGCGTTCCTCGTCGCGCTCGCCTTCGCGGTGGCCGCTTCCGCGAACCTGCCGACGATCCTGTACTCGCTGTTCTGGAAGCGGTTCAACACGACCGGCTCGCTGTGGAGCATCTACGGTGGCCTCGCCTCTGTGATCATTCTGATTGTCTTCTCCCCAGCAGTGTCCGGCGCACCGACCGCCATGCTCCCGAACATGGACTTCGCATGGTTCCCGTTGTCGAACCCGGGCATCGTCTCCATCCCGCTCGGCTTCCTGTTCGGTTACCTCGGTTCGGTCCTCTCGAAGGACACGGGCAACCTGGAGAAGAACGCCGAAATGGAGGTTCGTTCACTCACCGGTGTAGGCGCGGAGAAAGCAGTAGCACACTAGGCCCGCTAGGCCAGGCTCAGCAGGAGCCCCTCCAAAGCCCCGGAGTTGACACCACGTCGCTCCGGGGCTTTGCTGTGACCGCGGGCACGAAATTGTTATCGCCTTGGCATCGATTTCGTCGCTCGTTGGACATCACGCACTTATGAGCGCGAGAGTGGGCGGTGTGACCCACCATCCCGAAACGTCGGTTGCCGAAACCGACGTCGAAACGACGAGCGGCGCGGTCCGGGGCTACGTGACAGACACCTCCCGGGTCTGGCGAGGCATACCCTATGCCGCCGCGCCCGTCGGGGAACTTCGTTTCCGGGCGCCCGAGCTGCCACACCGCTGGCGGGGTGTCCGAGACGCGACTCGCTTCGGGGCGATCCCTCCGCAAGAGATCCCGCGCGGCATCACGGCTCCCGCATCGTCGGACGTCACGATGGATGAAGATTGCCTCACGATCAACGTGATAGCGCCACGCGGACGGCTCCCCGAAAAGCCACTGCCCGTGCTGGTGTACATCTACGGTGGCGCGTACACGAGTGGTTCCGCTTCACTTGATGTGTACGACGGATCCCGGCTTGTCGAACGCGGCGAAGTGGTGTTCGTGTCCTTCAACTACCGCCTGGGAGCTCTGGGGTTCCTCGACCTTTCCTCGTTCTCCGGAATGGGCCGCAGATTCGACACCAACGTGGGGCTCCGTGACCAGGTGAGGGCACTGGAGTGGGTTCGGGACAATATCGCGGGTTTCGGCGGTGACCCTAGCAACGTCACGCTTTTCGGCGAATCCGCTGGGGGGATCTCGGTCACCACCCTGATGACCGTGCCGCAGGCGCGTGGGCTTTTCGCGCGTGCGATCGCGCAAAGTCCCGCGGTCGCGGCTGCCTATGAACCGGAACGAGCGGAAGGCACTGCACGGGACTTCCTGGATATCCTCAACGTGCTGGAATCACACACCACGGAAGTGCTCGGCCGTGTGCCTGCTGAGGAGTTCGTGGAGGCTAGCGCTGATTTGAAGGAACGTCGGGTACGCAAATTCCCCGGCACGATGACGTTCAGTCCCGTCATCGACGGTGATTTTCTGCCGCGGCGTCCGGCGGAGGTTTTCGCCGCGGGGGAGGCGCACCCGATTCCGCTTATCATCGGCACGACGGATCGGGAAGGTGCCTTGTTCGCCCGTATGGGCGAGACGATCCCCACGACGGTGCCGATGATCGAGTTGATGTTTGCGCAGACCGACCCCAGCAAACGTGACGACGTGATCGCCGCGTATCCGGACTACCCAGGCCGCCGGGCCGCCACCGACATCGGTGGTGACGTCATCTTCTGGCATCCCACCGTCGAGGCGGCTGAGGGCCACAGCCAGGTCGCGCCTACCTTTATGTATCGGTACGACTTTGCGCCGCGGCTGCTGCGCATGCTGCGAATGGGTGCGACGCACGCCACTGAGCTCCCCGCCGTGTTCGGAACTCTCGACAGCAGGGCGGCGAAAGCCCTCACCACGGTCGGAGGGCGCTCGCAGCTCGCCACTCTCAGCGAACGCATGCAACAGCACTGGCTGAGTTTCGCGCAGCACGGGACACCGGTGAAGGATTGGCCAGCGTACGAGGTGTCTGCCCGCAGCACGAAGATCTTTGATTCGGAGGACAGGGTCGAGAATGATCCGCGTGCCGTCCGGCGCCGAGCGTGGCGTGGGTATCAGAATTACCGGTGACGCGCACCGACGGAAAGGTTACCCCTAATGGCAAGCACGAAGGTATCGCTCAAGACCCACTTCACACCGGACGAGGCATGGGCGCGGGCCTCGGATCTCTCGCGTTTCGGCGAGTGGCTGACTTTACATGACGGCTGGCGTGGCGAACTGCCCGCTGAGATCGCCGAGGGCGCCGTGGTGACGTCCGTAGTGTCAGTTAAGGGGATGCGTAACCGCATCGAATGGAGAGTGACCGAGTACGCGGCACCGCGTCGTGTGGCTCTCAGTGGTGAGGGCGTCGGTGGCACGAAGGTTTCCCTGGCGCTAGAGATCGGCTCAGCGGGGAACGGTTCGACCGTCGAACTGGACGTGGACTTCACCGGTCCGCTCGTTGCCGGACCGATTGGGTTCGGGGTATCTCGTGCGCTCAAAGGTGATATCAAGAAATCGCTCGAGCGGTTCGACAAACTGAGCTAGCCACCCCGGAAGATGGGTCTGGAGTTAGATCGGGGTGAGGCCCGCCATGAGCCACTGCTCCCCGGACTTCTCCATATGCGCTCGCACACGGCTGCCTGTGAGTGCCGCCTGCGGGCTCTCACTGCTGGTGGTGACTTGATTGAGGAACAACAGCACTACAGCGGTGTCCTTTGTTGCGGAGACGATCGACGTCCCTGCCACCGACACGTCAACGCTGAGTTCCTGCTCAAGCGCTCCGGGGATGATGGCTTCGCGGATCAGCGTCTCGTACTCGTCCCGGAAGCTGCCGGTGAGTCCTTCGGCCGCGGTAGGCAATTCGGTCTCGACAGTGTTGTGGTCGTAGCCGAGAATGGCCACGGCCTGTTCACTCGCCGCGCGGACCGCTTGCTCGCGCGCCTGCTCCGAAGTGTTGTCTTCCCACACCCGGTAACCGAGAAACGCCACGAGTGCAATCATCGCGACAAGCACGCCCGCGACGACGGTGATGAGGACCTGTGACCGGCTCATGGGACGAACTCCACGTTCGATGTCTTCATCACTCCGTCTTCCTCGACGATCGACACCCGCAGGCGGAAGTCACGCGGCTGGGGTTCAGTCTGAGCGACGTTGGTGACGTAGGTGCGGGCAGCGAGGAGAACTGTTCCGCCTGAGTCTGTTTCGCTTTCGAGCCCAGCTTCGATGATTTCCCCTTCAGTGGCGACATTCGCTTCGACAACCACGCTGACGAAAGGGTCGATGCGCCCGTCGAATTCGCGCTCGAACTCACCCGTGGCCGTGGCGAGGATTCGATCAATGTCATCCCGCGCTGTCTCGGGGGTGATGCTCGTCAGGTTCAGCACCGTTTGCCGCGCGGCCTGCAAGTAGTCCTGACGCTGCGCATCACGGGCATCCGCGGCCCGCAGTTGGAAGAACAAATACCCAGCTGCAGCGCCAAGACCGACGATGACGACGAGGGCCACCGCGAGCGTGATAGTCCTGGCTCTGGACTTGGGGGGTGCCTGCTGAACCTCCGCCCGCTCCGTCATGTCAGCTGCGGCATCAGGGGCGGCGCCGGGTGGACCTGCCGGGCGCATCGCCCGCCGCCGCGTGCGGCGTCCGGCAGTGTGCTCGTCGTTTTCGATCGTGTTCATAGACCCTGCTGGTTGATCATCATGGTTTTCCAGTCGGTGCTGTCACCCGCGTCGAGTCCAGCTAGACCTGGCTGACTGTACGTTCGCCCATCCGGTCCCGTAAACAGGCCGGTTGACGTGTCGTACGGCCGGGCGGTGGCACGCGGATCGTAGGTGCTTGGCGTCACTGTTCCCTGGGTGACTGGCGCGGGGTCCCCGAGCGGTGGATTCGTCCCCAGCGGTGTGTACCCGGTCCGGCACTGTTCCGGTGTCGGGGCGCGGCGTCCGGGCACTTCCATGCAGGGCGTGTTGCGTGCACCGCGAACCGCTTCCGGGCCTTCCGGCGCGACCTGGCAGAACAGGCCCGGCGGCGTGTCCGGTGTGGTGAAGTCTGCGGGGGATCGGCGTTCACTTGGTGGCAGGAAACCGGTCGTGCAGGCCGGTGGATCGTTCAGCTGCAGGTGGAAGTCCACGAGGGCGCCTTCGTCCCGCGGCCCGCCAGTGGCGGCCCGGTACAGCGCTGCGATCAGTGGCGGGAAAGTGACTAGGACCTGTTCGATTCCTGGATGATAAGTCACGCCAACCTCGCCGAAGCTGACCATGTTCGCCATCAGGATCGGAAGTGTCGGCCGAATGTCCTGAAAGAGCATGTTAGCTTCTTGCGCGGCTCCGGGTCCCTGCCGGATCACCGAGCGCAGTGCCGCGTCGCTTTCCCGGAGTTGCTGCGTGAACGTTGACAGATTGCGCGTCCACGCCCGGATGTCGTCGGCGCTCGCTACCTGCGTGTCGAGAAGCGGTCCAGCCTGGGCGAGCAGTTCTTGCGTTTCGAAAGTGTGCAGCTCCGCTTCGTCGAGGAGGAGGCTAGCCGAATCGATCAACCGCTGAATATCCGAATCCGCACCTGCGAACGCATCGAACGCTTCATCAACGACGAGTTGCAGATCGGCGCCGGTGATGTTGTCGACCATGCGATCGAGCTGGTCGAGGAGCGGCCCGACGTCCTGCGGCAGTTCCGTTTCCGAGACCGGGATGACGGCGCCGTGCGCGAGACGTTCTCCACCGGTGCTTTGCGGTATCAGGTCGACGTACTGCTCACCCACCGCGGACACGCTGCGGACTGTCGCTTTGAGGTCGGCGGGCACGCTGTAGTTGCTACTGACCGAGAGCCGCGCGGCCACTCCCTCCGGGGTGAGTTCGACGCCGCGTACCTCACCGATAGTGGTTCCGCGGTAAACGACGTTCGCGTGCCGGTACAGGCCGCCAGACCCCTCGAACTCCACGGTGACGTCGTAGCGGCCCACACCCGCGAGCGCGGGCAAACTGATATACACCGTTGAGACTGTGACGATACCGATCACTGACAGCATCGCGAGAATCGCGAGCTGCGCGCGGGCAAACGTGGTGAGCATCATCGCCCGCTCACCTGCCCTGACGCGCTACCACGAGTTCCTTCGACTCCGCCGAGCGAACCGCCAAGCGGCCCACCGGTGAGGAAGTTGGAGTCCATTCGCGGACCAGTGAGGTCGAGCGTCATCATCAGGTTCGCGTAGTCACCTTTGACGGCGTTGCCGACGGTTTTCATCGGGAAGGGGAACGTGAACATCAAGCTGAGGACGTCGGTCAGACTATTGCCGCTATCTGCGAGAGCCTCGAGAATAGGCACGACGCTCTCGAGGTTGGCTTGCAGGTCCTCCGCGGACTCTTCGGTGATCCGCGTGGCCGTGTCCCCGAGTTCGCTGAGCGAAATCAGCGCCTGGGTCAGGTTGGGGCGGTGTTCGATGAGCACATCGAGTGCGGGGGGAATCTCGTCCAGCGCGGCGTAGATGGTGTCCGTTTCCGCGGCCAGCGAGTGGGTGAGCCGGTCGAGGCCGGACATCGCGTCGATGATGTCGTGGCGCTGCTCGTCGAGGCCGGCGGCGAGTTCATCGAGATGGCCGACGAGTTCCCGGGCTTCTGCTTCATTGCCGCCGAGCGCAAGGTTGAGTTCCCGCGTGATGTCCTGGAGTTGGGCGAGCCCGCCGCCATTGAGCACCACAGACAGCGCCGACAGGGTTTGCTCCGTCGTAGCGTAGACGCCCGCACGTTCGAGCGGGATGAGGGAACCATCGCCGAGCCTGCCTTCGGGCAGTTCGTCCACCGGCTCAGCGAGTTCGAGGTGCGTGGACCCAAGGAGGCTGGTCTGGCCTATCTTCGCCGTCGCGTTGGCGGGGAGGACAACTCCATCCTCGATGGAGACCGTGACGATGGCTTGCCAGTCCTGCACTTCGATGCCAGTGACGGAACCGACGGCGACGTCGTTCACCCGAACCGGCGAATTGCGGGTCAATGTGGTGACATTGGGCATTTCGATGCGAACGGAGTACGAATCGCCTCCAGTGCCGGGGGCGCCCGGCAGCTCCAGCGAGTTGATGCCTTGCCACTCGCACGCGGAGACGGTCAAGGTGACAGCCAGTGCGGTTGGCAGGACGATGGCGCGAGCGAGGTGACTGCGGGTGATCCTCATCAGTTACCTCCCGGCATCAGCAGCGACGCGAGATCGCGGGGGACCTGACTCGGGGCCGGTGCCGGCGCCGCGGGCGGCTCAGCAGGAACCCGGCCAGCTAGTTCGGGCGTGCTGTACTGGATCTGCTCTGGGAACGCCTGCACCCCGGTAGCAGGGTTCAACAGCAGCGGTGGATAGTTGAGGGCGAGCGAGTTCAGGATCGGTGCTAGGTACTGCACACACAGGTTCGCACTGTGATCCGATTGGTTGGCTTGAAGCCCTTCAACTGAACCGCACAGGAAATTCACGGGGTTCGCAAAGTTGTTCAGCGCGATCGCGCCAGTCAAGGTGCCCTGAGCGGGGTTGTAGATCTGATAGAAGTTCGTCAGCGATGTTGGGCCGCTGTGCAGTACCCGCTCGATTTCTGGACGTTTCGACTCCAGCACTTCGGTGGTGTGTGCGAGCTGGTCGACGCTTTCGGCGAGAGCAGCGCGGTTGTCTGACACGAAACCGTGCACATCACCGATCGCGATATCGAGATCGTCGAGAGCGCCCCCGAGCGCATCGGAACTGCTGGCGAGAACGTCTGAAACCGACGCGAGCCGTCCCCCGAATTGAACGATCTGGTCATTCGCACCAGACAGCGCCGCGACAAATCGATGAAGGTTGCGAACGCTGGCGAACAGGTCGTGCCGTCCGTCAGCTAGTGTCGCCATGCTCCGCGAGAGCTCGGAGAGCGCACGGTTCAATTCAGTCCCATTGCCGTCGAGGTTTTCTGCCGCCGTGCTGATGACGCGGCTGAACGAGCCATCGGTGTCGTCATCCACCGGACCGAGTGCACCTGCGAGACTGCTGAGTTCCGTCTTGATGTCGTCCCATTCGACGGGCACTGTCGTCCGCTGAAGCGGAATCTCCGCGCCGTCCTCCAACGGTGTCCCGCCGGTGTAGACGGGCCCAAGCTGGATGAACCGTCCCGATACCAGCGACTGCGCGATGATCGCGGCGTACGCATCCGCAGGAATCATGACCTCCGGATCGATCGACATGGTGACGCGTGTCGCGCCGTCGTGCGGTTCGATCTCGTCTACCTTCCCAACTGTCACGCCGAGCACTCGCACGTCGTCACCGACATAAAGTCCGGTGGTTGACGGGAAAAGGGCCGCGATCTCGGTTCGATCACCGCGCGAGAGCTGCACGGCGATTGCGGCGATGAGGACCACGCACACGACGATGCCCGCAACGATTGTTCGCTTCTTGCTGAAGTGCGACGCGAACGGTATTTCCCTCATCGTTCACCGTCCCGGATTTCGATTGATGGCGGAGGCTCGAGGAGGTAGTGGCGCAGATCGTTAGGGACGTTCTCCGGCCACACCAGTGCATCCACGAGACCCTGCAGCAGCTTCCCTGACCCGAAATTGGAGACGTAAGCCTGGAAATACGGGCCACTTCCGACCTGCTCACCGAGGGCGAGCGAGTAGGGGGCGAGCCCGTCGATCGCCCGCTTGAGGTTGTCGTCGTTTTCCCGCAACAGCGCGAGCACCGAATTGAGCCGCTCAAGCGTGGGACCCATCTGCTGTTCGTTGTCGCGCACGAGTCCGGTGAGCTGCTGGGCGAGCGCGGAAGTGTTGGTGATCAGTTCGCTGATCGCGGACCGCCGCAGATCGAGTTCGTAGAGCAACTGATTGCCGTCCACGAGCAAGCTGTTGATCTGGTCGGCCCGTTCGTCGAGCACCCCGGTGACGGTGCTGGCGGAAGCGAGCAGGGCCAAAAGTTCCTCGTTGCGGGCCGCGATGCTCTCGGAGAGTCGGCTAACACCGTCGAGAGCGGCGCGTACGTGCGGTGGAGTGTCGGTCAGCGAGTCAGCCATAGCATCAAAAGTTGTTGCCAGCTGGTCAGTGTCGAGATCATGAACTGTGGTGCTCAGATCGCCAAGTGCGTCGTTCAGCGAATAGGGGGACGTGGTCCGGTCGAGGGGGATTGTGTCCTCAGCGCTGAGAGTTCCGCGACCTTCAGGGAGGACGTGCAGCGACTTTCGGCCGAGGATGGTGTTGGTTTTGATCGCTGCGGATGTGCGATCACCGAACTGCAGCGAACTATTCGCAGTGAACGAAACAAGAACTTTGTCGAAGTCGAGTTCCACGGTGTCGACCTCGCCGACTTTGACGCCGGCCACTTCGACGGGATCGCCAGGCAACAACCCCCCCGCGTCGGCGAAGTTGGCGGTGTAGTGGGCCTCCGACCGGAACAGCGGGATGTTGTCGAATTGCAGTGCGGCGACAACGATTACGATCGTAACGACGATCCCGATGATGCCCTTGATTTCCGGCCGCATTGGCTTGCGAACACTCATGATGGCGCGCACCTCCCTGTCACCTGAGCGCCAGGAAGCTGGACCATGATTTCGGTGCCCTCCGGACCGGTGAACTTCGCTTGCACCGAGCACACATATAGCTGCAGGAATGAGCCGTACGAGCCGATTCGGGTGAGCATGCGATACGTCTCTGGCAGATTGTCGAGGACCCACTGGATCTCGTCCCGGCCTGCGTCGAGTTGGGTGGCGGTCCGGTTGGTTTCCGCGAGTACCTCCTGGATTGGCGGCCGGTTGTACTCGAAGAGCTCCGCGAGGTTCCCGGTTGCCTGCGCGAGCCGCGGCACGGCACCCGCGATCGGATCACGGTCTTCGGAAAGGTCCGAGACAAGTCGTTGCAGCTGGCCGATCGTGTCGGAGAACTGGTCGTCCCGCTGCTCGAGCATCTCGAGTGTGGCGGTCAAGTTGCTGATTACGCTGCCGATGAGCTCATCCTGGTCAGCGAGGGTCTGGGTAAAGGAACCCGACCTGCCCAGGAGCGACACGAGCGTGTCGCCTTGGCCCTGGAAGACATTGAGCAATGCATACGACAGTTCGTTGACTTCGTCGGGATCGAGCGCGCGCAGCAGCGGCCGGAACCCGCCGAGCAGCGTGTCGAGGTCCAGCGCTGGCGATGTCTGCGACACGGGTATCGCGCCACCTGGTGTCAGCGTGTCCGTGGCACCGGGTCCCTCGAGCAGTTCCAGGTAGCGGTCGCCGACGAGGTTCTCGTACCGGACGGTGGCTTTGGTGCTGGTGAGAAGTGAATAGCGCGATTCGACGCGAAAGTCGATGTGTGCGAGATTGTCCTCTTCGACGCGGACATCACGAACTGTGCCGACCTGGACCCCGGCGATGCGTACTTTGTCACCAGGGCGCAGCCCGGACACACTGGTGAACGTTGCTGAGTACGGTTCGGTGGCTGAGAAGCGGACCTCGCTGAACACGATCGCCAGTCCAGCGAAAACCAGCCCCATAGCGAGGCTGAAGATCAGCATCTTGATACCTGCGCCACGTGAGGTCATTCGCCGACCCCCGGGATGCCAGCGAACATGATCTGATACACGCGGGGGGCGTCAGTAATGAGGCGTGTACTGGGCAGATACGGGGTATTCGCGGTGTCTGTGACGAGATAGTTCGGTATCGCTCCGGGCGTCGGGTTCGGGAGGCCGAAACAGTTGGGCCCGCCGCTGGCGTTGACCTTAGGAAGGTCATTCGGATAGGTGTACGGCTCAGCCCCGTACATGAACCCGGAGTTCAAGGCGATACCCTCCTGCATTCCACCGAAGATGTCTTCCGCTATCGGGCGGGCGTTGTCGAGTCCTTCGATGATGCAGTTGAGCGCAGGCGAGTACCTGTCGAGCAGTCGTGTCGTGGGCCGTAGCAAGCTGAGCGCCGTGGTGATGTCGTCCTCCGAACTCGAGACGACGCTGTTGGCGGTGTCGGCGAGGCCAATAATGTCGAGGAGCAGCGCATCGAGGCTGGGTTCCTCATCGACGATTGTTCCGCTGATGCCAGTCGTATTTCGGACGACGTTGAGGAAATTGTCGATCTCGCTGGCGTAAAGCTCGGTGACTTCCGCGCTCGCTGCGGTGGTGTTGTGCAGGTCCGGCAGACTCGGGTTGATGTCTCCGAGGTACGCGTGCGAGCGGGTGATGAGGTCCCCGATTTCTTGGCCGCGTCCCTGCAGCGCGGTGGAAATCGCGCCCAACGTGGAGTTCAGCTTTTCAGGCTCGATGCGTTGCAGCAACTCGGTGAGGTTTTGGAAGACGGTGTTCAGTTCTACTGTGACGGCGTCGGCGCTGATGGTGGCACCGGCCGGGAGGGGCGTGGGGTCTGGGTCTTCGGGATCGATGAAATGCACGTACTTCGCTCCGAAGATCGTTGTCGCGCTGATCTCGACGCGGACATTCTGGGGCAGCATTTCCAGCTGTGCGGGATAGATGTCGAGCTCGAGCTGGGCGCCCCCGGGTACTTCGGAGACGGCGCGCACTAGACCAATATCGACGCCTCGGAGCTTCACCTTGGCGTCAGGCGCCATCACCAGCCCGGAACGGGACGAAAAGACCGTCACCGGTTCGGTTGCGGTGAACCGGCCCGTGAACATCGCGTACGTCAGGATCCCGATTGCAGCGAGGAGACCTACGAGTCCGAGTGCGGCGAACTTCTTCTGCTTACTTGATTCCCCCACTGTGCACCTAACCCGTCAGGTCCAGGCTGGGCGATGAACCGTACACCGCGAGCGAGATGATCAACGTGACCGTCACGACGGCGACGAGGGAAGCGCGCGTTGCTTTGCCGACCGCTACGCCGACTCCTACTGGACCGCCTGATGCGTAGTACCCGTAGTACGAGTGGATCAGCATCACGACGATTGCCATCACCAAGACCTGACCAAAGGACCATATGAGGTCGACGGGCCTGAGGAAGGTGGTGAAGTAGTGGTCGTACAGTCCGGGTGACTGGCCGTAAATGTGAACTGTCACAAATCGGCCGCCAAAAAAGGACGCCATGATGGCAAGCGAATAGAGCGGCAGGATTACGATCATTCCGGCGATGACACGTGTGCTCACCAGGTAGGGGAGAGACGGGACGGCCATTGTTTCGAGGGCGTCGATCTCCTCGGAGACGCGCATTGCGCCGAGTTCCGCGGTGCAGCCCGCGCCAATCGTTGCGGCCAGGCCTACGCCCGCGATCACGGGACCAGCGATTCGGACGTTGATGAACGCCGAGAAGAAGCCCGTCAGCGCTTCGATCCCGATGTTTCCTAGCGAGCTGAAGCCCTGCACCGCGATGGTGCCCCCAGCGAACATCGTCAGAAAACCCATGATCACGACGGTCCCGCCGATGATCGCGAGGGCCCCGGTGCCCATACCGACTTCGGCGATCAGGCGGACGGTTTCGCGCCGTGCATGCATGACAGCGCGCGGTCCATATACGAGTGCCTTGAAGTAAAAGATCGCGTGATCGCCGATGGTGTCGATCGCGCCGGAAACGCGCTTCCCGCGCCGGGCTGTTTTGGGAAAGCGTGCGGCGAAGACGGCTGCCTCAGTTTCTCTCGATGCTGCCATTCCTACACCGCCGTGATCTTGATGCCGAGCGCGGTGATGACCACGTTGACGACGAAGAGCGCCATGAACGCGAAGACCACCGTCTGATTAACTGCAGCGCCCACGCTCTTCGGCCCGCCGCTGACGTTCAGGCCGAGGAAGCAGGCGACAAGGCCCGCGATCATGCCGAACATCGCGGCTTTAAGCTCGGAGATCATGAGCTCGGAAAAGCCGGTGAGCAGCGTGAGACCGTCGATGAATGCGCCCGGGTTGACGTCCTGCAGATACACCGAGAAGACGTAGCTGCCGAGGATGCCGATGGTGCACACCAGTCCGTTGAGCATCAGTGCCACGAGCGTCGAGGCGAGGACGCGGGGAACAACGAGACGCTGGATCGGGCTGATTCCGAGCACGCGCATCGCGTCGATTTCTTCACGGATCGTGCGCGCACCCATATCCGCGCAAATCGCCGTAGCACCTGCACCGCTGACAATGAGGACGGTGACGATCGGGCCGACCTGGGTGACCGCACCGAAAGCAGCACCGGCACCGCTCAGGTCAGCGGCACCGATTTCGTGGAGCAGGATGTTGAGTGTGAAAGTGACGAGCACCGTGAAAGGTACTGCCATCAGTAGGGTGGGGACGAGTGAGACCCGCGCGATGAACCAGGCCTGATCGACGAACTCGCGAGCCTGAAAAGGCGGTCGTACCAGCGCGCGTGCTGTCTGGGCGACGAAACCGAAGAAGTCACCGACAGCTCTGAGCGGTACACCAGCGGCTGTACTCATCGCCCTCGCTCCCGTGCGTGCTGTGATCCAGGCAATACTATGTAGAACACGTTCTTGTGTCAAAGAAATGGGCGGGAGACGCGGCTTTAGCGCCGAATCTTGCGAGAAGCGGAGCGTAAAGAAGAACCGGATCTATTCTTTGTCGAGAAGCAGGCGAACGGCTAGCTCGATGCGGTGATGGACGTCTGCCGAGGAAACGCGATGTGTGACCCACGCGATCAGATTAGCCATCCAGGTGTCGGCGATGAGGTGAAATATCGCTCGATCGTGTTCGGTGGGGTTATCGATGCCTGCGGCGCGCGCAAACATGTCCTCCATGAGCTGGCCGACCTGTTCGACCTCGAGCGCGACGGTTGTGTCGGCGAACATGAACGCGCGGACCATGGCTTCGGTCAGATTCGGGTTGCGCTGCATCGCGGTCGTGTTCCGTTCGAACACGTAGAGCAGACGGTCGGCGGCGGTTTCCCCAGGGATCTTGCTGCGGTCGAGTTTCTCGCCTGCCACCTGGAACTCCTGAGCGAGCGCCGCGACGAGCAGGTGGATCTTCGAGGGGAAATAGCGGTAGAGCGTCCCGAGGGCCACGCCGGCGTTCTCGGCCACCGCGCGCATCTGTACGGCCTCGAATCCGCCCTTGGCTGCCAGCGCGAGGGTGGCGTCGAGGATGCGCTTGCGCCGCTCGCGCTGGGCGGCGGATCCGGTTCCGTTGGCTGACTCGGCTGCCCCTGGTGCGGTCGTCTTGTTTCGCGTGCGTGGTGGCATCCGGCGCTCCTGTTAGCGGCGTCGATAAGAGAACATGTTCAGAACTATTGATCAAGATTAGCGCAGCTGTAGTGCGACTGCCTTTACGGTCTAGACTCTAGCCATTATATAGAACACGTTCTACTATGAAACGGCGCGGAACCACGACAAGGAGGACGTGTGCCAATTGCGACGACTGACACCCAGCGGGCGCTGACGGAAGCAGTGCGAACCTGGGCGGCGCGGGCCCATCCGATCGATGCCGCACGTACCGGCGATTACCAGTCCGGATGGTCCGCGCTCGCGTCGCTCGGGCTATTCGGCGTGGCTGTCCCCGAGGAGCTCGGTGGCGCAGGCGGAACTACCACGGACGCCGCTGCGGGGCTAGAAGCTGCCGCGACGGCGCTTGCGCCGGGACCCGTCTTTACAACGCTCCTCGCGGCGACGCTCTTGGGACGCGCCCCGGATGCCCCAGCTGCCAAGGAGGCGGTGCCCGAACTCGTCGAGGGGAGCGCGACCGCGGCAGTAGCAATAGGCTCGCATGGGGTTTTGCGTGCCGAGAGCAGTGGGGGCACGGAACTCGTGCTGAGAGGAAGCCTTGAGTTCGTGCCCGGTGCCACATCGGAGTCCTACATTCTGGCGCCGATCGTCACCGCCGAGGGGGAAGTGTGGGTCCTCATTCCGCCGGGGACAGCCGACGTGCACGTCACTAAGCTGCAGGCGTTCGACTTGTCGACTGTGGTCGGCAATGTCGACATCGATGGCGCCGTCCTAGCCCCTGCCGCAGTCATTCCAGAACTTGCGACAGGGCGAGTTCGCGACGTTGCCGCGATGTTTGCGGCAGCGGAGGCCGCCGGTGTGGCGGCGTGGTGCCTCGCGACCGCGGCTGAATACGCGCGCACTCGCGAACAGTTCGGCGCGAAGATTGGCTCCTTCCAGGCCATCAAGCTTCTCTGTGCGACATCGCTGTGCCGGACGGAGAAGGCAGCAGCACTAGCGTGGGATGCGGCACGCGCCGCTGACCAGAGTGGGGAGCAGTTCACCTTCAGTGCCGCGGTTGCCGCGGCAGGTGCCCTCGACGCCGCGGTGGACACCGCGAAGGACTGTATCCAGGTACTCGGCGGCATCGGCTTCACGTGGGAACACGACGCCCACCTGTACCTGCGGCGTGCCGTGGCGCTGCGGCAGTTGCTCGGGGGCAGTGCGTTCTGGCAGCAACGCGTGTCAGAACTTGCGCGAAACGGTGTTCGACGGCGCATCGACATCGATCTCAGCGCTGTCGAGGTCGATGTCGATGACATCCGCTCCGAGGTCGCGGCTATCGCTGCCAGTCCAGGTCCGGAGCAGCGTCGGCGTTTAGTCGAAGCGGGGTACTTCATGCCGCACTGGCCGAAACCGTTCGGATTGGGTGCCACGCCTGCCCAGCAAATCGTCATCGACAGGGAACTCGATGCTGCGGGGATAACTCGCCCCAGCCTGGTGATCGGCGGGTGGGCGGCGGCAACGATCATGGAGCACGGCACCGCTGCACAGCATGAGAGATTCCTCTGGCCCACCCTGCTCGGTGAGGTGACGTGGTGTCAGTTGTTCAGCGAGCCAGAGGCAGGATCGGATCTGGCGTCGTTGCGGACACGCGCCGTGCGGGCCGATGGTGGCTGGCTGTTGACGGGCTCAAAGATCTGGACGTCGCTGGCACACGACGCGGATTGGGCAATCTGCCTCGCCCGCACTGATCCGGACGCCGCCAAACACAAAGGCATCACGTTTTTCCTGGTGGACATGGAGAGCGCCGGGATCGAGATTCGTCCGCTGCGAGAGATCACGGGCGAAGAGCGGTTCAACCAGGTTTTCCTCGACAACGTGTTCGTGCCCGACGAATGCGTCGTTGGGGGAGAAGGATCGGGCTGGAAGCTGGCGCGGACAACGCTCGCGAACGAGCGAGTCGCTATGAGCGGCAGCGCCACGCTGGGTGAGAGTCTTGAGCGACTCCTCGGACTCGCGGACTTGAGCGGAGATGCCGCCGTGGGAGCGCTGGTTGTCGACAGCGTCGCGTGCGCCGTGCTTGATCTGCGAGCAGTCGTCAGCCAACTCGACGGCAGAGGGCCCGGTCCGGAGTCGAGCGTACGCAAACTCATCGGAGTGGCACATCGTCAGGATGTCGCTGAGACAGCACTCGAGATGCTTGGTGTACAGGGCGCGGTCGCAGACTCCGAAACTGCGCGCAGCATCCAGCATGAGTTTTTGCTGACTCGATGTCTGAGCATCGCCGGTGGAACCACGGAGATTCTCCGCAACGTCGCAGCCGAGCGAATTCTCGGCCTCCCCAGATAGATTAACTACCACGCCATTTCGCGGAAGGTACATCCATGCAGCGCCTCACCGGGCTCGACGCCAGCTTTTTGTATTTCGAGACTTCTTCGCAGCTACTGCATGTGTGCGCGCTGGTGACCCTTGACCCGGAGACAATCCCCGGCGGGTACACCTTCGCGAAGCTGAAATCGACCCTGGAGGAGCGCACACGGCACATCCCGGTTTTTCGCCGGAAGCTGTACAACCCACGCTTCAACATGCATCATCCGGTGTGGATTGAGGACGACGAATTCGACATTGAGCACCACGTTCATCGCATTGCTGTGCCCGCGCCGGGCGGTCGTGAGGAAATCGCCGAACTTTGCGCCCATGTCGCGGGTCAGCCGATGTCTCGCCGGAGGCCGCTGTGGGAGTTTTACGTCGTCGAGGGGAGTGCCGACGGGAGCCTCCTGCTGATCGGGAAGATGCATCACGCAGGGATTGACGGGGTCAGCGGAGCGACGCTGATGGCGTACCTCTCCGGTCTGGAACCGGATTCACCGCTGCCCGAACTGCCGCAGGAGCAGCGCGAGAACCCAGGACCGCCGGGGCCGGTGGAACTCCTCGCGCACGGGGTGCTTGGTATCGCAAGCAGGCCCGTGAGTGTTGCGCGCCTAGTAGCGGAGGCCGCGCGGCCGATCCCCAAGTTCGTGATGAAGGCGGTGCGGAACGAGGGGATGCGAATTCCCTTCACCGCACCACGCACCTCATTCAACGCCACGATCACTGGGCGGCGCAGCATCTCCTACTGCGCAGTGGATCTCGACGATATCAAGGCAGTACGGACTGCTTTCGGGCTGACGGTCAACGATGTGATCCTCGCGATTTGTGCCGGTGCGCTGCGGAAGTACCTCGCCGAGCGTGGGGAACTTCCAGACATCCCGCTGCTTGCCACGATCCCCGTCTCAGTGCGGGGACGGTCGCAACGTCAGGATGAAGGCGCCAACAAGGTTTCCTCGATCTTTTCGTCCTTGCCCACGCACATCGAGGATCCGGCGGAGCGGCTCCGTTTCCTCGGCGAAGCGAACCGGCAAGCGAAGGAGCACCACGCTATGGTTCCCGCGGACCTGCTCCAGGATGTTGCGCAGTTCGCGTCGTTCGGCACGCTAGGGCTTGCGGTGCGTGCCTACTCGTCGCTCCGCCTTGCTGAGCGGCATCCCGTCGTGCACAACCTGGTGATGTCGAACGTCCCTGGTCCGCCGATGCCGCTGTACCTTTTGGGGGCCCGGATCACCGGTATGTATCCGTTCGGGCCGGTTTTCCATGGCGCGGGACTGAACATCACCGTGATCTCACGCGAGGGAAAGGTCGACTTCGGGGTGATCGCGGCGGCGAATCTTGCGCCCGATGTGTGGCCGCTGGCCGATGCCGTACCGGAGGCGCTCGCCGAGCTCAAACGATGCGCCGAGGAGCAATAACCGTTAGCTGTGTACCCAGTCGCAGGCAGCGGTAAGCGCGGGGACGAACTGTTCGGGTGAGAAGACGCATCCGGCGTGTCCGGCGTCAACGTCGAACCGCACGGCGCCGGGAATAGATCTCGCGACGGCTCGCTGGTCCCGTGGCGGTATTGCACGGTCGCGGCGCATCACGACCACCGCCGTGGGGGTGCGCAATTGATGCAGCCAGGAGGCTGAATTGAAGTTGGCGATCGCGTTGATCGCTGCGATGTTGGCCGAGAAGGTGGTTCGTCGGAACTCGCTGTAAAGCCAGCGGTGGCCCCCGTCGCTGAGGCGGGGCCGTTCGCGCCGGTGCGGACGCGGACGCATGCGAGCGGTCACCCTCATGTACGCGTCGAATGCGATGTGGTCTCTGCGGCGCACGTTTCTGGTCGTCGCGCACAGGACGAGGCCGGTGAGGCGATCCGGGTGGCGTTTCGCGACGAGTTGACCGACCATGGAGCCCATCGAGTAACCAGCCACGGTGAAGCGTTCGAGGCCAAGTTCGGTTCCGAGTGCGGCAACATCGTCAGCGCAGTCTTCAAGGGAGAACGTGTTGGACTTGATGCCCGCGCCGTGCCACCGCTGATCCAGGCCGATCACCCTGTACTTGCGTGACAGTTGCGGAAGCGATGGGTACCACGTCAATAGGCTTGTGCAGGACAGCGCGTGGAGGAGAATGATCGGCTCAGCGCCGCGCGGACCAATGTCGAAGATCGCTGTTTCCCCACGTCCAGGCAGAGTGATCGGCTCTGGAGCAGGGATGTCGATAGTGGGGGCCACGGCGATCCGCCGCTCGATGAGACGCCACCCTGCACCGCTGAGCGGCGTCCTGTATTGACTCATGCGACGTGCCCTCCTCGGGGTTCTCACTTTCCAACAGGGTGATTAAAACAATACTAGAACGTGTTACACTTTTGCAGTAGCCGAACCGGTGTGAAACGGAGCTGGTACGTGGACTTTGATCTCGATGACATCCAGCGGGACATCCTTGGGCTGACCGAGGCAGTGCTGCAGAAGGCTCACGGGGAAGGCATTGCCCCTGCTGAAGCCGGAGACTTCGATGACGCGCTCTGGGCATCGCTCGCCAAATCGGGGCTCCTCTCGCTCGCGATGCCGACAGACCTCGGAGGTGATGGCCTGGGAATCGCTGAACTCAGTGTCGTCCTCTCCGCAGTGGGCAAGTCCGGCGCGCGCGTTCCCGCTCTTTCGACCCTCGCAATGGGGGTGCTGCCGCTATGCGCTTTCGGGACCCGCGAACAGAAGGCGGAGATATTGCCTGACGTGGCGGCCGGCAACGCCGTTCTCACCGCGGAATTGCCCGGAGCGTTGAGCGTGCACGCGACGCGCGAAGATCAATGGTTATTGAATGGACGCACCGCTGCTGTCTTGTATGCGCAGCAGGCGCGGCGTGTTCTCGTGCCAGCACAAGTCGGTGAACGGTCCGGTGTTTTCCTCGTGGACCCGCACGGCACGGGTGTTTCGTTGCACCGGGTGCCCTCGTCGTCAGGTGCCCCCGAGTACATCATGCGGTTCGTGAACGCGACCGCCGAGGTACTCGGTGCAGATGTGTCGACTGACGCCGTCGAATGGCTTCGCGGCGCCGGAACCCTCGGTGCCGTAGCTGTTGGCTGCGGCGCACTAGCGGGGGCCCTGGAGCTCACCACCCACCACATCGGCACGCGAGCGCAATTCGGTAAGCCGCTCGCGACATTTCAGGCTGTCGCACAGCAGATCGCCGATGTCTACATAGCGGCGCGCACTGCGGATCTGGCGCTGAAAGCAGCAACCTGGCGCCTTGCATCTGGGCTTGCCGCTGACGACGATCTCACGATCGCCGCCTACTGGCTCATCGCCGAAGGTCTGCCTGCGCTGCGTACCTGTCACCACCTGCACGGTGGCGTTGGCGTCGACATGTCATACCCACTGCACCGGCACTATTCCGTCCTCAAAGACGTGGCCCGGATGCTCGGCGGCGCCGAGCAGCAGCGTGAAAGATTGGGGGTCTAGCCGTGCACATCGACCTCACAGAGAGTCAGCGCGAGTTGCAAGCCACCCTGCGCGATTACTTCACGCACCTGGTGACTGCGGATGAGCGCGCCGAGATGCGCGTGGAACGCCACGGTCCGGTGTTCCGGAATATCGTTCGCCGGATGGGGCAGGACGGATGGCTAGGCGTGGGCTGGCCACGAGAGTTCGGCGGCCATGGATTCGGCGCCATCGAACAGCACATCTTTGTTGACGAAGCCACCCGCGCCGACGTGCAATTGCCTTCCGTCACCCTGCAGACTGTGGGCCCCACCCTGCAGACATACGGAACCGAGGAACAAAAGCAACGCTTCTTGCCGAAGATCCTCGCGGGCGAAGTGCACTTCGCAATCGGATACACGGAACCTGAAGCGGGCACCGACCTTGCCGCACTGCGCACCACCGCAGTACTAGATGGTGACTACTACATCGTTAACGGTCAGAAGATCTTCACCACGGGCGCGCACGACGCCGACTACATCTGGCTGGCTGTTCGGACTGACCCGAAAGCGCCCAAACACAAAGGTATCTCGATCCTCATCGTTGATACCAGCGACCCGGGCTTCAGCTGGACACCGATCATCACGTGCGACGGTGCGCATCACGTCAACGCGACGTACTACAACGACGTTCGGGTGCCGAGCTCCATGCTCGTGGGCGAGGAAAACAAGGGCTGGAAGCTCATCACCACCCAGCTGAATCACGAGAGGGTCATGCTTGGTCCCGCCGGACGTATCGGGGCGGTGTATGACCGGGTTCGCGAGTGGGCGCACAGTAATGACCTTGTGCAGCATTCGGATGTTCGCGCCGCGCTCGCGAGAACCAAGGCGGCCCTGCGTATCAACGAACTTCTTAATTGGCAGGTCGCAGCAGCCGATGCATCCCAGGCAGTCGACGTCGCAGATGCGTCTGCAACGAAAGTCTTTGGTTCCGAGCAGATTCAGAAGATCGGTGCGTCACTGGAGGAAATCGTCGCGCGCTACGGCAACTTCGACGACCCCGCGACTGTGGAACTCGCCGAGTGGCTCGACATCACCGCGAAACGAAACCTTGTGCTGACCTTCGGAGGTGGCGTGAACGAAATTCAGCGAGAACTGATCGCCACGATGGGACTTGGTCTGCCCCGGGTGATTCGATGACTGACATTCGAGAAACAGCAAAAAGAATTGCGGCGCAAGGCAGTTCTACACCCGTGGCTGCCCGGGACCCCGTCAACCAGGCAATGATCAACAACTGGGTCGAAGCCATCGGCGACAACAATCCCGTTTACACCGACCCCGATTTCGCCGCGGCGTCGATCCACGGCGGGGTCGTTGCACCGCCAGCGATGGCGCAAGTGTGGACGATGCGGGGCCTGCACGGGAAACGCAACGCCGACGATCCACTCGGGGCGATGCTCGCCGCTCTCGACAAAGAAGGTTTCACCTCCGTCGTTGGTACGAACACGGAGCAGACCTATCACCGTTACCTGCGTCCGGGTGAGCGTGTTACGGCATCAACGAAACTGCGAGACATCAATGGTCCCAAGGAGACAGCGCTCGGTCCAGGCTGGTTCGTCACCACTGTGACCACGTGGTCAGTAGGAGAAGAGCCAGTGGCGGAGATGGTGTTTCGTGTCCTGAAGTTCCGCCCCAAGAGCTCAGCGCGGATCATCGATGCGCCTGAGTACGCGGCCAGCGTGCTCAGACCGGTGATCTCGCGTGACACCGCGTTCTTCTGGGAAGGAACGAAAAAAGGCGAGCTGCGCATACAACGATGGGGCGACGAACTGCGGCACCCGCCCGGCGCGGTCGCACCGAACGGTGACCTCGAGGCCACCCCGGACTACATCGTGGCCCGTGGCACTGGAACGGTGTACAGCTTTGTCGTCCACCACCATCCGAAAGTGCCCGGGAAAAAGACCCCGTTCGTGGTGGCGCTCGTCGAACTCGACGAGGGAGTCCGTGTCCTCGGTGAGCTCATCAACGTCGCTCCGGAAGACGTCAAAATCGGCGGGAGCGTCCGAGCCGTGTTCCTCCGCATCGACGACGACGTGACCCTGCCAGCGTGGGAGGTGGCATGAAAACCCTGACGGCAGCGGAGATCTCCATCGGAATGGAGCTGCCCGAACTAGTTGTCGACGCGACACCTACGTTCATCATCAGCACTGCCATCGCGACGCGTGACTTCGAAGACGTGCATCACGACCGTGACGCTGCAGTCGCGCGCGGCACCAAAGACATCTTCCTGAACATCCTCACCGACAACGGCCTCGTACAAAGGTATGTCACGGACTGGGCTGGCCCTGAGGCGCTGGTCCGTTCCATCAATATCCGGTTGGGTGTTCCGTGCTATGCGAATGACACGCTGACGTTCAGCGGACGAGTGGCCGAGGAGACCGTCGTCGGCCGGGAGTCGCGCTTTGTGATCGAGGTCAGAGCCAGAGACAGCCTCGGCGATCACATCACTGGGACGGTCCAGATCGCCGTGCCGCAAGGAGATGGTCAATGACGATTGCGAACAAAGCCGCGATCGTGGGAATCGGTGCGACAGAATTCTCGAAGGACTCCGGTCGCAGCGAATTGCGGCTCGCCGTCGAGTGCATCCGGTCCGCCGTTGACGATGCAGGTCTGGCGCCCGCTGATGTAGACGGGCTCGTCACGTTCACGATGGACAGCAACGCCGAGATCGCGGTCGCTCGCGAACTCGGTATCCCCGAACTGACGTTCTTCAGCCGAATCCACTACGGCGGCGGCGCCGCAGCAGCAACAGTGCAACAGGCCGCGATGGCCGTCGCGACCGGAGTCGCCAAAGTCGTCGTTGTGTACCGGGCATTCAACGAGCGCTCGGGCGTCCGCTTCGGCCAGGTGTCCTCCGTTGCCGCAGGTCAGGTGAACACGTCGGGAGTGGACAACAGCTTTCACTACCCAATGGGGATCGCGACGCCGGCAGCCACCGTCGCGATGGGAGCACGCCGGTACATGCACGAGTACGGTGCCACCAGTGAGGACTTCGGAAGGATCGCCGTAGTCGACCGGAAGCACGCAGCGTCCAATCCGAACGCCTGGTTCTACGGCAAGCCGATCACTTTGGAGGAGCATCAGGCGTCGCGGTGGGTCGCGGAACCGCTGCACCTGCTGGACTGCTGTCAAGAATCCGATGGTGGGGTTGCGCTCGTGGTGACCACCACTGAGCGCGCACGTGATCTGCCGAGAGTGCCCGTGCGCGTCGCCGCGGCGGCCCAGGGCAGCGGCCACGATCAGTACATCATGACCAGTTACTACCGTGACACCATTAGCGGTTTGCCCGAAATGGGCGTGGTGGCGCGACAACTGTGGGAGCAGTCCGCAATCAGCCCAGGGGACGTCGATGTTGCCGTCCTGTACGACCACTTCACACCGTATGTGCTCATGCAATTGGAAGAGCTCGGATTCTGTGGCCGTGGGGAAGCGCGGGATTTCATCAGCGGCGACACTCTTGAACTACACGGCTCGCTGCCGCTCAACCCGCACGGTGGTCAACTAGGCGAGGCCTACATTCATGGAATGAACGGGATCGCCGAGGCCGTCCGGCAGTTGCGGGGGACTGCCGTCAACCAGGTGGACTCAGTGGAGCATGTGCTGGTGACGGCAGGAACCGGAGTTCCCACCAGCGGGCTGGTGCTGCGCACCTAGCGCGATCGTTGCGCGCACCTAGCGTGGCCTTGCGCGATCGTTGCGCGGCCACCACATTTCTGGGTCAGCCACCACTGCCGTGGACAGTGTGGCCGACACAAAAGTGTGGTGGCTGGCGTACGATTTCACGGCAATGGGTGAGGCGGATCGCAACGCAGAGCAGGGCCAGTCCGGCGCACGGCGGGAAGTTTCCTCGGGTCCGGTGTGGACCGCGCCAGGTATGCCTGCTCTGCTCGTGATGACCGCATTCGGTTTCAGCGGCCACGCATTGCTCTTTCCTACCGTGCCGCTGTGGGTGGTCACGACGGGCGGGAACGCAGCAGGAGCAGGTGCCGTCAATGCACTGCTCATGTTGTGCACTGTGCTGACACAGGTATTGGTGCCGTTCGCGCTCCGCCGCATCGGCTGGAACATCACGTGGAAACTCGGCATGGTGTTTCTCGGTGTGCCGTCCCTGCTGCACCTGCTCCCGCTGAGTTTTGCGGGTGCGCTCGCGCTTGCGGTACCGCGCGGTTTCGGGTTCGGAGTGCTCACTGTCTGCGGTGCCATCGCTGTTGCTGAACTCGTTCACCCAGCACGCCGTGGCAAAGCTATCGGTGCCTATGGCCTCGCAATCGCCGCGCCACAAGCCATCCTGATCCCGGCGGCGCCCTGGGTTGCCGACAACATCGGCTTCGCCCTCGTCTTCGTGGCCGGCGCATGCCCATTGATTGGATGGTTCCTGGCTGGCCCTGTCGCGCGACATGTGACCTCCACCAGCCGCGAGGCCGACGACAGGACTACGCACGGGACACGCCGGCGGGTGCGGATCCCGATCCAGATGTTCGGTCCCATGCTGATACTCCTTGCAGTGACTGCGGCCGGTGGCGCCCTGTTGACGTTCACGCCGCAAATGACGCCGAACCCCACGCTCGTTTTCACCAGCCTGCTCACGTTCACAGTCATCTCCGCCTTGAGCCGCTGGCTCATCGGAGCATTCGCAGACCGTTACGGGACACGGCTGTTCGTTACGCCGCTGATAGGGCTCACAGCCGCGGGACTGTCGCTCATTGCCTGGGCAGTGCAGGGGAGTGGTGCACTGCAGTCGGCAGGGCTGATTGTTGGGATGGCGATTGTCGGAATCTCCTACGGGGCACTGCAGAACCTCACCCTCCTTGACACTTTCGCCGCCGCTGGTCGCAAAAGGTATGGGATGGCGAGCGCGGTGTGGAATATCGGATTCGATGCGGGGACTGGTATTGGGGCCTTGCTAATCGGCATCGTCGCAGCACAGGCGACTTTCTCTGTGGCGATGCTTGCCGCGGCACTGCTCTCGATTCTCACCTTGCCGCTGGCGGTAGCGAGTGCTCGAAGGCGTCGGCAATGACGCGGTGGTTCACGCAACAGCGACGTCAGCAGAATCAAAGAACCGCCCGATCGTTGCCGCGTCCGGTCGAACTGCTTCGCGGCGGCGTAACGGAACTGGCTCGGCAATTCTGGTGCGAGTTCGACAACCAAACCGGCTTGCAGGGTAGCCATGCGGAACAAATGGTCGTGCACGTGTGCCGCACCACAGCCTGAGCACCACGGCGTGAGGTGGCTGTTAACCAGTGGGGTGACCCTGCTGCTGAGCTCACCTTTCGTTGGACGTGAGACGTCGGCGATGACGTTCCGCATCGCGGACGCGACCTCGTCCAGTGCAGCTGGAAAGCCAAGGCCATTGTCGCTCAGTTCTGATGCGAATGGTCCGATGGACTGCCTTGCAAGATCACGAGCTTCGGTCGTGCGCAGCGCAGATGCGTAGAGCGGCAAATCAGCCGTGTCGTGGAGATGGAGTGCTCCGCGTACCGAGTGAAAGAGCACTGTCTCCGAACTGGGCGCCCTGCCGGTTCGCAGCTCGAATGCGAGACCCGCGCTGCGCCCGGGCGGATAGTCTTGCAGGCCTGTTCGCAGGGCTACCGTCCCGGTTCCGCTGGCGTTTAGGTCATGGACGTGGGCGCGGTAGGCGAGTGCCTGAGCTCGCGTAATAGCGCCCGCAGTCACGATGCTGCCTCCACTGCTCAATCTAGGACGAGACCCGTGGGTGGGTCCCTATGTCGCCCGAGGTACTTACCCCAGTTTGCATTGAAAGCCTGCTTGCTCCCCAGTAGTCGGGCCCGCTGTTTTTTGGGTGTGGGTGTGTGCCCGGCGGGTGGGGTGTTTCCGGCCGGGTTGTGGGGTGTGTTGGTGTTAGAAGGGTGGTTCGGTGCTGGTGGTGGTGTTGTTGTGGCAGCGGGTGGCGTGGTTGATGCCGCGTTCGGTGCGGGCGCGGGCGGCGCGGTGTTGGGTGCGGGTGCGGGTTTTTTTCGGTAGTCCCGCGGGTTCTGTGTTCGGGCTGGGGAACGCGGGTGGTGTGCCGGTGAGCAGTTCGACGGGCCCGGATTGGTAGAGGGTGTAGGTGAGTCCGCTGGGTGCGTGCAGCACCATGGTGCGGTCGCCGCTGGGGGTGAAGGTCCAGCCGCAGAAGGTTTTGATCCGGTGATGGCCGCGGCACAGCGGGCCCAGGTTCGCCGCGACCGTGCGGCCCCCGGCTTCCGGGTCGGTGTGGTTGAACGGATCGTTATGGTCGAGGTCGCAGTCCCATGCCGCCCGGTCACAGTGCGGCCATTGACAGGTGCCGTGCTCGGCGCGGGACCGGTCCGCGACCTGCAGGCGGGGCCGGTACGTCAGCGCCGCGTCGTCCTGGCAGGCCGGGGCAGACGGGACCGGATCGCCTGGCACAGGCGGATCAGCCGGACCTGCGGGGTGTGTCTGGCTGGGGGTGAGGGGGCGGATGATCGCGTGGGCGGCGATCTCGCGGGCGAGGGCGCTGTCGATGATGCCGTACCCGTCGAGATACGCCGGGGTGTTCTGGTCCTGCCCGGTCAGTGCGGTGTCGGTGAGGATGACGTGCACGACCGGTTTCCGGCGGGCAGGCAGCGCACCGCGCTGGGTGCAGCCGGTGCTGCCGCACCGGCACGCCAGGCGGGGCTCACCATGGACCAGCGCGGTCAGCGCGTCCGCGCGGCGCACCGGGAACGGGCGCGGGTCCTGCGCGCAGACCTCTTTCGCCATTTCCGTGACCCGCGCATCAAGGAACCGTCCCTCGTCCGCGCGCAGACTGGCCAGCACATGCACCATCCCGTCCTCCGCGGCGGAGACCTCCACATACCGTTCGTCCTGCGCGCGCTGGCGCCGCACCCGGATCCCGTCCGGATCCACCGCGGTGATCACCCGGTCCGCGAGATCCCGTAACCGCCGCCCCGACGCGGTACCACCCCTGGCCAGCACCCGCGCCAGGATCTGCTCCTCAACCGCCCCGATCGCGGTCCCGGTCACATTCCGGGTCGCGACCTCGACCTGACGGGCCTGATACACCGACACCAGCCCCGCCGCGACCGCTTCCCGGAACCGCGGCAGCCGCGCGGCGAGCGCGTCCCCGAAATTCACCACATCCCCGGCCGCGCGGCGGCTGAGCCCCAGCGCGGCACCGATCTCCGCTTCCGCCTGCTCATACGCATCCAGCACCCACCCGCCCTGCTCGTCCTCCCGCGCCCGGTACCGGCGGAACAACTCCGCGGCAGCCGCGTACTTCCGCTCCGCGACCACCGACTCCAGCCGATGCCACACCCCCGCCGCCGCGATCACCCCCGCATCATCAAGCTCCCCGAAATCCTGCACCCCGACACCATCCAGCGCCCCCACCAGCAAATCGAACATACGAACGAACCTACCCACCACCCCTGACAAAAACAGACACACCAGACGGAGGTGACTTATCGGTCAACCCAGCTCCGGCACCGTGGCCAGTTCTCCACGCGACGTGACACCGAGCTTTGGGTATGCCTTGTACAGGTGGTAACCGACCGTGCGCGGGCTCAGGAACAGCTGCCCGGCGATGTCCCGGTTGCTGAGCCCTGTAGCAGCGAGGCGAACGACCTGACGCTCCTGCGGGGTGAGTGTGCTGGTCTTATCGTCGCCAGGCTGGCTCTCGATCCGCCCACCAGCGGCACGCAATTCGGCGTTCGCGCGCTCCTGCCAGGGGTTCGCGCGCATCCGCGCGAAGGTGTCAGCTGCTCGGCGCAGGTACACGCGCGCTTCTGTCGTCTGACGCTGGCGTCGCAGCCATTCACCGTAAAGCAGGTTGGTGCGCGCATACTCAAACGGCGGTCCGGGGGAGGTGTGCAATCGGACTGACTGTGCGTAGTAAACGCCAGCCGCAGAGTCAGCCGCGGTCAGTGCGCGGCACCGCAGCGCGGCGGATTCGGCCCATGGCTGGTTCAGTCGCAGCGCCCAGGCGTCGAACCACTCGAGCGCCTCGATGGCAGAAGTGTTGTCACCCAACCTCATTGCGGCTTCTATCAGGTCTGGGAGGCTCGCGATCGCGCCCTGCCGTCCCGCGCCGCTCATCATCGTTTGGAGGGTGGTGAACGCGTTTTCGTAGCGGCCGAGGCCGAGGTCCAAGAGGCTCCGCGCACCTAGAGCGTGCATATTTCCTGGTGCGATATTGCGGCTTAACGGTTCCTCGGTGTTGCGAATGCATGCTTCTACGTCCCCACGGATTGCTGCGATGTGTCCCAACACATTCGACACGTACAGACCGTGACGCCGGGCCCCGATATCTCGTGAAATCGTGGCGGCTTCCTCGGCGCTGGCCTGAGCGTCGTCAAGCTGCCCGAGGATGAGCTGCGTCCGCGCCAGCAGAGGCAAAGCTGCAGCGAGCATTCCCGCCGCGCTATCGCCTCGAGCACGCGACTCGACCATCTGCGCGAGGTCGTGCGCATCGTGAAACCTTCCACGCAGCAGCTGCCACCATCCGATTTCGAGTAGTTCGGTTGTTTCGCCGCAGCCATCAAGCATGTTTACGAGCGTGGCTAGCGGATCCTCGCTTTCGCTGGCAACGAAGGTGTGCTGAGAGTTGAACGCGCTGGCGAGCGCCGTGACAGCACCTGAGTTAGGTAGGTGCATGTCTATAGCGCGTTCCGCTATCCGCGCAAGGACATCGAGATCTCCAGCGTTGGCAGCCGAGCGGGCAGCTCGAAATAGCAGGTGGCCAGCGAATTCGCCGTCCAGCGGCGCGACTGTCACAGCAGCGTCGGAAAGCAGCCGGTGTGCCAGCTTTGGCTGGTCTTGGTCATCGAGGACTGAAGCACGCACTATAGCAATGTCGGCGAGCTGCAGCGGATCTTGCGCATAGTCGGCGGCCTGTTCGGCTAACCGTTCGGCGCGCTCGAATTGCCCGGCAGATGCGGCGCTCTGGGCGCTCAGGGTGAACCGCTCTGCACGCTGACGCGTGTCGATGGTCAGTTCCGCGGCACGTTCGAGCATCTGCGATGTTGCAGCGTTGTGCTGAAGTTTCCCTCTGGGTTGCGCAGCTTCCGCGAGCACCGTGGCGACGTGGTCATCGGGTTTCGTGGCGGCGGCCGCGAGATGCCACGCATAGTGACAATGGTCGCCCAATGCTTGGTGCGCGCTCGCTAGTGCCCGATGACTGTCGGTTCTGGTCGTGATGGGGGCCGCATAGTAGGCGGCTGCGCGCAGCAGTGGGTGCCGGAATTCGACGCGGTCATCGCGCACGAAAATAATGTCAGCTTTCTCAGCTGGTGCAAGGTCCGATGGGGAATTGCCAAGCTCACTGATAGCGGCAAGGACCACCGAAGCCCGGCTCGTGTCATCCGATGCAACGACGGCGAGTGCAGTCTGCGTGGCGGCTGGGAGGGCACGGATGCGTTCTGCGAAAGCGCTTTTCAGGCGGAGGAAGCGTGAGGAGGGTTCCGCATCAGCGTTCGCGGGAAGTTCCAGGAGGGCAAGCGGGTTTCCGCGCGCATCGGCGATCAGGGTTTCGCGTTGCTCGGGCGTGAGTGAAGCTTTACGACGGTCCAGCAGTGCTGCGGCGGCTTCGGCGGCCAGTGGACTCAGTGTTAGTTCTGGGAGACCATCGGCAGGGAACTCGGGTGCGTCACCTTCTCGTACCCCGAAGACGAGCGCGATCGGTTCGGCTCTGAGTCGGCGGACGGCGAAAAGCAAGGCCTCAGCGGAACTTTGATCCAGCCAGTGCGCATCATCGATGACGCACAGCAGCGGACGCTCTTCGGCGACATCCGACAACAGAGTCAGTAAGGCGAGCCCCACAAGGAACCGATCGCTGGCTGCTCGCCCGTCATCATTGTGGCCCCCGGCTTCGGCAGTCCCCAAGACCGCGCGAAGCGCATTCGCTTGCGGAGCGGGCAGTCCGCCAATGCCCGCACGCAAGGGATGTACAAGCATGTGCAGGGCTGCGAATGGGATCGCGTTCTCCGACTTCACACAAGCGGCACGGACCGTGCGGACGTCTGGATTGGCCGCGGCGAGCTCGTCCAGCAGAGCGGACTTCCCGATACCCGCCTCGCCCCGCAACACAACGACCGAGCTGCGCCCGAGCCGTGCCTGCTCCACGTACGTTTGGAGTTCAGCGAATTCGGTATCGCGGCCCACGAGCATGGTTTCCACCTTACGCAGCTGACCCTGTTATCCCGGTCAGGGCGGCGTGCAGCGCCATCTCGGACTGGGCACCAATCACCCATTCGCCACCGTCGAACCGGAGCGCCGGAATCGAGCGAAGTCCCTCTCGCTGCACGCTACGGAGCTCCGCACGCACAGTCGCATCCCGTACGATCTGCCACCGGACGCCGGTTGCTTCTGCAAGCCGACGCAACACGGCCGGGTCTGCGATGTTCAGTTCGTCGGTGTGGTGCGCTCGAAAAAGCCGCTCCACAATGCGCTCGCCGTGGCCTTGCGCCTGGGCGAGATGAGTCAAGCGGTGCGCATCGAAGGTATTGGACCACACCGCGTTGGTGTGTCTGAACTGCAAGCCGTCCGCTTCGGCGAGTGACTCGATGCCTGCGATCGCATCATCGGTGTCGTCGCCGAATGACCGGCGCAGGACATCGCGTTTTGGCTCCCCGGTCCCCGACGCTTCGGGGGCTAGCTGGAATGGCCGGAAGATAAGTTCCGCTGTTCCTCCGGCCGCGCGGTACCGCGCCAGTGAATGCTGCAGACGGTGAAAGGTGAAGTAGGACCAGACGCAAGGGAAGTCGAAAACAAACTCGACGCGCATGATGTCAGCCGCCGTACGGGGCCCGGGCGCGGGCATCCTTGAGCGCTCCACCCCACCAGGACAGCTGATCAAGCATGCCTTTGGCGGCGTGCGCGCACGATTCCCCATCATGCGGCAGGCCCTCCTCGTCGAACTTGTCCCAGTACGAGTGGAAACTGATCGTGTCGCGGACTGTCGTTGCGTGGACTTCGGTGAAAACTGTGCGCAAATGCTCGACTGCACGCAGACCGCCACCCATGCCCCCGTATGACACGAAGCCAACCGGCTTGGCTTGCCACTCGTCGCGGTACCAGTCGATCGCAACTTTGAGTGATGCTGGGTAGCTGTGGTTGTACTCGGGGGTGACGATGACGAAGGCGTCAGCCTCGGCGAGACGGGGTGCTAGCGCGGTGACCTCGGCTGGCTCCGGAGCGCCGAAATCGGTGATCGTAGTGGGCAGTTGAGCATCAACAAGGTCGATGACGTCGATCTCAAAGTCGCTGTGTGAGCGCGCTTGCTGCGCGAACCAGTGGGCCGCGGTCGGGCCGAAACGGCCGTCGCGGGTGCTTCCGACGATGACGGCCAGTCGAAGTGCAGACATGTGGTGTCTCCTTGGTGTGGTGAGTATCTTCCTGTGTCTTCGACGCTATTGCTCGCCACGTCGTGCGGCATCTGTCACATGACTGGGTTTATGCCAGTCACTGACGTGGCTGGTACCTACAGTCATGTGACAGATTCGGGCGTGTTCGCGCGGAAATAGCGTCATTCGTATGACGACTTCAGTTGCCTCTCACGCGGCTCACGGCAGTACGCGCACCTCCTGGCCACCGATCATCGCTGTGGCACTTGCGATGCTGATCGTGACTTCAGAAATCAGCATCGCGGCGGTCGCGCTTCCAGCGCTAGGAGCAGATCTCGGTGTGACACCGGCGGCGGCCGCATGGGTACTCCTCGCGTTTGCGCTTCCTATGGGGGCCATGGCGATACCTGCGGGCCGCTGGGCTGATCGGGCGGACCCTCGCACGCTGTTTCTCATATCCATGGTGGGGACAGGGGTGATGAGTGTCGTCGCCGCTGCCGCACCAGCCATGTGGGTGCTCCTGGTCGCGCGGTTCTTGCAAGGTCTGTTCGGCGGCCTCGTCCTTGTTGTGTACATGCCGATCGTGGTCGAGAGTGCGCGCGAAGAATTGCGCGGCCGCGCTGTCTCGGTGATCGTCACGATCATGACGGCCGGCGGCATGGCCGGAGCGGCGATCGGTGGGGTAGCGGCCGGGGCTTTCGGATGGCGGTCGGTTTTCCTCCTGAAGCTTCCATTGCTCATTCCAGTGCTGATACTTGCCGTCCGGTCGCTGCCCCGTGCCGACCGGGGGCTCCCTGCACCAGGACGGACTCTGGTTATGGAAGCGCTCCTGCTGGGCGGCGCGGTGAGTGCAGTACTACTCGCATTCAATGGGGTAGCGGAAAGGCCTGTGCTCGCAGGGGCGCTCGTCGTTGCGGCCGTAATCCTGACGCTGATGTGGAAGCGCCAGCCAGCCTCGGCGGCCATCATTCAGCTGATGCGGCAGCGTGCGTTCGGGTTCACAATCGCTGGACTGTTCTTCCTGGGTTTCAACGTCGCGTTGATGGTGTTCCTGGTTCCGTATTTCGTCGCCGACGTTCTTGCGCTTGGGCCGGAAGTTGTGGGCATGCTGATGCTGATCGAGATCGCGGCCATGTCACTTGTGTCGCCGCTCGCTGGGTGGCTCGCGGACCGTCACGGCGAGCTCGTGATCGCAGCGATCGGCGCTGCCCTGACGGTCGGCGCGACACTCATCATGGTCACGTTAGGTGAGGGCGCAACAACTTTCGACCTTGCTTGGCAGCTTGCGCTGATGGGCATCGGATTCGGTCTGTTCAACACACCGGTGATCGCTGCGATTATGGCTGCCGCGCCAGCCGGTGCGACCGGTACTGCGGGTGGCATCAGCGGCACCACCCGAATGATGGCGTCGACAATCGCTCCAGCGGTGGCCGCGCTCGCCTGGACGTTGGCGGACGGTGGAGTGGCGGGGTTCCGCGCCGGGGTGCTGGTGCTTGTCGTTGTCCAGGCGCTGGGGTTCGTTGCGCTGCTGGCGGCGCGGGGGCGAGGCGCAGCCACCACGCGCGCTTGATCCGGAGCGAGTACTGACTGCCCACCTCTCAGCGACACCGCACTGTCGCTGAGAGGTGGGCAATTAGTCTTCTGATTCGCGCCCCCAAGCGGCCGTTCAGACCCGCTGAAGTACCGCGTCGGCAAGGACCGGTGCGCTGCGCTCCACTGACTCGGTGCTCACGATGAACTTCCCGTCAAGTTCCCAGATCTTCGTGCGCAGCGTCTCGCCCGGCAGCACGATCCCCGCGAATCGCGCCGACCACGAGCGCACCAGCGTGGGATCGCCGTCGAGTACCGCGTCCGTCACGGCCTTCGCAACGACCCCGTAAGTGCAGAGACCATGCAAGATGGGCTGATCGAACCCCGCTGCCTGGGCGAAGTCAGGATCAGCGTGCAGTGGGTTGCGGTCACCGCATAACCGGTACAGAAGGGCCTGCTGCGGAAGTGTCGCTGTGGAGACCGTGACGTCTGGTTCGCGATCAGGCAGGTCAATCCGCTCTGACGGGCCCCGGTCACCGCCGAACCCTCCCTCGCCGCGCGCGAATATGCGCGATTGCGCCGTCCAGAGCGGTTCGCCGTCCTCACTGGTGACATCGGTTTCCTGCACGATCACTGCGGCTTTGCCCTTGTCGAACACGTCTGTGATGCGGCTGCTGGCAGTGGCTTTCCCTGCGACGGGGAGCGGCCGGTGAGCCGTGACGGACTGGCTGCCGTGGACCACTTTCGCGAGATCGATTTCGATGCCGGGGAACGACACCCGGGGCGGCTCTGAGGCGCGCATTGTGGCTGCCACCGTTGCGAAGGTGGGAAGTACCCGCAGATCCTTCTCGTAGGCGTACCGCAGTTCGCGCGAGTCGAGCGGATCCGCGCCCGCTCCGATGCCCAGGTGGTACAGCAGGACGTCGCTGGATTCCCAGGAGAACGACGTTTGGCCAAGTTCGGCGCCGACGGCCACGGACGGATCGATAGGCACGAAATCATGCTCCTTCTTCGTTGATGCGGGAGTCGAGACCCAGTTTCCCAGCGAGACGCTGCAGATAGGCCAGAACGTCATCAGCGCTGCGGTCAGGCATCCCGAAAAGGACTTCGCTGACCCCGAGGTCTGACCATCGGGCGAGGAGGTCCTGCTGTGGCTTTCCTGCTAGTGCGATGACGTGCGGCCGCCCTTGCCGCCCGGCCTCGCGCCACAATGCGTTCAGCAGCTGAACCTGATCGGCGATGTCGGTTCCTTCGGCTGGGGTGGTGATCCAGCCATCCGCGGAACGACTAATCCACCGGAAGTTCTTCTCAGTTCCTGCAGCGCCAACCAGAACGGGAACTCGGGGCTGCTGCATCGGTTTCGGCCACGCCCAGGCGGGCGCGAACTTCACGAACTCGCCGTCATAGCTCGCCTCATCCTCAGACCAGAGAGCCTGCATCGCTTCGAGATACTCGCGCAGCATTGTCCGGCGCCGTCCTCGTGGCACGCCGTGGTCGGTCATCTCGTCGATGTTCCAGCCGAAACCGACGCCCAAAGTCACACGGCCCCCAGACAAGTGATCGGCTGAAGCAATCGTTTTAGCCAGCGCGATGGGGTCGTGCTCGACAGGCAACGCCACCGCGGTACCAAGCCTGATCCGATGTGTGACTGCAGCCGCTGTAGCGAGGGCGACCCACGGATCGAGAGTGCGCATGTACCTGTCATCGGGCAGTTCGGTGCCGCCGGTCGAAGGGTGCACTGCTTCGCGGCGTACCGGCATGTGCGTGTGTTCGGGGACGTAGAAGGCGTGGAATCCGAGTTCCTCAGCCGCCTGAGCGGCTGCTACTGGAGTGATGCCGCGGTCGCTGGTGAACAGCACGACGCTGTATTTCATGAGGTCCGCTCGCTTATTCGTAGCTCACGGCAACGTCGTCCGTAACAGGAAGCGACTGGCAGGCAAGCACAATACCGTCATTCAGATCCTCCGGTTCGAGAACTTCGTTGTGAAGCATTTTGACGTCACCAGAAACGATGCGGCATGCACACGCGCTGCATGCGCCCTCGCGGCAGGAGTAGGGGGCGTCGAGGCCCTTCTCGAGGAGAAAGTCGAGCAGCTTCTTGTTGCGAGGCCAGGAAAACGCATGCTGCTCGCCGTCCAGATCGACTTTGAGCGACGCCGGTTCGGCGGTGCTCGCCGCATCATCCGATTCGGATTCGGGCACGTCCTCGACTTCGAAGGGGTTGCGCGATAGGGAAATGAACTTTTCGATATGGACACGCTTGCGTTCGACGTTGAGGCTGGCGAGTGCAGCGGACGCCGCGTCCATGAACGCGCCGGGGCCACAGATGAATACGTTACGGTCTGCCCAGGGCTGGGCTAGTCCAGCCAGCTGTTCGCCCGTGGGCAGCCCCTGAACGGTTTCCAGCCAGTGCAGCACAGTCAGACGGTCAGGGTGCGCGGCGGATAGCTGGGTCAGTTCGGAGGCGAAGATGACGGACTGTTCGTCGCGGTTGGCGTAGATCAGGGTGAGGCGTCCGGTTCCTCTCGCGAGGACTGATTTCAGGATCGACATGATTGGCGTGATCCCGCTGCCGCCAGCGAATAGCAACAGGTCATTGTCGAGCGACTTGGGTGTGAAGACCCCGGCTGGGGGCAGCACATCGATCGCCATACCCTCAGTAGCGTTGTCGCACAGCCAGTTCGAGCCATAGCCGTCGCGAACTCGTTTGACGGTGACTTTTAGCGGCCCGTCTTCATGCGGAGCTGAGGAGAGTGAGTAACAGCGGCCCACTGATCCGGTCCGATCGCTCGGTACTCGCAGCGTGAGGAATTGTCCGGGCCGGTACCGGAAGCGGTCCGCAAGATCACCGGGCACTTCGAGCTCGAAGGAGCGAGCATCATGTGTCTCGGCAATAATGCGGGACACGTGCAACCTGCAGAATTCAGCGTCCGGCAGGTCCGGTTCTGGCAGGTCATTCGCGGTCATCTGTACCCACCTTGAGCTTGCCGTCGGTTACCGCCTGCGCAATGCTGGCCGCGAGGCGTTCACACGTGTCGAACAATGCGGTGCGGCCACCACCAGCGAGGCGTTCCGCGTAGATGGGGCATGACTCGGCTGGGCTGGTCGTCCACTGGATGCTGGTGTGTTTCGGGCTGTGTTTCTTGACCAGCACTCCGGTGCCGCATGAGGAGCACTGCAGTGGCACGAGCCCGCCCGTGAGGAACTCGGCCCGGTCGGTGAGAGTCTCAGGCCGCCCCGCGGGTGCCCCGAACGTGGTGCACCCACCGGGCGCAGTGGAGTTCTTTCTGGCCGCGTTTTTCTTCGACGCGTTCTCACCCGGCATGTGTCAGACCCCGGACTCGGCCTTCTTGCGGGCAAGGTTTTCCGCCACTTCGGCTTCCCACACCTCGTTCGCCTTCGTCGTGTCCACTTCGAACTCGAAGCGCTGCGTCATGTCTTCGGTGATGTCGTCGGCATCGACATAGAACTGTTCGTACCAGCGGCGAAGCTGGTAGACAGGGCCGTCCTCTTCGCAGAGCAGCGGGTTATCTACGCGCGTTTTCGACTTCCAGATGGCCACGTCTTGCAGAAAGCCCTCACCGAAGTTGCTTGCCATGCTTTTCGCGAGTTTGGCGTTCTGCTCGTCAGTCAGTCCGTCGACTTTCTTGGCGATGATGCCGTACTGCAGCATGAACGAATTCTCAGTGATCGGGTAGTGACAGTTGATGAGAATGACGTCGACTTTGAATCCGTTGTAGTCGTTGTACAGGTAGTTCACCATCCACGAGGGTCCGAAGTACGTTGCTTCGGAGCGCAAGTGGGAGTCGAGGTCGGCATACTTGGTGTTCGCGAGCATGTCGGGTCTGCCATGTGAATGCATGTACTGGGTCGCTACGTGTCCCTCGAAGACGTTCTTGAAGTAGGTCGGGAAAGCGAAGTGCACGTAGTAGAAGTGAGCCATATCGACGACGTTGTCGATGAGTTCGCGGCAGTTCGCGCCTTCGATCGGGACAGTGTTCCAGGTCCAGTCGCTCCAGTCGTCGGAGAAAGCCGCGTCCAGACGGGGGATGGCGACGTCGTCCGGTGGCGGGTTGCCTTCGGGATCGTGCCAGACGAACAGCTGCTTGTTCTCTTCGCAGGTGAGCCATGACCGCGTTCGTGCGCGCAGTGGGACTCGCTTCGCGTAGGGGATGGACTTGCATTTGCCGTCGCCGCCCCAGCGCCAGTCGTGGAACGGGCAGGCAATCTCGTTGCCCTTGACGGTGCCCTCTGTGAGGTCACCACCCATGTGCCGGCAGTATCCGTCAAGGACATTCAGCTTGCCGTCGGCGCTCTGGAAGACGACGAGTTTCGTCCCGAACGCGCTGATCGCATGCGGTTCGCCATCTTTGTAGGTGTCTGCGAGGCCGAGGCAGTGCCATCCACGGGCAAAGCGGGTGGGGACGTTACCCGAGTCGATGCTGCGGTAAGCCGTCATGACACTCCCTTTCGGTACTCAGTGAGTGTGTGGTGCTGTGTGCGGAGGATGTCTTCGATAGCGAGATAGGCGAAGACAATGGCGGGCCCGATCGTCGCTCCAGGGCCCGCGTAGGTGTGGCCCATGACTGGTGCACTCGCGTTGCCCGCTGCGTAAAGCCCGTCGATGACGGATCCGTCTGCGCGGAGGGCGCGGCCCCATTTGTCAGTGCGTAAACCACCTTTGGTGCCAAGATCGCCCGGTACGATCTTCGCGGCGTAGAACGGGCCAAAGTCGAGAGGTGCGAGGCTCGGATTGGGCTTGTTCCGTGGGTCCGCGTAGTAATGATCGTATCGGCTTTCGCCGCGGTGGAAATCGTCGTCTCGTCCAGCTGCTGCGAAGCCGTTGAACCGCTCGACGGTTGATTTCAGTGCGTCGGACGGAACACCGATTTTGCCGGCAAGTTCCTCGACTGTCCGCGCTTGCTGGATGATTCCGGCTTTGAACCAGCGGCCCGGGAGCTTCTGCCGCGGTCCCACGCCAGCGAACATGTAGCGGTTGCGGTAGCGCTGGTCGAAGATGATCCAGGCCGGGATATTTTCGGCTGGGCCGTCGCCTTGACCGAACTTCCCGCCGTACATCGCATGCGTCGCTTCAACATAGGGTGCGGACTCGTTCACGAACCGCTGGCCGCGATCGTTCACCATGATGCTTCCCGGCAGCGATCTTTCCGACAAGCAGAACCAGGGACCACCAGTGAGCGGGATCGACGGGCCCCACCACGCATCCGACATGAATGCAACGTCGGCACCAGCTTCTTGACCAGCACGGATGCCGTCGCCTGTGTTGCCGCGCGCGCCGACAGTCCACTCGGAGCCGATCGGTTCGCGCTGATACTGCTTGCGCATCACTTCATTGTGTTCGAAGCCACCCGATGCCATGACGACTCCGAGCCGCGAACTGATGATGTGCTCGGCGCCGTCCCGCTCGACGACCACCCCCGCGACGCCGCCATCACGCTGTTCGAGGCGAACAAGGGGGGTGGAAAGCAGCAGAGGAACCTCGGCCTCGATCAGTCCGGCGCGAAGCGCGGCCGCGAGCGCCTGTCCACGTCCCAGGAGGCGCTGCCGCAGGAGCTTCGCGCGTAACCATCGAAGGCCGATTCTCAGCACCCGCAGTATCCCGCGTGGATTCCGTGCCAGCAGGTTCAGCCAGCGGAAGTCTGCCTGGGTCACGACTACATTCAATGGCGCTTTGCCGTAATCGGGTTCGAGGTTCGCGAGTTCCGGTCCGAGGCGCCGCCCGTTGAAAGGCTTGGGTTCCACTGACCGGCCGTGCACTGTGCCGCCCGGGGCTTCCGGATAGTAGTCCGAATAGTTCGGCACCCACTGCAGCTCGAGGGGCGTGGTGTCTAGCAGGAACTCCACCACTTCGGGCCCGCGGTCGAGGTAGGTGTCGATGCGTTCAGCTTCGACGTCGTCCCCGATGATGCTGTGGAGATATTCCTTTGCGGCTTCGAGGCTGTCCGGAACACCCGCTTTCACGAGTGCCTCGTTACCTGGGATCCACACTCCACCGCCCGAACGCGCCGTCGAGCCACCGAAACGTTCTGACTTTTCGATCACCACTGCGGACAGCCCGTGGTGTGCGGCCGCGAGCGCGGCCGTCATGCCCGCTGCACCGCTGCCAACGACGACGATGTCGAAGGCTTCCGCAGTTTCGGCAGCATCGATCTCCTGCATGGGTCTCCTCACGCTACGAGTAACCAGAGTCTATAACACGTTCCATTATTAGAGAAGAAACAGCGTGTGATCTTTCAATGGCCCGCACGCCAAGGCAGCGATGTTCGATGCGCCTGACGTGCACATACCTAGGTGCCGGCTCAAGTGCCCATACCTCGATCTCGACAGAAACAGTAACATGTTCTAGTATTGCTTCGTGCGGAGGAAGCTGCCGTACGCCTCCGCGCCGGTCAAGCGGCGCAAGGCTAAGTTCAACGCAGGAAGTAGGGCTTGATGACAATGCCGGACAATCCAGCCTCACACGAGGTCTTAGAAGGCATCGACGAGCTACTACCGGTACTGCGCGATCGTGCGCAGGAGGCGGAAGAAGCACGCCGGATCCCAGACGACTCAATCAAAGCGCTGCAGGAGACCGGCTTTTTCAAGCTTCTCCAGCCCGTACGATACGGCGGCTTCGAAGCAGCACCTGAGACCTTTTACACCGCGGTCCGGAACATCGCGAGTGCCTGCGGATCCACCGGCTGGGTTTCGTCGATCCTCGGGGTTCACCCCTGGCACGTCGCTCTCTTCGACGGCCAGGCCCAAGAAGAAGTCTGGGGCTCGGACACAGACACCCGCATCTCCTCCTCATACGCGCCGATGGGTAAAGCAACCGTTGTCGACGGCGGCTACCGGCTCTCCGGCAAGTGGAGTTTTTCTTCCGGGTGCGATCACGCCACCTGGGTTCTGCTCGGCGGGCCCGCCTTCAATGCCGAAGGCGCGCCCGTCGATTTCTGCACATATCTGCTGCCGATCAGCGACTACACGATCATCGACGTATGGAACACCGTTGGGCTGCGCGGCACCGGCAGCAACGACATCCTCGTCGAAGACGTGTTCGTGCCGCAGCATCGTGCACTCAGCTTCCTGCCGATGTCCAAATGCGAAGTACCCGGCCAGGAAGTGAACCCCAGTCCGCTTTACAAACTTCCCTTCGGCTCGGTGCATCCAACGACCATCACCGCGCCGATCATCGGTATGGCACAGGGGGCTTACGACGCGCACGTCGAGCATCAGCGCAAACGAGTGCGAGCCGCATACGCGGGCGAGAAATCCAAAGAAGACCCATTCGCCAAGGTGCGTATCGCCCAGGCAGGCAGCGAGATTGACGCGGCCTGGCTGCAGCTGATGCACAACATTAACGAGGAATACCGGCACGCATGTGCAGGTGAGAAAATCCCATTCGCAACCCGGGTCAGGGTCCGGCGCGACCAGGTACGCGGCACTGAACGAGCCATCACCGCAATCGACCGGCTCTTCGAGAACTCCGGCGGGCTGGCACTGAAATCCGGTTCACCAATCCAGCGGTTCTGGCGTGACGCTCACGCTGGACGCGTGCATGCCGCAAACGACCCCGAACGTGCCTACCAGATGTTCGGCACCTTCGAGTTCGGCGAGCGAGTCACGGACAGCATGCTATGACTGAGGGTAAATACGTAGAAGTCGCTTCCGGCCTGCAGCTGCACTATCACGAGGCCGGAACCGAGCACGACGAAACGGTCGTCATGCTCCACGGCGGCGGCCCCGGGGCTTCTGCATGGAGCAATTTCGGCCGCAACCTCCCCGTCTTCGCGAAGCGTTTCCGGGTGATCGCAGTGGACCAGCCCGGCTTCGGCCGGTCTGACAAGCCGACTGGTCACCCGCAGTACTTCGCCCACAGCGCTCGGGCACTAGGCGGACTTTTCGATGCGCTGAACGTCGAGCGCGCACACCTCGTTGGTAATTCCCTTGGGGGTGGCACCGCAGTCCGATTCGCACTCGACTGCCCAAGCCGTGCAGGCCGCCTCGTTCTCATGGGACCGGGAGGGCTGAGTCTCAATACGTTCTCGCCTGACCCAACGGAGGGCGTCAAGCATCTCGCAGCGTTCGCGGCACCCCCAGGACCGAGCAAGGAGAAACTCGAGAAGTTTTTGCGTGTCATGGTCTTTGACCAGTCACTGATCACCGAAGAACTCATTGCGGAACGCTTCGAAGCTGCCCGCACGCCGGAGTCACTCGCCGCTATGGCCGCGATGGGTAAGTCATTTACCGATCCTGAAACGTACGAGCTAGGCATGCTTTGGCGTGAGGCCTACAAGCTGCGTCAGCGGGTGCTGCTGATCTGGGGACGCGAAGACAGGGTGAACCCGCTCGACGGTGCGCTCGTCGCGCTGAAAACGATCCCGCGCGCGCAACTCCACGTCTTCGGCCGATGCGGGCACTGGGCGCAGCTCGAGAAATTCGATGAATTCAACAGGATCGCGATGGATTTCCTCAACGACGCTCGCGAGGGGAGTGGCGCGTAATGGGCATACGTTCACTCGGTTATCTGCGCATCGAGGCGACGGACATGGCCGCCTGGCGTGAGTACGGGCTCAAGGTGCTTGGCATGGTGGAGGGCAGCGGAACGAATCCCGACGCGCTCTACCTTCGCATGGATGACTTTCCGGCCCGGCTCGTGATCGTGCCCGGTTCGAAGGACCGCCTCGCGCAGACCGGCTGGGAGGCTGCCAATGCTGAAGACCTCCACGATGTTAGAGCGCGCCTCGATGCACACGGAGTCCCCTTCAAAGAAGGCACTGATGAGCAGAAAGCCGATCGTCGAGTCGATGAGCTGATCACGTTTGAAGACCCGTCCGGAAACACGCAGGAAGTCTTCCACGGAGTGGCCTTGCAGCATCGCCGAGTGGTGAGCCCGTACGGGCACCGCTTTGTCACCGGCGAGCAAGGACTTGGGCACGTGGTCCTCTCGACCAAAGACGACGACGCGTCGCTACGGTTCTACCGCGACGTGCTCGGCTTCAGCTTGCGCGACTCGATGAAGCTTCCTCCACAAGCAGTCGGCCGTACCGAGAACGACCCGCCCGCGTGGCTGCGCTTTCTGGGCTGTAACCCGCGCCACCACAGCCTCGCGTTCCTGCCCATGCCGACCCCCAGCGGGATCGTGCATGTAATGGTTGAGGTAGAGAACTCCGATGACGTAGGTCTCTGCCTCGACCGGGCGCTCCGGCGGAAAGTGAAGATGTCCGCGACGCTTGGGCGGCATGTCAACGACCTGATGCTGTCGTTCTACATGAAGACTCCCGGCGGGTTCGATGTCGAATTCGGGTGTGAAGGCCGCACCGTCGACGATCATTCATGGATCGCCCGCGAAAGCACCGCGGTAAGCCTGTGGGGTCACGACTTCAGTATCGGCTTCAGAGAGCCGTGATCATGGACGCACCCCAAATGGTCATTGATTCACGCCAGTTCCGGAAAGTGCTGGGGCACTTCTGCACTGGTGTCGCCGTGATCACCGCGCAGGGGGACGATGGTCCCGTGGGGTTCGCCTGCCAATCCTTCGCCGCGCTCTCACTGGATCCGCCCCTGGTGCTGTTCTGCCCCGCGAAGAAATCACGATCCTGGCCGGTAATCGAAACCGCAGGAACCTTTGCCGTCAACGTACTTGGAGACGACCAGCGCGACGTCAGCTCAGTATTCGGCGCACCAGGCGGTGACAAGTTCGAAACTGTGACGTGGCGGCCCGCAGCCAGCGGCGCACCACTGCTCGCGGGCGCGCTCGCGTGGATTGACTGCACAGTAGAAGCCGTGCATGACGCTGGAGACCACTACATCGCCGTCGGTCGTGTGCTTGAACTCGGCGAGCCCGAGGCCGGGCCGCCGCTGCTGTTCTACCGCGGCAACTACACGTCCACCGCACCCGAACGGACTACACCCGCACCGGCGCGCGAGTCACTCGAGTCCTTCCTTACGTGGCCGTGCGGAGACGACTGGCTGTAATGATGGCTCAGACGGTGCTGATCACCGGCGCTGGTGGTGGGCTTGGTGCCGCAGCCGCCAGCGAGTTTGTGCGGCACGGGTGGACTGTCTTTGCCGCCGATCTGAACCCACCACCTGAAGCCAACGGCCTGGTTCCGGTGAAAATGGACGTCACAGACACGCGGTCTGTGGACAGCGCGATTCGGTACGTCGGCGAGCGTTCCCCACGTGGTCTGCGGTGCGTGGTGACGCTCGCGGGTGTGCTCAGCGTCGGTCCGCTCGCGGAGATGAGTGACCAAAAGCTCCAGGCAGTGCTAAATGTCAACGTCATGGGCACCCATCGAGCGGTGCGGGCGACATTTCCGCTTCTGCGCGCAGGCAGTGGGCGCATCATCCTCACCAGTTCGGAAACCGGCTGGCAGCGCGCAATGCCTTTCAACGGCGCGTACGCGTTGAGCAAGCACGCAGTAGAGGCATACGGCGATGCCCTCAGGCGGGAGCTCGCGCCGCTTGGCATTCCGGTAAGCATCATCCAGCCGGGTCCGTTCCGCACTGGCATGACCGTGTCAATTCAGGCGGAGTTCGCCAGCGCGGTCATCGACGGGTCTCCTTTCGCTTCGCGGCTCCAGAAAGCTGGACGACTCGCGGCTGGCCAGCACGCGAAGGCGAACGACGCCAAGGAACTAGCCAGGGCAGTCGTTGAGGTGGCCACGGTGCCCCGTCCGCGGATTCGTTACTCCATCAGACCCGACCGCGCCCGAGCGTTGCTCAATCGGCTTCCGGTGCGACTTGTCGATGCGGTCTTACGTCGGGCGCTATGACCTGAGCCGGACCCCTCACCCGAATCCATCTGCGGAAGTCAGCTCATTTGGGCCGAATCGTGCCATTTTTGCTGACGTGCGCAGATGGATTGCGGTGCATCCGGCATGGGATAAAAGTTGTTTATCGCCTGATCGATTTGGTTGCTTTGACTTGCCCTGGGTTTAGGCGGATTCTGTAGTTGGCCAGGTGTAATCCTGATATTCACGAGCGATCATCCCAATCACGGTCCCGGATATGATCTTGCAAGACCGGGATTGGTGGGCGCGTCGATGCCGTGGCACAGAAAGAGGCGGAAGCGAATTATGAGCCCGATCGAGGACCCGAAGGACGACCTCTCTGTTACGCCACCTAAGAAGTGGGCGGCAGGTGCACCCGCGGTGGCCCACGCGATTGCGTACTCACTGTCGCAGACGTCGCCAGCGCGGACCGCGTTGACTCTGCTCAGTCTTAACCAGACCAAGGGCATTGACTGCCCGGGCTGTGCGTGGCCGGAGCCCTCTCATCGGCATCGCAACGAGTACTGCGAAAACGGCGCCAAGCATATCAATGACGAAGCGACAACCCGTCGGGTCACCGATGACTTCTTCTCCAGGCATTCCATCGACGAATTGGACGGGAAGTCTGATTACTGGCTCAATCAGCAGGGGAGACTCACCGAGCCCATGATCAAGCGGCCCGGCCGCACCCACTATGAGCGTATCCGCTGGACTGATGCGTTTGACGTGATCGCAGAGGAACTCCGCGCCCTGGATTCGCCCGACGAGGCGCTCTTCTACACTTCTGGCAGGGTGAGTAACGAGGCCGCCTTCCTGCTCCAGTTGTTCGCGCGGGCGTTCGGCACCAATAACCTTCCTGACTGCTCGAACATGTGTCACGAGTCCAGCGGTTCCGCGCTCAACGAGACGCTAGGTACCGGTAAAGGCAGCGTCTCGCTGGACGATATTTACGAAGCCGACCTGATCTTCGTTGTGGGGCAAAACCCTGGGACCAACCATCCTCGGATGCTTTCTGCGCTGGAGAAAACCAAACGCAATGGCGGTCACGTCATCGCGGTGAATCCGCTGCCCGAAGCGGGCCTGATCCGCTTCAAGAACCCGCAGAATGCGCGCGGAATGATCGGCCGCGGCACGGCGATTGCCGACCAATTCCTGCAGATTCGTCCCGGTGGCGACCTTGCGCTATTCCAGGCGCTGAATCGGTTACTGCTGGAAGCCGAGGAAGCGCAGCCCGGCAGCGTGCTGGACCAGGATTTCATCCGGTCGCACACCACGGGTTTCGCCGCCTTCGCCGAGAGAGCAAGGAGAATCTCCTGGGAGGACGTGCTCGCTGCAACCGGGCTATCCCGGGCGGAGATCGAACAGGTTCACCAACAGGTCCTCGGTAGCAGGAAAATCATCGTGTGCTGGGCTATGGGCCTCACTCAGCACAAACACGGCGTGCCGACTATCCGCGAACTTGTGAACTTCTTGCTGCTGCGCGGCAACATAGGCAAGGCGGGCGCTGGGGTGTGCCCGGTACGCGGTCACAGCAACGTGCAGGGCGACCGCACCATGGGCATCTGGGAGCGGATGCCGAAGAACTTTATGGATGCGCTGGGCCGGGAGTTCAACTTCACGCCACCCGAGAAGCACGGACTGGACTCGGTCGATGCCATCCGGGCGATGCGTGACGGTCACGCGAAAGTGTTCTTCGGTGTCGCCGGCAACTTCGTGAGAGCCACCCCTGACAGCCTGGTCACCGAAGATGCTTTGCGGTCGTGTCGGCTTACTGTCCAAATATCGACCAAACTCAACCGTTCACACACCGTGTGTGGCGAGACCGCACTGATCTTGCCGACGCTGGGGCGCAGTGATCGGGATGTCCAGGCGTCTGGTGAGCAGTTCGTGACGGTCGAGGACTCGATGAGCGAGGTGCACGCTTCACGCGGCCGACTGGAGCCGGCGTCTGCTGCGTTGTTGAGCGAGGTTGCGATCCTCTGTCGCCTTGCCAGGCGCACACTAGGGGAGAAGGTGGCTATCCCGTGGGAGGAATTTGAGGCCGACTACGACGTCATCCGTGACCGTATTTCGCGCGTCATACCGGGGTTCGATGCTTTCAACGAGCGTATAGCGAAGCCTGGGGGATTCCGCCTGCCCAATCCAGTGAACGATCACGTCTTCGGCACGCCAAGCGGCAAAGCTGTGTTCACGTGCAACGAGTTTTCGATGCTTGATGCGCCGGAAGGCCATTTGGTTTTGCAGTCGCTGCGGTCGCACGATCAATGGAACACGATCCCGTACGCGATGAACGATCGCTACCGCGGCATCCACAATGCTCGCCGGGTCGTTCTCGTGAATCCTGCGGACCTGGACGAGTTGGGTCTGGCCGACCGTGACCTCGTGGACATCATCAGTGTGTGGCACGACGGGGTCGAGCGGCGTGCGGAGGATTTCAGAGTTGTCGCTTATCCCGCGGCTCGCGGTTCCGCAGCGGCGTACTACCCGGAGACCAATGTGCTGGTCCCGCTCGACAGTGTCGCCGACATCAGCAACACGCCAACATCCAAAGGCGTCGTTGTCCGGCTCGAGCTGGCGAATGCCGTCAACTGAGGAAGGGAAAACGTCATGGGTCGGTTGACCGCACGACAGCCCGTACTTCGCATCAGGGAGGGTGTGTGCTCGCATCGCCCTGACACGCTCGCTGCCGAGGAACCGATGGAGATTCGGGTTGGTGGTCGTCCACTCACAGTGACGATGCGGACACCGGGGCACGACTTCGACCTTGCTGCAGGGTTTCTCGTCAGCGAAGGTGTCGTGCACGCTGCCGGGGACGTCGTCGCGATGCGATACTGTGCGGGCGCCACGGCAGACGGTGGGAACACCTATAACGTGGTTGATGTTGCTCTCGCGCCTGATGTTTCTCCCCCTGATGCGTCGCTCGAGCGTAATTTCTACACGACGTCCTCTTGCGGGTTGTGCGGCAAGGCCAGTCTGGATGCGGTGCGAACGACGGCTGCATGGTCGGTTGCGGATGATCGACTGACCATCGGGCAAGCAGCGCTGGCGGCTCTGCCCGAACGGCTACGGGCGGCGCAAAAAGTCTTCGACAAAACCGGGGGACTGCATGCTGCAGGTCTCTTCACGGCTTCCGGGGAACTTCTTTGTCTGCGCGAGGACGTCGGTCGGCACAATGCGGTGGACAAAGTTGTCGGTCACGCCCTGATGGCTGGTCTGCTGCCACTTCGGGAAACAGTTCTGATGGTGAGTGGGAGGGCCTCATTCGAACTCGTGCAGAAAGCAATCATGGCTGGTATCCCGATGCTCGCTGCGGTTTCGGCGCCGTCGTCGCTTGCTGTTGATCTCGCCGTCGAAAGTGGGCTGACGCTTGTTGGATTCTTGCGTGGGAACTCGATGAACGTGTACTCCGGGGCTGATCGTTTGCAGTTACCGTTGGTGAACTGACTGAAGGGAATCGCGGCTTCGTTGCTGGTCAGGCATCGTGACCTGAGGCGCGGTTAGGGTTTCGCTCATTGTTCAGCTGTCGTTCGACGGCCTGGTCTAGTGCACTGGGCATGTCGACCTGTTGTGCGGTGGCAACGAGGGCACGAGCGAGCAAGGACTCGGGCCCACCCCCGGACAGTACGAGCCCCACCCGAAATGATCGCTTCGGCTGCGGCAGAGGAATGGCGCGTGTTCCCTCCGGCACACCGAACCCATGGAGCCAGGCGTGGGGGATGACGCTGGACAGTCGCATCGAGGCGACATGCGCGTAGATCGCGGACACAGTGTCAGTTTCGACAACGGGGCTCGCCTCCGCGCCAGCCTCTGCGAAGAAGCCGTCGAGGATTCGGCGGTTCTGCATCACCGGCATCAACAGGCAGAGCTGCGCCGACGCGGCCTCCGCCCAGCTAATCGAATCGCGCCCCGCGAACTCCCCGTCCTGTGGGGTGAGGAATAGGTAGCGTTCGCGGTAGAGCGGGACGATGCGGACCTTGCCCAGTGGCTCGCCGTCGATGTAGCTCATCCCCACGTCGATGTCGAAATCGTTGAGTCGGCTCACGATTTCTCGCGAGGACATCGCCTGCAACGAGAAGTGAACATTGTTGTGCTGCTCTCGCATTGGGGCCGTGAGCAGCGAAGCGACGCTCAACGCGGTGGGAATCGCTCCGATACGCAACACTCCGGACAGGCCAGCGCGCATACCGGAAATGGACTGGCCCAGCGCTTCGCGTTCGGCGAGCATGCGCTGCGCCCACCGCAGAACTTCTTCGCCTTCGCGGGTGAAACCCTCGAACCGCTGCCCGCGCTGAACGATCTGCACCCCAAGTTCAGCTTCAAGCTTGCGTATACCGGCCGACAAAGCTGGCTGCGTGACGTGGCACGCTTCTGCTGCATGACCGAAATGGCTCACGCGCGCCAGAGCTGTGAGGTACTCCAATTGTCGCAGCAGCATGAAGTCATGGATACCAGACGAGAATCGCGCTGAGGAGGAATCAGCATCAAGTGGGTCCCACTGGCCGCGCGGAAACCCCTAGCTCACCTTCGCGATCACTGAGTCCGCGTACCGGTTCAGGTTGTCGATCTTCTTCTGGAGCGGTTCGGTATCGGGGCCGGTGACATAGGGGATGCGAAAACCGACGATGACGTCGGTGATTCCCTTGTCTTCGAGCCGTTTGATGCCGTCGACCGTATAGGCATCGAGTGAAATAGCGTGGATCTCGAACGGGCCCTGCTTGCCTTCTCGCTCGCGGAATTCCTGGATTTTCTTCAGCAGATGATCGAGTTCGTCGGCATCGCCGCCCGCGTGCATCCAGCCGTCGCAGCGGGTGACAGCACGGCGCAGTGCCGCGTCACTGTGTCCGCCGACGAGAATCGGCAACGGCTCAGTCGGTACGGGCGTCATTTTGATTTCCTGAACATCGTAAAACTCGCCGTGATACTCGAAATAGCCACCGTGCGACAGTCCACGAACGATGTCGATGCACTCATCCATCCGTTTGCCGCGCTTGGCGAACGGCACTCCCATTAGGTCGAAATCTTCCGGCCAGGGCGAGAGACCAACGCCGAGTGACAGACGATTGTTGGTCAGGTACGCAAGGGAACTCGCTTGTTTGGCGACGAGCACTGGAGGACGTATTGGTAGTTTCAGCACAAACGGAACGAACCGCAGCGTGCTTGTGACTGCGCCCATCGCGGCGATCAGCACGAACGGTTCGATAAAGGCTTTGTCCTCGAGGAACTCCCGGCTCCCGTCCGGCGTATACGGGTATTTGGAATCGGAGACGCGCGGGTACGCGATGCTGTCCGCGACTGTCATGCTGGTGTACCCGGCGATCTCGGCCGCCTGCGCGAGCGGCACATAGTACGTGGGGTCTGTCATCGCTTCGGCGTAAGTGAATCGCACCGTATCGGTCCTTCCTGGCTGGAACGTTGCCTAGGTCTTCTGAAAACCCGAACGCAATGCCTTCTTGTCGGGCTTGCCGAGCGGTGTCACCGGCAGCGAGTCAGTGAGTATGACGTGCTTGGGTTCATGAACTGGACCTTTGCGCTTCCGCACAGCAGATTTGATCTCCTCGATCACGCTCTCACCTGAACGGGGCCCGTCCACAGCGCCGGTGTGAAGCACCACAACCGCAGTGACGGCTTCACCCCATTTCTCGTCGCTAACACCGACGACAGCGACCTGCGCGACGGCCGGATGGGTGGCGATGACATCTTCGACCTCGCGGGGAAATACGTTGAACCCTCCGGTGACGATCATGTCTTTGATCCGGTCGACGATGTACCAGAAGCCATCCTCGTCAGCTTTTGCCACGTCACCGGTGTGCAACCAGTCATCCCGGAAGGTTTCTGCCGTGGCCTCGGGTCTATTCAGGTAGCCCGCGGCCAAGAGCGGACCGGCCACGCAGATTTCGCCGGGCGATCCGGTGGGAACAGGTTGGCCGTCCGCATCGAGCAACGCGGTCTTCAGGAATGCCGAAGGACGCCCACATGAGGTCAGCCGTGCCTCGTCATGCTCATCCTTTGCGAGATAGGTGATCGCCATCGGGGCTTCGGACTGGCCGTAGTACTGCGCGAATATCGGCCCGAACCGCTCGATTGCCTCACGCAAGCGGACCGGATTGATCGCCGCGGCGCCGTAATAGACCGTTTGCAGCGACGAAAGGTCGCGCTTGTGCGAGTCAGGGTGATCCAGCAGGGCGTACAGCATCGTCGGCACAAGCATGGTGGCGGTGATGCGCTGTTCCTCGATCGTCCGCAGCACCTCCGCTGGGTCGAACTTGGGCAGGACCACAAGCGATCCGCCCTTGATGAGCGTTGGAGCGAAGAAAGCTGCCCCCGCATGCGACAGGGGAGTGCAAATGAGGAAACGGGGCGCCTCGGGCCATTCCCACTCCGCCAGCTGGACTTGCGTCATGGTCAGGATGGACTGGGCCGTCCCGATCACGCCCTTCGGTTTGCCGGTTGTGCCCCCCGTGTAGGTGATGGAGACGACGTGGTCCGGCGGAAGGTCGGCTGCCTTGAGCGGCTGCGGAGTGTACGTGGCGGCGCACTCGGTGAGATCTCGCGCGCCAGTTCCCTTCAGCTCTTCGGGTACCGGGCCTAAGGTGACTATCTGCCTGAGAGTCGGTACCGCGTCGAGCAACTCGACAGCGCGCTGCACAAACATCGGAATTGGGTCGATGATCAGGTGAGTGATGGCCGCGTCTGAGAGGACGAAAGCATGGTCGTCGACGGAGCCCAGGGGATGCAGTGCAGTGCGACGGGACCCGAGGATCTGGCCCGCGCCGATGGTGAGCAGGACTTCAGGGCGGTTGAGCGAGAGCAGCGCAACCGGCGCGCCGGTGCCCATCCCGAGGTCGTCGAACGCCTGCGCGTATTGGCTGATCTGGGCTGCGGTTTCCTGGCCGGTCAGCATGATCTCGCCAAGCTCGAGGACTGGCCCCTCGCGGTGCCGGTTGAGCGCCTGGATGAGGACGTGACCGAGATGAACGGGCTGCCGCATCGTGTCACCGATCATTGGCGTTTCCTTCCGCTGTTGTGAGGCTGGGTGCGCGGTACAGCGTGACGACGCACGCGCCGCCCAGCCCCAGATTGTGTGCGAGGGCGAGGCGCGCGCCTTCAACCTGGCGTTCCCCTGCCTCGCCACGCAGCTGCCACGTCAGTTCAGCGCACTGCGCGAGACCGGTCGCCCCAAGCGGGTGACCTTTCGAGATGAGGCCGCCGGAGGGATTGACCACCCATCGGCCCCCGTAACTCGTGGCCCCGGACTGGACGAGCTTCCCGCCTTCGCCCTCGGCACATAGGCCCAGGGCCTCGTAGGTGATGATCTCGTTGATCGAAAAGCAGTCGTGCAGCTCGATGACGTCAATATCGTCAATGGTGATGCCGCTGGCATCAAGTACCTTCGCTACCGCACGGCGTGTCATCGGCGCGCCCACGACGTCGATCATCGACCCGGATTGGAAGCTCGCAGAGGTATCGGTCACCAGGGTCTGCGCGACAACTTCGACCGCCTTGCTGGCAAGCCCATGCTCCCGTGCGAATCGCTCGCTTACGACGACTGCGGCTGCGGCGCCATCGGAGATCGGCGAGCATTGCGGCCGCGTCAGTGGACCATGCACCGGTTTGTCGTTTAAGACCTGCTCAAGGGTGTACCGGTGCTGGAACTGGGCCAGCGGGTTACGCGCAGAATGATCATGGTTTTTCACCGCTACAGCCGCCAGTTGTTCCACGGTCGTTCCGAAGCGCTGCATGTGCTCTGTAGCCGCGTGGCTGAAGAGCTGTGCGGTCATGGGGGCGTCGCCGAAGCCGTGTGCCGCCGTCATGACGCTGAGGTGGCGGTCCACGGTGGTCACTACCCCGTCTGGGCTGCCTTGCAGGGCGGATTTGGTCATCTGCTCAAAGCCCACCGCAAGAGTGACATCCGCAAGCCCGCCGCGCACCCATTCGCTGGCGAGCAACAGTGCAGTCGACCCGGTTGCGCAGTTGTTGTTGACGTTGATGACGGGAATGCCGGTCAGACCCACGTCGTAGAGTGCGCGTTGCCCTGCGGCGGAAGGCTGGAAAACATATCCCACAGCCGCACGCTGCACCTGTTCATAACTGATTCCAGCGTGTGCGAGGGCCTGGCCGACTGCCTCGCCAACCAGGTTCGGATATGGCACCTGCCGGGCGCCGGGCTTATCGAATTTCGTCATCCCGGCTCCGGCCACGAACGTGCGTTCGCTCATTGAGTTTCTCCAGGTTTGGCGGCACCGACGACCCACATGGCGTGGAATTGCGAGGCCCCTCCCATCGCGTGGCCAAGGGCCCGGCGCGCTCCGTCAACCTGATGTTCGCCAGCCTGACCGCGCACCTGCAGCGCAGCCTCGGCGAACCGAAGCAATCCGGTTGCGCCGGTGGGGTTTCCGCACAGCACTCCGCCTGACGGGTTGACCGGCAACTCACCGCCGAATGCTGTGCGGTCGTCATCAACCATGCGCCAGCCTTCGCCGATTGCGGCCAGGCCGGTGTTCTCGAGCCAGATTGGCTCGTACCAACTGTATGGAATGTAAAGTTCGGCAACGCGTATGTCGCGTGCTGGTTCCGTGATCCCGGCGTGGCGGTAAACTTCGGCGGCACAGTCACGGCCGGCTTGCGGATTGACTTCGTCCCGGCCCGCGAAGTGCCCTGTTTCGGTGCGCCAGGCCATGCCGTGAATCCACGCGGGCGGCCGGGCCGTTTGCGGCCGATCCTCGTCGGAAGTCACAACGATGGCGCAGGCGCCGTCCGATGACGGGCACGACTCCAGATACCGGATCGGATCCCACAGCATCGGCGAACTGCGCACCTCCTCCACGGTGATGTCCGGCCGCTGAACATGCGCGTACGGATTGCGGATCCCGTTGAGCCGGTGGTTAACCGCCACCTTCCAGCCGATGTGCTCAGGGGCGTCTGAACGCCGGATGTACTCTCTGATCACGGGGGCGAAATGCCCACCCGCCCCCGCACCGAGCTGCGCGCTGAACGGCAGCGGACGCGAAAGCGCCCAGGTGAAGTTGCCTTCGGATTCTTTCGAGTAGGCAACTACCAGCACCCGCTTGGCAAGTCCGGCTGCGACGAGGTGCGCGCCGTAGATGGCGGCGTGGCCGCCTACGCTGCCGCCGGTGAACACGCGGGTAACAGGCAGTCCGACCGCACCCATCGCATCGGCAAGGTACAGCTCGGGATTCATCACGCCATCGAACAGGTCGGGGGTCTTGCTCAGCACAACGGCGTCAATGTCGGCGAACTCCAGTTCAGCGTCAGCCATTGCCGCGGTGACTGCCTCCCGCACAAGTGCGCCGATGGTCACTTCACGCCGCTTGGCCTGCTTGCTCTGGCCGATTCCTACGACTGCGAGATTGCTGGTCATTCGCCCTCCAGAAGGCAGACGAGATTGTGCTGCAGTGCCGGGCCATTTGTCGCGTGGGCTAGTCCCCGGTCGGCACGTCCGTCGAGGATGCGCTGGGCGACTTCACCGATCCGGACGAGCCCTGTCGCGGTAACAGGCCGCCCGGCTAGTGGTCCGCCCGACGGATTGATGTGCGCGTCCTTGACGTTGAGAGCAGTGGCCAGCAGCGCTTCCTGGTAGCTGTATTCGGTGTGCAGCTCGGCGATGTCCACGTCCATCGCGGCGAAGCCTGCGAGCTCGGCGGCACGTCGCGCGGCGGACCGCGCTGAGACCGAATCGGTGAGGTTGCGTACACCTGGGTAGTGGGTTTCGATCCGGTGATCCAGGCCTCGCACCCACGCCGGTCGATCTGCCAGCTGCCGCGCGGTGTCGCCCGCCGCGAGCACAATCACCGCGGCGGCATCGCCTATCGGTCCGACGTCGTGCGTCCGCAACGGCGTGGCCACGTACGGCGCCGCCATGAGCTCCTCGACGCTGTAGTGGCCAGCCTTGGCTGCGGCGGTGTTCGTTGTGGCGTCGGCCAGACACCGCTGCACCGTTTCGGCCATCGCACGTTCGGTCACGAGTCCGGCGTCGAGCAGAGCAGCTGCCTGCAGTCCTGCGAGCGCGTCACGGTGCGGCCGAAGCGGTGTCAGAAAGTAGGGGTCAAGCTGCGACGGCATCACCTGGTCGAGGTCGGCGGCAAGTGAACCGCGCCCGATGCCGTACACCAGGGAGATGTCGCCCTCACCGAGTTGCATCCAGGTCCAGGCTTCGGCGAACGCCCATGCTGCGTCCATCTCGACATGGGACTCTGACACGGGGGGCCACGCGCCCACCGCATCGAGCGACTCAATGTAGGAGAACGTGCGTCCCTCGAAGAAGTCGTGGCTGCCGGAGGCGAAGAAGTCGACCCTGTCACGGTCAATACCTGTGTTACTCAATCCCTCCTGGATGACCGGAAGCAGGGTCTCGGCCATGTCGTCCTGCCGGTTGGCGCGCAGACATGGCGACTGCGCGAATGAGACCACCGCAACGTCACGCATCAGCGGGTCACCTCCGAGCCCTCCGTTGCCGGCCGCGCTGCGGTCACCGGACGGTAGTAGCGGATGCTGGTGAGCGAGGGCACGAGTTCGCTGTCGGGCACCCACACCGGTTCGACTTCCATTCCGATCTGTACCTCGTTCGCGGGCACCTCCCGGATCAGGTGCATGAGGCGCGTTCCAGTGCCGCGAACGTTGATGTGCGCCACCACGTACGGCGGTTCGTACGTCTGGCCGGGAAAGGGAAAGCTCACGATGCAGAAGGTCGAAATCTGCCCACGCCCATCGAGCTCGTATGGCGCACCGAGCCGTCTCAGACAGCTGGAGCAGAACTCGGGAGGAGGAAGATAGGTTTTCGCGCAGGAGGGGCACTGGCGCGCGACGAGCTTTCGGGCAGCTAGTCCTCTCAGGAACAGCGAACGGCCTTCACCGGCGACGTAGGTGTACTCCATATGGAACGGGCTGGGCATGAGGCTGACCGGTTCGGGAAGCCGTGCCGTCATGAGAGAATCTCGAAACATTCGATGTCACGGAGGGTGCCGGTGCGTTCGCGCCGCCACCGGGCATGCACCCGCATCCCCGTATGCATGCGGTTGATGTCGGCACCACTGTCGACCGCGTGGAAAAACGACCCCACCGTGGCGTCGATGGCGATTAACGCCCACGCGAAGTCGTGCGGCAGTGGGTCACCTGGCCGGGCGTGAACCCAGGTCCAGGCGGTCACCGTGCCGACTGGCTGAAGTTCAATGAGGTCACCGGTTTCCGCTCCAGTCTGGGGGTCGAACTCTAGCGGCGGGAACAGGACGCCGGCTGGTGTGTGCACGCCGAATATGCGCGCATCGCGCAGCCCGCCAAGAAACGTCCCGATTTTTCGGCCTACAGTTCGCTCGAACGGGAACTCAATCGTGTATGACGCAGTCAGGCTCGCACTGCTGGTCTTCCGGCTCATCTGCTTTCCCTCCGGTGGGCCCTTACTAAGTGCTTCGTTGCTGGCGGGCTCTCTTCTCGTAGTCGGTTCGTTCTGCCGAGCCGATGGCCTCGAGCATGGGCGTGTCCGCCCGCAGGGCATGCTGGAGCCACTCCGAAAGACGGCGTCCGCCGAGGGAGGTCGCCCTGAGCGCGATTCCCGCCTGCCGGGGAACGAAGACCTCGAAGCGCGGGCGCTCGAGCACGTCTACCAGCGCGTCCGCCACTTCTTTTGGCGCGATCGGGTGGAATCCCCGCACCGCGATCCCGGTGGCGAGTTCGGTATCGACGATCCCGGGCAGTACGCAGGAAACCTCGATACCCGATCCGTGAAGTTCCGCCCGAAGCGCATCGGAGTACGCCAGCACACCAGCCTTGCTCGCCGCGTAGGTGGCTGCGCCGGGTAGCGGTACTTTTGCCGCGACCGAGGCGACGTTGACGATGTGCCCGCTGCGCCGTGGCTTCATCCGCATGACCGCCTGTTTGCAGCCGTGAATGACGCCCTGGAGATTGACGGCCAGGATCTGCGTGGTGGTTGTGCTGGGTTCCTCCTCGGCGCGGCTGAGAGGCATGATGCCCGCATTATTGATCAGAACATCGAGTGGCCCGCTCTGCGCTTGCGCGGCGTCGAGGAAGGCAGCGAAGCTTTCGCTGTCCGCCACATCCAGCGCATGGGCTGTCACCGCCTTGCCGATCGCTGCGGCCGTTTCCTCGGCGGCTGCCCGGTCAATGTCACCGATGACGACCGTCGCGCCGGCCTGCGCTAGGGCGGCGGCTGCAGCTGCACCGATTCCCCGCGCACCGCCAGTGATCGCGACGACTTTCCCCTGAAGTCGGTTCTGCATGCTCATCCAATCCGCAGCGTGATCGTGTGGGCGGTCGAAGGAATAGTCCAACAGTAGAACATGTTCTCGTTATGTTGCAATAGCTCAGATCGATAGCGAGCACTCGAAGAGAAACGTGTTCTAACCCGTACTGCGCGCCGCCTAACGCAATGTGTTGGTAGTCCGGGGCTGTCCGAAAAGCTGGCTACTGGAATGCGCGCGTTTGAAGTACAGGTGGGCGTTGTGTTCCCACGTGATTGCGACGCCACCGTGCACCTGGATCATCTCCGCCGCTACGGTTGTCAGCGTCTCCGTGCAGGCAATACGGGCGACGAGTGCGGCGCGTGCGCTGGCCGGCTCGCTTTCCTCGAGATAACCGGCGGGTTCGCCGCGGCCATCGAGCACGTCCGCTGCCTCGTAACATGCCGCACGTGCCGATTCGACGAAGACATACAGGTCAGCCATCCGGTGCTTGAGCGCTTGGAAGCTGCCAATCGGCCGGCCGAACTGGACCCGCTCTTTCGAGTAAGACACGGTGTCGGCGAGTGCCTGATCGGCTGCACCGATCTGCTCCGCTGCGAGCACCGCATACACCTCGTCACGTACTTGATTCAGCGCCGGTTCGAAGTCGGCTGTGCCGATGCGTTTTGCGACTGCGCGCGTGAGCGCGACGGATGCGAGCCGTCTCGTCGAGTCCATCGTGGGGGTCGCAGTGCGCACGACTCCGGGCGCGCGGATATCGACTTCGAAGAGCCCGATCTGCTCGTTCTCGCCGTCGATGTGGGCGATTGCGAGCACACAATCTGCGGTGTCCCCATCGAGTACGTACTCGGCGGTACCGGACAGGTGGTACGAACCCTCACCGCAGTGTTCGGCCCTGAATGCGGCACTGTCGGTTCTCCATTGGCCATCGACGCCAGTCCACGCCAGCGTTGCGGTCGCAGTGCCGTGCGCAATCGGCGGCAGTAGCCGCCGGTTCGCATCCTCGTCGGCGCAGTGCACGAGGGACCTGGCGGCCAGTACCGAGCTGCCAAGAAACGGGGTAGGTGTAAGTCCGCGCCCGAGTTCCTCCGCAACGATCTGAAGCTCCCTGATGCCTGCCCCCAGACCGCCATATTCCTCGGGTATTGCCAGCGCCGCTACACCCACCTGACCGCACAACGTGGACCACAGTTCGGTGTTGTAACCGGCCGGGGATGTGGCCGCAGCGCGGGTCTTCTCGAAGCTCGACTTACGTGCGAGGACGCTTCTGACGGTACGTCCAAGTTCGAGGCGCTCGTGCTGATCATGCTGTTCTGCCACCGTCATGCCGCTCCTGATGTGACTGCGCGGAGAACCCGATCGCGGTGAAAGGCTTGAGTGCCCCATATGCACTGCAGTGCAAAGACTTTGGTGAGTTGTTGTCCCAAGTCATGCTCTGCGGTGTATCCGATTGCGCCGTGAACTTGGAGTCCCGTGCGGGCTATGCGGTACGCGGCAGCAGCGGCTGCAACTCGTGCCGCGGAGACGTCGCGGGCGCACGTAGCGGTGCCGGATGTCATCGCAACCGCGGCGCCGTGCACGAGGGGACGCGCCAGCTCGAGGGCTGTCGCACAATCCGCGAGCAAGTGTTTGATCGCCTGGTATTGCCCGATGGGCTTGCCGTACTGATGACGCTGCTTTGCGTACGCGACGGTGTCGTCCAGTATGCGCTGACCGAGGCCGAGCAGTTGCGCGGCCGACGCGAGAGCGGCCGCATCGAAAGCGGCCCCCGCGTCAGCGATGGCACGCTGACCGTGTGGCTCGAGTCGGAAGAGTCGCCGCGCTGCATCCACGGACCGCTCGGGTGCGCTCCGCGCGCCTTCAATGACGGCGCCGTCGGAGCCGACCACCAAACGCAGATCCGCGACGTCCGCGTCCAGTGCGAATGGGGTGTGGGGCAACATCGCGAGTGTCGCGACGCTCTCACCGCGGGCGATCGCGGGCAGCCACCGTTCGGCAAGGGCGTCGTGAGACCGCAACAATCCCGGAATGGCCGCGAATGATTCAACGATCGGGCCGGGCACCGCGTAGTAGCCGAGAACCTCAAACGCGACAGTGAGGTCTACCGCGTCCGCGCCCGCGCCCTCATGTTCTTCGGAGACGGCGAGCGCGGAGACGCCAAGGTTCGCCAGCCCTTGCCACAGCTTGAGTCCGGGTCCGTGCTCACCTGCCGACCAGGATCTGATGGCGCCCGGCACATCTGACGTTTGCAACAGGTGGCCGATACTGGCGGCGAAGTCGCGGTGTTCAGTAGAGAGTGAGAAGTCCACCAGTTACCCCCGAGGCAGGCCAAGTAGTCGTTCAGCGACGACGTTGCGCTGAATCTGGTCAGTGCCGCCGTAAATCGGCCCGGCAAGGGCGAACAGGAATCCGTCCAGCCATGCAGTGTGAAGCTCCGCGGCTGGGCCGAGGATATCGAGTGCAGTCTCGTGCAGGTCGATGTCCAGGGCAGACCAGAAGAGCTTGTTCACGCTCGACTCTGGACCGAGTTCGGCGCCGTGTTCGAGGCGGCTGACCGTGCCGAACGTGTAGAGCTGGTATGCGCGCGCACCGATCCACGCATCAGCAACGCGGTGCGACAGTGCTGTGTCCGCGGGATCGGCGTTGTCACGCCACAATTCAACGAGGCGGTCGGCGGCTTTCAGGAACCGTCCCGGGCTGCGCAGGGATAGGCCGCGTTCGTTGTTGGCGGTAGTCATTGCGACCCGCCACCCGTCACCGGGCGCGCCGATGACGTCCCGGTCGGGAACGAACACGTTGTCGAGGAAGATCTCCGCGAATCCCGTTTCACCGTCAAGCTGGGGGATTGGCCGCACTTCGACGCCTGCTGCGTGCAGATCGAACATCACGTAAATCAGTCCTTTGTGGCGTTCGCTGTCACGATCGGAGCGGAACAGTCCGAACGCGGCCTCTGCGAAGGCCGCGCGGGAGCTCCACGTCTTCTGACCATTGAGCAGCCAGCCACCGTCGGCGCGTGTGGCGGTACTGCGCAGCGACGCGATGTCACTGCCCGCCTCGGGTTCCGACCAAGCCTGCGCCCAGATCTGCGCACCTGAGGCCATGCGCGGGAGGATGCGTTCACGCTGCTCGATAGTGCCGTGTGAGAACAGAGTCGGCCCCAGCATGTTGATGCCGTTGGCGCTGACCCGCGGTGGGGCGCCCGCCGCGAAGTACTCCTCCTCGAAGATCACCCATTGCAGTAGGGACGCGTCACGTCCACCAAACTCGGCCGGCCAGGACACGACGGAAAGCTGCGCATCAGAAAGGCGCTGTTCCCAGGCCCGGTGCTGTTCGAAACCTGCTGCAGTGTCGTACGATTCGACTGGCGCGCGCCCGATGTTATCGCGCAGCCAGCCGCGCACCTCGTCGCGAAAGGCGACGGTTGCGGCATCGAGATTGAGGTCCACGGGTTCAGCCTTTCTTCGCTCGTGCCGCCATTGACTTCGCGTCCTGCCCACCCAGTGAGTCGCCGCCGGAGACCTCGGCGTTGTGCGAGTGGGCGAAGTGGTGCAGGCCGAACACGGAGTCCATGCCGTTGCGCAAACCCATGAGATCTTCGGCCTGGTTGACGGCCTTCTTCGTCAGTGCCAGCCCAAACGCTGGCATCTCTGCGATCTTTCCGGCTAGGGCTAGCGTTTCGGTCTCGAGGTTGTCGCGCGGGACGACCCGGTTGACCATGCCCCACTCCTTCGCTTGTGCGGCGCTGAACCGTTCACCAGTGAAGAGCACTTCTTTCGCCGCACGGGGCCCGAGCATCCATGGGTGTGCGAAGTATTCGACCCCCGGAATGCCCATGCGTACAACGGGATCAGCGAAGAATGCGTCTTCTGCAGCGACGATCATGTCGCACACCCACGCGAGCATCAGCGCACCCGCGATGCAGGCGCCCTGCACACTAGCGATGGTGGGCTTGGGGATTTCCCGCCAGCGGCGGCACATTCCTAAATACACTTCGCTTTCCCGGGCGAAACGCTGATCACCGCCCGTGCGGCCGACGTGGTCCCACCACATCACGGCCTTGTTGTCGTAGTGAACGTTGACGTCTCGGCCGGGCGAGCCAATGTCATGCCCGGCCGAGAAGTGTTTCCCTGCCCCCGCAAGCACGATTACTTTCACTTCAGCGTCCTCGACCGCACGTGTGAAGGCCGCATCCAGCGCATACGTCATCGCCGAGTTCTGCGCGTTGCGGAAGTCCGGGCGATTCATGGTGACGATGGCGACGGGCCCCCGCCGCTCGTACAGGACTACGTCGCTGTCGGGTGCGGTTGTCATGAAACCTCCTGAGGTGCGGATTCACGCAGTTCCCGTTTGAGGACCTTGCCTGCGGGGTTGCGTGGGAGAGCATCGACGAACTGCACCTGGCGGGGGATTTTGTAGTTCGCAAGGTGCTGCTTCGCGTGCGTGATGATGTCGTCCTCGATGAGCGAGTGGCCATGTTCGACGCGCACGTACACGCGCCCCACTTCGCCCAGGCGCTCATCAGGAACTCCGATAACGGCCGATTCAGCCACTCCTGGCAGCCGGGCGAGGCATTGCTCGACTTCTGCGGGATAGACGTTAAACCCGCCGCTCACGTACATGTCTTTGATGCGGTCGGTGATCTTCAGATAGCCCTCCGCGGAGAGGACCCCAGCGTCCCCGGTGTGCAGCCAGCCGTTCTCATCGATGGCGGCTCTCGTGGCATCAGGATCATCGAGGTAGCCGAGCATCACGTTTGGGCCGCGAAGCAGTACTTCCCCCTGTTCGCCGGGGGCACAGCCCGCCCCGTCCGGATGCGCAACGCGAACTTCAAACTCCGCCGCCGCGCGGCCGCACGTATTGGCGATGGTTTCGGCGCTGTCCTCCGGACGGCACATCGTTGCAACTACCGCTTCAGTGAGTCCGTAGGCGGTGAGGACAACAGCGAATCCGAGGTCGCTCCGCATTCGCTCGACAAGCGTTACCGGGACGATCGCGGCTCCGGTGACCGCGAGACGCAGGCTGGTGAGGTCGTGATCTCCGCGCTGCGGGTGTTCAAGCATCATCTGGTAAATGGTTGGGGCACCGGGAAGTACCGTAATTCGTTCTTGCTCAATGTGTTCGAATGCACGCTCCACGTCGAACGTCGCCGCTGGGTACATGGCGGCGCCAGTCAGGAGCGATACGAGAATCCCGGCCTTGTAGCCGAAACTGTGGAAAAACGGGTTGATGATGAGGTAGCGGTCGTCGTACGTCACGCCGCCGATCTCGGCCCACGATGCCGCGACTCCAAGGGACTGGGCGTGCGAACTCATCGCACCTTTGCTGCGCCCTGTCGTGCCCGACGTGAAGAGGATGTCGCACAGGCTCTCCGGGGTGATTGTCGTCGCGCGTTCGTCGATGCTCTCGGGGCTGATGCCGCTATCGGTGATGTCATCCCAGGCCACGGCGCTGGGGTCGGCGTTGATAGGTCCGTCAACTGGTATCCGGACGATAGTGTGCAACTTGGGCAGCGAGCGCGCCAGGTCGCCAGCGGTTTCGCGCAGCTGAGCCAGTCTGTCGGTGCCGAGGAACGGGCCAGCGACGATCAGGGCCGACGCGCGGGTGCGGTCAAGAATGTCGAGTGCTTCACCGCCGGTAAAGCGAGTGTTGATGGGAACGAGTGTGGCACCCGCCATGAGTGCGCCAAGAGCGGCCACAATCCAGTGATGGGTGTTCGGTGACCATACTGCGATGCGATCGCCCGGCCTGATCTCCTGAGCGATGAAGAATCCGGCACAGCGCCGCACGCTTTCGAGGAGTTCACGGTATGTCAGCCGGGTCTCTCCGTCGACGATCGCTTCCCGGTCGGGGTGCTTTTCCGCGGTTGCCAGCAGTGCGGCGGGAACTGTTCCCCGGTGGACGATCGGACTCACATTCCACCTCCCTAGCAAGTGCTTGGTAGAGTAGCCTACGGGTATTCAAAAGGTTTCGCTAGTAAGCCCGACTAGTAGCACCGAAAGGGGCCGGAGATTCATGGAATCGGATTCGGAATTCAGGTCACGAGTCCGGGCCTGGCTCGACGACAACCTGCATGGGCGCTTCGCGCACCTGCGAGGAATGGGTGGTCCAGGCCGGGAGCATGAAGCCTTTGCAGAACGCCTCGAGTGGGAGCGCCACCTCGCGGCCGCAGGCTTCACGTGCATCGGCTGGTCCGAAAAGCATGGCGGACAAGGTGCGAGCCTCACGCGGCAAGTGATTTTCTACGAGGAATATGCCCGCGCAGGGGCCCCCGCCACCGTAAGTCACGTCGGCCAGGAACTGCTCGGCCCCACACTTATCGAGTTCGGCACGCAGGATCAGCAGCAGCGCTTCCTGCCTGGAATCAAGAACGTCACCGAAATGTGGTGCCAGGGGTACTCAGAGCCGGGTGCAGGGTCGGATCTTGCATCCGTCACGACGACGGCGAAGCGTGACGGTGACGAGTGGGTGATCACCGGCCAGAAAGTGTGGACTTCGCTCGCGCACGTCGCCGACTGGTGCTTCGTCCTCGTGCGCACTGAACCGGGGTCCAAGCGCCATCATGGCCTGTCCTATCTGCTCGTCCCCATGGATCAGCCAGGGATCGAAGTCCGCCCAATCAACCAGCTCACCGGGACCTCCGAATTCAATGAGGTGTTCTTCGACGGGGCACGCACCGGCGCCGACTGTGTCGTGGGCAAGCCGGGTGAGGGCTGGGGGATCGCGATGGGAACCCTCTCTTTCGAGCGGGGCATCGCCACGTTAAGCAAGCAGATCGGCTTTCGCCGTGAACTCGACACGATCGCGGCAGAAGCTAGGCGCAACGGGTCGTTCGATGAAGCGGTGATCCGCGAGCGGATCGCACGGATGTATGTCAGCCTCGACGTCATGCGAGCGTACGCGGTGCGCACGCTCGGCAAAGTAGACACCGGGACGGCCGCGGTGGCAAAGCTGCTCTGGGCGAACTGGCATCGCGATCTCGGTGAACTCGCCATGACAGTGCGCGGCGCCCGGGGCCTCACCGTCGGTGACAAGTATGACCTCGATGACTGGCAGCGCCTCTACCTCTTCACCCGCGCCGACACGATCTACGGCGGCTCCAATGAAATCCAGCGCAACGTCATCGCTGAACGTGTGCTCCACCTACCTCGCGAGGTGCGTCAATGATTCCTCTGCCCACACCACCTCCCGGTCGTGACCTTCTTGCCGGGAAAGTTGTCGTCGTTACCGCCGCGGCGGGTACCGGTATCGGTTCGGCCGTCGCTCAGCGATGTCTGGAAGAGGGCGCGAAGGTGGTCGTCAGCGACTGGCACGAGCGCCGGCTCAAGGAGAAAGCAGCTGATCTCGACGCCGCGCACCCGGGCTTCGTTCACGCGCAAGTATGTGACGTGACGTCCGAGGCTGACGTGCAGGGGCTGATCGATGCTGCCGTCAGCCACTTCGGCCGCATTGACATCATGGTCAACAACGCCGGTCTCGGCGGGTCCACGAGCATCGTCGACATGACGGATGACGAATGGTCACGTGTTATCGACGTGTCACTCAACGGTACATTCCGGGCAACCCGCGCGGCGCTGCGCCAGTTTATTGCGCAAGGCGAGGGAGGAGTGGTGGTCAACAACGCGTCGGTGATCGGTTGGCGTGCGCAAGCCGACCAGGCGCACTATGCGGCCGCGAAAGCGGGGGTGATGGCTCTGACTCGCTGTGCCGCAGTCGATGTCGCTGCGCACGGCATCCGGGTCAACGCGGTCGCACCGAGCCTCGCGGCGCATCCTTTCCTCGCGAAGGTGACGTCGGAGGAGCTGCTTCGCGACCTTGAAAAGCGGGAAGTCTCGGGCCGGGCAGCTGAGCCGTGGGAGGTCGCCAACGTCATCGTTTTCTTGGCGAGCGACTATTCGTCATACCTTACGGGTGAGGTTATTTCCGTAAGCAGCCAACATCCGTGAGGTGAAAGATGCCCGCATCGACCAAACTCGGAACTGGACGCCGGGGTGAATTGCTCACTCTGGCGTGCCATCTGTTCGCCGAGCGAGGGTTCCAGAGCACAACGGTTCGCGACATCGCTGAGGCCGCGGGCATACTGTCCGGGAGTCTGTACCACCACTTCGATTCGAAGGAGTCGATGGTCGACGAGATCATCCGGTCGTTCCAGGACGAACTCTTCGCCGAGTATGACGCGATCATGGCGAGGGATCTAGGGCCTCGCGAGAAGCTAGCGGCAGTCATCACCACCTCGTTCGAAGCGATACACGACCATCGTGACGCCGTCGCGATTTACCAGCACGAATCCAAATATCTCCAACAGTTCGAACGCTTCAGTTATCTGATCGAGCGCAACAAACAGTTCCGCGACATCCTGACGTCGCTGCTTTCGGAAGGGGTCACGGCGGGGGCATTCCGTGCGGACCTCGACGTGGAAGTGACCTACCGCTTCATCCGCGACTCCGTCTGGGTGGCGGTTGCCTGGTACGCCCCGGAAGGCGGCCTGAAAGCCAGCGAAATCGCGGAACGGTACCTGGGGATTGTGCTCGACGGGATATCCCGGAAATAGGCAAGCACACAAGGAGAACCACCATGGCAGAAGCTCTCATCATCGACGCCGTACGCACCCCGGTCGGGAAGCGTGGAGGAGGGCTCAGCGCAGTACATTCCGCCGATCTCGGGGCACATATCTTGTCGTCGCTCGTCAAGCGCGCGGGTATCGACCCCGAAACCGTCGACGACGTCATCATGGGGTGCACTGACACACTTGGTTCTCAGGCTGGAAATATCGCCCGTACATCGTGGCTGGCGGCAGGTCTGCCGGAACACGTACCGGGTGTAACTGTGGATCGGCAGTGTGGCTCCAGTCAGCAGGCCATTCACTTCGCGGCGCAAGCGGTGATGTCCGGTACCGCGGATGCCGTCGTCGCGTCTGGTGTGCAGAACATGAGTCAGATCCCGATCAGTGCGGCGATGCTCGCCGGGCGGGAGTATGGCTTCGATGATCCGTTCACCGGCTCCAAAGGCTGGGTTGAGCGGTACGGATCGGGCGTCGTATCCCAGTTTGAGAGCGCGGACATGATCGCGCGACATTGGGACATCACCCGGGAACGGATGGAAGAGTTCGCGCTTGCGAGCCACGAGCGCGCGCTAGACGCGATTGATTCCGGCCGGTTCGAGGCTGAGCTCGCCCCGCTCGGCGACTGCACTCTCGATGAATGTCCGCGTCGTGGAACTACTCTGGAGAGAATGGCTTCGCTAAAGCCCCTCAGCGAAAGCTCCCGGCTGACCGCCGCAGTGGCCAGCCAGATTTGTGATGGCGCCGCCGCCACACTCGTTGTTTCTGAAGACTATGCCGCTAAGCACGGATTGCACCCCCGGGCCCGGATTCACCACATTTCAGTGCGTGCCGCCGACCCTGTCTGGATGCTGACCGGACCCATCCCCGCGACACAAGTCGCGCTGCGCAAGGCCGGTCTCACCATTGAGGACATTGATCTGTTCGAAGTCAACGAAGCGTTTGCCAGCGTCGCCCTCGCCTGGATTGACGAACTCGGCGCGGATCCCACCCGTGTGAACGTCAATGGCGGCGGAATCGCGCTCGGGCACCCTATCGGTGCGACAGGCGCGAAGCTTTTCACCACGCTGCTGCATGAACTCGAGCGTCGCGGTGGCCGCTACGGTCTGCAGACTATGTGCGAAGGTGGCGGGACCGCGAACGTCACGATCATTGAGCGGGTTTAGCTGGTCGTTGCTCACCTTGGGGTGCTTCGGGCGATGCGGCTTTATTGTTTGCCCTTCTCTGAGCGACACTAACGATTGGTGTCGCTCAGAGGTGGGCAGTAGAGGGATGTCCGTGAGGGCGCTGCTGCACGAGGGGTCATTCTTCGGTGAGGTTTTTGCCGGTTTCTGTGTCGAAGATGTGGATTTTTTCGGGGTTGAGCCAGAGTTGTGCTTTTTTTCCGGTTTGGACTTCTGAGGCGGCGTCGAGGCGGGCGGTGATTTGGGTGCCGAGTTCCATGTCTTGTCCCATGTCGCGGGCGAGGTCGTCGAGGTCGCGGGAGTGGGCGGTTTCGCCGTGGACGCGGAAGTAGGCGTAAATGTCGGAGCCCATGGATTCGACGAGGTCGATGGTGGTGGTGAATGTGTGGCCGGGGGTGTTGCCGGTGAGGGTGGCGTCTTCGAAGTGTTCGGGGCGGGCGCCGATGATGACGTTGCGGTTGGTGCCGGTGGTTTCGAGGGTGCGGCGGATGCGGTCGGGCATTTCGATGGTGCCGAGGTTGCTTTTGAGTGTGTTGTTTTCGATGGTGGCGGGGAGGAAGTTCATGGAGGGGCTGCCGATGAATCCGGCGACGAAGAGGTTGGCGGGGTGGTGGTAGAGCTGGGTGGGGGAGCCGACTTGCTGGACGATGCCGCCGCGCATGACGACGACGCGGTCGCCGAGGGTCATGGCTTCGGTTTGGTCGTGGGTGACGTAGAGGGTGGTGGTGCCGAGTGTTTTCTGGATTTGGGCGACTTGGGTGCGCATTTGGACGCGGAGTTTCGCGTCGAGGTTGGACAGTGGTTCGTCCATGAGGAAGGCTTTGGGTTTGCGGACGATGGCGCGTCCCATGGCGACGCGCTGGCGCTGGCCGCCGGAGAGGTTTGAGGGTTTGCGGTCGAGGTGCTGGGTGAGTTCGAGCATGGTGGCGACGTCGTCGACTTTTTGTTTGATGGTGGTTTTGTCGACGCCGGCGAGGACGAGGGGGAAGGCGATGTTCTCGGCGACGGTCATGTGGGGGTAGAGGGCGTAGGACTGGAAGACCATGGCGATGTCGCGGTCTTTGGGTGCTTTGTTGTTGACGATGTCGCCGTCGATGCGGAGTTCGCCTTCGGTGATGTCTTCGAGTCCGGCGACCATGTTGAGGGTGGTGGATTTGCCGCAGCCGGAGGGGCCGACGAGGATGATGAATTCGCCGTCGGCGATGTGGAGGTTGAAGTCGTCGACTGCGAGTGCCCCGTCGGGGTAGCGCTTGATGATGTGGTCTAGGACGATCTCGGCCACGGGGGGCTCCTTCGCTGTGTGTGGTGCGGTGGCGGTGCCGGGGGCGGGGTGTTTAGCCTTTGACGGCGCCGGAGGTCAGGCCAGCGACGATGCGGCGCTGGAAGAAGAGGACGAAGATGACGATGGGGATGGTGATGATGACCGCGGCGGCGGCGATGGCGGCGGTGGGGCGTTCGTAGGTGGTGGCGCCGGTGAAGTACGAGAGTGCGGCGGGCACGGTGCGTGACGCGCTGGTGGTGGTGAAGGAGATCGCGAAGAGGAAGTCGTTCCAGCAGGCGATGAACACGAGGATCGCGGTGGTGAACACGCCGGGCATGGCGAGGGGGGTGATGACTTTGCGGAATGCCTGGTAGGGGGTGGCGCCGTCCATTTTGGCGGCTTTTTCGAGTTCCCAGGGGATTTCGCGGAAGAACGCGGACAGGGTGTAGATCGCTAGCGGCAGCGCGAAGGTGACGTAGGGGATGATCAGGCCGAGCCAGGTGTCGAAGGTGCCGATGGCGGTCTGGATCTGGAATAGGGGGGTGACGAGCGCGATCTGGGGGAACATCGCGATGAGCAGGGACACCGCGACGATGGTTTTTTTGCCGGGGAAGTCCAGTCGGGCGATGGCGTAGGCGGCCATGGTGCCGAAGACCAGGGCGATGAAGGTGGAGATCACGCAGATGCCGATGGAGTTGATCAGTGCGCGGATGAATTCGTAGTCGGTGAAGATCTGCTGGTAGGACTCGGTGGAGGGGGAGCGGGGCAGGAAGTTGCCGTCGTTGAGGGTGCCGGCGTCTTTGAAGGACAGTGACACGATCCAGATGACGGGGATGAACGCATAGAGCAGGACGAGGACGTTGACGCCGGCCCACATGGCTTTGCGCTGGGTGGTTTCTTGCTGGTAGCTCATCTGCGATCGTCTCCTGCGCCTGGTGCTGCGGCCCCGAAGAGCTTGATGTATATGAACGCGATTATCGCGATGCTGATGAAGATCAGCACCGACATGGTGGAGCCGATGCCGAGGTTGAGTCCGCGTATGAGGTTGTTGTACGCGAGGATGGACACCGATGCGGTGTCGTTGGCGCCGCTGGTGAGTACGAAGATGTTGTCGAAGATGCGGAACGAGTCCAGGGTGCGGAACAGCAGCGCGACCAGGATGGCGGGTTTGATGATGGGGACGGTGACCCGCCAGAACCGCTGCCATGCGTTCGCGCCGTCCATGGAGGCGGCTTTGAGCAGGTCTTCGGGCACGAGCGCGAGTCCGGCCATGAGCAGCAGCGCCATGAACGGGACGGTTTTCCACACCTCGGACAGGATGATGATCCATAGCGAGGACCACCGGTCGGTCAGCGGTGCCGATTCCCCGGCCAGCCAGCCCAGGTTCTGGGTCCACGCGAAGCGCCACGAGAACGCGGCCACCACGGTCACGATCGCGTAGGGCACCAGCGCGGAGGTGCGGACCAGGCCGCGGCCGATGATGGTGCGGTGCATGACGATCGCGAGGAGCATGCCCAGCACGAGCTGGAAGAACGTGCCGATCACGGTGATGAACATCGTCACCCCGAACGCGTTCCACCAGATCGGGCTCGACAGCACGGTGATGTAGTTACCGAGCCCGATGAATTCCTGATCGTCGGGGGTACGCAGATCCGCGCGGAAAAACGACAGCCACACCGCGTACACAAGCGGGTACGCCGCGACCGCGAGCATCACGATGATCGCAGGCGCGCACAGCAGCAGACCGAGACGCCGTTCGGCGCGTTTGCCTTCGCTGTGACGCTGTTTCGCGATCGCGGTGCCCGCGTCCGCGCCGAGCGCGGCCGGGCCAGCGGAGCTAGTGGTCATGGCAGGATGCCCCTTCCTTCGAGGGTGTCCTGAATGCGATCCCGCAATTCATCGGCTGTCGCCTCAGGATCGATCGCCGCAGGCGGCGACAACGTGGACGACACGATCGTGGAAATGTTCTGGTAAAACGGTGTCTTCGGGCGCGGTACCGCGATCTCGAGCTGCTCGAGCAGGATCTCGTACATCGGATACGCGTCCTGGAACTCCGGATCGTCATACACGGTGACGTTCGCGGGCACATCCCCCGCATCCAGCGCCGCCCACAACTGATGCTCCGGGCTGCGCAGACACATCGCCGCGTCGAACGCCTCCTCCGGATGCTCACTGAACGTGCTGATCGCGTAATTCATCCCCCCGAGCGTGACCCGCGCCGGTTCCCCGGGCACCACCTCGGGATACTGCGCGAACGCCATATCCTCATACACCGACCGGCTCTGCGCGTCCGTTTCCGCCGCCGCGCGCATCGCGCTGAGCACATACGGCCAGTTCAGGCTGAACGCTGAGCGGCCCTGCTGGAACTCCGCGAACACCTCCGGCTCCTGCGCATTCGACAGCGACGCGCTCGCCAGCCCCGACGTCGCGAACCGGCTCATCAACTCCAGCGCCTGCAACGTGTTCTCATCAATCGTGGCTTCGGTGCTGTCCTCGTTCACCAGATCACCACCAAACGAGTTCAGCAGCGTGTTGAACCCCACCACATACCCCTCATACCGCGCCCCGGTAAACCCGATCTGGTAAATCTCACCACGATCACGCAGCTCAGCGGCCATCTCCAGCATCTCATCCCACGTCCGCGGCGGCTGCGGGGTCAGCGACGGCCGATACCACAACAACTGCACATTCGTGTGCTTCGGAATCCCATACAACCGGTCCTGCCACGTCGCGGTATCAATCGGGGGCTGCAGAATATCCGCGGTCGCCAGCTCCGCCTGCTCCGCAGTGAGCTCACGAATCCAGCCCGCCTCCGCGAACTCCGCCGTCCACGTCACATCCATCCCCAGCAAATCCATACCCGAATCCCGCGACGCAAGCCGCCGCACAAACTGCTCACGCTGACTATCCGCATCCGCAGGCAACAAATTCCCCTGAATCCGGTACCGACCCTCCGCCGCCTCATTACACGACGCGATGATCCGGTCAAACCCAGCAGCAGCCGTCCCCCCATACACATTGACAACCACCGTGTCATCAGACGCACACGACACCAAACCAAAGGCCAACGCCCCCACCGCTGATAGGGCAGCGAAGTGTTGCCAAGGGCGTGAGCGCGCTTTTCGGAACCGAGGTTCCATGACTTGCTCCTAAACTTTGAACGCACTTTTACATGCGAGTCCGGTGATAGAAGGCGCGAGCGCCGAGGAGGACTGATGAACGGGGCACCACGCTATTCGGGCAAGACTGGGTGCTCCGGCCGCAGGCCGGACGGCTCTCGTGAGAACTGTTCATATATGTGAGCTAGACCACGCAAGCGTTTTCCGCAAACGTTTGCGCTACTATATCTTCGACACCACAGCCGCTGTCAAGGGTGGAACGGAGAAAAATCCGATGCCAAAGTCTCATGAGGTGACAATGGCCGAGGTTGCCCGCGCAGCTGGCGTCTCACTGGCAACGGTGTCGCGGGTACTCAGCAACGCGCCAGGCGTCGGCGCTGCCACTCGGGAGCGTGTACGCCGCGAAGCGGAGCGCCTCTCGTACGTCGTATCACCCGAGGCGTCCGGGCTCGCGCGCGGAACCACACGGAGAGTGGCGGTCCTAGTGCCGAGGGTCACCCGCTGGTTCCACGGGTCAATGCTCGAGACTATCGAGAGCGAATTGCGCGCGGAGGCCATAGATGTCCTCATTTACCAGGTTGAGCACCCGGAGTTACGGGCCCGTTTCTTCACCGAGCTGCCCGCCCGGCGGAAGGTCGACGCGGTCCTGTTGATTGCGCTGCCGCTGGACGAACGCGAGGCGGAGAGGCTCGCAGATCTCAATGTGCATGTCGTCGTGGCTGGCGGCCAGATCCAGCATTACCCCTACGTGAAAATCGACGACCAGGCAGCCGCGCGAACGGCGGTCAGCCATCTGATCAGCCTTGGACATGAACGGATCGCGATGATCACGGTGGACGAGCCCTCCTCGCTGTACTGGTCCTCAACGGCTGATCGCCTGCAGGGCTACACGGACAGCCTTGCCGCGGCGGGCCTTGAGGCTCGCCCGGAATACGTCGTTCGGCTCCCCTATGGAATCGAGGCCGGATGCGAAGGCGTTAGCCGACTTCTCAGACTTGCGGAGCCGCCAACCGCTGTCGTCACCTACTCCGACGAGATGGCGCTCGGGGCGCTCCGTGAGCTTCAACGAAGCGGGGTCCACGTCCCTGACGAGATGTCCCTGGCAAGCTTTGACGGGCATCCGATCGCGAAGGTCTTCGGGATCACCACGATTGATCAACACGTCACTGAGCAGGCGCAGGTAGCTGCGCAGATGACTATTGACCTGATGGCCCGGAAGTCGGTGAAGCCTGCGGTGATGGTCAGGACCGAGCTGGCCGTCCGGGAATCGACAGCTGCCCCGTCACGCATATAGGTGACCGGAGGTGACCAGTCACTCCACCGTCATGTCGTCCTGCGACCAGAACGCCCGCATGCTGGTGATCTTCCCGTCGTCGCCGAACGTCATGACGTCGATGGGCTCGACGGTGATCGTCTGATCGCCGGTTTTCGCAATCACCTTCAGCCCGAATGCTGCGCTGTTTCCGGCGACGCGCACACCCTGCAGTTCAGTGGTGATCTCGGCCTGGCTGAGAGCGCCGTAGAAACTCTCGATAGCCGCCCGGCCTTCATGTGGCGGTGTGCCTACGGGGTCTTCGACGATCGCGTCCGGTGTGTAGAGGTCCGCGATCTCCGATGCCGACCCTGCCGCGACTCGTTTCGCGTACTGTGCGACCACTTCGCGAATCTGTTCAGGTGTAGCCATGTGTCATCCTTCCGTGAGTTTGCTGAGTTCCGCGAATCGGACCTCGGCGTCGGTGATGATTCGTTCGATCAGGTCGGCCACGGAGGGCAGGTCATCGAGCATGCCGACCACTTGACCGGAGGCGAGAACACCCGCCTCGGTATTACCCTCGACGAGGCCCGCGCGCAGCAGCATCGGTGTATTTGCCGCCATCATCAGCTGCGACCACGTCATGTCGTTGCCGCGTTTAGTGGCTAGTCCCTCGCGGATGAGTCCGCGCCAGGAGACGCCGGTGAGTTTCTGGAACCGCTTCGTGTTGCGGGCGGCGTGCGCAAGGCCTCGCACCGGCCCGGACTGTTCAAGGTGCTCGACGAGCGATGTGCGCAGCACCCGGTGCGGCATACCGTCTACCCGGCGGGTGACGACCGTGTCGTTCAGGCCGCGTGCGAGGTACTCGCGCTTTACCTGTTCGGGCACAGTGCTCTCTTGCGTCAGCAGGAAGCGTGTACCCATGCCGATCCCGGCGGCGCCGTACGCGAGTGCTGCGGCGAGCCCCCGGCCATCGAAGAACCCGCCGGCCGCGATGACGGGGATATCGACCGCGCTCAGCACAGATGGAAGCAGGAGAGTGGTGGCGACGCCGCCGGTGTGACCGCCACCTTCGCCGCCCTGTACGAGCACAGCGTCAGCGCCCCAGCTTGCGACCTTCTCGGCGTGGCGGGCCGCACCGACGGATGGGATGACGATGATGCCTGCGTCTTTGAGTTTCCCGATCATGTCCTTATTGGGGGCGAGCGCGAACGATGCGACGCGCACCCCCTCGCGGATGAGCAGATCGACCCGCTGTTGCGCGTCCTCCGCGTCGGCACGCAGGTTCACCCCGAACGGTGCGTCGGTGCGGCTTTTCGTTTCGCGGATCGCCTGCGCGAGCTCGTCGTACGTCATCGTTGCTGACGCGAGGATGCCGAGCGCCCCGGCCTGTGCGGTTGCGGTGACGAGCCGGGGTCCAGCCACCCAGCCCATGCCGGTCTGCACTATCGGATGGCGGACACCCACCAGGTCGGTGAGGGCCGTATTCAGGGTCATAGCCGAACCTCTCTGTCACGCAGGCATTTCGGATCGAGGACGTCACGGATGAGGTGCAGTTCTTCGATCGTCGGTGTGCGGGTCTCGGTGACGTCAGAATCGTCTACCGCGAACGCCGTGTTTTCCGTGACGTCCTGGAGCGTGACCCCTGGATGGAGGGACACGATGCGCATGGAATGGTCGGGCGACGCGAAGTCAAAGACACCGAGGTTGGTGACGACACGGTGCACGTCGTGGAACTTTGAGGCGGCGGGCCCAGCTTTTTGCGCGTTGTCGTATCCGACGCCGGAGACCACGTCCACGGTGTCCACGAAGACGCGTGTGGAGTGGCGCGGCACCCAGTAACTCGTCCGATGGTTGACGGTGTTGCCGGGCGCGCCGCGGACCCCGAGCAGTTGCCGGGTTGGCCGGGAATGGTCACCGATTGCGGAGATGTTCTGGTTCCCGAACCGATCGATCTGGCTCGCTCCCATCACGACGTGTCGTGTGCCATGCGGAACGATGACGTCAAGCATCTTCTTGAAGGGCTGCCACCCCTCGATGATCTTGTCGTTTCCCGCGGTGTCCGATTGCGGTGTGAGGAGGAACGCTTCTCCATCGGAGAGCAGCAGATCAGGCTCGAAGGTCTGTCGCGCCAGCTTCGCCCCGAACTGTGGGATCAAACCCATGGGGCTGGCGACGATTTCGCCGTCGCCGCGGAAAAGCTCAGCGCATGCGACGATGGCGACCTCAGCGCGCGTGGCATCACTCATGCGGCTTCCTCTCTGAGTTTCACAACCTCGGCCTGGTAGCTGGCTTCGTCACCAGCGAGAAAGCGGTCGTAGAAGTTGCGCCACCCGTCTGCCGTCTTCGCGCTTTCGGCGTAAAGGCGCTGGAACTTTTCGTGGCGACCGTAATCGGGGTAGCAAGAGGTGAAGTGGGCGCCGTTTGGTGCTTCGACGACACCGGTCACGGCGCTGCGGTTCAGCAACAGTGTCTGGACTGGTTTGCCCCGCGTGAGTTCGTCTGTCGGGATGACCTTCTCGGCTGACACGAAGCATCGATCCGCGGCAAGCGCGAAGTCATCGTCGAAATACGGGTCTGGGCCAAGATATTGAGCGTTGCCGTGCATGTCCGCGCGGTTCATGTGTACGAGCGCAACATCGAGTCGCAGCGCGGGCATCGCGATGAGTTCCTCGTCGGTATAGGGCGAGCGAACAGTTTTGAGATCAGGATTTGTTGTGACCACGCTTGAGCCCAAACCAGCACGAATTGGTAAGAAGGGCAGTCGCTTTGCTGCCGCTGACAGTCCGGCAGCGAACATTCCCTCGTCGTACTCGGCAACCGTCAGTTGTCCGTCCTGCCGAGCGCGGCAGAAGTACGGATCCAGCGGGAGCGAGTCGAGAGTGACGAACCCGAACACGAGCGTTCGTATTCGTCCTGCGGCGGCAAGAAGACCGACATCAGGTCCGCCGTAGGAAACAATGGTGAGATCCTTCAGGTCAGATCGTAGGATTGCCCGCACCAGCGCCATCGGCTTGCGGCGCGATCCCCACCCCCCGATTCCGATCGTCATTCCGTCTTCAAGCTCGCCGACGACCTGTTCGAGCGTCATGCGCTTGTCAGCCATGTGTGCTGCCCCCGTTGGAATGCCCACCTGATCGTGCGAGAAATTCTTGTCGCGCACCGTCTGATACGCCGGCGAGGTTTAGTTCGAACGTGAATCCCTGTTCGTATCGGTAGCTGCGGTGGACGGGCTGCGGGTCAATCCCGTTGATGGCTTCCTTTGCTTTGCGGATCACTCGGGTGTCTTTGGCCGCGATAGCACGAGCAACCTCGAGGGCCGCTTCGTCGAGCTCGTCGCGCGGGACGACGCGGTAAACGGATCCGTGGTGCAGAAGTTGCTGTGCGGTAATGGTGCTCGCGGTGTAGTACAGGGCGCGCATCAAATGTTGCGGGACTAAGCGGGCCAGGTGGGTGGCTGCCCCGAGGGCGCCGCGGTCGACCTCAGGCAGGCCGAACGTCGCGTCGTCAGACGCGATGACGATATCGGCGTTGCCGACAAGCCCGATACCACCACCGAGGCAGTAACCGTTCACGGCCGCGATCACAGGCACTTTGCAGTCATAGACCGCGGCGAACGCGGCGGCGCAACCCTGGTTTGCTCCGATGAGTGCTGAGTACCCTTCGCTGCGCTCGATCTCTTTGATGTCGACCCCGGCGTTGAAGCCACGCCCGTCTGCACGCAAAACAACCACATGGCAATCGGGGTCGTCTCCCGCGGCAGTGATCGCGTTCGCCACGTCGAACCATCCCTGCACCGTCAAAGCGTTGACCGGTGGGGCGTTCATCGTTATCACCCGGATGTGTTTTCCGGTGTGGACCGAACTGACGGCTGCTGCCATATTTACCTCCGCTACCAAACCTAACACTTGCTTGGTACCGTATCAGGGAACCGGTCCAACCGGTAGGCGAGAGTTTGGAGGTTCCCTTATGTCCGCACCGTCCTTCGGCCTCGATGGTGCCGTCGTACTCGTGACGGGAGGAGTTCGGGGAGTCGGGGCTGGAATCACCCGGACGTTTCTGCGGCTCGGTGCCACTGTCGTGTGCTGCGCGCGGAACGAACCCGGCGATCCGGTCCACGCGGCGGGGCGCAACGCAGAGTTCCTGCCATGTGACGTCCGCGATGACCAGTCTGTCGCCGACCTGGTCGACAGCATTATCGACCGGCACGGGAAAATCGATGTCGCCGTCAACAATGCCGGCGGTGCGCCATACGCCCTGGCGGCAGATGCTTCACCACGCTTCCACGAGAAAATAGTCAGTTTGAACTTGCTGGCACCCCTCTCCGTCGCACAGCACGCCAACAGGTACATGCAGGCGCAGGAGCAGGGCGGCTCCATCGTCAATATCTGCAGCGTCAGCGGCACTCGGCCCTCGCCGGGAACTGCCGCATATGGAGCGGCCAAGGCCGGGCTCGACAATCTCACGCGCAGCCTTGCCGTCGAATGGGCGCCGAAAGTACGGGTCAACGCGCTGCGTGTCGGCATGGTGCACACGGAACTCTCGGCACTGCATTACGGCGACGATGACGGGATCGCCGCGGTCGGAGCGACGGTGCCACTGGGGAGGCTCGCGGCTCCGGAAGAGATCGGTATGTGCGCTGCATTCCTCGCCTCGCCGCTCGCGTCTTACGTCACCGGCGCGGCACTCGAAGTTCACGGCGGAGGGGAACGCCCCGCGTTCCTCGCCGCAGCCACCGCAAAAAACGCACACCTCGGAGGAGATCAATGAGCGGTATCGCCGACGGGCGCATCGTCATCGTGACAGGCGCGGGACGGGGCATCGGGCGAGCCCACGCGCTCGCGTTCGCAGCGGAAGGCGCGAAGGTAATCGTCAACGACATCGGTGTTGCCGCGGACGGTTCGGACCCGTCGTCCGCACCGGCGCAACAGGTTGTTGACGAGATCAGGGCGAGCGGTGGTAACGCTGTGGCCAACACAGATGACATCGCGGAATGGGAAGGCGCACGGCGACTTATCCAGACAGCTGTGGACACATTCGGAGGACTCGATATCCTCGTGAACAATGCGGGATTCCTCCGCGACCGAATGCTCGTCAACCTCAGTGAAGACGAATGGGACGCCGTGATGCGCGTCCATCTGAAAGGTCATTTCGCGCCGATGCGGCACGCTGCTGCGTACTGGCGGCACGAATCAAAAGCGGGACGCCAGCGCGACGCACGAATCATCAACACAAGCTCCGGCGCGGGTTTGCTTGGCAGCATCGGGCAAGGCAACTACGCCGCCGCGAAGGCGGGCATCGCGGCGTTGACGCTCGTCGCCGCAGCTGAGTTCGCCCGCTATGGTGTGCGCGTCAATGCGATCGCGCCTGCAGCGCGGACCCGCATGACAGAGGAGGCGTTCGCCGGCATGATGGCACGACCCGAGGACGGTTTCGACGCGATGGCACCCGAAAACGTGTCACCCCTGGTGGTTTGGCTCGGCAGTAGCGAATCCGTCGAAGTCAATGGCCGAGTGTTCGAGGTCGAGGGCGGGAAAGTGTCGGTTGCGCAAGGCTGGCGTCACGGACCTGCACGGGACAAAGGGGAGCGGTGGGAACCTTCGGAACTAGGTCCTGTCGTGAAAGAGTTGCTCGCTGATGCGGCCGAACCCGAACCCGTTTACGGCGCGTGAAACGATGAACGACGTCCTCACGCCAGCACGGCTCGGCCCGATCACGCTGCGTAACCGCGTGATCAAAGCCGCGACGTTCGAGGGCCGCACGCCCCACGCGCTGGTGACGGACGATCTCATCGAGTTTCATCGCGCCGTGGCTGCGGGCGGCGTGGGCATGACTACCGTCGCGTACTGCGCGGTCGCCCCCGAGGGCCGAACCCAGCACGGCCAATTATGGATGCGGCCCGAAGCGGTACCCGGGTTGCAGCGCCTGACCGATGCGGTCCATCAAGAAGGTGCGGCGGTCTCGGCGCAGATCGGCCACGCTGGCCCGGTCGCGAACGAAAAGTCGACGCGCCTGCGGGCATTGGCGCCCTCACGGATGTTCAGCCCGTTAAGCATGCGCCCCGTTCAGGCTGCCAGTATCGCTGACATCCGCAGGATAATCGGTGCCCACGCCCACGCGGCACGTATCGCGGTGGATGCCGGATTTGATGCGGTCGAGATCCACTTCGGTCACAACTACTTCGTCAGTTCGTTTCTCAGCCCGCGCCTGAATCGGCGGCGCGACGAGTATGGTGGCCCGCTGCCGAACCGGGCCCGGCTGGCGCGCGAGATCGCCGAAGCGGTACGCATAGCGGTCGGGGACTCCATTGCCGTGCTCGCCAAGCTCAGCATGGACGATGGTGTGCCGGGTGGGTTCTGGCTCGATGAAGCGATCGAGGTGGCACAGTGGCTCGATGCCGACGGCCACCTCGATGCGCTGGAACTCACGGCAGGAAGCTCACTGCTCAACCCAATGTATCTGTTCCGCGGAGATGCCCCCGTTGCGGAGTTCGCGGCTGTGATGCCGCAGCCTATTCGGCTTGGGATCCGGCTCGGCGGGCGGGCGTTCCTCAAGTCCTACCCGTACCGTGATCTTTACCTGCTTGAGCAGGCCAAGCAGGTAAGAGCCGCAGTGTGGATGCCGCTCGTGCTGCTCGGCGGGGTCACCGACCGCGCCTCGATGGACACCGCAATGGCAGAGGGTTTTGACTTCGTCGCGATCGCGCGGGCACTGTTGCGGGAACCGCACCTAATTAACCGGCTGAAGGAAGAACCAGCTGCGCAGTCGCTGTGTATCCACTGCAACAAGTGCATGCCGACAATCTTCACGCGTACGCGTTGCGTGCTGAACAGCGGCGAGCGTGTTGACGGCAATTGCACACATTAAAAGAGCTCGCGACAGCGGAGACGTGCTGGGCTGCGGCGCGTAATGGCAGGCGTTGACATTGGATCGGTTGAAATGCGTGAGGTGCCCCCGATGTATGACCTAGTTATAGGCCGTCATCGCCCCTGGCGACATGAGGGCGAAGCCATCGTCGGTAACCGCTATTGACGCGGGCGATGTCTCCCCGTCAGGGTGCCGGAGCTCCCACGCGGTGCTGCCGGTCCGCAGCTCCACCGCTCGTACCGCGTCGCTTCCCGCGAACAGCACGTTCCGGCCATCGAAGGCGATCATGTCAACCCACACCACCAACGGTCGATGCCACAAAAGTGCGCCGGTACGAAGGTCAATCGCGGCCTCAGTCTCACCGGCGCCATCCCGCAGCAGGGCAACGTCGCCAAGGATGGCCACAGCGGTTCTGTGCGTCGCACCATCGATCTGCTCCTGACTGCGGGGTGGGTGAGTGTCCAGAAGCTACCGGGATATCGACATGGTGATCTAGGCCATAGCCCGCTGAGCGGGAGCATTCTCCACCCACGTGCGATGCGAGCAGGGATCATGTCCCCATGACGCTGGATCCAGATAGTGCCGCACAGTGCTGGTGCTGTGGACGGGAGGTGGGCGAAGAACACCTCCTTCGCCTCGGAACACGGCCGGAGGCCGGTGTGTGCCTGGACTGTGCTCAGCACTTGCACCGGCGTGCGAAGGAACTAGCAGACCGCCAGCGCCCGTTCCCGACCCCGGCCTCCATCGTCCGTGCGGCGACGCGCTCCGTCCGCGACGCAGTGCTTTCCCGCGGGTGGCACGACCACCCAGCCGTCGGCTCCGCGCTGCGCCGAATTGACCGCTTCTTGCCGTGAACTCGCGAACCGAGGTGTCAACTTGGTGACATGTGCCGAGAAACGACCGTCGTTCATCGGCAAGACGTGTGCGTTTCCCGGCACATGTGGCTGGAGGGGCTAAATTCGCTCGATGATCGAACCTGTCGCCATCGCTCCGCCGCAGCACATGGCGATCAGGGCGGTACTGGCGTCGCGGCGTTCGAGCTCGTGCAGTGCAGTTGTAATCAGGCGGGCACCGGTGCTCCCAACTGGGTGGCCGAGCGCGATGGCGCCACCGTTGACGTTTACTCTGGCCGGGTCGGGCTGATGCACTTGCTGCCAGGACATGACTACTGACGCGAAGGCTTCATTCACTTCGAATAGGTCGATGTCCTTGATCGACATTCCGCTCTTGGCCAGCACGCGCGATGTCGCCGCGATGGGGCCGTCGAGATGGTAGTAGGGGTCGTCGCCGATGAGCGCCTGCGCCACTATGCGGGCGCGCGGTTTCAGCCCCAACTCGCGGGCTCGCGATTCCTCCATGATGAGAACTGCGGCGGCGCCGTCGGAGATCTGTGACGAACTGCCTGCGGTGTGAACACCGTCTTCGAGTACTGCTTTGAGCTTGGCAAGCCCTTCGGCCGTGCTGTCGCGCGGCCCTTGGTCCCGAGAGACGAGCTGCGATTCACCAGTGGGTGCACCGTCACTGAAAATCGGAGCTTTGACGGGAACGACTTCGCGTTCGAATCGGCCTTCTGCCCAGGCTGTCAGCGCCTTCTGCTGGGACGCGACGGCGAACTCGTCGACCTCGCTGCGACTGAGTCCGCGCCGCTTGGCAATGCGTTCCGCGGCGGCGAACTGATTTGGCATATCAATTGCCCAGGACTCGGGGCGTGGTGTGCCGATGCCCTGGCCACGGTTTGCGCCTAGGGGGATGCGACTCATCGATTCGACGCCGCAGGCAATGCCGCCATCGATGGCTCCGGCAGCGATCAGGCCCGAAATAAGGTGGGCGGCCTGCTGTGCGGAGCCACATTGAGCGTCGATCGTGGTCGCACCCGTTTTTTGCGGCAGCCCTGCGTGGAGCCATGCGGTACGCGTGATGTTGCCGGCTTGCTCGCCTGCCTGGGTGACTGTTCCGCCGATGACCTGCTCGATCGAGCTCGGATCGAGCTGGTTTCGCTCGATCAGTGCGGTGTGGGTGGCGCCGAGGATTTCGGCGGGGTGCAGACCGGAGAGCCAGCCGTTGCGTTTACCGATCGGGGTCCGAACCGCGTCAATGATGACAGGGTGTCGCATAAAATGCCTCCTTGGTGGTGCTTCGCCAAATATAGAACAGGTTCTTGCAAATTGCTATGGATCTTAGTGTGCAGGCGGAGTAGGGTATCGCCTATCAATAGTAGAACGTGTTATACCTGTGGGCGAACGGCCAGGAGGCAGATGTGGGAGAACCGCGCATACCCGAAGGATTCGACTTCACCGACCCTGATCTGTGGGCGAAGCGTGTGCCGATCGAGGAGTTCGCCGAGCTGAGAAAGTCCGCTCCAGTGTGGTGGAATCCCCAACCTGCGGGCTTGAGCGGATTCGACGACGGCGGCTACTGGGTAGTGTCGAAACTCGCTGACGTCAAGGACATCTCGAAGAAGCCCGAGATCTTTTCGTCGACTGAAAACACGGCAATCATGCGCTTCAACGGCGATATTGAACGTGATCAGATCGATGCTCAGCGGGTCATCCTTATCAACATGGACCCGCCGGTGCACACGAAGGCGCGCCGCATCATCGCGAAGGGCTTCACCCCGCGCGCAGTTAGTGGCCTGCAGGACGCACTAACGGAGCGCGCCGCGCGCATCGTGCATGAGGCGAAGAAAGAGGGCAGCGGCGACTTCGTTCAGCAGGTCGCCTGCGAGCTGCCGTTACAGGCAATTGCCGAACTGCTCGGCGTTCCGCAAGAAGATCGGCGCAAAATCTTCGACTGGTCCAACGAGATGATCGGATACGACGATCCCGAATACGATATCGATCCACTCGCGGCGTCCACGGAACTCATGGGCTACGCCTGGAATATGGCCGAAGACCGCCGTAAGTGTCCGGTCGACGACATTGTCACCAAATTAGTCACAGCCGACATTGATGGTGAATCGCTCGCCTCAGAAGAGTTCGGCTTCTTCGTCATCCTTCTTGCAGTTGCTGGCAATGAGACGACTCGCAATGCGATTACACACGGCATGAAGGCGTTCATCGACCACCCCGACCAGTGGGAAATCTTCAAGGAACAGCAGCCGCGCACCACACCGGACGAGATCGTTCGGTGGGCAACCCCGGTCACGGCATTTCAGCGCACGGCTACCGAGGACACGGAGCTCGGCGGGCAGGCGATTAAAAAGGGCCAGCGCGTCGGGCTATTCTACGCGTCAGCAAACTTCGATGAAGAGGCATTCGAGGAGCCGCAGAAGTTCAATATCCTCCGCGACCCCAACCCGCACGTGGGTTTCGGCGGCACCGGAACGCACTATTGCATCGGAGCCAACCTCGCTCGCTTAGAGATCGACCTTATGTTCAAGGCGATCGCGGACGCCATGCCGAACATCCGCGAGATCGGTCCGCCGGTGCGGCTGCGTTCGGGCTGGCTCAACGGGATCAAACACTATCCCGTGGCGTATGAGTAGACATTCCCGACCACCGCTCCGAAATCCAGCAGCGAGCGTCATAGAAAACCCGCGAAAACCGGGGGGTTTTCTTGACACGCGCAGCTGGATTCGGGGGTGACGGCGTTATCAGGCCCCGGATTTGACCGATTCGAGGACCCAGTTGTGGAACTCGGCGATGTGGTGCTCGCTGGGCACCAGGACGCCGCCGTCCGCGTAAACCCGCGAATCTGTGGCTGCCTGGCAGCGCTCACACGCTTCGAAGTCTTGCTGGTTGACTCGATGGAAGAGTTCGACAGACTTCGTAAGGTCCTTGCCGCTTTCCACGACCTCGGGCAGGTACAGCCAGTCGCATTCGACGATCGTGTGGTCGGGCGCCAGTGGGAACATCCGGTGAATAATCACGTGATCGGGAACCAGGTTGATGAAGACCTGTGGGCGGACAGTGACCGCGTAGTAACGCCGGTCCTGCTCCTCCGTCACATTGGGAATCCGGTCCAGCCCCTCAGAGCCGTCAACGGTGAAGCCCTTCACCTCCTCGCCGAAGAGAGCACCGTGGCCGACGAAGAACTGTGCGGCTAACCCATCGGCGAACTCCGGGAGTACTTCGGTGAGCTCGGGATGAATGGTCGCGCAGTGGTAGCACTCCATGAAGTTCTCGATGATGAGCTTCCAGTTGGCCTTGACGTCATACGTGATGCGCTTGCCCAGTTCGAGGTTTTCAACACCGTAGTGCTCGAGTGACTCCGCGTCGCCGAGGCGTGTTCGCACGTCATTGATGACCGTGTCGTCGAATGAGGGCGCTTCCGCCGCGAGGCACACCCAAATGTATCCGAGCCACTCGCGCACATGCACTTTGCGGAGCCCGTACTCAGTGCGGTCGATGTCGGGCATGCTGGTGAGGTTAGGTGCAGCGATGAGCTTGCCCTCGAAGTCGTACGTCCACGCGTGATATGGGCACTGAAAGGAACGCTTGGCCTCACCGGACTCTGCGGTGCAGAGCTTCGCGCCCCGGTGACGGCAGATGTTGAAGAAGGCGCGCGCCTCACCTTTTCGCGAGCGCGTGACGAGAATGCTCTCGCGGCCAACCTGCACGGTCTTAAAGGCGCCCGGCCTGGCAATGTCAGCGGAGCGGACGGCGCAGAACCACAGCTGCTCGAAGATAAGTGCCTGCTCGCGGGCGAACATTTCGCTGTCCGAGTAGGCCGAGCCTGGGAGGGTAGGGAGGAGGCTATTCGGGAGGGTTTTAGCCGCTGAGGTCGCTGGGGCCCCTGTGGTCGCTGGAGAGTCGGTGACGGTCATGCTAGTGCTCCTTGCAGAATGAATGGCTGAGGAAAACAGAACGGCTAAAAGGCTGATTTCACGACGGGATGTCCACTAGGACACGACTGCAAGCCACGTCGCCTGCAACTGCTCGCTCCGCCGACTCGACAACATTTGTCAGCAACATGGCCCGGGTCATGGGCCCCACGCCCCCGGGCATTGGTGCAATGAATCCGGCCACCTGTGCGACGTCGGGGTGCACGTCGCCTACTAGTCCATCCGCGGTGCGCGTAATCCCCACGTCGAGCACAGCAGCCCCCGGCTTCACCATCTCTGGCGTGATCATGTGGCCGTTGCCGGCGGCAGCGATCACGATGTCAGCAGCACGGACCTCGCGGGCCAGGTCTGACGTGCCGGTGTGGCACAGGGTGACAGTGGCGTTCTCGCTCCGCCTGGTCAGAAGCAGGCCGAGTGGCCGGCCGACGGTGACTCCCCTCCCGACAACACATACCTTCGCGCCGTTAACGGTGACGCCGTAGCGTCGGAGGAGTTCGACGATGCCACGTGGTGTGCAGGGCAGGGAGCCAGGTATGCCGAGCACGAGCCGGCCGAGGCTGACCGGAGCCAGACCGTCCGCGTCCTTTTCGGGGAGAATGTGCTGCAGCGCCTCGTTGCCGTCCAGAGCCTGCGGAAGTGGGAGCTGCACGATGAACCCATTGCAGCGTGGGTCCTCGTTCATCCTGGCGACGGCGGCAAGGACTTCTCCCTGGGTGGCATCCGCCGGGAGGTCTTCGCGGAGGGAGACGATACCCACCTGTGCGCAGTCGCGGTGCTTGCCCGCGACGTAAGCCGCACTGCCGGGGTCATTGCCGACCAGTACTGTGCCGAGCCCAGGGCGCAGGCCGTGTTCGGCGAGCGCGGATACCCGAACTCGCAAGTCCGCCCGGATGGCTTCGGCGGTTGCTTTGCCGTCGAGAAGCACGGCGCTCATAGCTCTCCTAGCTTGGTCATGGGTACGTGACGATCAGCCACGGAGTCGGGTCATCTTTGGATCGAAGAGCGGTTCGGCGGTGACGACGGCACGTATGCGGCGGCCAAAGTAGCCGATCTCGACCTCAGTGCCTGGTGTGGCGGCCTCCGTGGGCAGCCACGCGTAGGCGATGCCCTTGTTGATGGTGTAGCCGTAGGCAGCGCTGGTTACATAGCCGACTGGGCGATCATTCAGGAACACCGGTTCCTTGCCTGCCACGACATCGACGTGGTTGTCGATCGTTAAGCACGCGAGAGTGCGAGTCTGGTTTTCTTTGCGGCGGAGCAAAGCGTCACGGCCGATGAAGTCACCCTTGTCGAGCTTCACCGCAAAGCCCACGCCGGCCTCGTACGGGTCGTGTTCGAAGGTCATGTCTGTGCCGAAGGAGCGGTAGCCCTTTTCGAGGCGGAGACTGTTGAATGCGCCGCGGCCAGCGGCGATGATTCCGTGGTTCTGACCCGCCTCCCAGAGGGTGTCCCAGAGGCGAAGGCCCAGGTCGGCCGTGGTGTAGAGCTCCCACCCGAGTTCACCGACGTAAGAGAGGCGCATCGCGGTGACCGGGACGTTGCCGATGTTGATCTGAGCGGCACGGAAGAACTTCAGACCGGTGTTGGTCAGGTCCGCATCGGTGAGCTGGCTGAGGACCTCGCGAGCCTTGGGCCCCCACAGGCCGATACAGCAGGTTCCCGGGGTGATATCGGTGACGGTGACCGACCCGTCCTGAGGCAGGAACCGGTGGAACCAGTTGGTGTCGAGCGCGCCGTTGGCGCCGACCTGGTAGTGATGCTCGCCGAGGCGCGCGATGGTGACGTCGCTGCGGATGCCTCCGTCGTGATCGAGCAGCAGTGTGTAGGTGACCGAACCGATGGACTTGTCGATGGTGCCGGTCGTCAGTCGCTGCAGGAATGCGGTGGCGCCGGAGCCGGTCACGGTGAGGCGCTTGAGAGCGGTCATGTCGTACATCGCGACACTGTCGCGGGTCGCCTGCGCCTCCGCGCCGACGATGGGTGACCAGTACCGCGCCGCCCAGTCATTTGGCTGCGGCACCTGAAAACGGTCTAGGAGATCCTTGTTGGAGTTGTACCAATGCGGGCGCTCCCAGCCCGTCGCTGGCAGGAAGAACGCGTCGAGTTCCTGCTGCCGCGGATAGAACGGTGACGTGCGGATGCCGCGCGGCGAGTCCATCGGCTGAAGCGGATGGAGAATGTCGTACACCTCGACGAAGTTCTGGCAGTCACGCTCGAGGACGAACTCGGGTAATAGCTGAAAGTCTTCGAATCGATTCAGTTCGCACTCGTGCAGGTCGAAGCTTGAGCTGTAGCCGTTGGCCAGCCACTCTGCCATCGCACGGCCGACGCCCGCAGAGTGCGTCACCCACACGGCCTCGGCGACCCAGAACCCCGACACGTCCTGCGACTCGCCGAGCAGCGGCATGCCATCGGGAGTGAAGGAGAACACTCCGTTGATGCCCTCCTCGATCTTCGCCTCAGTCGTCGACGGAAGAAGCGCCTGGGTTTCCTCCCAGGCCGGCCCGAAATCACTAGGGGTGAATTCGAGCACCGAGGGCATGACCGCGGCATCGTCGACCGAAAGTAAGCCGTTGGCGTCGATGGGCATCGGTCGGTGGCCGTAATAGCCGATAGCGAGCTGATCGTATCGGTCGCGGAAGTAGAGGTCCGCGTCCTGGTGGCGCAGCGCGGGACGCACTGCTTCGTCGGTCTGGCCGGCCAGCGCTGGGATTGACCCGGTCCACGCGAGCTGGTGGGCGAGCGGTGTGAGCGGCAGGTTCATGCCGACCAGGGCGGCGACTTTAGGGCCCCAGATACCAGCGCAGCATACGACGACGTCGGCCGGGATCTCGCCGTGGTTGGTGACCACTCCGACGACTTTGCCGTTCTCGACGGTGATGTCGAGGACCTCGTGGCGCGGCAGCATTCTCACACCGCGGCTCATTGCCCGCTCGATCTGAGCCTCGACCGCCCACAAGGCTTTGGCCAGGCCATCGGTCGGGCAGTGGAGGCCGCCAAGCACCCGCGTGCCGTCGAGCAGTGGGTGGAGTTCGACGCAGCGGTCCGCGTCGACGACCTCGGCCTCGACGCCCCACGATGTCAGCCAGCCGTGCCGACGGTGGATTTCCGCCATCCGCTCCGGTGTCGTCGCAACTTCAAGACCGCCGACCTGGAGAAAGCACGACTCGCCCTGGTGCTCGAGCGCGACGAACTTCTCGACGGTATAGCGGGCGAGGTCGGTCATGGCTTTCGAGCCATTCGCCTGAAATACAACGCCCGGTGCGTGGGAGGTGGACCCACCCGTGGCAGGGAAGTCGCCCTGATCGACGACGACGATATCTGTCCAGCCTAGGGCTGACAGCTCGTCAGCGATGGCTGCCCCTACGACTCCGGCGCCGATGATGACCGTCCGACGTCCGCTCATTACGAGCCTCCTGTTGCGTATCTTGCGCGAAGTTGCGATAGAGGCAACAATGCCGAATGTGGGAGCGTGGCGTCAAGAGGAATCGCGTGACGAATTCTGACGAGTTCCCGACCGCCCGCATGGCGGTGGTTCGGTCCGCCGGACGGCCATGCGGAACCCTTGGACGGGAGGTAACCGTGAACCGGGTCTGCACCGGCGCTGAATCCGGCGCGCCACGTGTCGTACTGGTCGACCACTACGACTCCTACACGTGGAACCTGGCACATCTGATCGCTGGAGTGACTGGCGTGCTGCCGCAGGTGGTGCAGCACGATCGCACGACCGCGGAGCACGTGCTGTCCTTCGACCACGTGGTCCTGTCCGCAGGTCCCGGCCATCCGGACAACCCGGCTGACTTCGCCGTCGGCACGGAGGTTTTGCGTGCGGGGAGTGTGCCCGTGCTGGGTATCTGCCTCGGTATGCAGGGACTGGTGACGACATACGGCGGTCGGGTCGAACGAATACCACCAGCCCACGGCGAGATCTGCCGCGTCGACCACCAATCCAGCGGCCCGTTCGCTGACATACCGTCGCGGCTCGAGGCCGTCCGCTATCACTCGCTGGCGGCCACTAGCATTCCCCCAGACCTAGCGGTCACCGCCACATGCCGCGACCCCGTCATTGGCCGCGTCGTGATGGGTGTCAGCCATCGGACACGGCCGCTGCACGGTGTGCAGTTTCATCCGGAGTCGATCCTGAGTGAATTCGGCCACCAGCTCGTGGCGAACTTCCTGGCCACCGAAAGTGTGTGTCCGCGATGACAGTCTCCACGACCGAACACCTTGCTCCGAGTGCCGATCCCGTAGCCCTGTTCCGGGCGATCGCTGCGGAGCACGAGCGATGCTTCTGGCTAGACGGCGGCGCGTCACGCCCATGGTCAGGGAACCGGTCGATCCTCGGCTGGCTGACCGATGACGACGTCTCGCTGTCCTACTGCGCCGCCCGCCGGGAAGTGACTCGTCAATCAGCGGGCACCTCCGCTGTGGTCGGGGACGATATCTTCGCTGTGCTCGAGTCCGAGATGGCCGACGACTCCGCCGACGTCCTCTGGGTGGGGTACTTCGGATATGCCAGCAGGCCCGACCTCCCGGCCAGCACGGAGCTGAATGGAATGCCGGACGCAATCTGGATGCGCGCTCGCCACACCCAGGTCATTACGCACGGCCAGGGATACGAGGACGCCGTGCCGGTAAAGGCGCCGCCCAACTCCCCGCATCCCGTACCGGCCGAATACGCCGCAGCTTTCGCCGCCGTCCAGCAGCAGCTCCACGCGGGAAACACTTACGAAGTCAACCTGACGCACCGTCAGGTGGTGAGGTCCGACATGGACCCTGTCGCCGCCTACCTCCGCCTGCGGGCGCTGAACCCCGCACCGTACGCCGGATTCCTCCAGCATCAAGGCCGTTGGCTGCTCAGCTCCTCACCTGAGCGTTACGCGACGATCCATAGTGACCGGATGATCGAGACTAGGCCGATCAAGGGGACGACGCCGCGCGGTCTCACACCTGAGCTCGACGAGCAGTCCCGGCAACGACTCGCTACTGACGCCAAATTCCGGGCCGAGAACTTGATGATTGTGGATCTCCTCCGCAACGACGTCGGGATGGTCAGCAAGCCGGGCAGCGTCGAGGTTCCGCGTTTGATGAACGTCGAGTCCTATGTGTCGGTCCACCAGCTCGTATCCACAGTGCGCGGGCAGCTTCGAGACGACGTAAGCTCAGTGGCTGCGCTCCGCGCGCTTTTCCCCGCCGGTTCCATGACCGGTGCACCGAAGCGACGCACGATGGAGGTGATCCGTGACGTGGAGGCAACGCCACGAGGGGTCTACTCGGGCGCCTTCGGCTGGATTTCGAGCAACGGTTGCGCGGACCTAGCTGTCGTGATCCGAAGTCTTACAACGGAGGGTGACGGCCAATGGACGGTAGGCACCGGCGGTGGCATCACCGTGCAGTCGGAGGTGTCCGACGAGTACGCCGAAGCCACATGGAAGGCGGCGAAGCTGATCGAGGTGCTTGACCCTCGCGGCCGGGTGCGTGCGGACACGGGCTAACCGCGCTCGTGCCCATTAACCGAGTTTGGTTGGCCGGGTGCGGCTGAGGAATCTCGTCGCATCACCCACAGTCACAACCGATCCGGTGACGAGGACGAGGGCGTCACACGGCCGCTCAAGCATGGGTGCGGCAAACCCGGCAGCCACGTCGATTGCTGCCGCCACATTGCGGGCGACATGGATTCGTTGTGCACCGAACACCTGCCGTGCATACCAGGCGAGCTCTGCCGCGGTAAGGCTTCGCGGACTCGAGTTGCGGGTACAGACGACGACGTCGATGACGGGCTCGAGTTCTCGGAGCATGCCGTCGACGTTTTTGTCGGCCATCGCCGCTACGACCCCAAAAGTGCGGCACGGCGAGAGCTCGGCGAGCGATTCGGCCAGTGCGCGTGCACCATGTGGGTTGTGCGCGGCGTCCAGAATCACCGGAGGCGTGCCGGGATAGAAGTCGAACCGGCCTGGGGAGGTCACGCGCGCAAGACCAGCTTCCACAGCTTCTGAGGCAAGTTCTCGGCCGAGTATTGACTCGGCTGCCACGATCGCGCAGGCCGCGTTCTCGGCCTGGTGACGTCCGCGCAGGGTGAGCAGGAGGTCAGCGTATGTCCCGTACAGCCCCCGCGCCGAAAAGACTTGGCCGTCCTCCACAGCCTTGCGCTGCAGCAAGGCGAAATCGTCGCCCTCAACGAGGAGCCGAGCACTCACCGAACGAGCACGCGCCTGCAGTACGTTGGCCACGTCCGCACGCTGCCGGGCGCTGACGGCTACCGAACCCGGCTTGATGATGCCTCCCTTCTCCTGGGCGATCGCCGTCGTTGTTGATCCCAGAATGTCGGTGTGGTCGAGGTCGATTGGGAGAATCACTGCGACATCGGAGTCAATGACGTTGGTCGCGTCCCACCGCCCTCCCATGCCGACTTCGACAACGGCGACATCGATCGCGGCCGCCCTGAACGCGTGGTAGGCCATTGCCACAGTCATCTCGAAGAACGACAGCGGATGCTGCATTGTCGCGTCAACACGCTGAGCCTCATCCGCGACGGTGGCGTAAGCGGAAAGGAACGCGGGCACGCTGATGGCGTCTTCAACGATGCTTATGCGTTCCCTGATGCTCGTCAGATGAGGGCTTGTGAGCCGCCCCGTTCGTTCTCCCGATTCAGCAAGGAGCGCCTCGATCATTCGCGCCGTACTCGTTTTGCCGTTGGTCCCGGTCAGATGAACGCTTCGATAGGTTCGCTGGGGATCGCCAAGCAACGCCATGACGCTGGTGATGCGGTCCAGCGAAGGTTCGATCTTGCGCTCGGGCCAGCGTGCGAGGAGTTGTTCTTCGACCCGGCTCAGCGAGTGAACTCGGTTCGATGCACGACGCGGGTTCACGGCGTCCCCGCAAGTGGGAGTTCGGTTGCCTGAATGTGCCCATACGACTTGCGGTGGCCGAGTAAGCGCGCCAATTGGGCCGTGCGCCACGCTTCAGTTTCGGCAACCTGATTGAAGGTAAAGAGATGGAGACCAGCGATGTTCATCCCGTTGCGGCCGAGCGCCGTCGCAGCCCGTCCGAGAAAGCGGGCCGGATCGTAGCCACCGGGAGTTGCGATACGCGCAAACAGCCCGCCGTTTTTCGCGAGGAAGCGAGCTGATTCACCGACGCCGATTTTCGCTGCCATTCGCAGGAGTTTCGTGCGCTCAACTGGGCCCGGCAAGCCCACGAAGATTGGAAGGTTCACGTTGCGCGCGCGTACACGGGTCACCCAGTCCGACAGCACACCCGGATCGAACGTGAGGTTGCTGACGATCTGCGTTGCGTGTTGCCGTTTGTCCCACATGGCCTGAATCGTCAGATCATCGTGGATGTGAGGGTGCGACTCTGGATAGCCGGTTATCCCGACCTCAGAAAATGGATTGCCCATGTTCGATAAATCCTCCAGCAGTTCCAGCGCGCTGCTGTAGGCCCGGCCCTGTGTGTCGTCGTCACCGGCGGGCACGAATACCTTTGTGATCCTTGCGGATTGCAGGCGACTGGTGATCTCGGCAAGCTCTCCCGGGCCTGAAATCATCCGCGCCGCGAGGTGGGGCACCACGTCGAAACCAAGCGCGGCGAGCCGCTCGGCAATGTGAAGCGTCGCCTGCTGCCCTTTCGCCGGCGACGCGGTAACCGTGACAGTCGCTCCAGGAGGCAAGGTGGCGTACACCTCGTCCAAGACCTTTTCGGTTGGCAGAACCTCGTATCGGACTCGGGTGAGCAGGCTTACGAGTACTTCGGTGCGGGCCTGCTGGCGCGTCACAAGCCACCCGCTCCGGCTGTGCGAAGACGCCGCGCAACGCGAACAGCGGCGGCGGCCGCTGCCGTGTCATGCACACGGACCCCCCAAGCGCCGGACGCGGCTGCAACTGCCGCGACAGCGCTGGAAGCGTCGTCGCGGTCGGCCGGATTCTCCCGTTTGAGGGTTCCGTAATCAACGCATTCCGAAAGGAATCGCTTACGTGAAGCGCCAACGAGGATTGGGAACCCGAGCCCACGCAGCGTCGGGAGGGCGGCAAGCAGGGACCAGCTCTGATCAGCAGTTTTCGCAAACCCAAGGCCCGGATCGAGGACGATGTTATCGCCGTCGACGCCTGCAGCCAGCGCTTGATCGGCACGCCTCGCTAGCTCGAAACACACATCCTGGACTACTGAGTCGTAAACCGCGTAGCGCTGCATAACCGCAGCATGGGCACGCCAATGCATCAGGACACATGGGACGTTCGATCCCGCAAGAAAGGGCAGCATCGCCGAGTCGGCGAGCCCGCCAGAGACGTCGTTGACCAGGACGGCTCCCGCATCGAGCGCCCGAGCGGCAACCGTCGCGCGCATCGTGTCCACTGATACCTTCACGCCTGACTCGCTCAGCGCGCGGATCACGGGGATCACCCGGCGAAGCTCCTCGGGCTCATCCACCCGCGAAGCGCCTGGCCGCGTGGATTCGCCCCCGACATCAATAATGTCGGCACCCTGACGCGCCAGTTCAATACCGCGCTCGATCGCAGTGCTGACTTTGTCGAATTTGCCACCGTCGGAGAACGAATCGGGCGTCACATTGAGGATACCGAGGACGACGCACCGGCTCATACCAGTGGATTTGATGGGACGTCGCGTTGCCTCGACTGTGTCGAAAACTGTCATACGGGCACCTCGACCTCGCCGTGGGGTGTTTCGATCGCGGGCGCGACCTCGGCAGCTACGATGGGCCGGTTCCGTTCCGCAATTTCGACGATGTTCGTCAATAGCATGGCTCGCGTCATTGGCCCCACGCCGCCGGTAGCTGGGCTAACCTTGCCTGCGACTGAATTCACCTCGGGGTGGACATCTCCAAGAATGCCCTCGATGGTGCGAGTGACACCGACTGAGAGCACCGTAGCGCCGGGACGGATCCAGTCCGGCTTGACTAGGTGAGCGACGCCAGCAGCCGCGACGACGACGTCTGACGCGCGGGTATGGGCGGCAATGTCAACGGTCGCCTCATGACACAGCGTCACGGTGGCGTGCTCAGTCGGTCGCGTGAGGATGAGTCCGAGTGGTCTGCCTACGGTGAGCCCGCAGCCGATCACGCAGAACCTCTGGCCTGTGATCTCGACGTCATGCTGGCGGAGGAGCTCGATGATCCCGCGGGGGGTGCACGGCAGCGGGCCGGGGATTCCGAGCACCAGCTTGCCGAGGTTGGTTGGATGCAGCCCATCGGCATCCTTCTCGGGGTCGACGAGCTGAAGGATCTTGTGTGTATCGACATGGGCAGGCAACGGAAGCTGGACGATGAACCCGGTACATGCCGGGTCACTATTGAGGCGCCGTACTGCCAGTTCGATCTCGGCTGAAGTTGCCGTTGCGGGGAGCTCGACTCGTATCGACTCGATGCCGACCTCAGCGCAGTCCCGGTGCTTGCCGGCGACATACGAGTGGCTCCCCGGGTCGTCGCCTACGAGAACGGTGCCGAGCCCGGGCCGAATGCCCCGGGCATGCAGAGCGGCGACTCGCACTGCTAGCTCTGTCTTGACGTGTGCCGCGACCTTGCGTCCGTCGATCCTCGTAGCGATAGTCACCGGATTACCTTTCCAAGACTGGAGGGAGGGATTGCAGCGTCGCACTGTGTACAGCGCGGAGTTGCCGGCGCCATCGGCCGAATGCGCGTGACTGGTTCATGCCCAAGACGGCGACCGGGGTTTCGCCACGGCGGTACACGGCGAGGAAACAGAAATTCTCGGGCGATCCGTCCTCGATCGTCACAGAATCTGCTTCGGCAGCGTGGCCGGCGAACTGAATTCGCACGCCGTGCTGATCCGACCAGAAATAGGGAATGCAGGCGTGACGATCCTCTTCGTGGTTTTCACCATGCCCACCGCCTCGAAGGAGCGCCGCGACGGCGATCGCTGGCCGCTCCATCGCACCTGTCCAGTGCTCGACGCGGTGCGCACGTCCGAGTCTGAAGTCATGCCATGCGGCGCAGTCGCCGACTGCGATGATTCCAGGGACGTTGGTTCGGCCCTGGTGATCACACTCCACCCCATTACCGAGGGCCACTCCGGAACCTGTGAGCCATTCGGTGTTGGGAATCGCCCCGATTCCAACGACGACCACGTCAGCGGGAAGCACTGTGCCGTCGACGAGTTCGACACTCTCGACGCGGTCGCTACCCGTGAGTCGGCGCACCCCGACGCCACACCGTAAGGCAACCCCGTTTGCACTGTGCAGTCCGCAGACGGCGGTGCCCATCATCGCGCCAAGCGGGCCGGCGAGCGGTGTAGCCATCGCCTCAACGATCGTCACATCAAGGCCAAGCTTCTTAGCCGTGGCCGCGACCTCACCGCCAATGAACCCCGCACCGATCACGACGAGGCGTGCGCCTGGCAACAACTCGGTACGGAGCGCGAGCGCGTCGTCGATCGTGCGCAGCACGTGCACGCCAGCCATCGCCGCGGATCCGGGCAGCTTTCGCGCTCGCGCCCCGGTGGCAAGGACTATTCCGTCGCTGGCAACCCGGGTGCCATCGGCGAGGACGACCGCCCGGCTGGCTGTGTCCAGCGACACCGCTGGGGAACCGAGAAGCCAGCGTGCGTACAGATCTTCATCGGCAGCCTCCAGGCTCAGGACATCTGTGTCGATCTTGCCGATCAGAAAGTCCTTTGACAGAGGTGGCCTGTCATAGGGCCTGCGCAGCTCATCACCGATGATTGTGAGCTCGCCGTCAAAGCCCTGCTGTCGCAGCGCCTGCGCCGCGTAGAGGCCTGCTAGGGAGGCGCCGACCACGGTGATGGATTTCATGACTCCACTCCGAACTTGACACCAGGAGGGAGATTGGGCTGCGCGTCCGACATTTCGACACAGATGTGGTCGTCTTCGATGTGCACTGTGTGCGTCCTGATCGGCAGCTTGGCTGGAGGCGAATCGACCTGACCGGTGCGCAGGTTGAATTTTGACTCGTGCAGCGGGCATTCGATCTCGCACCCTTCGAGCCATCCGTCAGCCAGGGATGCGTCCTGATGGGTGCAAGTGTCGTCGACGGCGAAGATTTCGCCCTCTTCGGTGTGGAACACCGCGATGGGCGGATGGGGTTCGGCGTCTTGCGCCGCGTGGACACGGAGAGCCTCTCCAGGTGGAAGTGCGGAGAGGGGACAAATTCGGATCATTTTCCTCCACCTTGGTGCGCATAACACAACAGAAAGCGTGATGCGCAACAGTCTGCTGAGCCGCGACGCCTGCTGTCAAGAGGATGTACCGATGGAGATCACAATTCACTTTCCGAGGCCCCCGCTTGGGCAAGTACGACAGGTACGGTTGCGTCATGGGCAACGAGGCGCAGAAATCCAGTGACCGGCCGGGTAAGCGCGGATCTGACAGCCCGGGCGGGGTGCAGTCAGTCGACCGGGCAATCTCAATTCTCGAGATCCTCGCACGCGAAGGTGAGGCGGGAGTGAGTGACGTCGCCGCGGAGATCGGCGTGCACAAATCGACAGCCTTCCGGCTTCTCGCGGCCTTGGAGGAGCGCGACTTCGTCGAGCAGAGCGCGGAGCGGGGCAAGTACCGGCTCGCCTTTGGAGTCCTTCGGCTTGCAAGCGCAATCCCGACTCGCATCGACATGGTTCGCCAGTCGCAGCCCATTGTCGAGGGGCTCGCTACGCACCTTGGCGAAACGATCAACCTCGCCGTGGTTCGCGAGCACTACGCGGTCAATGTGCAGCAGGCGCGCAGCTCCGCGGCAGTGGCAAGTCAGAACTGGGTCGGCCAGCTGACGCCCCTGCATGCGACCTCCAGCGGAAAGATTCTGCTTGCCTATATGCCCGATGAGCAGCGCGACTCGATCATCGACAAGGCGGGCCTCCCGCCCCTCACCAAGCACACGGTGACGTCGCGGCGGGCTCTTCTCGACGAGCTCGCGGAGGTTCGGGAGACGGGTTTCGCCACCGCATTCGAGGAGCTGGAAGCTGGTCTCAACGCCGCGGCTGTGCCGGTCCGGGATCACACTGGCGATGTTGTCGGAGCATTGAGTGCGTCCGGTCCGGCCTTCCGCTTCGACACGGACTGGATCAAGGGTGCGGAGGCGGATTTAAGGCTGGCTGGCAGCCGCATCAGCCATCGATTGGGCTGGCTCGAGAAAGCGGCCCGCACCGTCAGTGATGAGTCGGTGGTGTCCTGATGTTAAAGCCCTAAGACGCGTTTGTTTCAACTGGCGCATTTTGTTGCGATGTACGCAACAAACTCATACGGTCGAAGAGCCCGAGCATGTGAACACCAATGAAGGGACTCTTCGCTGTGACGACCACCCCTGAGAAACCGCCGCGGCTGGACCAGTTAGAACGCTGGTCCGGAACCTACGACGGACGGATTCACAGCACTCAGTCACCGCCATCCTCCGAACCGGACTTTTTGAAGGCCCCATCGCCGCCTCCGCCGACCGGAAAGCTGATTCCTGCACCGCGCGTCTATTATCCCGCTGCGGGCATCCTGGTGGTTTTTGTCGCGATCACCGCGATCTTTCCCCATCAGGTGGGCGACCTCATAGGCCAGGCCAACACCAGCGTGGTCCAGGACCTCGCCTGGTGGTATATCGCCGTCGTCGCTGCCTTCATCTTTTTCTGCATCTGGATCGCCGCTTCTCACATGGGCAACATCGTCCTGGGAAAGGACGGCGACCAGCCGGAGTTCTCCCGCGGGTCCTGGTTCGCGATGCTGTTCGCCGCTGGCATGGGGATAGGTCTGGTCTTTTGGGGCGTCGCCGAGCCGCTCAGTCACTTCGCGGCCACCCCACCTGGTATGCCGGGCGCCGACGCCGCGGAACGGGCCCGGACCGCCATGAACGTCACGTTTCTGCACTGGGGCTTGCACGCCTGGGCAATTTACGCGGTGGTGGGCTTGGCGGTCGCTTACTCGGTTCACCGCCTCGGCAACCCCATCTCGCTGCGGTGGACGCTGCGGCCGCTCCTGGGTGATCGGGTGCAAGGCTTCTGGGGCGACGTCATCGATGTGATCGCCGTTCTCGGCACGCTATTCGGTATCGCCACTTCGCTTGGCCTCGGGGTCAGTCAGATCGGGGCCGGCCTCGGCTACCTCGAGGTGATCGATCAGCCCTCCACCTGGCTGCTGGTTGTGCTGATCATTGGCATCACCGCGATCGCGGTGGTGTCCGTGGTCACCGGTATCGACAAGGGCATTAAATGGCTGTCGAACATCAACCTCTTCTTGGCAATTGGCCTTGTGGGGGCCATCCTGGTGCTCGGCCCGACGGTATTCATTCTCAGCGACCTGACCACGCAGGTCGGCTCCTACGTCCAGGACTTCTTCCGGCTCTCATTCAACGGCATGCCGTTCGAGGAGGACGGTAAACAGTGGCTCGGGGGATGGACGACCTTCTACTGGGGCTGGTGGATGAGCTGGGCGCCATTCGTGGGCGTCTTCATCGCCCGGATCTCCAAGGGGCGCACGATCCGCGAGTTCATCGTCGGCGTGCTCCTGGTGCCGACTCTCGTCACCTTCCTGTGGTTCTCAGTGATGGGCGGAACAGCGCTATACCAGGAGGTCTTAGGGAGTGGTGGTCTGATCGCCGAGGACGGTTCAGTGTCCGCGCCAACGGCATTGTTCCAGCTAATCGACGGCGTAGCGCCAACTCTCGCAGTCCTGCTGAGCGTCGTCGCGATTCTGCTTGTCGTGATCTTCTTCGTTACCAGCTCCGACTCTGGCTCGCTGGTCGTCGCCATGCTCTCATCTGGAGGTAATCCGAATCCTCCGATCTGGGCCCGCGCCTTCTGGGCGGTCCTGGAGGGGGCTATCGCCGCGGCGCTGCTGGTCGCTGGTGCATCCGTCTCTGGAGCCGATCCGCTCTCCGCATTGCAAACTATGGCGATCCTGCTCGCGCTGCCGTTCAGCATCGTGATGCTGCTGATGTGCGCCGCTACCGCGAAGGCGCTGTTAATCGAGAACCGCTACCGGTTGCGCAAGCAGCGGGCCTGGCTCGCCGAGCAGATAGCGCAGGAGATGCAGAAGCGGTGAGCAGGCTGCCTCTCGATTCGAGCGTCGATATCATCGTAATTAAGCGATAGTATCGGTATGTGGCGATTAATTCTCCAATACGCGGACGCAGTGATTCGCGCATAGACGGTGGGGAACTCGGTTCGGCCGCCTCCTTGTTCCACAGCCTCTCGGATGCCACCCGGCTCGCAATCGTGCTGCGCCTCGCACGCGGTGAAGCGAGGGTTGCGGATCTAGTAGGTGAGCTAGGCCTGGCTCAATCGACCGTTTCGGCGCACGTGGCCTGCTTGCGCGATTGCCAGCTTGTTGCGGGGCGACCAGAGGGAAGGCAAATCTTCTACCGCCTTGCCCGGCGTGAGCTGATCGATCTGTTGGCCTCTGCTGAGACGCTGCTGGCCGCTACGGGAAACGCGGTGGCGCTCTGCCCGAACTACGGAGAGCCCCGCCCGCATGAGTGACGCGTGTGGCTGTGGTCACGCTGAGTCAGCGGGAAGTGCGCGGGAAGAGACCGCGCCGCTGAGGTTGTGGCACGTCGTTGAGTTTCGCGCCGCCACGGTTGCAGGCCTGTTCCTCGCTGCTTCGTTTGTCGCGAGTTGGGCGGGCACGCCGCATCCGGCGCGGCTTCTTCTCGAAGCCGCGGCGCTGATTATCGCCGGGGCCACTTTCATTCCGTCGACGTTGCGACGGCTGGCGAAAGGCGCCATCGGAGTCGGCACTCTGATGACCATCGCCGCCGTCGGCGCGGTCATGCTGGGTGAGGTGGGCGAGGCTGCGATGCTCGCCTTTCTCTTCGCGATCGCCGAAGGGTTAGAAGCCTACTCACTGGCCCGGACTCGCCGGGGGTTACGAGCGCTTCTCACACTCGTTCCGGCACAAGCGACGGTCCAGCGCGACGGGACGGAAGTCGAGGTACCCGCCGCAGAACTTCGGATCGGTGACCTGATGGTGGTGAGGCCTGGCGAGCGAATCGCTACAGACGGGATCGTCCGCGACGGCCGCACCAGTCTTGACCTCTCGGCGATCACGGGGGAATCTCTTCCCGTCGAAGCGGGTCCGGACCACGAAGTTTTCGCCGGATCGATCAACGGCCTTGGTGTTCTCGAGATAGAAGTGACGACCACTGCGGAAAACAACTCACTCGCACGCATAGTGCGAATTGTCGAGGCGGAGCAGGGCCGCAGAGGTTCAGCTCAGCGGCTCACGGACCGCATCGCGAGGCCGCTTGTTCCTGGCATCATGATGGCTGCGGCGATGATCGCAGCCATCGGCAGTCTTCTTGGCGACCCACTGGTGTGGACCGAGCGCGCCCTCGTTGTGCTCGTCGCGGCCTCACCGTGTGCGCTGGCGATATCAGTGCCCGTCACCGTGGTGTCCGCAGTCGGCAGGGCCAGCAAGTTCGGAGTCCTCATCAAGGGTGGTGCGGCGCTCGAAGCTCTTGGGAGGGTGCGCGGTGTCGCGCTGGACAAGACGGGCACGCTCACGATCAACGAGCCGTCCGTCGTCGATGTCGTCACCACCAACGGCGCTACTCGTGACCAGGTGCTTCGCGTGGCCGCGGCGCTCGAAGCGCGGAGTGAACACCCGCTTGCCCGCGCCATCCTCGCTGAGGTCGACGACGTCGCGCCTGCCTCCCAGGTGGAAGCCGCCGCCGGGGCGGGACTCACCGGGCAGCTGGGCGGACGGACAATCCGGCTCGGCCGTCCCGGCTGGCTTAATGCGGAAGGCCTCGCGGTCCGCGTTGCCGAAATGCAGCGTGCCGGTGCGACATCGGTACTGGTCGAAGACAACGGCCGCCTCATCGGGGCAATCGCGGTGCGTGACGAGCTTCGCCCCGAGGCTGCCGAGGCGGTGACACAGTTGCATCGGGACGGCTACCACGTCGCGATGCTCACTGGTGACAACCGCGCGACGGCAACTGCCCTCGCTGAGGCCGCGGGCATCGGTACCGTGCACGCGGAACTCCGCCCCGAGGACAAAGCGCGCCTCGTCAGACAGCTTCGTCAGAAGAGGACGACCGCGATGGTTGGTGACGGCGTCAACGACGCACCTGCACTCGCCACTGCTGATCTAGGGATCGCGATGGGCGCCATGGGTACTGACGTAGCGATCGAGACCGCTGATGTTGCTCTCATGGGTGATGACCTGCGGCACCTTCCGCAGGTTTTCGCGCACGCGCGTCGTGCGCGAAAGATAATGCTGCAAAACGTAGGGATCTCGCTCGGGTTGATCACGGTGCTGATCCCGCTTGCATTATCTGGGGTGCTCGGACTCGCCGCCGTAGTACTCGTCCATGAACTTGCTGAAATTGCCGTCATCGCGAACGGTGTCCGTGCGGGAGGGAGGGTCAAACGACTCAGGGAAGGCGGGGTGGCTTACAAAGCGGATGAATCAGTGCATGAAACATGTTCTAGACAAGCAGATCGCAATGTTCTACATTTGAGACATGAGTCAGCATATGTCTCATCCAGTTCGCTTCGACCTGAGGTCGGGAGAATCGTGGCGAGATCCCTGGCCGATGTACGCGGCGCTCCGCGATCACGACCCGATACACCACGTCGTTCCAGAGGGACGCGAAGGCCGCGAAGATATCGACTACTACGTCCTTTCCCGTTTCGTCGACGTCTACGCCGCCGCGCGCGATACGTCGACCTTCTCGTCGGCGGAGGGGATCACGGTCCAGTATGGCGATCTCGACAAACTCGGTCTCGGCGAGCATCGGCCGTTCGTGTTCACCGACCCGCCCGACCACACCGTGTTTCGCCGCCGGGTAGCGCGGGGGTTCACTCCTCGGCAGGTACAGACGATTGCGCCGGCTGTACGGAACTTCGTCGTCGAACGTATTGAGCGACTGCGATCCGCCGGAGAAGGCGATATTGCTGCGGAATTGTTTAAACCTCTTCCGACCATGGTTGTTGCCCATTACCTGGGCGTGCCGGAAGAGGATAGACCGCAGTTCGACGAATGGACGCATGCGATAGTCGGTGCAACCGCTACAGGCGAGAACACCGCCGCCGAGGCTGCGATCGCCGACATGATGCAGTACTGCACAGCACTGATCGAGCGCCGCCGCGTTGAGCCGGGCGATGATACGATCGCCCACCTCGTGGCATCGGGTCTCGGCCAGAAGGGCGATGTCGCTGGCATGCTGTCGATTCTCGGCTTCGCGTTCACGATGATCTCCGGCGGAAACGACACCACGACGGGGAATCTCGGTGGTGCGGTGCAATTGCTGGAGATGTTCCCGGACGAGCGGCGCCGGCTCATCAACGACATGGACCTCATCCCTGATTCCGCTAATGAGTTCCTGCGGCTCACCTCGCCGGTGCAGGGACTGGCGCGCACAGCAACGCGGGACGTCGTTTACGAGAGCGCGACCATACCTGCTGGGCGCCGGGTGCTGCTGCTGTACGCATCAGCGAACCGGGACGAACGAGCATTCGGCCCCGACGCTGGCCAGCTTGACGTGACACGCAAGCCAAAGAACATCCTCACCTTCAGCCAGGGAAGCCATCACTGCCTTGGGGCGGCAGCCGCGCGTATGCAAGCCCAGATCGCACTGGAAGAGCTGCTGGCCCGCTGCCCAAATTTCACAATTGACATCGAGGGCGTCCGCTACGCGGAAGGCAACTACGTGCGCTGGCCCACCAGCGTGCCGTTCCGGGCGGAAGCATGAGCGGTGATTGGCTTGGAGCAGCACGTTCGGCACATGCCGCTGAACGAATCCTCGACGCGGCAGCACGACTCTTCGCTGAGCGTGGTGTTGCAGCCACACAAATGGCCGATATAGCCCAGGAAGCGGGGTGCTCGAGAGCGACGTTGTACCGCTACTTCGACAACCGCCAGGCTGTACGGACCGCATTTGTCCATCGCGAGGCCCGGCGGATCGGTGCAGTGGTGGCCGATGAGGTCAGCGAAATTGCGGATCCGGGGGAGCGGCTTGTCGAGGGGACGCTCACGGCCCTGCGGGCGGTCCGGTCTGATCCGCTGCTGATCGCCTGGTTCCGATCGATCGATGCGGTTCTCAGTGCCGAGATCAGTCAGACATCGGAGGTGATTCAGGCGATGGCCGCCGCGTTCCTGCCGGCAGCAATCGCCCCGGCCGAAGAAAGGGCACAACTGGCCCGGTGGACGACGCGCATTATTGTCTCGCTGCTAACGATGCCAGGGCGGGACGACGCTGATGAACGCGGCATGCTCGAGAAGTTCCTCGCCCCGGCGGTTGCTGGCACACAACCGTAAAACCACCTCGCCGGGAGGGCCGGATCATTCCGGCTTGTCTGCTCCCACCAGCCACATCGCGAAGTACTGTGATCCGCCGCCGTACGCGTGGCCGAGTGCTTTCCGTGCGCCATCGATCTGGTAGTCCCCGGCGCGTCCCATCACTTGTTTGGCGGCTTCGGCGAAGCGCAGCATGCCGGATGCACCGATCGGGTTGGAGCACAACACTCCGCCTGATGGGTTGACGGGCAATTCTCCGCTGCGCTCAGTCGCACCTGCTTCGGTGAGCTTCCAGCCGGGTGTGTCACGCGCGAATCCCAAGTTCTCCAACCACATCGGCTCAAACCACGAGAAAGGAACATAGATCTCAGCCGCATCGACTTCGCGCAGCGGATCGTCAATTCCGGCTGCGCGCCACAGGGCGGCGGCAGCGTCCTTCCCGGCCTGTGGGTTCACTTGGTCACGTCCTGCGAAGGTGGTCGGCTCGGTGCGCATCGCGGTTGCGTGAATCCACGCAACGGTTCCGTCCACAGCAGCGGCCGCCTCTTCGTCACCGATGACCATCGCGCACGCACCGTCAGAGGAAGGGCAGGTTTCGTCGTAACGGATTGGATCCCACAGCATCTGGGATGCCTGAACTGACTCGAGTGTGATGTCGGGCTGGCGCAGATGCGCGTACGGATTGAGGGCACCGTTTCGGCGATCCTTCACTGCGACCATCGCGCCGATGTGCTCGGGTGCGCCGGACCGCTGAATGTAGGCACGCACGTGGGGTGCGAAGTACCCGCCAGCGCCCGCGCCCACCGGCATCGAGAACGGCGGTGCAATTGATAGCCCCCACATCGCATTTGACTCGGATTGCTTCTCGAACGCCACGGCGAGCACTCGGCGGTGTACTCCTGCCATCACCTGGGTCGCGGCGACAATCGATGTGGAACCGCCGACCGAGCCCGCCGTGTGCACTCGAAGCAATGGCTTGCCTACGGCGCCGAGTGCATCGGCTAAGAAAAGTTCCGGCATCATGACGCCCTCAAAGAGGTCCGGTGCCTTGCCTATGACGACTGCGTCGATATCTCTCCACTCGACGTGAGCGTCGGCCATCGCGCGGTCGATAGCCTCACGGATGAGACCAGGCATCGAGACGTCGGTGCGTTTCGTTCGGTGGTGCGTTTGTCCCGTGCCGAGTATTGCCGCTCGACGTGCGCTCATGATTGTGCCTCCATGACGGCGACGAGGTTCTGTTGCAGGAGCGGACCGCTCGTGGCATGCGCGAGTACGCGTGACGCGTCACCTGAATGGACGCGTTTGGCAGCTTCACCGATTCGAATGAGACCGCCCGCGAACATGGGGTTGCCTGCGAGTGGTCCACCAGACGGGTTGATCCGCACGGCGTCGCTGAGTTCCAGTGCCTCGCGCAGGATGAGTTCCTGGTGACTGAACGGCGCGTGTAATTCCGCGATCTCGATGTCGCGGGCACCTGCCGCTGCTGCGGCGGTGCGGGTGGACGGTGAATCAGTGAGATCACGTGCGCCGAGCACGGCGGAGTCGATGCGATGATCGATCCCACTGATGATTGCAGGTCGTTCGATGAGGTCGCGGGCGCGTTCCTCGGTGGTGAGGATCAGTGCAGCAGCGCCGTCTGAGATCGGTGCGACGTCATATGAGTGCAGCGGGTCCGCTATCAGCGGTGCATTGTCAGTTAGCGCGCCAGAGCGCTGCGCGTGAGGATTGCTCGTGGCATCTGCGAGACTGCGTGCGGCAACCGCGGCCATGTCATCCTCGGTCCACCGTCCTGATTCGAGACCCAGCCGGGCTTGCATCGCAGCGAGGCTGATGGAGTCGGGCCAGAGCGGGGCGACGGTGTACGGGTCGAGTTGCAGACTGAGCACGCGGCGCAACTCACCCGCCGACGATTTTCCGAAGCCATACACCAGCGCGGTGTCGGCCTCGCCGGTGAGAATCTTGATCCATGCCTCATAGACAGCCCACGCCGCATCACATTCGACGTGTGATTCGTTGATCGGCGGGAAAGCGCCGATAGCGTCAACCGCTGCGATGAAAGAGAACGCTCGCCCTGCAAGGTAATCGGACGAACCTGAGCACCAGAAGTCGATGTCGGCTTTTGTCAGCCCCGTCTGCGCGAAAATCTCCGAAAGTACAGGAACCAGCATCTCCACGCCGTTCGTAGTGCCTTGCGTCGAGCGGACACTGGGGGATTGGGCGAAACCAACGACAGCTGCGTTTCTCATAGGTGCCTCGCAAAGGTCTCGATGGGAGCGTCACGCTCGCCGGTCGGCGTGAAGTAGTCGATGTTGCTGAGGGAGGTCTGCCATTCTGCTTTGGGGCGCCACACTGCGCGGACGCGCATTCCCATGCGGACGTCGGCGGAATCACACCCACGCACCAGGTGCAGAAATGCGATGTCCGCGCCATCGAGAAGGACATACGCCACCACGTAAGGCGGTGTTATGCGCTGCCCCAAGAACGGCACATTGACTATGCAGAACGTGGTGACGATGCCAGTATCGGGCAGCTCAACTTCAGTGGTGGTAGGTACACCATCGACGGGGCATGCACCGCGCGGCGGGATGTACACCTGGCCACACTCGGCGCAGCGCTGTCCGATCAGTTTGCCGTCGGCGAGAGCACGCAAGTAGCGGCTTTCTTCCGCGGAGACGGTGTGATCGTAGGCGAGCTGGATCGGCGTGATGATCGTGGTTACCCGGTCCTCGTCATCACGTTTTGATTCTGGAGGTGGCGGCGCTTGGGGCGCTGCTGCACTGGTTCCGGGATCAGTGGGCACGAAGTACGCGATGTCCCGGATGTGCCCGGTGGGTGCCTCCGCCCACTGCACTTGGACGCGCATTCCGGTACGGATGTCGCTGGGCGACGGCACGTTCACCGCGTGGAGCAGTCCGGCGTCGGCACCGTCGAGCCGGATGAGCGCCCAGGCGAAGGGTTGCTGGATTGGCTGACCCTCGACTGGCTTCGGGCACCAGGACCAGGTAAGGACTGTTCCTTCGGTACCCACTTCGACGAACTCGGTGAGCGGTTCGGCCGTCACGGGATCGTATTCAACGGGGGGCACATGCACTCGGCCATCGCTGCCCTTGATTCCGAGAATCTGCCGCTGTGCGAGCGCAGTCATGAATCGGGACAGGACAGGCCCGAGCGATCGGGTGTAGTCGAATCCGATATTGAGTGGTGCGCTGAGCGGTGCTACATCAGTCGTCACAGAGATAGTGCAACACGTTCTCGTTCGATAGGCAACAGTCTGTGCTTATCTTTTGGAAAGAATATGCAACGCGTTCTAGTTGGGCGAACTATCGCTGACCTTCGATTCGTACCATCGCGTCGTGGAAAACCTCAGGCTGCTCGAAAAGTGGCCGATGCCCAGACGTGTCGAAGAGGAGCACCTCTTTGTGTGGCGCCTGCACCATGTCAAACCACTCCTCTGCCAACTCGGCGCGGCCGCGAGCCTCGAAGCGGCCCTGCATCAAGTACACCGGAATATCGAGTTTCAGCGCATCGACTCGCAGATCGATTTCCTGTAGTTGGGGGTACAAGATACTGGCGACGTCCATAAATGCACCGAGCGCGTGAATCTGCTCCAGCAGCGTGTACTCCCGCACGAAGAGGTTCTCCGAAAACTGTCCGGCGCCTTCGGAGTTGACGCTGTGATCGTACGGATACACATCGGGTGTCTCATGTGTCAGCACTGGCTCGTAGTCGCTCATCCGCTCGTAGGGTGGAGGGCCGATCGCGGTGAGCTCCTCGATGACTTCCCGGTTCCCACTGGCCCGGGCCCAGGCAAGAGTGTCGAGGTAGGTAATCTGGTCGGTCTCAGCCGGGCTGACCATCTGACCCACGCCGATATACGCCGTGAAAAGGTCTGGGCGCTGTTGGGCCGCGCGCACACCGACGAGTGACCCGTACGATTGGCCGACGAGGTATATCGAATCCGTGCCGAAACGCTCGCGAAGGTAGCTGGCCAGGTCGATGACGTCGCTCACCCCACGGTCGAAAGTGAGCGTGGATGCCGGATCTAGTTCTGCATACGACTTTCCGGTGCCACGCTGGTCGAGAGTGACAACAGTGAAGTCGTGTTCGAGCGCAGACAGGTGCCGCCGCATCGCCCCGAGTTCGGAGCCGCCAGGCCCGCCAGCGACGAACATCAGGATTGGGTTGCGGACGTCATGTCCGCGGATCATGACACCGAGTTCGCGGCCATCGAGCGTCACGGTGGTGAGTTCCGCGATGCTGCCGGGCAGTGCGGTCCCGTCCGCGTCGACGATCGGGTCAGTGCCCGCGGGCCGCGCAACACCCAGGGCGAGAGCAATCAGCGTGAGGGTGAGCAGTGCCGTCAGAGTGCGTCGGCTGTAAAGCCCAATTCGTTGTGTGAACCGCCGTGGCGCCGCAAGTTCGCGCTTATGGCGGCGGGCGTAGGCGGCGCCAAAGATCGCGCCAAGGATGAGGGGTGCGACCGCCAGGAGACCGTGAATCCCGCGGCCGGTCACGAACGCTATCCATCCCAGCTGGGTGTCCAGTCGAACGGCGTCGACTGTCGGCCCTGTGATCGGCATCCGGGTGACCTCAAGCGCCGCGATGAAAACGACTGGGACGAACACAATGGCCCAACGGGACCGAACGGCTGCCCCGGCGATGACGCCGATTGCCAGCGCGAGCGCCATCGTTGTCAATGCTTCACCCGTAGTGACCGGACCCCGTGGGGTGAAAATCCCCGAAACGACACCGAACAGAACTGGCATTGTGACCGCGATGAGCACGGCGAGTCCGCGATTCCCGGCGGGTGGCGCTGATGCCGCAGGTGTCCTCGCATGGCAACTGTCGATCTGCGCGACTGGTGGCATGATGGCTCCCTGGGCAGCGGCTATCTGATTGCCTCTCAAGCGTGCGTCGCGCCCGATGTCTGCGGGCATGGGCTTAAGTCCCCAAGTCCCCGGCCGAAAGACCTCAGGAGTCAATGCGTGTGGCTGAGGACTTTCGGCGGCCTAGTCCGGGTCGTTAGGCTCTGAGGCAGGCAGGATGGGGCCTGTCACTGTGATGGCATGCAGCGCGCGATGGCTCTCAACCCGCGCGGCAATGGTCCCCCGCAGGGAAGCCGCGACCAGCAGCAGTCCATGCGACTTTTCGGCTATGTCCGCGATCGCGAATGGACACCAATCATTGGCTACGTGTTCTACGTCAGCGCGTTGGCTGCTGGGTACTACTACAACCTCACCTTTGTCCAGTTAGGCATCGTCGACCTGGGAACGAGAATTGTCGGAATGCCGCGGGGCGCGGTGGCGGTTGCGATGGCCGGTCTCGCACTGTGCGCGCTCGTAACGGCCCTGATCACCGGGGCCGTCTTGGATCGCCGCGGGTGGAGCGCTGACCTGCACGTCAAGATCCGATTCTTGCTCGCGGTGATCTCAGCCCAGCTCGTTGTCACGCTGTGCGTTCCGCTCGTACAGTCGCCGACTGCGCTTCACGTGTGGGTGCTCATTTGCGCACTGCCGCTTGGCGTGGGGATTCCCGTGATGTTCAGCATGATGAGCGATCTGATCCCGGTGCGTGACCGTGGCTATGTTGCGGCCACTGTTGCGGGGCTTGCCTTTTTCGCTGCCGCGCTGTATCCGTTTGACTGGCGTGTCGAGGAGTTCGCCCTCGTCGTTGCTGCAGGGATGGCTCCAGCTGTCCTGGTGCTTGCCGTCGTTTCGTCGAACAAGTTCCGCTTCGTCGATCGCCTTGCGAAGCAACATGCGGAGTTCGGTCCTGGGCGGTTCTGCCGGGGGGCTCCGAACAGTCACCGGGCTCTCGTTTTCTGGGCGTTGGTTGCCCTCATGTTCACCGTATTCTTCATCGATAGCTTGGGGTTCTTGCGCATTATCGAATCGCCGGGCCTCATGGCGGCGTCATGGCAGTCGCCGGAGTTCAGCGTGAGACTGTTCATTGCCGTGACACACGTGGCGGGGGCGTTCGCGGCTGGTGTTCTCTACACGAACTTCGGACAACGCTGGCTTTTCCTCTGGGTCTTCGGCCTTTTCGCGTTTACCCATCTGCTGTACACGTTCTATCTACGCGGCGGCGAATACAGCATTCCGCCTCTGGTGCTGCCTATGTTCTACGTCCTTGCCGTCAGCTTCTACACAACACTCAACTTCGCTTTGTGGCCTGACCACTCAACCCCCACCACCCTGGGGATGCGTACAGCGATCGGGGTGGGGGTCGCGGGCTGGCTTGCCACCTTCTTGAGTACGGCGCTCGCGCTCTACTCGGACGAAGCAGAGGTTTCTCTGCTGGAGCATCTGAACTACGTCAATGCGCTAGCGCTGTTCCTGCTCTTTGCGCTGCCTGTGGGGTTATACGCCCAGAAACTGCTCGCTCTCTACCGACGCGGAGGCTTGGCGTGAACCTCGACATCATTCCACTGTTGCTAGTTTCGCTTTTCTTGATTTCATCGGGTGGCGGCGTGCAGACCACTGAAGTCGTTCTCAGCGGCGAGCACACCATGGCAGCGCGGGAGGGCGGGCTGGTCATCGGCGATGCACATGTGGTTGTGCCCCCTGACGCCACGATTGAGGGGCCGGTCCACGTGCTGGGCGGCGAAACCTTGATTACTGGCACTGTTGACGGAGATGTTGTGGTGGTGGGCGGCAGCCTTGTCGTGGGGGCCGGCGGCGCTATCGCCGGTACGTTGCAGGAAATCGGCGGGCGAGTTCTGGTATCTGAAGCCGCCAGCGTGGCAGAGCGCAGCAGTTTTCAAATCGCGCCTGCGGAACCGTCTTTGGCGGAGCGGATCATTCCCATCGCCCTGCTTGCGATCATCCTCTCGCTAGCCGGAGTGTGGCTTGTATGCCGTGGTCAGCGGAGCCTCGACAATGTGCGGCTGGCTATCGAGCGGCACCCGGTCATCAGCTTCACCGTTGGTTTGCTGCTCGCACTCACGTCAGTCACGCTCTTCGCCTTCATGGCCTTCACTTTGGTGCTGCTTCCCGTCAGCCTGCTTGGCCTTGCGATCGGGTTACTCGTGCTTGCCTACGGGATGGTGGCGATTGGGATGGGCGTCGGCAGGCGTCTGCCGATCAAGAACCAGCAGCTGGCAGTCGTGGCGGGAATTGTCACGGTCGTCGTGGTGGCTCAGCTCGCCGCGCTGGTTCCAGTCGTGGGAAGCCTGACCGTGATGGCTGTGATGCTGTCGGGAGTCGGCGCTGTCGTTGTCACCTTCTTCGGGCTGCGAGAATTCACCCCAGTGCGTCTTCCCGATTGACACCCGGATCGGGCAAGCCGACTGCACTCACTGCCCCCGGAAGACTGGTCGACGCTTTTCCGTGAATGCCCGGGGCCCCTCCTTCGCATCTTCGCTGAGGAAGACCTTGACCCCGATCTTTGACTCGATCTTGAATGCCTCTTCTTCTGGCATTGCCTCTGTCTCGCGCATGGTCTGGAGAATCGCGCGGACGGCGAGTGGCCCGTTGGCGCAGATCTGATCGGCTATCTCGAGCGCTTTTTCGAGCGCTGAACCATCAGGGACGACATGGCCAATCAGTCCAATTTCTTTCGCCTCGGCCGCGGTGATGTGGCGGCCTGTGAGTAGCAGATCAGCTGCGACGGTGTAGGGGATCTGGCGGGGGAGGCGCACAGCGGACCCGCCCATGGGAAACAGGCTCCATTTCACCTCGGAGATCCCGAACTTCGCGCTTTGACCGGCGACGCGAATGTCGGTGCCCTGCAAGATCTCGGTACCCCCCGCGATGGCAGGGCCCTCGACTGCCGCGATCAGGGGTTTGGTTAGTCGGCGGCCTTTCAGGAGTCCGGGAATGGCCGAGGGGTCCCAGCCGCCACCTGACATCGCTTTGCCGGGATTGTTCTGGCTCATGTTTTTGAGGTCCGCCCCTGCGCAAAACGCACCGCCTGCACCCGTGAGAATGCTGCAGCGGATCTCAGAATCCGAGTCCACGGTGTCCCACGCTTCGGTCATGATGGACAGCATTTCACCGGTCAGGGCGTTGCGTGCGTGTGGCCGGTTCAGGGTGACAATCAGTGTGCCGCCGCGCCGTTCGATCAGCGCGTGCGGTTCAGTTTTGGTATCGGTCCCAGTGCCAGGATCCACCATTTTGCAACCTCCTGTGTGATAACCATTGCTCAAAACGATAACATGTTCTAGTTTGATACAATGGCACTGAACATCGCTGATCTGTTGGAGCACGCTGTCGATGCCGTGCCAGACCGCACGGCACTAATCTGTGGCGACCGTCAAGTGACCTTCGCGGAACTAGACGAGCGAGCCAACCGCCTTGCCCACCATCTCGCGGCAGCCGGGATAGGCAAAGGCGATCACGTCGGAATCTACTCACGGAACTCGATCGAGGCACTCGAATCGATGATCGCCGTGTACAAGATCAGAGCAGTCGCAATCAACGTCAACTATCGATACGTGGCGCGCGAGCTGCATTACCTATTCGACAACGCAGACCTGGTCGCACTTATACACGAGCGAAGTTTCGCAGACCTCGTGGCCGAGGTCCTTCCGGAAGTCCCCGCCCTCCGGCACGTGGTAGTCGTCGAAGACGGTTCTGACAAGGACTACTCCACCTACGGCGGTGTGTCTTACGAAGAAGCTCTCGCGGCACAGTCTCCTGAACGTGGCTTCGGGGAGCGCAGTGCTGATGACCTCTACGTCGTATACACAGGTGGAACGACCGGCTATCCCAAAGGGGTGATGTGGCGTCACGAAGACGTGTGGCGTGCCCTCGGCGGTGGCATCAACTTCATGACGGGCGAATACGTTCCGGACGAGTGGACGATGGCTAATGACGCAAAGACCAATCCCGGCCTCGTCCGGCTCACCATGTCACCGCTCATCCACGGTGCGGCCCAGTGGGCAGCGTTTGGCGCGCTATTCACAGGAAGTCCCGTCGTCCTCGTCACCCGCGCCGACGCCCACGAGGTGTGGCAGGCAATCGAGAAACACAAAGTTCAGGTACTGACTATCGTTGGCGACGCGATGGCCCGCCCGCTGCTCAGCGCCTATGCGGAGCGAACCTACGACGCGTCCTCACTCCTCGCGGTAACGAGCCACGCGGCGCTGTTCTCGCAGTCGGTGAAAGAGCAGTTCCTCGCGACCTTCCCGAACATTGTTCTCACCGACGCAATCGGCTCATCGGAAAGCGGCTTCACCGGCATTGGCATGGTCAGCAAAGACGGCGACTACTCCCAGGGGCCCAAGGTCAACTTCACGAAACAAGCCGTCCTCATCGACGACGACGGCAACCTCGTCGAACCGAAACCGGGCGCGGTCGGGCGCATGGCGCGAACCGCGCACGTGCCGCTCGGCTATTACAAGGACGAGAAGAAGTCAAAGACGATCTTCGCGGAGATCGACGGCAAGCGTTACGTCATCCCTGGCGATTACGCGCGTTACGAAGAGGACGGCTCTGTCACTCTCCTAGGGCGCGGATCGGGGTGCATCAACACCGGTGGCGAGAAGGTCTTCCCGGAAGAGGTGGAAGGTGCGCTGAAGTCTCACCCTGACGTGTTTGACGCGCTGGTCATCGGCACCCCCGACGAGCGGTTCGGGCAGCGCGTGAGTGCGGTAGTCCAACTGCGGGACGATGCCAGCATCGATGTCAGTGAACTCGACGCGCATCTGCGGACCAAGGTTGCCGCGTACAAGGTTCCGCGCAGCTACTGGTTCGTCCCAGAAGTGCATAGGCAGCCGAGCGGTAAACCTGACTACCCGTGGGCGAAAGCCTACGTGGAGGAGAATGATGCATACGCGACTGTGTGAACTTCTCGGCATCGACTATCCGATCGTCGCGTTTACCCCTTCCGAGCACGTCGCCGCGGCGGTCACGCGAGCTGGCGGTCTCGGGGTATTGGGGTGTGTCCGATTCAACGAGGCCAGCGCGCTCGACGAAACCCTCGATTGGATGGACGCCAACACTGACGGAAAACCGTACGGCGTGGACGTGGTGATGCCGTCAAAGATTCCCGAGGAAGGCACCAAAGGCGAACTGAGCAATCACATCCCGCCTGAGCATCGTGAGTTTGTCGCCCGCACCTTGCGTGAGCTCGGAGTGCCGGAAACGAAGGCCAACGACGAGACGGGCGGCGTGCTCGGCTGGCTGCATTCCATCGCGCGCTCCCACGTTGACGTCTCGCTCAAGCACAGGGTGTCCCTGATCGCGAACGCTCTCGGCTCACCACCGAGCGATGTGATCGAACAGGCACATTCGCACGGCGTCAAAGTCGCGGCGCTGGCAGGCAAGGCAGTGCACGCCCGCAGCCACGTCGACAATGGAGTCGACATCGTTGTGGCACAAGGATACGAAGCTGGTGGCCACACGGGTGAGATCGCGTCGATGGTGCTTCTCCCGGAAGTCGTTGACCAGGTGGGGCACGATGTTCCCGTGCTTGCCGCTGGGGGCATCGGCTCGGGAAGGCAAGTGGCGGCGGCACTGGCTCTTGGCGCGTGCGGCGTCTGGATGGGCTCATACTGGCTGACAACTACTGAGTACCTGGAGTCAATGAACAACTCGTCGACAATGCAGGAAGCGCTCGTTGCAGCAACCTCGTCGGACACCGTGCGCTCCCGGATCTACTCAGGCAAACCCGCGCGGCTGCTCAAAACGCGCTGGACCGACGCATGGCAGCAGCCAGGCGCGCCGACGCCGCTACCGATGCCGCTGCAAAACCTGCTCGTTTCCGAAGCGCACCAGCGCATAGCAGCGTCCCATGATCCAACGGTCGTGGCGATGCCAGTCGGCCAGATTGTGGGCCGCATGAACGCCGTACGGCCCGTCGCGGAACTGATGTCAGAACTCGTTTCGGAGTACGGCGACGCCGTTGACCGACTGCAGAAAACCAGGTGAGGAAACTCATGCGCGAATACAAAGAGTTGTACATTGGCGGCAGCTGGGCAGCACCGTCACACGACAGATTTGTCGATGTCGTCTCTCCGCACAGCCAAGAGGTCGTCGGGACTGCGCCTGAGGGGACGCCAGATGACGTAGACCGCGCGGTTGCCGCAGCACGGCACGCCTTCGACCACGGCCCGTGGCCAACTATGGACCCCAAAGAGCGGCTCGCTGCCGTACAGCGGATCGCCGACGCATACAACGCGAGGCAGGCAGAACTTTCAGAACTCATCAGCACTGAAATGGGTGCGCCCCTGTGGTTCTCGCAAGTAGGTCAAGTGGGAGCGACGTCGATGGCGCTCGCTGCTTTCCTCAACTTTGGGGCGCAATATCCGTGGGAGGAGCGGCGCACTGGCTTCTTCGGTCAGGACGTCGTGGTTCGCCGTGAACCCGCCGGTGTCGCTGGGATGATCACCCCGTGGAATGTCCCACACTTCACCACGATCTCTAAGCTGATTCCAGCGTTGCTCGCGGGGTGCACCGTTGTGCTGAAACCTTCCGAGGAAGTACCTCTTTCGGTGCTTGCGCTCGCGGAGATCATCGACGAGGCAGGTCTTCCGGAAGGGGTTGTCAGCATCATTCCCGCCGGGCGTGACACTGGCGAGCACCTTGTCCGGCATCCTGGCGTCGACAAGATTTCGTTCACGGGTTCGCCGACTGCCGGCAAGCGAATCGCGTCGCTCTGCGGCCAAGATCTCCGCCGTGTGACCCTCGAACTCGGCGCGAAGTCCGCAGCCATCATTCTGGACGATGCGGACCTCGCGATGACGATCGAACGGCTGCCCCTCGCATCCTTACTGAACAGTGGGCAAGCCTGTATCGCGCAAACCCGGATCCTCGCGTCCCGGCAGCGGTACGACGAAGTCGTTGATGCGGTCACAACGATGGTCAACGGTCTACCCGTGGGTGACCCGCTCGACGCGGCAAACTATATCGGGCCGATGGTGTCGCAGCGGCAGCAGCAGCGCGTCGACGGCTACATCACCCTTGGCCAGGAAGAAGGCGCGCGTCTCGTCACCGGCGGCAACGGAATGCCCGACGGGCTCGACCGGGGCTGGTACGTGCGCCCCACAGTGTTCGCCGATGTGGACAACCGGATGCGCATCGCGCAGGAAGAGATCTTCGGACCGGTTCTCGCGGTGATTCCTTACGACGATGAAGCCGACGCTATCCGTATTGCGAACGACTCCGCGTACGGGCTTGGCGGTTCCGTATGGACTTCCGACGTCGAGCACGGTGTTGATGTCGCCCGGAAGATCCGCACCGGCACCCTGGGCATCAACCAGTATCTCCTCGACTTCAATTCGCCGTTCGGCGGGTACAAGTCGAGCGGGTTCGGGCGGGAATTCGGGCCTGAAGGGATCGAGCCGTATATCGAGTACAAGTCGATCGCGCTTCCGCTCGGGTGAGGGAATCGCTGTGACAGTGAAGGTGAGCTGGGACGAGGACGCGACACAACCGCCGGCGCGGGTTGCCGCCCTGCGGTCAATGCGTGCCGTGGACGCTGGCGAGAAAGCCGAGTGGCTGGGCCTCTTTTCCGACGAGGCGGTGCTCGAAGATCCCGTTGGTCCTTCAGGATTCGATCCCGAAGGCAACGGACACCACGGCCACGACGGATTGGCGGCCTTCTGGGACAACGCGATCGCGAAAGTCGACCGGTTCGACTTCACGATGCGTGACTCGCATGCCGCCGGGAACGAGGTGGCCAACGTCGGCACCATCACCTCGTACCTGCCCGGCGGCTACCGCGTCGACACCGATCTGATCACGGTGTACAAAGTCGACGACCACGGCAAAATCGTATCGATGCGCGCTTTCTGGGAGGTGCAGCGCGCAGCGGCAACTGCCAGGCAAGTGTAGGAAGACCGGTCAATTCCACCACCCCCATGTACTTATCCCTGCGAGGGTAGGGAAGGAGTCGCCTCAGCACTCGACATGGTTCACGGCGACACTGATTGCTAACCCGCCCTGTGACGTCTCCTTGTACTTCGAGAGCATGTCCGCACCGGTGGCGCGCATGGTTTCGATGACCTGATCGAGACTGACGCGGTGCGTTCCATCGCCTCGCAGCGCCATACGGGCGGCGTTGATGGCTTTGCCGGCCGAGATCGCGTTGCGTTCGATGCAGGGAATCTGGACAAGTCCAGCGATCGGGTCGCATGTCAGCCCCAGGCTGTGTTCCATCGCAATCTCAGCGGCGTTCTCCACCTGGCGCGGTGAGCCGCCGAGAACCTCCGCGAGGCCTGCCGCTGCCATCGACGCAGCAGAACCGACCTCGCCCTGGCAGCCGACTTCAGCACCGGAAATTGAAGCGCGCTCCTTGTATAGCGAACCGATCGCGCCTGCGGTCAGCAGGAAGCGTATGGCGGTGTCGTCGGCGTCAGCCCTGCCCGCCGGTGTATATCTGACGGCATAATGCAGGACTGCGGGAACGATACCGGCAGCTCCGTTGGTCGGAGCCGTCACGATGCGACCGCCCGATGCATTCTCCTCATTGACCGCGAGCGCCACAAGATTCACCCAGTCCTCAGCGAATTCGGGTGTGCGGTGCGGGTCTTCCGCATTGAGTTTCAAGAACCAATCGCGTGCTCGGCGCCGCACGCCCAATGGGCCCGGCAGCACCCCGGTCCGCGATATTCCGTTCTGCTCACATTCGGTCATTACGTCCCGGATGTGCAGAAGCCGACTGTAAACCTCGTGACCAGAACGGATTTCGCACTCGAATCGCAACATCAGTTCACTGATTGCGCACTCGTGCTGGTCGACGAGATCGATGAGTTCTTTCGAGGAACCGAATGAGAACGCGGAAGCCCGCCGCGGTGCTGGATCTGCCGCTTCAGCCTCGGTGACGACGAAACCGCCGCCAATCGAGAAGTAGGTCTCGCTGTGCAGGACGGTGTTGTCCGCAGCGTATGCGGCGAGCGTCATGCCATTGGGATGAAAGGGCAGCGCGGTGTGCGGGTGCAGGGTGATGTCCTCCTCGGACAGCTTGATCTCCTGGCCGCCACCGAACTTGATGTACCCGGTGCTGCGAATGGCGTTGATTCGCTCCTCGAGGTGCTCTGTCGTGATGGTCTCTGGCTGGTTGCCCTCGAGTCCGAGGAGTACCGCCGACATTGTGCCGTGGCCCTTCCCCGTGGCGGCGAGCGAACCGTAGAGGTCTGCCTGGACGTCCGCGACCTCAGCGAAAGTGCCTTGGTCGTGGAGTGTCTCGATGAACCTCGCGGCCGCCCGCATGGGCCCGACGGTGTGTGAACTCGACGGGCCAATACCGACCGAGAAAAGATCGAAGACGCTAACAGTCATGGGATCACCCCTCACGGAGTTTGTGCGCGTATTGGGCGGGTGTGAGGAGGCCTTCGCCTGAGGATGCAGGGGAGGGGAGGATGGCGAAGAGCCAGCCTTTGTAGAACGGGTCGTCAGCGATGAGCTGAGGGTTGTCGACCACGTCGGGGTTGGTGATGGTGACTCGCCCGGATATGGGCGATCGCACCGTCAGGGCGGGGTGCGACGACATCCACAGTCGGGCACAGGGGGCACCAGCGCGGATGGTGTCGCTGACTGGCGGGAGTTCGATTCTTAGAATCTCACCCGCGTTGGCCAGTGCGATGTCCGTGACCCCCACGCGAAGTGGATAGTCCGCGAACCGTCCACCAGGAGCGAGCGCGAGCCAGCTGTGCCCTGCGCTGTAGTGGCGGTCAGTCGGAATCAGGTGTGCTTTCATGGCGTGTCCGTAAATTCGGCAGCCGCATCGAGCAGCCAGTCCGCGAGGTACCGTGCGAACGAGGAGCGTACGAGAATCCGGTAATCGGTGCCGGTGCCGTCCATCGCCATGAGAATGACGCCCGCCTCGCCGAGCGCGGTCTGCGCAGCGGAGCCCAGTGCAAACACCTGGGGGTGCAGGTCGAGCGAACACCCTTTCGTCAGGATGTCGAGCGTGTGGGGGCCTCTCAAGCGCAATGTTGTTCGCTGGCCTGACACGTCGGTCGCGCTTCCGCCGTGTGCCGCCACGGCGGACCGCAATTCCTGTTCTTGCGCCACTGGCGACGCGGATGCGGAGGTGACGAGCCACTCTTCTGGCCCCACCCAAATGACGGCCGAATCGCTGTGCGTGGCATACGTACACGGAGTGACGGGGAGATCCACGCCGAGAACTTTCGCCGCGGCCGCACCACCCGGCCCTGACGGATCGACCCACAGCGTGGTCATCGTCGTGAAGGGCTCTTCAGTGATGTCCACGGACGGTGCGAGCTGAGCGAAACGCTCGCGCCAGGACTGCAGCGGACTGCGCGGTGTAAGTACATCAGCCATCGCGGCGCGCTCCTTCCGGATCGACAAGAACAGAACTGGTGATTTCGACGGCGACGAGTTGTCCGTCGAGGGGGACGTGCACCACCTCGCCGAGGCGAGACTTGCCGGCCTTGACGAGCGCGAGGCCGAACGGTTTGCCGAGCGCGACGCTGTGATAGCTGGACGTCACATGCCCGAGCATCGGTACCGGTGGTGGCGGGAGCGCCCCGTCAGCCATGTGCTCGACTACTTGCGCCCCTTCGGGGATGAAAGTCAGCCCGTCGACCGGAACCACGCCGACGAGCTGTTTGCGCAGCGGGTTCTGGTTCTCAGGGCGTGCGAACGAGCGCTTCCCGACGAAGTCACGCTTCTTCTTCGACACCACCCAATTCATGCCGAGATCCTGGGGAGTGACGGTCCCGTCGGTGTCTTGCCCGACGATGGGGTATCCCTTTTCAGCGCGCAGCACGTGCATCGTCTCCGTGCCGTACGGCGTGATGCCATACCGCTCGCCGGCGGCGATGAAGGTTTCCCACAGTGCCAGGGCATACCAGCTGCTGACATTGACTTCGAACGCGAGTTCGCCGGAAAAGCTGATGCGTGCCACCCGGACGGGAATACCGCCGAACGTCGTGTCGCGCCAGGCCATGAACGGGAAGTTCTCGTTGGACACGTCGAGATCGGGAAAGAGGTCTCCGACAAGTGCCCGCGACTTCGGGCCGACCACCGGGAACGTAGCCCACTGCTCGGTGACCGACGTCAATCGAACGCGCAGGTGCGGCCACTCGGTCTGCAGCCATTCCTCCATCCAGTCGAGGATCTTCGCTGCACCTCCTGTGGTCGTGAAGACCTGGAAGCGATCGTCAGCGAGACGCATCACCGTGCCATCGTCGATGACCATGCCGTCTACGCCGCACATCACGCCGTAGCGGACCATGCCCACCTTGAGGGTGCTCATCATGTTCGTGTACAGGAGGTCTAGCAGCGTGCCGGAATCTGGCCCTTGGACATCAATTTTGCCCAGTGTCGATCCGTCGAGAATGCCGACATTCTTTCGCGCTGCGGCACACTCGCGAAGCACAGCCTCATGCATGTCTTCCCCAGCCTGCGGGTAGTAGCGCGGGCGTTTCCACTGTCCGACGTCTTCGAAGACCGCGCCGTGGGCGACGTGCCAGTCGTGCACGGCTGTCTCGCGTTCCGGGTCGAACAGGCTGCCGCGGCTACGGCCGGCGAGCGCGGCGAACGCGACCGGCGTGTACGGCGGGCGGAACGTCGTGGTACCTAGCTCCTGGATCGGCCGGCCGAGCAAGTCGGCGGTGATACCGGAGGCAATGATCCCCGAGGTTTTGCCCTGGTCGTGTGCGGTGCCGATCGTCGTGTAGCGCTTGATGTGCTCGACGGAGTGCAGTCCCGCACCCACTGCGCGTGCCAGGTCGGCCACAGTGGCGTCCCGTTGCAGGTCGACGAACTGAGTGTCTTCGTGAGCGGGATCAGGTACTCGCCACAGCACGAGAGGTGTGCCGGAAACGTCGGCAGACGACGCTGAACCGACCGCCTGCAGTCCAACCGTGAAATTGAGCGTGGTGAGAGCGGCTGTCGCTGCAGCCTGCCCCTGGCGAAGGCACGCACCGAGCGTGAACACACCATTCGCCGATCCCGCGACAGCAAGCCCGGGGAGCTCCCCATCAGGCACGAAGGCTCCGAGTGTCTCATCGAAACGCAGTGCACCGCGAACCTGGCTGAAGAGATGGACTGCGGGATTCCAGCCACCGCTGACCAGCAGCACGTCGCACGCGATCGGAGCCTTGCGCTCCGCAGACGCTCGATCGGCAATGAGCGCGTGGGTGATGCGCTCTTGCCCCAGCGTGCCGGTCACCACGGAGCCTGCCTGAACGGCAATCCCGCGCTTCGCGCATTCGTTCTGCCACTTCTTGGGCGCCTCGTCGCGAGCTTCGATGACAGCTCCGATGGTGACGCCCGCATCGTGGAGGTCGATCGCTGCCGCGTAGGCGCTGTCGTTGGTCGTGAACACAACGGCCTTCCGTCCGACAGTGACGCCGTAGCGGTGCAGGAACGTTCGCGCGCTATCCGCAAGCATGATGCCGGGACGATCGTTGTCGCTGAATACGATCGGGCGCTCATGCGCGCCGGTCGCAACGATGATCTGACGGGCGCGGATACGCCACACGCGCTGACGGCTCTGCGCGGCGGGTGCAGTGAAGCCGAGGTGGTCAGTTCGGCGCTCGACCGCGAGGACGAAGCCGTCGTCGTAGTTGCCGAATGCGGTGGTGCGCTGAAGGTGCAGCACCTCGGGGTAGGTAGCCAATTCAGCTGTTGCGGAACGCACCCACTCGAGCGCTGGCCTGCCGTCGATGAATTCGGGAGAGCCCAGCAGAGAGCCGCCCGGTTCGCTCTGCTCGTCGACGAGCACGACACGCGCGCCCGACCGGGCGGCAGTCAATGCGGCCGCGAGCCCGGCGGGACCGGCACCGACGATGAGTACGTCAGCGTGCGCGTGCTTGCTGTCATACCGTGCTGAGTCTGGTACCTCGGCGAGGCGTCCCTGGCCGGGGATTCCGCGCGCAACCAGACCGTCGTAGAGCTCGACTGTGGTCGCCAGCAGCATCGGCTCAGGGAAAGGCTCTTCGATCTGAATGAGCCCGCCCGTATCTTCTGCCCATGCGGCGGTGATACCGCGGGGACGGCCGAGCTTAATGCTGCTGGTGATGTGGTGAATGCCGTGGGAGAGCAGCGCTGACGCGACTGTGTCACCGGGATGGCCGGTGAGTTCCTGGCCATTGAAGGTGAAGGTGTAGTGGGTGTGGCGGTCGATTCGGCCGCTCTCGGTGGTGCGGAATGGTGCGTTCACGGTATCGCCGGCCTTTGCTCGTCGAGTCGGTAGACCTGGTGGAATTTGTAGGTCGTGGTGTCGCGGATTGCGTTGAACCAGCGTCGGCACCCAGTGCTGTGGTACCAGCGTTCGGCGAACGGACCTTTGGGGTTGGCGCGGAAGAATACGAAGTGCGCCCATTCCTCGTCGGTGAGCGTCTCGGGCTCGTCGGGGTAGGGCAGGTGTGCTTCCCCGCCGTAGTGGAACTCAGTTTCTTCCCGGGCGCCGCACCACGGGCACGTGATGAGTTGCATGTCTGCTCCTTGTACGTCAGTGGGCGACCGCAGCGGCGCCATGCTCGTCTACGAGCGCGCCGGTGACGAATCTGTCGAGGCTGAACGGGGCGATGTACGGATGAGGCTCGTCATTGGCGATCGTGTCGGCGAAGCACCAGCCGAGGCCGGGTGTCGCCTTAAATCCTCCAGTGCCCCAGCCACAGTCGAGGTACACGTTGTCGTAAGGCGTGCGCCCGACAATTGGTGAGGCGTCTGGGCAGACATCGACAATTCCGGCCCATGTGCGCAGCAGATGCGCGCGGGCGAACGCGGGGAACAGTTCGACCGCGGCGGCCATCTGGCGTTCGATGATGTGGAATGCGCCGCGCTGCCCGTACCCGTTGTACGAATCGATGCCCGCCCCCATTACGAGTTCGCCCTTGTGTGCCTGCGAGACGTACACGTGGACGTGGTTCGACATCACAACCGTGGGGTGGACTGGTTCGAGGAGTTCCGACACGAGCGCCTGCAGTGGGTGACTCTGCAGCGGTGTGCGGAAACCGAGCATGTCCGTCAGCGTGGACGTGTGCCCGGCTGCGCACAGCGCGACCTGTCCAGCCGCAATATCACCACGGGTGGTGCGGACACCGACGACCTTGTTGTCTTTCCGGATGAAGCCGGTGACGGCACAGTTCTGGATGATATCGATGCCGGCTTCGTCGGCCCGTCGCGCGAAGCCCCACGCCACATAGTCGTGTTTGGCGATCCCCGCGCGTGGCTGATAGGTCGCACCGAGGACGGGGTACCGGATATCGCTGGAGGTGTTGACGACCGGGCAGAGCTTCTTCACCTCGTCGGGGCCGACCCATTGCGCGTCGATTCCGTTGAGCTTGTTGGCCTCAACGCGCCGGACGCTGTCGCGAACGTCCTGCAGGGTGTGCGCGAGGTTGAGCACTCCACGCTGGCTGAAAAGAATGGGGTAGCCGAGGTCTTCTTCGAGGCCTTCCCACAGCTTGAGGGAATGCTCGTAGATGCCTGCGCTCTCGTCCCACAGGTAGTTGGAACGGATAATTGTCGTGTTGCGGGCCATGTTCCCGCCCGCAAGCCAGCCTTTTTCGAGGACTGCGACGTTGGTGATGCCGTGGTTCTTCGCGAGGTAGTGGGCGGTTGCCAGGCCGTGCCCGCCGCCACCGATAATGACGACGTCGTATGCCTTCTTGGGTTCAGGATTCCGCCACAGGAATTCTGGATGGTCTGGCAGGTGGGCGCCGGGGGGCTGGGACGTCATCGGGCTGCCTCCGTGAGATCAGGGTAGAGCGGGAACTGGGCTGCGAGAGTGCTGACACGTTCTCGGAGACCGTCGAGGGCGGCAGAGTCCGTGTCCGGCCGCAGCGCGATGCTGAGGATGTCGGCTACTTCGGTGAACGCTTGGCGGGTGAATCCGCGGGTCGCGAGCGCTGGCGTGCCGATGCGAACTCCGGAACTCACCATCGGTGGTCGGGGATCGAAGGGAACGGCGTTGCGGTTGACGGTGATCCCTACGTGGTGCAGGCGGTCCTCGGCCTGCTTGCCGTCCAGTTCGGATGTTCGCAGGTCGACCAGGACGAGGTGCACGTCGGTTCCGCCGCTGACCACATTGATTCCCGCTGCGCGCGAGTCGTCTGCCAGCAGTCGTTCCGCGATGATTGCCGCACCGTCGAGTGTGCGCTGCTGGCGCTCCTGAAACTCAGGCTCGGCGGCGAGCTTGAAGGCGACGGCCTTTGCCGCGATGACGTGTTCGAGTGGGCCGCCCTGCTGGCCGGGAAAAACTGACGAGTTGAACTTCTTGGCCAGGTCTTTGTCGTTTGTGAGGATGAAGCCGCCCCGCGGTCCGCCGAGCGTCTTGTGCGTGGTGGACGTGACGACATGGGCGTGGGGAACAGGGGAGGGATGAAGGCCTGCTGCGACGAGTCCAGCGAAGTGTGCCATGTCGACCATCAGGTATGCGCCGACCTCGTCGGCGATCCGGCGGAAGGCCGCGAAATCGAGCTGGCGAGGGTAAGCGGACCAGCCGGCGAGGATCAGCTTCGGGCGATGCTCGCGGGCGAGGCGCTCCACCTCATCCATGTCGACGACGTGGTCGTCTTCGCGAACGTGGTATGCGGCGACGTTGTAGAGCTTTCCGGAGAAGTTGAGCTTCATCCCGTGGGTCAGGTGGCCGCCGTGGGCGAGTGCCAGGCCGAGGATCGCATCTCCGGGCTCGAGAAGCGCCGACATCGCGGCAGCGTTGGCCTGGGCGCCAGAGTGTGGCTGAACGTTCGCGTACTCGGCGCCGAAGAGTGACTTCAGGCGGTCGATGGCAAGCTGCTCGATGACATCGACGTGCTCACACCCACCGTAGTAACGGCGCCCGGGGTAACCCTCGGCGTACTTGTTGGTAAGTACTGATCCTTGCGCCTGCATGACTGCGAAAGGCGCGAAGTTCTCACTGGCGATCATCTCGAGCGTCTCCTGCTGTCTGCGCAACTCAGCCGAGATCGCCTGATGAACATCAGGATCTAGCGTGGCAAGCGGATAGCTCAGGGTGGGGTTGGAGATCGCGTTGGTGAGTTCGTCGGTCTGCACAGTCATTTGGTTGCCCCTCTGAAGGATCAGAAACAGATATACTGATATATCAACGTTGTTGTAGAGTAAGGTTAGTGCGAGAGTTAGGTCAAGGGTTATAGGGGATGAGAATGAAATTGGCGCAGTCGACACTCCTAGACGCGTTGCCCGCTGCGGGTACACACGCTGACCGGGCCTACGAAATCGTGCGCGAGCGACTCATCATGCTGGACATCCGGCCAGGTGAACCCATCAATGATGATCGCCTCGCAGACGAGATGGGATTCGGGCGGACGCCGGTACGAGAGGCGCTCAAGCGACTCGAACGGGAGCGCCTTGTCGTCGCCTACCCGCGGCGCGGTACTTTCGCGACCGGCGTTGATATGACTGACCTATCCGATATTTCTGAGATCCGGAAGCAGCTCGAGCCGTCAGCCGCCGCGCGTGCCGCACGGTCTGCCTCGCTGGAAACCCGTGACCGGCTCTCCGCGCTCGCGGACGAAATCGCGGACATCAGCCCAGACGAGGATCCGCGCGAGGTTCTGCGCAAAGACATCCGCGTACACCGCGAAATCTACCGGGCAGCCGGCAACCCGTATCTCGAAGACATCCTCGTCAGCCTTGACTCCCACGCCACCCGGATCTGGTGCCTCTTCCTCGACCGCCTGCCTGACGTCGCGAGCCATGTCGTCGAGCACGTCGCGTTGCTGCGGGCCATCGTCGATGGGGACGAGGAGACAGCAGCGAAACTGACGCTGTCACACGTCTCAGGTTTCGAGCAGGCGATCCGCAGTCTGTTGTAAGAACGCCTCAGCAGCTCCGTCCACGATCAGGCTTCCGGCTGGTGTCAGTGCGGCGGCAATCCTGTCCAGCGCCCGTTCAGCCAGCTCGGGGTGGCGTCCATCGAGCGCGCCCACTCGTACCGCGAATGCCAGATCGAAACGCGGCTCATCGTCGGCCAATTCGAACATTTCGATTTCGGTATGACGGTAGCTCAGCCGTCCCGACGCGATCTCAGGCTGAGATTTCGCAATAGCGGTTGCAATCGCTTTGGCGGAACGATCGATGGCCAGGATGCGTCCGCCTTCGATGCGCCGCGCGACCTCGCGAGCTGCGGCTCCGGTTCCACAGCCTATTTCCAGCACGCGTATCCCCGGCCTTAGTGGCAGCGAGTCAACGATTGCGCTGAGCCGGGGTGACGGTTTCGTGCCCATGCGACGACGGTAACTTCACGGCTTAGCTGCCTGAAGAGCATGTATCGCATTCAGCACGAATGGTCAACTGTCAGTCTCAGTTCTCGTGCCAAAGCTGTGTGGGCGGCCCCTGATATCGGGACCGCCCACACAGCTCGCGCGCGAGTTCGTACTAGTTGAACACCACCGTCCGTTGCCCATCGAAGAGCACGCGGTGCTCGCAGTGCCAGCGCACGGCCCGCGACAGCGCTAGGGCCTCCGCATCCTGGCCCACTGTCGCTAGCCGAACGGGAGCATAGGAGTGGTCGATCCGGATTACCTCTTGCTCGATAATCGGTCCTTCGTCGAGATCGGACGTCACATAGTGGGCTGTCGCCCCGACTAGCTTGACGCCGCGGTTGTACGCCTGGTGGTAGGGCTTTCCGCCCTTAAACCCGGGCAGGAACGAATGGTGGATATTGATTGCCCGTCCATACAGCGCCTTGCACACATCGTCGGAAAGCACCTGCATGTACCGGGCGAGCACGACCAGATCAGCACGGAATTCATCCACGAGTCGGAGCAGTTCGGCCTCGGCCTCGGCCTTCGTGTCCCGCGTGACGGGGACGTGGATGAACGGTAATCCCGCAGCTTCAGCCATCGGCCGAAGGTCGGGATGATTCGATACCACCGCGACGAGTTCCCCACCCAAAGCGCCTGAGCGCCAGCGGAAGATCAGGTCGTTGAGGCAATGGCCCATCCGGGAAACCATGACGAGCACACGAGGCGCATCGCTATTGTGGAATTCGTATTCCATGCCGAATGATGTCGCTGTCTCCGCGAAAGACTCGGTGAGTGTCTGCACGTCAATGTCGTCTGTCGAGACGAATGAGGTTCGCAGGAAGAATGCGCTATTGGGGTTGTCATCGAACTGTTTGTGTTCGGTGATGTCGCAGTTGTGCTGGAAAAGGAACGCGCTGACTGCCCGGATGATCCCGGGCCGATCAATGCAGCGCAGCGTCAGTGTGAACGTGTTGGGCATGACTTGTCTCCTCGCCTGCTAAGCCTTGATGCGCTTCATGTCTGGGTCGACCAGCGGCTCGGCGACAACGGTCGCTGCGATACGGCGGTCAAAGTACTGAATTTCGATATTGGTGCCGGGTGCCGCCGAAGCGGGCAGCCAGACGTACGCGAGTGGCGTCCCGACGGTGTGCCCGAATGCGGCGCTGGTGACGTAGCCAACGGGCGTGCCGTCGATGAATGCGGGCTCGTGCCCCAGGACGACGGATTGGCCGTCATCGATAGCGACGCACACTAGCCGTCGTTCGAGAGGTTCCTGCTTGATGCGCTGAATTGCGTCGTACCCGACGTAGTCCTGCTTGTTCGCATTGACCGCGAAGCTGAGTCCGGCTTCGTACGGGTTGTGTTCCGTCGTCATATCGGAACCCCAAGCACGGTAGCCCTTTTCAATGCGGAGGCTGTTGAAGGCGGCGCGGCCGGCAGCGATCACGTCGTACTGCTGGCCCTCGCCCCAAAGAGCATCCCAGAGTCGCAGCCCGTACTCGGCCGACGTATACAGTTCCCATCCGAGCTCGCCCACATAGGAGAGACGCATCGCCGTGATAGGAATGCCCGCGATCCACACCTTCTTGGAGCGAAAGTACTTGAAGGTCTCGCCGCTGAAGTCATCCGCGCTGAGTGCCTGGACGAGGTCGCGTGCCCGCGGTCCCCATACGCCGATGCAGCATGTGCCGCCGGTGACGTCCCGGATCTGGACACTGCCGTCGGCCGGCGCCTCGCGGCGAAGGTAGTCGACATCGATGTTTCCGTTGGCGCCGAGCTGGAAAGTGGTTTCAGACAGCCGGGCGACCGTGAGGTCACTGCGGATGCCGCCGGATCCGTCCAGCATCAGCGTGTACGTAACGGCCCCGACAGACTTATCCATCTTTCCCGTTGTCAGCCGAGTGAGGAGCGCGAGCGCGCCGGGACCGCTGACTTCGAGTCGTCTCAGCGGGGTCATGTCATACATCGCGACGGAGGTGCGTGTGCGCCATGCCTCCGCGGCCGCGATCGGGGAGAAGAACTGGGCAGCCCAGGGGTCGCGCGGCGGTGATGTCCACTCCGATGGCAGGTCGTCGAGCAGCCGTGTGTTCGCCTCGTACCAGTGCGGGCGCTCCCAGCCACCGCTTTCCAGGAAGAACGCACCGAGCTCTTCCTGGCGGGCATGGAATGGGCTGACACGCAGATTGCGCGGAGAGGTGCGGGGCTGAAGAGGATGCAGCACGTCGTAGATTTCGACGAAGTTTTGCTGCCCGGTTTCGCTGACATAGTCGGGAGAGGTCTGTATCTCTTCGAAGCGGTGCACGTCGCATCCGTGCAGTGAGATTTCACTCCGCCCGTCGACGAGAAGCTGGGCGACGGAGCGCGCGACTCCGGCCGAATGCGTCACCCACACCGCTTCAGCTATCCAGAATCCGGCGACCTCAGGCGACTCGCCAACGACGGGTCCACCATCGGGAGTGAAGGAGAAGACGCCGTTGAAGCCTTCCTCGACCTTCGTCGATTCGAGACTAGGGATCAGCAGTTTGCTCGCTTCCCAGGACGGCGCGAAATCGTCTTCAGTGAAAGGCAGCATCGAAGGCATTGCGGCGACAGAGATCTCATCGCTCTCGGTTAGGTCGCGCAGATCTACCGGCATCGGGCGATGCGCGTAACTGCCAATGCCGAGGCGGTCGCCGTGTTCGCGGAAGTAGAGGTCCTGATCCTGGTGACGGAGAATCGGCATGCTCGCTTCGGCGAGTTCGCTGTTCCGTCCTACTAGCTCGGGAACCTGGCCAGTCTTCGCGTACTGGTGGGCGAGGGGGAGCAGGGGCACCTGCATGCCTACCATCTCCCCGATGGCGGGGCCCCAGAAGCCTCCGCAGGAAACCACGATGTCGGCGGGGATGACGCCGTGCGGCGTGATCACGCCGGTGACCTGGCCGGCACGGTGCTCGATGCCCGTGACCTTGCTGGATCCCCGGAACTCAGCGCCGCGCTGTGTGGCCCGGCGTATGAGTGCGACGACCACGCGGGACGCTTTCGCAAGGCCATCGGTGGGCACGTACAGGCCACCAAGGATCTGGCTTTCATCGACGAGCGGATGGAGTTTGACACACTCTTTGGGATCGAGCACGGCGGCGTCCGCGACACCCCAGGAAGCTGCCCATCCTTGTTTTCTGTGTAAGTCGGCGAGACGCTCCGGATTTGTTGCGACTTCAAGACCGCCGAGCTGGTTGAAGCACCATTGCCCGTCGACGTCGAGGCCCTTGAACTTCTCGACTGTGTAGCGCGCGAACTCGGTGAGTGCCTTCGACGCGTTGGTCTGGAAGACGAGGCCCGGGGCATGGGAAGTTGAACCGCCGGTGAGCGGGAGCGGCCCTTGATCGAGAACAGTGACGCGATCCCAGCCTCTCACGGTCAGTTCGTCAGCCAGGTTGGCTCCGACGATGCCGGCTCCGATGATCACTACGCGCGGTGACCTCATGGCGGTCCTCTCTGGGGAAGGGATGTGTACGTGGCGGCCGCTGCAGTCGGGGCAACCCGTTCAGAAGCGCTGGTGTTGTCTAGCGAACGAGATTAGATCTACAACTGATATATCAATACAGTAAGTCTGATACTTTCACGCGTCAACCCCCTAACCAGCACTGATTTCGGTGGGTTCTCCGCCGCTGTCGCAGGATGTGTGGCGTCAGGTATGGGCGTGGGAGGGTGTGCATTTTGTTACAGGCTTATTTCAATGGTTGAAATGTCGGGTATCGTGGGACGAATATGACTGAAATCGCTGGGGATGGGGACACGCGGACCGCAAGTGCCGTGCAGTCGGTCGATCGTGCCTTGGTGATCTTGGAGATTGTGGCCAGGCTTGGCGAAGCGCGTGTCACTGACGTCGCAGCAGAGCTCGGCGTACACAAGTCCACGGCGTCCCGGCTCATATCTGCCCTCGAGTCACGGGGATACCTCGCGCAAGCGCACAACCGGGGGCGGGTTCAGCTGGGACGGTCTATTGTCCGCCTCGCTAGGTCAGCGGACACAGACGGTGATCTGGTCCGCCATAGCCAGCAGTTCTGCACGAATCTTGCCGAAGAGGTCGGAGAGACCGTCAATGTTTCCGTACGCGAGGGTGACCGGGCTGTGTGCGTGGTGAAGGCAGACGGGCCGTCGGGAGTTGCGGCATACACGTGGGTTGGGCAGAGTGGTCCCGCTTACGCGACATCCAGCGGCAAACTTCTTCTCGCCGAATTGCCAGAAGCGGAACTCCATGAGTGTCTCGCTGCCGGTTTGACCGCGCTCACACCGCAAACGGTCACGGACATGTCTGAACTAACCCGGGTCCTCAAATTCGTGCGTGCGCGCGGTTGGGCAGAGTCGGAGGAGGAACTGGAGGCCGGGCTTAATGCCGTCTCGGCCCCAATTTACGATCACACGGCGAAAGTCATCGCCGCGCTGAGCGTTTCAGGACCCGCCTACAGGTTGAAAGCAGAAGATTTCGAGCCGGTCGCGAGGTCAGCGCAGGCAGTAGCCGCGCAGATCAGCAACCGGCTCGGTTATCAGTCCGCATAAAGCGTGCACTCCAGGTCAGACCGCAGATACTGCGAGTCTCGATGCCTGGGGGCTGTGGGTCTTACTCAATTGCTTCTTGTAGCGGGTGAACAAGCGGACGTTGTTCATCGCGAACACTCCCACCGGCACGCCCTCGCGCTCGTAGACCACGACGAACGTTCCCGACACCGGATCGCCCTCAATCCAGCGGACCTGGTCAGTATGCTGCCGTATCCCAGCGAACTGGAGCATCTTGCCGTACTGACGCGACCAGAAGTAGGGGATGACCGCGGAGCCGGGCGTTCTGCCCATGATCGAGTCCGCAGCGATACCCGCCTGTGCAATCGCGTTGCTCCAGTGCTCGCTGCGGTGATAGGCCTGGACCCACAGGTCATAGGCGCGTGCGCAGTCGCCGATCGCGTACACCCCAGGAAGACTTGTCTGGCCGCACGAATCAGTCACGAACCCGTCATCGATGAGAATGCCTGAGGATGCGGCCCATTCAACGTTTGGTACAGCGCCGATCCCCACCAGGACAGTATCGGCCGGAAGCACGCGGCCGTCTGCGAGCTGGACAGCCCGGACGTGATCGTCGCCGACTACCTTCGCCACCGCGGCGCCCGTGAGTAGTTCGACGCCATGCGCTGTGTGCTGGTCAGCGCACACTGCGCCGAGTTCATTGCCGAGAGGTCCTGCGAGCGGGGTGGGAGATGCTTCTACGACCGTCACATTGAGGCCCATGGACGCGGCGCTCGAGGCGACCTCCGCACCGATAAAACCGGCACCGACGACCACCAGGTTTCGTGACGTGCTCAGCGAATCACGCAGTGCCCGTGCATCTTCAAGACCGCGAAGCGTGTGGACACCGCCCATCTCGGAACATCCGGGAAGCGTGCGTGCACGTGCTCCGGTAGCGAGGATCACCGCGTCCGCCTCGATGAGGGTGCCGTCAGAGAACGTCACGCGGTAGCCGCCTGTCTCCTTCTGCGACAATCCCGTAGCTGTCCGGTCCATAAGCCACTCGGTGTCGAGTGCGGCGTCGTCCCCGCTCATCAGCGAGATGTCATCTTCTGTGAGCGCGCCGGTCAGGAATTCCTTAGACAGAGGTGGCCGATCGTAGGGAGCGGATCGTTCGCTGCCGACAATCGTCAGTTGACCTGTGTAGCCGCGTTCACGCAGGGCGCGGACGGCGGAAAGGCCAGCAAGTGACGCGCCAACTACTAGTACGGAAGCCGGAGTCGTCCCGAGAATTCCCATGGCTATTTTCCTTCACTCGTCAGCATTAGTACGATCACGCCGTCTATCACAGAGACTTGATGCGTCCGGACAGGGATTTTCGCGGGCGGCCCCGAGGGGGTGCCAGTCCGCAGGTCGAAACACGCTTCATGAAGTGGGCATTCGACCGTGCAGTTCTCGACCCACCCATCAGCAAGTGAGGCATCTTGGTGAGTGCACGTGTCGTCGATCGCGAACAAGCCCTCGGCAGTGTGGAAGATGGATACCGGACTCATCCCGGGCGGGGTGATAGTGGCGACTTCCCCTTCGGGCAGGGATGAGAGCGCGCAAACGGGGATCGCGGCTGATCCGAGGTCTCGCGTGTGCAAAGTAGCGGTGCGGGGACTGTCGTCGAGAATCACACTTACCTCCGGAGGGAAGCGACCGAAGCGATCGGTAGGGTGTTGCGTTATACGCACTGCATGGCGCTCTACGCAACAGAATGCTCCTCCGGGGAACCCGGTGTCAAGACTTGTCGCACTGAAATTTGCGCCGAATTTGCGCATGCGGCGAACGGCGTTTATCGCATAGTCTCTAGCGATGGGCGAGACGCTGCGTCAGCCACAATCAGCCCCGGTCGATGGTCGAGCGAAAACGGTCCGCTCCGTCGACCGTGCGCTGGATGTACTCGAACTCATCGCCACGGAAGGTCGCCTCGGTGTGTCCGAGGCCGCAGCGCGGCTCGATGTTGGCCATTCGACTGTCGCTCGGCTCATCGCCTCGCTGCAGCAGCGGGGGTTTATCGAGGAATCGAGTAGCCGCGGCTGTTATCAGATGGGTTTCGCTGTCGTACGCCTAGCAGAAGCCACGGTCGCTCAGAGCCTGCTCATCGAGTCGGCGCAGCCAGAATGCGACCGCCTCGCCGCGTTGTTCGGGGCCACGGTGAACCTCGCCATTCTTGACCGGTCGTCCATGGTGAGCATCCTCGAATGCAGAGTTGGGGGGCACGTGGCGCCGCGTACCCCCATGGTGAAGGTCTCGTCGGCTCATGCGACTGCGGCCGGCAAGGTTCTCTACTCTGAACTGTCACGCGCATATACCGAACAGAGCCTTGGTGTCACATTCGCTAAGTTCACGCCCCGCACGATCGAGCAGATCGAATCGTTCTGCCAGGAAATCGCAACCGTGCGCTCCATTGGATGGGCGGCTGCCGCCGGAGAGCTCGAAGACGGGCTGAACTCGGTAGCCGTCCCGGTCCGTAGCCTCGCGACCGGGCGAATTATTGCTGCGCTGTGCGTCTCAGGGCCGACCCTTCGGCTGCCCAGAGAGCAATTCGCGGGAGTTGCTGAAGTGCTGACGTCTGCGGCTGGGCGCATCGAGGAAAGGTAGCGTGCCTAAGCCTCCGGACAGAAAAGCGTCGGAGTACTGCCACTCGTCATGATGTGACGATTGACACACGTAGCTACTTCGCGATAAGTTTTGCATAGCGCACACTGTCGCACATGACGCAACAAAGCTGTCGCTCACGCTTCGTTCGCGCGCAGAAACTTCATGTCCAAGAATCCGAGGTCCGTAACGAGGGCCCTCAAGATCATCATCAGGCTGATCGTGGTATCGGCTCACATGAAAAGAACGGTGGCACATATGGCTGCACCTGAGATCCCTGATATCGATTCCGCACTGATGCCCACGCTGGGCGGACGTTATTACACCGATCCAGGCATCTTCGTCAGTGAACAAGAACAGATCTTCGAGTCAATGTGGTTCTGCGCCGCTCGAAGCTCCGACTTGGCAGCCCCCGGCGCATTCAAGAAAGTGACGGTAGGACGCGAAAGCGTGCTGATCGTTCGGGGACGTGACGGTGGGTTGCGGGCATTCCTCAACATTTGCAGGCATCGCGGCGCCATGCTCTGCACGGAGGACTCGGGGCAGGTGCGCCGCAACTTTCAGTGCCCCTACCACGCCTGGACTTATGGACTCGATGGCCGGCTGGTTGCAGCGCCGAACATGGCCGCACTGAAAGACGCGGCAGGTCGCGACCTCGACCGTCAGGAGTACGGGCTTGTCAGCGTCGCCCTGCGCGAATGGCTTGGCTACGCCTGGGTGTGCCTCGCTGACACCCCACCGTCGTTCGAGAACGAGGTAGTCGGTGCAGTCACCGAGCGTCTCGGTGACGCTTCGGTGATCGATCGCTACGAGATCGGCTCGCTCGAGGTCGGGCGTCGCATCACCTATGACGTCGCCGCGAACTGGAAGCTGATCATCGAAAACTTCATGGAGTGCTACCACTGCGCGACCATCCATCCTGAACTCACTGAAGTGCTGCCTGAATTCGCTGACGGCCTCGCTGCCCAGTACTTCGTCGGTCATGGAGCGGCGTTCGGTGACGACGTCGACGGATTCACGGTCGACGGAGGTGCAGGTTTTGATGCGCTTCCCGGCGTCACCGAGGCTGAGGACCGAAAGTATTACGCAATCACCGTGCGCCCGCAGATCTTCATCAATCTGGTGCCTGACCATGTGATTTTTCACCGGATGTACCCGCTTTCAGCTGATCGCACAATCGTTGAATGCGACTGGCTATACTCGCGTAACGTCACGGAGTCGGGCAGAGACGTTTCGCGTTCGGTCGAACTTTTCCATCGCGTCAACCAGCAGGACTTCGACGCCTGTGAGCGGACGCAGCCGACGATGTCATCGAAGGCTTACCGCAATGGCGGCGTGCTAGTGCCCTCCGAACACCACATCGGTGAATTTCACGGCTGGCTGCTGGACAAACTCGCTGAGGGGGCACGATGACTGCCTGGACCTCACTGCGCAAGCCGGTGTTCATTCCGGCATCAATCGCGATTTTCGGCCTCATCGCGTTCGCCGCGCTGTACGGAGGGACTGCGGAGGACGCGTTTACCTCGCTGAACAGTCTGTTCGCCGACAGTGTTGGCTGGTGGTATGTGCTGGCGGCCACGGGCTTTGTCGCCTTCGCGCTCTACTGCGCTCTCACGCGTATCGGCAAACTGAAGCTCGGACGAGATGACGAAGAACCGGAATTCGGGCTGCTTTCCTGGTTCGCGATGCTCTTTTCCGCCGGTATGGGCATCGGCCTGGTGTTCTACGGGGTAGCTGAGCCGCTGATGCACTACCTGTCACCGCCGGAAGCCGGCGGCGTCGCAGGTGGCACCGACAGGGCCGCGAACCAGGCTCTCGAGATCACGATGTTCCACTGGGGCCTGCACGCCTGGTCCATTTATGTCGTCATCGGACTTGGCCTGGCGTATATGACATTCCGCAAAGGACGTCCGCTTGCGGTGCGCTGGCTGCTGGAACCACTTCTCGGCCGTGAGCGCGTCGAAGGCTGGATAGGGCACACCATCGACGCGGTCGCGATCGTGGGAACGCTGTTCGGCGTCGCTACCTCACTGGGGTTTGGCGTCCAGCAAATCATGTCCGGCCTCGAATACCTGGGGTGGATTGAGTCGTCAAACCTCTGGATCTTCGGAATCGTCGCTTTCATCACCCTCATTGCGACGCTATCGGTCGTATCGGGTGTGTACCGGGGGCTGAAGTGGCTGTCGAACACGAACATGACCATCGCGGCGTTGCTGGTCATCTTCGTGTTCGCCAGTGGTGCGACGTTGTTCCTGCTGCAAGCATGGGTCCAGAATCTCGGTAACTATGCGCAGGCCCTGCCTGAGTTGATGTTGCGGACCGCCCCGTTCTCCGACGACGGGTGGGCAGCCGCGTGGACAGTCTTTTACTGGGGCTGGTGGATCAGTTGGGCGCCCTTCGTTGGCATGTTCATCGCGCGAATCTCGCGGGGACGCACCATTCGGGAGTTCGTAATCGGCGTTTTGGTCGCGCCAACGCTTGTCAGTTCAGTGTGGTTCACCGTCTTCGGTGATTCCGCGATCCTGCGTCAACGTGAGTTCGGCGACGTCGCACCAGGAGAGACCGTGAGCGCGAGTACCGCCCTCTTCGCCTTCCTGGACACGCTTCCGCTCGCGACCATCACCAGTATTGTGGCCATCTGCGTGGTCGTGTTCTTCTTCGTCACCTCATCTGACTCGGGCTCGCTAGTAGTCGACATCCTGGCGACCGGCGGCGCGATCGAAACGTCGAAAATTACCCGGGTCTACTGGGCAGTGCTCGAGGGCGCCGCAGCCGCGATCCTGCTGATCGTCGGGGGCAGTGAATCGCTCACCGCTCTGCAAACAGCATCGATTGCCACGGCGCTGCCGTTCTCGATCATTATGGTCCTGGCGTGCGTTTCCCTGCTGCGTGCCTTCCGGTACGACGTGCGCCAGATGACGAATTATGTACACATGGTGCAAGTTTCGGGTGACCTGCCATCAACTAATGGATCATCGGAACGCCGGAGCGAAACGCCCCCCTCGCAGCCGCCACCCTTGCACTTGCACCCGCGGTCTGTCTGGCGCGGCGCGCGGGGCATCTCCGCCTCACTTTCCACCGTTGGAGCGTCGGAGCCGATTAGAAGCAAACGCAATGGCGAAAGCGGCGTCGTGTACTCATTCCGCCCGGTGGAGTCCTGCGACATCGTCATCGACCCGGCCACGGGTGTAGCCACCGTCGCCGAGGATGCTGTCGACCCGCTGGCCGGGGAAGTATTCGATACGCCAGAATTCGCCGCGTCGCACGAAGGCACGCTGCGCGCGGCCGGGAATGGGGACAGCAGCGACGAGCACTAACCCAATCCAGCTGCGGAGGTCAACGTAAACTGCCCAACTTGGGGTTGTTCTGTTGACCTCCGCCGCTGGATGCGCGGGGAGGGTGGGGGTAGCTCACTCCATCAGTTCCACGCACCGCTCGCCAATCATCATGGCTGGCGCGTTGGTGTTGCCGCCCGTGATGCTGGGCATGATCGATGCGTCTGCCACCCGAAGGCCTTCTACGCCGAGGACCTTCAACTGCGGATCGACGACAGCACGTTCATCGGTGCCCATGCGGCACGTGCCGACCGGATGGTAGACGGAGTGGATTCGACGGGGGAGCTCGCGACGAAGCGCAGTCTCATCCAGATAGGATGGTCCGGGCGCAAACTCGCCATGGACTTCATGGGCAATGTCGTTATGCGCCATGACTTCCCGAATCAGCTGAATTCCTTCGACAAGCAGGTCTGCGTCAGCGGGTTCGGAAAGATACGCCGGGTCGATGAGTGGGGCGGCAGTGGGGTCGGCCGACGCGAGCCGCACATCGCCACGGCTCTGTGGGTAAATGAGCGTGGGGAAAATTGTGAGCGCGGGGCGAACATCAACCTTATGCCGTACCGGCAAGTCTTGATTCGGGGTGGGATACGACCACGGGAGGGTGTGTATCTGCAGGTCCGGCACGTTTGAGGCGAACGAGGTGCGGAGAAATCCCGCGGCTTCAAAAACGGTGCGGCCGAACCAGCTTCCGCCCTTCGTGGCTTCTTGCACCATCCCGGACAGGAAGTGCCGTGGCGTTCCGCGGTGAATCGCAGAAGGCATCAGGAATGTCATGGGAACGAACAAATGGTCGTGCAAATTCTTGCCCACCGGCAAGCTCGCGCGTACACGGATGCCGAAGTCGCGCAGTTGCTCGGCAGGCCCAATTCCGGACAGCATCAGCAGCTGGGGTGAGCCGAAGACACCTGCAGCGAGGACGATTTCCTTCGCCGCTCGGATAACGCGGGTTCCCGACTTGCCGAGAACCTCAACTCCCACCGCGCGGTTGCCGCTGAACACCACCCGAGTTGCTGTCACACCAGTTTCAACGGTCAGCTGCGCTGCGCCGTTCAGGTAACCGCGTGAGGAACTGTAACGCAGACCATCACTCGCGCTCTGCTGGAAGATCCCGATGCCTTCCTGGTCAGCGCCGTTGTAGTCGTCGATCAAGGGTGCACCTGTGGTGGCAGCGAGGGCGTCCATGAATCGTAGAGACGCGTCCGTCACATCGCGCTGTTGCGTGACCTTGATGGGACCGCCGCTGCCACGATGGTCGCTCTCCCCACCTTCCCAGTCTTCGAGTCGCTTGTAGGAGGGCAGTACGTCGTCGTAGCTCCAGCCCTCGCATCCCTCATTCGCCCAGCCGTCGTAGTTGGCGCGGTTGCCGCGCACGAAAAGCATGCCGTTGATGGAGCTGGAACCGCCGAGTACCTTGCCCCGCGTATGCGGAATCTTGCGGTCCGCGGCATGCTTCTGCGGCACCGTGTAGTAACCCCAGTCGAACCGTTTCTTGATTTGCGGCACGGTGTGGACGATCGAAATCATGCCTGGCGTGCGGACGAAGCGGCTGCGATCTTTCCGCCCCGCTTCGATCAGGGTGACTTTCTCGCCCCTCTCGGCGAGGCGTGACGCGATGACGCAACCGGCGCTGCCCGCTCCGACGACGACGTAATCAGCTTCAGTCATGACGTCCTTCCTTAGACGAGCTCTTCAGCGAGCCGCGTTCCGAGTGTGCGCAGCTGGGAGGTAGCGCCACCGAATGCGAATTCTGCGCGCTTCGCGGCGACGAAGTAACGGTGCAGGGGATAGTCCAAGTCGATGCCGACCCCGCCATGAATGTGGACAGCGGTGTGTGCAACCCGGTGGCCGGCTTCTGCGGCCCAGAACTTTGCTGTCGCCACGGCGTCGGCCGCAGGTTCTCCGGCGCTGATTTGCCAGGCAGCCTGCCATAGCGTGAGGCGGACGGCCTCGACATCGATATATGCGTCGGCGAGACGCTGCCGGACCGCCTGGAACGAGCCGATCGGTTTACCGAACTGTTCGCGGGTGCGCGCGTAGTCGCTGGTCATCTCGAGCGCGGCCTCGAGTGTGCCGAGCTGCTGCGCACACAGCCCGAGAGTAAGGCGCTGCCGCAGCCACGTTGGCGCCGCACCGGCGAGGATCTCGGTGTCGCGCACCGTGACGGCCTCGAGTTCAAGCTGCGCGGCATCCGCTCCGTCAACGACGTCCTGCTCCGACACGGTGACACCGCTCGCGGTGCGCGGGACACAGAAAATGGCGCGCCCATCGGGTGTTTCGGCTTCACAGAGGAACGCATCCGCGAAAGCACCATCAAGGATGGCTGTCTGGGAGCCAGCGAGGGTCCATCCTTCCTGGCCGCGTTGGGCTGTGAACGGCGCAGGATCCCCGGCGTCGGCGATGGCGGGGGACAGTATTGCGGTGCCGCGAACAACTGGAATCAGCCAGCGTTCGATCTGTTCCGGGGTGCCGAACTCGGCGAGCACAGACGCTGCACCAGCGACGCTGGAAAGGAAGGGAACGGGTGCGCACGTACGGCCGATCTCGGTCAGGATGCTGCACTGTTCGAGTACGCCGAATCCTGCACCGCCGACGGTGTTGGGGAGGGCTGCATCTACGAGTCCAGCGCTGCACATCGCAGTCCACAGCTCGCGATCGAATCCGCCGAGTGGCCTATCCGGATGTTTGGTGTTCCAGTCGCTGAGGACTTGTTTCGCAAGACCGGCGAGGTCGCCTTGCGCTTCGGTGATTGTGAAGTCCATGGACCGTCCTAACGGGTAACGGGGAGTCGCAGCGCTGTGGCAGCGATGATGTCGCGCTGGATTTCGTTGGTGCCGCCACCGAACGTCAAGATGAGAGCAGCGCGGTGGAGTCGCTCGATGCGCCCGCGCAGCAGCGCGCCGGGAGAGTTGCGGCGAATGACCGCGCCCGTGCCCAGAACTTCCATGAGGAGGCGGTAGCCCTCGGTGGCGTATTCAGTGCCGAATACTTTCGTCGCGGATGCTTCGGCGGGGGTGATCTCGCCTGTTTCGGCGCCCCACGCGGTCCGCCAGTTGCGCAGTTTCAGATACTCGGCGTGTGCGTGCACACGTGCGAGGTGTAGCTGCACCCATTCGGAGTCGATGACGAGTGAACCGTCGGGCCGCTTTGTTTGTTGCGCCCATTGCCGGACTTGACGCAGTGATTCCTGCAGAGGTGCGGCCGGCGTGAGTGCGACGCGCTCGTGGTTCAGCTGGTTGGTGATGAGCGACCAGCCCTTATTCTCCTCACCGACGAGTGCGTCGATCGGGACCCGGACATCCGAATAGTAAGTGGCGCTCGTACCCGGCCCCGCGACAGTGTGTACCTTCGTCCAGCTGAATCCTGGTGCCGAGGTGGGCACGATGAAGATCGAAAGTCCCTTCTGCTTTGCGGCATTCGGGTCCGTGCGCGCGGCGAGCCAGATGTAGTCGGCGTACTCGATCAGGCTCGTCCACATTTTTTGGCCATTGATGATGTAGGAGGCGCCATCGCGGATGGCTTTCGTCTTCAGGGAGGCAAGGTCGGTGCCTGCTTCGGGCTCGGAGTAGCCGATCGAGAAATTGAGGTCCCCGGAAGCGATCTTCGGCAGGTAGAACTGTTTCTGATCTTCAGTGCCGTATCGCATGATGGTGGGGCCGATTGTGTTCAGCGTGAGGAAGGGAATTGGAACTCCCGCGATCGCTGCTTCTTCGGTGAAGATGAGCTGCTCGATCATCGGGCGCGCCTGGCCACCGTACTGTTCTGGCCATCCGGCCGCTAGCCAGCGGTCCTGGCCCAATTGTTTGATGATCTCGTTGTATGCCGCTCCGTTGCCGTACTCACCACCGGGCGTTTCGAGGCCGTCGCGCCGCTCGGGTGTCATGACGGTGGCGAAGTACTCGCGCAGGTGGTCGCGTAGCTTCAGTTGCTCGCTGGTATAGCTGATGCGCATTCTGCGCCCTCTCTATCGACCCCTTGTCCAAAACAAGAACACGTTCTACTCTAGCTATCAAACACTGTGTGGGAAATACCTATGCGGAAAAATGCCGTTCACAAGAGGCCAGGAGAGCGAGTGGGGACTTTAGAAGGCAAGGTCGCGGTTGTCACGGGAGCCGGAGCGGGGCTCGGTCGCGCTGAGGCTCTCGCCCTCGCGGGCCAGGGCGCACACATCGTCGTCAACGATCTGACGACCGACGTGACAGGTGTCGTCGACGAGATCGAAGCGGCTGGCGGGAAGGCTCTGCATGTCACGGGAGACATCTCCGACCGCTCAACCGCCGACGCTCTGATCGACGCCGCGATCCAGCATTTCGGGGGTCTCGACATAGTTGTCAACAACGCGGGTGTGCTGCGCGACCGGATGCTGTTCAACATGTCGGATGACGAGTGGGATCTCGTCATCCGTGTGCATCTGCGCGGCCATTTCCTGCTCTCACGCAACGCGGCCTCCTACTGGCGTGGCCGTGTGAAGGAAACAGGAGAACCCGCCCGGGCAAGCGTAATCAACACCGCCTCCGAGGCGTTTCTCTTTGGTGCCGCAGGCCAGCCGAACTACGCCGCCGCCAAAGCGGGGATCGCGGCACTCACTGTTGCCACCGCGCGAAGCCTAGCCAGATACGGAGTGCGGGCAAACGCGATCTGTCCCCGCGCGCGCACCGCGATGACCCAGGACGTCTTCGGCCCGCCACCAGAGGTCGGGAGTGACGCACTCTCCGTCGACCACGTAGCACCGTTTGTTGCCTTCCTCGCATCGGAGGCCGCGGCGAAGATCTCAGGCCAGGTGTTCGTTGTCCACGGCGGCATGGTCACGCTGATGGCGCCGCCATCTATCGAGAAGCGATTCGACGCCGCGGGCACCGTGTGGTCACCGGAAGAACTTGCAAGCTCAGTTGGGGAGTACTTCGCCGACCGCGATCCGGCTCGTATCTTCGCTGCGTCGGACCTGCTAGCGGAATAAATGGGAGAGTGACAGTTATGAGTCGGTTAGCAGGCAAAGTAGCGCTCATCACCGGGGCGGCCCGAGGCCAGGGCGCTTCTGCCGCGCAGCGATTCGTCGCAGAGGGAGCGAAGGTCGTTATCGCAGATATTCTCGACACCGACGGCAAGCTCCTCGCAGAAGAACTCGGTGAATCCGCGGCGTACATACACCTCGACGTCACCGATGAACAGAATTGGATCGAGGCGGTCGAGTTCACCACCACACAGTTCGGGTCACTGAATGTATTGATGAACAACGCTGGGGTGCTGCACTTTTCACGGGTGCAGGACACTCGGCTCGAGGACTACCAGCGTGTCATCGGAATCAACCAGGTGGGCACGTTCCTTGGAATGAAGTCGGCCGTCGAACCTTTGAAGGCGGCGGGCGGGGGATCGATCATCAACGTGTCATCCGTGGAAGGACTGGCGGGAATGCCATTCCTCGTCGCCTATACAGCCAGCAAATTTGCGATCCGCGGGATGACGAAAGTTGCGGCGCTTGAGCTCGGCGAGGACGGAATCCGCGTCAACTCCATCCACCCCGGAATGATCGACACGAAAATGGTTCACGACGCTGTAGGCGGAGTCGAGATCGACATCAGCTGGATCGGGAAGCGTGTGGCCCTCGGGCGGCTAGGAAAGCCTGAAGAGATTGCCAGCCTCGCGGTCTTCCTCGCAAGTGACGAAAGCTCGTATTGCACCGGAGCCGAGTTCGTCGCGGACGGTGGCGCCACAGCGACCCACGCGTTGAAGGTCTAGCTTATGGCGACCGATATTCCAGAGTTGATGTCCACGAAAGACGTCCCAGAATGGGGAGACGCCGCTGACGTCATCGTTGTTGGATTCGGCGTCGCAGGCGCGTGTGCGGCGATCGCGGCAGCTGAAACAGGCGCTGACGTCCTGCTGCTTGAGCGCGCAACCGCCAGCGGTGGCACAACCGCGTTGTGCGCCGGTCAGATCTACCTCGGCGGCGGGACGCCCGTGCAGGAAGCCACCGGGATCATCGATGACGTCGCGGAAATGATCCGCTACATCGAAGCGGTGACCCCCGAGCCGGACAGCGAGAAGATCCGGCTGTACTGCGAGGGGAGTGTCGCGCATTTCAGCTGGCTTGAATCACTCGGCGTGCCCTTCGAACGATCGTTCTACGCGGGTAAGGCCGTGTACCAGCCTGGTACCGAAGGCCTCATGTGGACGGGAAACGAACTCACCTGGCCGTTCCGTGAACAAGCTAAGCCTGCCCCCCGTGGTCACAAAGTCGCGGCGCCCGGGGAGACCGGGGGTGCTGAACTGATGCGGATTCTGACGAAGCACATTGAGTCACTGCCCATCCGGGTGCAGTACGAGACGACCGTGCGCAACCTCGTCGCGGATGCGGACGGCCACGTGGTGGGTGTGCACGTGCGGCGGCTCAGCGATGGGCCGGCCTTTCTCCGGGCCGGAAGCGTAGTGCTCGCCGCGGGCGGGTTCGTGGTGAACACGGAAATGATCGCTGCGTACACTCCGCGTCTCGTATCAGGCTTCATGCCGCTCGGTACGCCCGGTGACGATGGACTCGGTATCCGGCTCGGACAGTCAGCTGGTGGTGTGCCCATCCACATGGAGGGTGCGTTCATGACGGCCGCGTTCTACCCGCCGCCGCAGATGCTGAACGGAATCATCGTCAACGAGGCAGGCCACCGATTCGTCGCAGAAGACTCGTACCACGGCCGCACCGCGGGTGCCGTCCTTGAACAGCCAAACGCGCGCGCCTACCTGATCCTGGACGCCGAAACGACCGCGTGGCCGGAAATCCCGCTGGCGCCCTTTATCGATGGCTGGGAGAGCATCGACGAGATGGAACTCGCGCTGGGTATCCCGCCGGGCAATCTCGCGACCACACTGGACGACTACAACACCAGTGCCGCAAAGGGCGATGATCCTGATTTTCACAAGCACCCCGACTGGCTGAAGCCGCTGGATGCGGGCCCGTGGGCGGCATTCGATCTATCGCTGGGCAAAGCAGCGTACGTCGGGTTCACCCTGGGCGGATTGCGGACAAGCCCCGACGGCGAAGTGCTCACGGCTGGTGGTCCCGTCCCAGGCCTGTATGCCGCCGGTGCGTGCGCGTCAAACATTGCGCAGGACTGTTCCGGGTACGCCAGCGGCACGTGCGTAGGCGAAGGTTCGTTCTTCGGCCGGCGTGCGGGACGGCACGCCGCGGCGAGTGTGCGGGTGGGGTGAGCGGTTTCAGGTCACCACGCACCCTCTTTGCCGACCGCACACCGGCTGCAATGGGTGTGCGGTCGGCATTCGAGGTGTGCGGTCAAGGTGCGGTGTCCACTAGTGACATAAATGAGAACGTGTTCTACCCTGAATGAGGTAGAACACGTTCTCATGGAGGGTTGGTTCATGGCTTCCGCTAAGGTCACCGCTGCGATCGTCGGGCCAGGGAATATTGGCACCGACCTGCTCGCAAAACTGAAGCGCAGCGATCAGATCGATGTCCGGTACATGGTCGGAGTGGTCGAGAACTCGGACGGCCTCACTCGCGCGGCTGAGCAGGGCATCGAAACATCCGCCGGGGGAGTTGATTGGCTTCTCGCGCAATCAGATCTGCCCGACATCGTTTTCGAGTCGACCTCGGCGAAAGCGCACAAAGCCAACGCCCCACGCTACGCGGAAGCCGGCATCAAAGCCGTCGACCTCACGCCAGCCGCGCTGGGCCCATTCACGTGCCCGGTCGTCAACCTTCCGCAGCAGCTCGACGCACCCAACCTCAACATGATCACCTGCGGCGGGCAGGCCACGATTCCGATCGTGCATGCCGTTTCGCGCGTCACGCCCGTGCCGTACGCGGAGATTGTTGCTTCCGTCGCATCAGTTTCAGCTGGTCCCGGCACCCGGGCGAACATCGACGAATTCACCGCCACCACCGCTGAAGGCATCGAGAAGGTAGGTGGTGCGGATCAGGGGAAAGCGATCATCATCATCAATCCTGTCGACCCGCCAATGATCATGCGTGACACCATCTTCTGCGCGATCGACCCCGACGCGGAGAAGGACTTGATCAGAGAGTCCATTCATCAGATCGTGCGCGACGTGCAGGTTTACGTGCCGGGATACCGCCTCAAGGCTGACCCGCAGTTCGATCCGCCTCGCCAGGGGTGGAATGGCCACGCCAGGGTCGCGGTCTTCGTCGAGGTCGCGGGAGCGGGGGACTACCTGCCCGAGTATGCGGGGAATCTCGACATCATGACGGCCGCAGCGGCGCGCGTCGGTGAAGTCATCGCGACCCAAATTACGCGCGAGAAAGAAGGAGCGCTCCAGTGAACCAGTGGGACGGCATCGATCGGGAAGTCCGCATCGTCGACACAACGTTGCGCGATGGCAGCCACGCGATGGCGCACCAGTTCACCGAAGAGAATGTGCGAAACACGGTCGCAGCCCTCGATCAGACGGGCGTCTCGCTCATCGAGGTGTGCCACGGTGACGGCCTCGGCGGGTCTACCTTCAACTATGGGTTCTCTCTGGTGGATGAACGCAAGCTCATCAGCACCGCCGTCGAGACGGCTCACAACGCGAAAATCGCGGTCTTGCTGTTGCCAGGTCTCGGCACCGTCGCGGACCTTCGTGGTGCAGCTGATCTCGGTGCAGGTGCTGTGCGTATCGCGACGCATTGCACCGAGGCTGACGTCTCCGTCCAGCATTTCAGCGCCGCCCGCGAACTCGGCCTGGAAACGGTCGGTTTCCTGATGCTGTCGCACATGGTGACGCCAGAGCAGCTCGCAAAGCAGGGACGGATCATGGTCGACGCGGGCTGTCAGTGCGTCTACGTCGTCGACTCGGCAGGGGCGCTCATTCTCGAAGATGCGGCTGAGCGGGTGGCTGCGCTGGTGGCCGAGTTCGGGGGAGACGCCCAGGTGGGGTACCACGGGCACCAGAACCTATCGTTCGGCGTCGCGAACTCGGTCCTCGCGTACCGCGCCGGAGCGCGGCAGATTGATGGCTCGCTGGTGGCGCTCGGGGCGGGCGCGGGAAACTCTCCGACTGAAGTGCTCGCGGCGACGTTTGAGCGGCTGGGGATCAGAACCGGTGTAGACAAGGACGCCCTAATGGCCGCCGCGGAGGATGTCGTGAAACCGTTCATCACGCGACTGCCGGTGATGGACCGCTCGTCCATCGTTCAGGGATATGCGGGCGTGTACTCGTCTTTCTTGCTGCATGCGGAGCGGGCGGCGGAACGCTATGGCGTGCCCGCGCACGAAATCCTGTATCGCTGTGGCGAGCGTGGATATGTGGGTGGCCAGGAAGACATGATCATTAGCATCGCGCTTGAGATCCAGGCCGAGCGCGATGCCGCAGTGCTGGGGGCGTGATCAGAGCCTGGCGCGGGGACGGATCGACCTGGACGTAACATTCGTAACCCAGTCCGCCCACCTCACAGCGACAGCAGGTCCTGGGCCCTCACTTTTGTCGCTACGAGGTGGGCGCACGGCGTCACCCGTTCTCACCCCTCCAAATACAGCGCCCCCATGGGACATTGTGCGACAGCGTCCTCAAGGTCAGCCCGGTCGGCTTCGGTGAATTCCTCGGTGAGCAACGTGACGACTCCGTCGTCGCCGACTTCGAAAATGTCGGAGCGAATGGCCTCGCAGAATCCCGTGCCCACGCATGCGTTGGTATCGACCTGGATTTTCATATCTCTGTCCTCCTCGAGCTATTGCTCGTCGCTGTCAGAAAAAACCGCGGTAACATCGCCGAGCTCTCCCATAGTCGCGGTAACGACGTCACCAGCTCCGATGGGTTCTGCGCGGGTCATCGATCCTGGCAGGATGACATGCCCGGGTTCGAGTGTCGTACCGAGCGGTCCAACAGTGTTCGCAAGCCACACGAGCGCGTTAATCGGTGACCCAAGTACGGCACCGCCCACCCCGGTTCCGGTAGTTTTCCCGTTTTTGCTCATCACGCAGCTGATTTTGGCGAGATCGGCCTGATGGATCAGCGTCGGCTTGCTGCCGAGGACGACGCCCCCCGAGGAGGCATTGTCGGCGATGGTGTCGACGATCGAGATGCGCCAGTCCCGAATGCGTGAATCGACGATTTCGAGCGCGGGTATGACGTAGTCAATCGCCCGCAGCGCGTCGGCGACCGTGACACCTGGCCCGCTCAGCTGTCGGCCGAGTATGAACGCGATCTCGGGTTCGATGCGGGGCTGCAGGTACGTCGGTGTATCGATCGGCAGGTGCTCGAGATGGAACATTGACGTGAGTAAGTGGCCGTAGTCGGGCTGGTTGACGCCCATCTGGGTTTGCATGGCAAGGGACGCGAGGCCGACTTTGTGCCCTTTGACGGTGTCGCCGCTCGCAAGCCACTGGTGAACGACTTCTTTCTGAATTCTGTAGGCGTCCCTGATCGTGGAGCCAGGGAATTGATCGACGACGGGCTCTATCGGCTTTCCTGTGTCGTAGGCGTCCAGGATTGCCTGGGCGGCTTGGGAAATCGTTCCCGCTTCCATGTAACTCTCCGTCTGTTGGCGCTCTAGACCCTACTAGAATAGTAGAACGTGTTCTACTAGTGTGGAAGGGGTAACGCGCGGATGATCCCGCGCGGACGTCGCACAAAGGACCACACCGAATGGCAGACAACACGTCGGAACGGGTTGTTGTACGGTTCGCGGGGGATTCCGGGGACGGAATGCAGCTGACGGGGGAGCGCTTCGCTTCGTCCACTGCGATCTTCGGAAATGACCTCGCGACCCTCCCTGACTTCCCCGCCGAGATCAGAGCTCCGCAGGGGACGATCCCAGGAGTCTCGTCGTTTCAGATTCACTTCGCTGGCCACGACATCCTGACGCCGGGTGACCGCCCGGACGTACTCGTCGTCATGAATCCCGCCGCGCTCCGCGCGAACCTCAAAGATCTGCGCAGCGGCGGTGTGATCATCGCCAACAGTGACGAGTTCAGCAAGCGGAATCTGCAGAAAGCCGGTTATAGCGCGAACCCGCTCGAAGACGATTCCCTCGATGGCTACCAGATCCATCCGGTAGCGATGACGTCACTCACGGAGGGTGCCGTCGCGCCTGCCGGAGTCGGCAAGAAAGACGCGTCGCGCTGCAAAAACATGTTCGCTCTGGGTCTGTTGTCTTGGATGTATCATCGCCCGGTCGAGCACACCGAAAAGTTCCTGCGCACCAAGTTCGCCAAAGCGCCGACCGTCGCCGAAGCGAACGTGCTTGCGCTGCATGCTGGCTGGAACTACGGCGAAACAATCGAGTCGTCGGTCGCGAGGGTCGAAATCCCGCCCGCACAACTGCCGCCGGGCAAGTACCGGCAGATCACCGGCAACATCGCCCTGGCCTACGGAATTGTCGCAGCAGGCCGCTGCACGCGCATGCCCGTGGTGCTCGGCTCCTACCCGATCACGCCCGCCAGCAGCATCCTGCACGAACTCAGCAAGCACAAGAACTTCGGCATCACCACCATTCAGGCAGAAGACGAGATCGCGGCAGTGGGTGCCGCTCTCGGTGCGTCGTACGGCGGAGCGCTCGGCGTGACCACGACGTCCGGCCCGGGGCTTGCGCTGAAAGCCGAAACCATCGGGCTCGCGGTGATGACAGAACTTCCGCTCATCATCGTCGACGTGCAACGCGGCGGACCGTCGACGGGTCTGCCCACGAAGACAGAGCAAGCGGACTTGCTGCAGGCGTTCTGCGGGCGCAACGGGGAGTCGCCGGTCGCCGTGCTTGCCCCGTCGTCACCGGCGGACTGCTTCGATACCGCGCTAGAAGCAGCACGGATAGCGCTCACGTATCGAACGCCGGTCATCATTTTGTCTGATGGCATGATCGCGAACGGCAGCGAGCCGTGGCGGATCCCCGACGCAGAAACGCTTCCAGAATTCTCCGCCGGGTTTGCGACAGCCCCGAATGCCTCGGACGGGTCCGGTGACTTCTGGCCCTACCGGCGTGACCCCACCTCCCTCGCGCGTGACTGGGCAATTCCTGGTACGCCAGGGCTCGAGCATCGCATCGGCGGTCTGGAAAAGGCTGACGGAAAGGGCGGCATCTCCTACGACCCAGAGAACCACGACACAATGGTGCGGCTGCGGCAGGCGAAAATCGAGGGGATCGCGGTGCCGGACCTCGAGGTCGATGACCCCACCGGTGACGCGGACGTCCTCGTGCTCGGATGGGGTTCGACGCTTGGGCCGATCGGTGCGGGCTGCCGCCGGGTGAGACGGCGAGGACTCAGTGTCGCGCAGGCACACCTGCGGTCTCTCAATCCGATGCCAGCGAATCTCGGCGATGTGCTGAACAGCTACGAGCGAGTGATCGTTCCGGAGATGAATCTCGGGCAGCTCTCGATGATCCTTCGCGCCAAGTTCCTCATCGACATTGTGCCGTACACGAAGGTCAGCGGTATGCCATTCAAAGCTGAAGAGGTCGAGCAGATGCTCCTCGACCACATGACGCCGGAGTATCACAAGGCAGGTGTGAAATGAACGGGCTCAACTTGATACCGCTGAGCGACGCCCCGTACAGAGCGAAGGATTTCAAATCTGACCAGGAAGTGCGCTGGTGTCCCGGCTGCGGCGATTACGTCGTGCTGAACGCCGTGCAGGCGTTCTTACCGACGCTCGGCATCAAACGCGAGAACCTGGTCTTTATCTCGGGCATCGGCTGCTCGTCCCGGTTCCCGTACTACTTAAACACCTACGGCATGCACTCGATCCACGGGCGCGCACCTGCTATCGCGACAGGGCTCGCGGTCTCGCGGCCAGACCTGTCAGTGTGGGTAGTGACAGGCGATGGCGACGCATTGTCGATCGGCGGCAACCACTTCATCCACGCGCTGCGCCGCAACGTCAACCTCAAGATCCTGCTGTTCAACAACCGTATCTATGGACTGACGAAGGGACAGTACTCGCCGACGTCGGAAGCCGGGAAAGTCACGACGTCGACGCCGATGGGGTCTCTCGATCACCCTTTCAATCCGGTCTCGCTCGCACTCGGCGCGGAAGCCACATTCGTCGCGCGCGCGATCGATTCGGACCGGAAGGGTTTGACCGAGATACTCGAAGCGGCGGCGCATCACCGCGGATCGGCGTTCATTGAGATCTACCAAAACTGCCCGATCTTCAACCAGGGTGCATTCGATGCGCTCAAAACCGAGGAAGGGGAGTCACAGCTTCTTCGGCTACGCGCGGGGGTGGAGGTCGACGGGAAGGTGCACGATCCCGGCGACCCCGACCCTACTGGCGCGTTTGCACTGTCACGTATGAGTGACCGCACGCCGATAGGGATTTTCCGGCAGGTCGAACGACCTACTTACGACGATCTAGCGCGCGAACAGGTGGCGCGAGCGCGGGAGGCGGAGGCGCCTGATCTGCAGCGGCTGCTCGATGGGCATGACACCTGGATTGTTGGTTAGCATACTTCCGACTTTTTCACGAGAACGCGACTTCTCCACGGCTACGCTGATGGAGAAGTCGCGTTTCCAGCGCGAAGGTATTAGATGAATTTTTCTTTCTAGCTGCCGGAGATGCTCCCGAAACCGCCGCCCCCATTGCCGCCGCCATTCGCGGTGGGGATGACGAAGGGGCCATTTATCCGAGCGAAAGGAATCATGTCGGAGTCTTCGCAGTAGGTCTGTGTGAAGTACGTCCCGTCGGGAAGCGAATCGAATGTGAAGGTCCCTACGAGCACTCCGTCGTCATCGGAAAGGTGCCGGTCGTCGGTGTAAGAGAGGTCATTCGTAACTACCATTAGCGAGCAATTGAAGCCCGGCTCCCCGGTCAGGTCGAGTGCAAAGGAGATTTCGTCTCCGCTCGCTGCGACGTCAGCGGTTCCAGTGACAGCTGCCATGCTAGCGCCCGCGCCAACTGCAAGGGCAACAGCAGTTGCGCTGATGACCGCAGTTGTTCGTCCAATGATTCGATTTCCAACCACAGATTTCTCCTTTGTCTTATTGATTGAATCTGCCGATCGATGGCCTCAGTGAATAAACTGAGTGGCACATTTTATTCGTGTAGATCTCCGAATCTTAGAAAGTTCACCTCCCCGGCGACTGCGCCTTATTGCGACGAGGCACAATTACCGGTAGACCGAACGGTATTAGCGTGCCGCACGTGATCTATGTGACCGACGGTGCTTTGGCAGAATATAACGAACCTCACTATGAGCAAGTATGATTTGCGCAAATTAGGCTGTTTGACCGACATCCGCGAGCAATGCGCCACGCTGCGACTACTCCACCAGGCCACCAGGAAGTAGGTTTGCCTGAGCCCGCGTCGAACAGCCACCGCCTGGGTCTCCACGGTAAGACGTTGTGCGTGAGCCGCATAGACCGTGCGCGTGACAGCGAACCGTCACTGCTTTAGCAGGGCACGTTGATCACGGTTGGAGACAACAGTCCGATCATCGTGGTGCCGCGGCGCCGTTCCTCAGATCCTCCAGGAACGCCGTTCGGGCAAGCGTTCGGATGCCTCCGACCTCCCCCGGGGGACAACCATGATCATTTTCCGTCGTGCAATGATTCTGTAACGCGTATGGTCGCGTGCGGGTGCGCTAGGGAGCAGGGGGACTATGCGTTCGTATTTTTCCATGGGTGTGTTGGCAGCCACCTGCGTTATAGGCGTTGGTTGTTCAACGACGGTAGTGACCGCCGGGACCGATCCCACTACGTCATCAGTAGTGAACACTCCAGCGGAGTCTGCATCGCCCATAATCACGCCAACCGAGCCCGATGGCTTGGGACAAGAGCCAGATGTTGACGTGCCCGCAGTCGTTCCCACAGCTACGGAGGCACAGCGACAGGCTCCCGTGCCTGATGAGGATTCCGGCGACTGGGACCAGAACAACTGCGACCCAGCCATGGACGGTACGTACCACTTTCCAGACGGGACGGTGGGAACGCTACCCGGATGCATCGCCAACTATGGCGTCGTAGAGGGCAACCCGAGCTACCCCTTCTGCGGCGGGCAGATCTGCATCGGTGACGACGGAAATCCTGTGTTGACCGTCAAACAATCCAATACAGGCGAGACGATCTACTGTGACGCCTCCTGGTGCTACCGCGCAGACGGCACGGAGATATCGATGGCCGAGATGCCGAACCCGGATGGTCGCCCGAACCATGCGAACAGCCATGAAGAGGCCTGCGAGTGGGGGTACCTTCCGGCGGAAGACTGCTAACGGGCTCCACCAGCGAAACTTCTGCAGTGCGAGTTTGGGTGGCAGCGCATCATCCCAGCTCTTGCGCCAGCGCGTCGATCAGTGGCACGACCCGCAGCGGTATCCTCCGGCTCAGGACAATTTCGGTGCGCGTCCTAACCACACCTGGCGTGCCGATGATCCGCTGGATTACCCGTTCGAGTTCGTGATTGTCTTTCGCCACGACCTGGCAGATCAGGTCGCCTTCACCGGCGATCGAATCGGCCGCGATGACCTCTGGAATGGCGGCGAGCAATCGGCTTGTCTGATCGAGCTGACCCTGGGCCAGATGTATATGAATGTAGGCCAATCCGCTGAAGCCAAGGCCTACTGGCGAGATCTGCGGGGCGTAACTCTCTATCACGCCTTCCCGCTGTAGTTTGTCGATTCGTGCCTGAGCGGTCCCGCGCGCGATTCCGAGCTGCCGAGCATATTCCCGCACACCAGCACGGGGTTGCTCGACGAGTAATCGCAGGATGGTCAGGTCGAGACGATCAAATTGCTGGGGCATCGCACCTCGTATGCAGGTGGCTCACCATCGGTGTGCCGGGGCTCACCATGACTGTACCAATGGCCCATTGTGTTGTGCATCACTTGCGGCCAATCGGGGATCTCAGGCTAACTAGTAGTCACATGGACATTTATGAGCCGGATCACACCCGATTCTGGCTCACGCCGGGAGTCACCCATTCCAGGCGCGACAGGAGGTGCCACGATGACCACGTCCGAGGCTGCCCACGGTGCGGATATCACCACCGGAGGCAAAAGGAAAAGCCAGTCTTTCTACCTTGATGAGCGGTACGAGCGCGAAGACGGCGTCGTATACCTCACAGGCATTCAGGCCCTGGTCCGCATGCTCCTCGATCGCGCACGTCAGGACCGCCGTGCGGGGCTGAAAACTGCGACGTTCGTATCTGGCTATGAGGGCTCGCCGCTCGCTGGCTATGACCTTGAATTGATCCGGCAGCGCAATCTTGTCAGCACCCTCGACGTCGTCCACCAGCCCGGCCTGAACGAAGAGTACGGCGCGACCGCGGTGATGGGCAGCCAGCTCACGCGAAACGTCGGCACCTTCAATCGGGACGGTGTGACGGGCATCTGGTACGGCAAAGCGCCCGGCCTGGACCGCTCGACTGACGCGTTGCGCCACGCCAACATGATCGGCACGGACCCGATGGGCGGTGCGGTGGCTCTGGTCGGTGATGATCCTGGTGCGAAATCGTCGACTATTCCGTCGGCATCGGAAGCGCTCATGGCAGATATGTACATGCCGGTCCTATATCCGGCTGATAGCCAGGATATCGTCGAACTTGGTTTGCACGCGCAGTACATGTCCCGCTTCACCGGTTTGTGGACGGGTTTAAAAGTCGTCACTGCCGTAGCTGACGGGGCCGGTACGGTCCAAGTTCACCCGCACCTGTCGTCACCGTTGCTGGGGCACTCGGAGCCCAGCAAGCATCAGCCGACCGGGATGGTGCTCGGTCAAACGCTTATGGCTCTCGAGCGCAGCCTGCATCAGACCCGGCTTCCGCGTGCGCTTGAATACGCCCGTAACAATGGGCTCAACAAGATCACCCGAAGTGGCGGCACCGATCGGATTGGTGTCATCACATCCGGCAAGACCTACCTCGACCTGCAGAGCGCGTTCCGCACGCTCGGTATCACGGAGACTGACCTCGCTCGCTTTGGTATTCGCGTGCTCAAGCTCGGCATGGTGTACCCCTTGGAGCCGCGAATCATCGAAACGTTCGCTGACGGTCTCGAAGAGATCATCGTCGTTGAGGAGAAACACTCCTTCATCGAAAGTGCGGTGCGCGATCTTCTCTACGGTCGTGTCAACGCTCCCCGCGTCATCGGACGGAAAGCAACTGACGGTTCCGTACTGTTCCCAGTGACCGGCGAACTCGACCTCGACGCTGTCGCGCGAGGTATGGCGAAGGCGCTGAAACCACGCGGTATCGATTCGGTGCAAGCCTGGTATCGCCGACCGCGCCCGCACACGTTGTCGCTCCCGCTCGCGGTGCGTAGTCCGTACTTCTGCTCGGGCTGTCCACACAACAGCTCAACGAAGGTCGACGACAACACGCTCGTCGGTGGTGGCATCGGCTGCCACGCCATGGTCTTGCTGATGGACGAGAAGCAGGTCGGCAACGTCACGGGTGCCACCCAGATGGGCGGCGAGGGTGTGCAGTGGATAGGCATGGCGCCGTTCCTCGAGGAAGGTCACCTCGTCCAGAACATTGGTGACGGTACGTTCATGCATTCGGGTTCACTCGCGGTCCGCGCTGCCGTCGCTGCTGGTGTGAATATCACGTACAAGCTGCTCTACAACAGCGCCGTCGCGATGACGGGCGGGCAGCACCCAGTTGGCGAGATGACCATCGAGCAGATCACGAAGATCCTCATCGACGAGCGTGTCGCGAGGGTCGTCATCACGAGTGACAATCCGAAGCGCATCAACCGCAGGGCTTTACCCAAGGGGGTGGCCGTCCGCCCGCGTGACGACCTCATGGACGTCCAGCGCGAACTCGCCAAGGTACCGGGAGTTACGGTGCTGATCCACGATCAGGAGTGCGCTGCCCAGAAGCGGCGGAAGCGCAAGCGCGGCAAGATTGCCACACCTACCACGAAGGTGATGATCAACGAGCGCGTGTGCGAAGGCTGCGGCGACTGCGGTGAGAAGTCCAACTGCCTGTCGGTGCAGCCCACCGACACCGAGTTTGGGCGCAAGACTCAGATCAACCAGTCATCGTGCAACCTCGACTACTCGTGCCTGAAGGGCGACTGCCCGTCGTTCATGACGATCACACCAGGGGAGAAGCCGCAGCATCAGATGTTGCCGCCATTGGGGCTCGACGACCTGCCGCACCCGAAGTACTACTCGGGCCGTGACGAGTTCGATATGCGCGTCATGGGCATCGGTGGCACGGGTGTGGTGACTGTTAGTCAGGTCCTCGCCATGGCGTCTGTCATCGACGGTCACGCGGTGCGCACTCTCGACCAGACCGGTCTCGCTCAGAAGGGCGGCGCCGTCGTATCCGACATCAAGATGACCGATGGCCCCGAACAGCTGTCAGCGAAGGTCGGCGAGGGCTCATGCGACCTGTATCTGGGGTGTGACGCGCTCGTCGCGACTGACCCGCAGAACCTTCGCGTAGCGTCTCCCAGCAAAACCATCGCGGTGGTCTCTACTACTCACGTCGCAACAGGAAAGATGATCACCGATACCAGCGAGGTGTATCCGGCCGACGCGTCGATCCACTCTGCGATCGACGCGGTCACCAAGCAAGTCCATTACCTCGATGCGATCGATCTCGCCGACCGGCTCTTCGGCGATGAGCAGTACGCGAACATGATTCTCGTGGGCGCGGCACTGCAGACAGGCGTATTGCCGATCAGTGAGTCCGCCATCGAGCAGGCCATCGTGCTGAACGGTGTCGCTGTGGAGAAGAACCTTCAGGCGCTGCGTCGGGGACGGCAGTCCGTCGCGGATCCGGCTGCGCTCGCGGCAGCGATGCGCCAGGAACCAAAGAAGCGGGAGATTTCCGCTCGTGCTCGTCAGTTGGGCGCATTGATCGGCCTGCCTGCGCAATCCGAGTCGATCGACATGCGCATCGACGAACTGATCGCCTACCAGGATGAGAAGTACGCGAAGAAGTTCGTCGCGTTCGTCACGGAGACGTACCGGAAGGAAAGGTCCGTGCAGCCGGACTCTACTGTTCTGACAGAGACCGTAGCGATGTATCTGCACAAGCTGATGGCTTACAAGGATGAGTACGAGGTTGCTCGGCTGGCGCTTCTCCCGGAGATCCGCGAGCAGATCGAGGGAGAGTTCGGTAAGGGCGCGAAGGTGCACTACAAACTGCACCCACCGGCACTTCGTGCAATGGGCATGAAGAAGAAGATGACGCTCGGTACATGGTTCGATCCAGCCTTCCGCAGCCTCAAGTCGATGAAGAAGCTGCGCGGTACCAAACTCGACCCATTCGGCAGCGCTGAGGTTCGCAAGACGGAACGGGAATTGATCGACGAATACATCGCTGCGATGCGAAACGTTCTCGGCGATCTGCACGCTGAGGGTTTGGCTAACGCTGTCGAGACGGCATCTCTGCCAGACATGGTCCGCGGCTACGAGGACATCAAAATGCGTAACGTCGTGAAGTACCGTGCCGCGCTTGCGGAGCGTGTCTCAGGCTAGGGTTCGGCCCCGGATACTTTTCGGTCCCGATGTACAGGCTGTACAGAATCCATTGCGGTTCTGTGCAGCCTGTACATGCATGAATGCGCCATTTGGGGTGGCTTTCGTCCGATCTGTGACCGGTGTAACACCTGTGAACCTAGTGCCGATACACATCGCGTAGAGGGAAGCAGTCGGTGGGCTGACTCGGGTAACTGGGACAGCGCTTCACTCGGGCAATCATTGTGGCTTGCCGGAAGGAGCGGTGTCATGGATCGCCTAATCACCATAGGGTCAGGAGTCGTCGCATTCGCTGTGACCGCAGTGTCCACCAGCTGCTTCCTTCTGCACCGAACAACGAATGAACACTGGGTTCCGGAGCCGAATCCGGTTTCGCGCCAATTTTTCGCTGCGCGCCACGCCTGATCAAGACCGGCGTAACCTCCCGTTGAACTAGTGGCGCAACACCTTCCAGGGCATCATCCTCCCTCTCGCGAGAGTCGCATTCGGCACGTTCCTGACGCGGAACCACTTCCTCTCCATACCGTCTGAGATCATCGAGGCGGCGCGGATGGATGGCGCAGGTCACGTCACGCTCCTGCGGTGCACCCTCCTGCGGTGCACCCTGCTGCGGAACAACGAGGGCCTCACGAACTGGGGGCCAGTCATGGCTGGCACGATTCTGACGATGCTTCCCATCCTGATCGTCTTGCTTATCCTTCAACGACACAGGATCAGGGCCTGACCTCAGGCGCTGTCGAAGGCTGACCACTACAGAGAGGGCAACATGCCATGGCGGGTTTCAATCGGCGTCACTTCCTGGGCCTCGCGGGCACTGCGGCGGCAACTGCCGCGCTAACAGCCTGCACAGGCACGGGCAGTGGAGGCAACGGCGGCGGGAACGCCGGCGGCGCTGGCAGCCGAATCACCTTCTGGTCCAACCATCCCGGCACATCACGGGACGTGGAACTGGAACTGATCCGCCGGTTCGAAGCCGAAAACGACATCTCCGTACAGTTGATCAGCGCGGGCAAGAACTACGAGGAAGTCGCCCAGAAGTTCAACGCTTCATTGGCTGGCGGCGAACAACCGGACGTCGTTGTCCTCTCTGACGTGGGGTGGTTCAACTACGCGCTCAACAAGACAATCGAACCACTCGATACGCACTTCTCATCGGCGGGTGTCGAGCCCGATGACTACGTCGATGCTCTGCTCGCCGACTACCTCTTTGACGGCAGCCACTTCGCGCTGCCTTACGCGCGCTCAACGCCGCTCTTCTACTACAACAAGGACTTGTGGCAACGGGTTGGACTGCCCGATCGCGGTCCGGAGAGCTGGCAAGAATTCGGCGAGTGGGCGCCTGAACTTCAGCAGGCCATCGGGAACGGGAAGTTCGCGCATTCCTGGGGTAACGCCATCGACTATCTCGCCTGGACGTTCCAAGGGCCGAACTGGACGTTCGGGGGCGCGTACTCGCAGGAGTGGGACTTGAAGCTGACCGACGAGCGCACGATCGAAGCGGGCAACTGGCTGAGGGACCAGATCCATACCGCACGCTACGCGAACGTCTCGCCGGATATCGCCACCGATTTTGCTGCCGGTCTCTGCGGCTCGACCATTGCGTCTACCGGCAGTTTGAGTGGAATCACCGCCACTGCAACCAGTTTTGAGGTTGGCACCGCGTTCCTGCCGCGCACTGAGCAGCCAGGCTGCCCGACCGGCGGTGCCGGGCTTGCCATTCCTTCGGGAATCCCCGATCAGCGAAAAGAGAACGCACTGAAGTTCATTGAGTTCATCACCAATGCGGAAAACACCGCCTACTTCTCGCAGAACGTCAGCTACATGCCAGTACGTAAGACTGCCGTCGAATCCGATGAGTTCGCCCAGTACCTCAATGACAACCCCAATGCGCGTACCGCAGTCGACCAGCTTCCCTTCACGGGCCCGCAAGACAATGCGCGAGTCTTCGTCCCGGGTGCCGATCAGATCCTTGGCACCGGCTTCGAGCGGATCGCACTGCAAAACGCCGACGTTGAGTCGACGTTCGCCGATGTCCAGGAACAAATTCAGCGGATCATCGACCGTCAGATCGCGCCGAACCTGCCACGCTGATCCCCGCTACGGAAGGAGCCCGCCGTGGCGGGCATTCACCTCGACGACGTCACCCGCCGCTACCAGGGCAGCGACACAATTGCCGTGGACACCCTGAACCTCGACATTGCGCATGCTCGCAGGTCGGCTGAACGCAACCCGTCGATCGTGGCGCACTGCCATTTTTCGGTTTCCCGGTGCGTGTGACGGAGCGCACATATTATGGGCGCAGTTAACTTTCCAGTGTTCCTCCTACTCGCCCTCACCACAGGAATGCCTATGGCCGCATCCGGGCCCTTTGCGGGTATGAGCCGCAGGGAATTCTTCGCGAAAGCATTCGCCGCCGGTGGTACTGTTCTGCTGACCTCCTGGGCAGGACCGGTGATCGAACGGGCATACGCCGCGGATCCGATGGGTCACGGAACGCTCGACGACATCGAGCATTTCGTGCTGCTCATGCTCGAGAACCGGTCTTTTGACCACTACTTCGGCACGCAGTCCGGGGTGCGCGGGTTCGATGACCCGTCGGCTGCGTGGAACCAATATGGTTACGCGCCGGGTATCGGCCCAACACCGACGGGATTCCTCAATCCGTTCCGCCTCGACACCACGCGTGGCGCGACCCTGAATGGGGAGTGCATTAACGACCCCACCCACAGTTGGGGTCCGCAGCATCACGCATGGAACGGTGGGCGGATGGACCAGTGGGTGACGGTCCATCTACAGCATGAGGGGCCGGGAAATGGGCCCGCCACAATGGGCTACTACACGCGTGACGATTTGCCCGTGCACTATCAGTTAACGGATGCGTTTACGCTGTGCGATCACTATTTTTGTTCTGTGATGGGCCCGACTGACCCTAATCGCCTGTATTGGATCAGCGCGTCCATTGATCCTGCGGGGACCCACGGCGGCCCACTGGTGTACACCCCCGAGCTACTCCCGCAACATGTGTACTCATGGCGCACTTTTCCGGAGAATCTCGAAGAAGCCGGCGTCAGCTGGAAGGTCTACCAAAACAAAGACTTCGGGCCCCTTTCCAGCGTCCTTCTCGATGGCATGCTCGGGTGCTTCGTGCAATCGGCAGATCCCCAATCGGCCCTATACCGCAAGGGCGTCGCGCCGACGTATCCCCTTGAGTTTCAGAACGATGTCCAGAACGGAACACTCCCGCAAGTGAGCTGGATCGTGCCGTCGCTGCTCGAGTGTGAACACCCCGCATTGCCTCCCGCCTTCGGCGCTGTCGGACTCGTGCAGGTGCTCGATATTCTCACGTCCAACCGGGCGCTGTGGGAGAAGACGGCGCTGATCGTGAGCTATGACGAAAACGGCGGGTTCTTCGACCATGTTGCCCCGCCCACGGCCCCTCCAGGAACGCCAGGGGAGTACCTAACGGCACCGCTCGCGTCGGTGACCGAATCGGATGGCATTGCAGGGCCTATCGGCCTCGGTTTCCGAGTACCCAGCATGGTGGTCTCGCCGTACAGCAGGGGCGGACTGGTCTTTTCGGATGTCCTCGATCACACGTCACAGCTTCGTTTGATCGAAAAGCGGTTCGGTGTCCCGGTGCCCAATCTCACGCCCTGGCGGCGCAGCGTGGTTGGAGACATGAGCGCAGCGTTCAACTTCGCGGCCGCACCTGATCCCGGGTCGGTTAACCTAGGGACTCCATGGCCGAAGGCAGGCGCAGCGCTTGCTCAATGCGGGCCGGATATCGTCACGGGTTTCTTCAACCAGGGAACCCCCTACGCGGTCCCGCCGAATTCGATGCCCCGGCAGGAGCCTGGAACCCGAGGCCGCCCAAGCGGTTAACTGCCCTAGCGCGATCTAGTAGCGAATGCCGCGCGTAGCGCGTCAGGGTTTACCAAATCGTGGGGCGATTCGCTAAGGCCGCGGTAATCTCCTTCACGACGCGGTCCGGCTCATGCATCAGGTGATGCCAGGTGAAACGCAAGACGTGCCAGCCTGCATTAAGCAGGGCGTTCTGCCGGTCCATGTCGCGTTTAAAGCGTTTGGCGTCACGATGCCATGCCCACCCGTCGACCTCGATTGCGACTCGTTGAAGCGGAAAGGCGACATCGATTTCGTAGCCGAGTGCGTGGACGTGCGCTTTCCACCCAGATATTCCGGAGCGCCGCAGCAGTCTGGTGAGCATTCGTTCGGCTTCTGAAGCTCCGCCCTCACCCGCTGCGCGGAGAAGGGTCTCGGCAGCTTTCGCGCCAGCCCGGCCGCGATTACGCTCATGGACTGACCACAGGTTGTGCAGCGACGCATGCTTCTGGAGAGCCCTGTCCATGAACATTGACCCTTCGGGGTGGTCGACAGCGGCCTCGAGAATCGTCAGTGGAATGCACGTCACACGAAGGCTCCTGACGGTCGTGGTATCGAGGTTGAGCAGATTGCGGTGGCGCACATGCCTGTGCGGCACGGGGCGCACCCGACGGGCCGCAGGGATTGACACGAAATGTTTTCGAGGTGGACGTGCGAGCAATCCGTGCCACCACGCGGCGCTGAGACTGTGAGCAACCGCGGACGGTCCTGCGGAATAAACTGCCGCCCGCAGCCACGCCGCGGCGTTAGGTGAACGACCACCGTGCAGGTAGACACCCTGGTGTAGTCGCACCCATTCCCCGGACACAACCCGCCGATGAATCTGATCGCGCGACATACCAGCCCCGAGCGCCTGGCTGATTCGAATAACCCCGTCTTGATGCGCCATGATCGCCTGAACGCGCTGCAAATCCATAGAACGGTTAGACGCGCCTCGGGAGAATCGGTTCCCTCGTTCGGACGATCCGGTAGCAAATGCCGCGCGTAGCGCGTGAATACTTACCGGATCGAGCCTCGGGGGAGAGGCAACGGAAGCAAAAAGCCCCAGGTCCGAATGGACCTGGGGCTTGGAGGTGCGCCATCAGGGACTCGAACCCCGAACCCGCTGATTAAGAGTCAGCTGCTCTGCCAATTGAGCTAATGGCGCCTGCACTGCGTGCTGCGGTGTGAAACAGTAACAGGTTAGCGCCCATAGTGGAAATCGGCTGGTCAGCTCAAGCGTGCACCCGAGTCGGTCAAACAGACGATAGTGCAGTTGGGTAGGTCACGATCCTCTATCCGGGGCTAGCGTCACTCATGCATACTCATCGATAGGTTCCGCCTCGTGCGGACAATGCGTCCTGATTGCCTGAAATGCGTAACAAGCAGGTATCGAGTGGACGAAAGCTAAGCGCGTACGGCGACAAGCACGATAAGACGAGTGTGGTGGGATGCATGAAAACCCGGATGGGTAGTCCAGATCGACGTAAAAGAGCAGTGGGGGCCGCGATTCTCGCCGCCAGTGCTCTCTTTCTCTCTGTCGCATGCACGGTCCCTTCTGGTAACAGTGCAACACCTGTCAGTGAGCAAGCTGAACTGCCGAAGCCAGCGATCAGCAAGTCACAGCCCGATGGGGCGGTCGGCATCGACCCGCTCGAGCCGTTTACGCTCGCGGTGTCGGAAGGGTCTCTCGTCAACGCGACATTGACGAACATCGACGGAAAAGTTGTCGACGGTGAGATCGCGGCGGACGGAAAGTCGTGGACCACCACTGAGGTTCTGGGTTACGGCCGCGTATATACCCTTGACGCAGAAGCGCAGGGTCCGGGCGGCACGACGACCACTTCGAGCCAGTTCACGACGCTGCAACCGAACAACCTCACGATGCCGTACGCGATGCCCTGGGAGGGCGCTGTCGTCGGGATCGGTCAGCCGGTGCGTGTGCAGTTCGACGAGTCCATCCCGGATCGGAAGGCTGCTGAGGATCGCATCACCATCACGACTGACCCGCCGGTGGAGGGTGCTTTCTACTGGGTGAACAACACCGAGGTCCGTTGGCGTCCAGAAGACTACTGGGTGCCCGGCACTACTGTCACGGTCGACGTGGACGTGTACGGCTATGACCTCGGTGACGGTCTGTACGGAGAAGCGAACAAGAGCACGACCTTCACCATCGGCGACTCGGTGATCGCGATCGCGGATGACTATTCGAAGACCATTTCGATTCAGGTGAATGGCACTGTGGTCCGGACCATGCCCACGTCGTTCGGCAAGAGTTCGACGCCCACACCCAATGGCACCTACATCATTGGTGACCGGCAGCAGTCGATGATCATGGACTCATCGACATACGGCGTGCCAGTGAACTCAACGAACGGGTATCGCACGCGAGTTGAATGGGCCACACAGATGTCGTACAGCGGCATCTACGTGCACTCGGCGCCGTGGTCACTGGGGGATCAGGGCTACCGCAACGTCAGTGCCGGCTGCCTCAACGTCAGTCCTGCGAACGCGCAGTGGTTCTACTACAACACTAAGCCCGGTGACCTCGTTGTCGTCCGCAACACCGTGGGTGGCACGCTCTCCGGGTTTGACGGACTCGGTGACTGGAACATCCCGTGGTCGACCTGGAAGGCCGGGAACGCCTGAGGCAACAGCGTCAGGCGTAGTGACCTGGGAGCGTGCCGTAGCTATTGGCATAGACCTTGCCAGGCTTGGGGTGGGTGAACTTCAGTCCCGCCCACACTTCATCGATGCGCAGGCAGGTGCTCTCCACCATGCTCAGGTCGTACCCGATCGCGATCACGGACTTCATTGTCAGGTCCGTGCCAAGCTGCCCGCGTTTGGGCCACGAGACCCACAGCATCCCGTTGGCCCGGAGTCGATCACGCAGGACTGGGAACTGGCCGCGCATCTGATGCTGACGGGTGACGAACAGGTGAAGGTAGTCGAACTCGCGTGTCAGTTCGTCACACAGGTCAAGTGCAGGCAGACACATCGCGGCCACCACCGAATCCGGGGCGCCCGCGAAGTGCGCGCGCGACCCAGCTTTGATGCCCATCTTCCGCGCGACCGTTCGCGCTGTTCTCGTGTCCGTCACAACTTCGACCCTAACCGGGGATGCGGACAGTTTCTGTCCGCAATCGAAACCCAGTTTTGGGTGGCGCAGTGCTGGCTGCGCCCACAGAACGAGAACGAGGCCCGAACCCGCCAAAGATTTCCCCTGGCTGAGGTTCGAACCTCGTTCGTTTGGGTGAGCGACGGGGCTCGAACCCGCGACATCTGGGATCACAACCCAGTGCTCTACCAGCTGAGCTACGCCCACCATGCTCGCACAACACATAAGCCTCGACGACTCATTCGCAGCGAGCGTCCCGATACTAGCGCGTTTAGATGCGTTTTGCCGAATCGGGCCCCGCAGGACCGTTGTGTTCCTCCAGAAGTTCCTTCGCGACCTGCGCAATATCGGTCGTCGACGGGCCGGGGGAAGCCACGAAAGCGGTGCGACGATAGAACTTGAGTTCTCGGATTGACTCGCGAATGTCGGCGAGTGCTCGATGCGCGAGGCCCTTATCCGGCTGACCGTAGTAGATCCGCGGGTACCAGCGTCGGCACAGTTCCTTGATTGAGCTGACGTCGATCATTCGATAGTGCAGATGCTCGTCGAGTTTCGGCATGTCGCGAGAGAGGAAACCCCGGTCGGTCGCGATCGAGTTACCAGCGAGCGGGGCGGTGCTCGGCGTCGGAACGTGCTTGCGGATATAGTCCAGCACCAACTCCTGCGCCTCATCGATGGTCACCGCTGAGTTCCGCACCTCTTCGGTCAGACCGGAGCGGCGGTGCATCTCCGCCACCACGGGCTGCATCGCGTCGAGGTCAGCGTCGTCCGCGTGGATGACCACGTCGATGCCTTCGCCGAGAATATTCAGGTCTGCGTCTGTTACCAGGGCGGCGATTTCGACGAGCTTATCCTTGCTGAGGTCAAGGCCAGTCATCTCGCAGTCGATCCACACCAGCTTGTCGTGCACTCCATTCACAGTAGCCAGCATGTCACGGACATGGGTGCGTATTTACAACCAGTCGACGTTTACGTCTTCTCTTCGCCTTGTGGGTCGGGCAGGTCTCGAGGCACGACCTTCCCGGTAGCGTTGCGGGGCAGCTCTTCGAGGAAGACGACGTCCCGGGGGATCGAGTATCGCGCTAGCTTGTCCTTGACGTGCGCTTTAATGCTGTCTTCGTCGAGTTGATCGCCCGCTTGTCCCTCTTTGCGAACCACATACGCTGCGAGTCTTTTCCCGAAATCGTCGTCGTCGACGCCCACGACAGTCGACTCGAGAACACCATCGAGTTCGCTGAGCACATTCTCGACTTCGCGCGGGTACACGTTCTCTCCGCCAGAAACGATCATGTCGTCAGAACGCCCGTCAATGAAAAGCAGGCCTTCGTCATTGAGGTGGCCGAGGTCGCCGGTCGACATGAGGTTGCCCCGGACTTCTTGGTCGGCGCCCTCACGGGTGTATCCCTCAAAAATCATCCCGTTACCCACGAAGATGTTGCCGACCTCGCCGTTGGGTACCTCGTTCCCGTCGTCGTCGAGGATCTTCACGACTGTGCCCAGCGGTGCGCGGCCAGTGGTCGTCGGGTAGTCGAGCAATTCGTCCGGTGTGGCAATGGCGGCCCAGCTGACTTCCGTGGAGCCGTACAGGTTGTAGAGGACTGGGCCGAGCTCATCGAGGGTGCGCTTGACAAGCCCGGTGGGAATTGCCGATCCACTGGCGGCGATCACACGAAGGTGCGACAGGTCGACGTCGCGGTCTTTCTCGGGCAGGTCGACGATGCGATGCAGCATCGTGGGGACGAGGAAGAGTGATGCTGCCCGATGCTTAGACACCAGCCGCAGGGTGTCCTTCGGGGAGAACTTGCGCTGCATCACCAGCGTGGAACGCAGCGCGAGGTTGATCTGGACCGTTGCGAAGCCCCATGTGTGGAAAATGGGCGCGGCGATGAAGCTCACCTCTTTGCTATGAAGGGGAAAGCGAGACAGGAGAGCTGACGCGGGCATCCAGCTTCGCGGCTCCGGGCGCCTCGCGCCCTTCGGTGTGCCTGTAGTGCCTGAGGTGAGGACGATCGTCTTGCCGCGTCGAGGCCGTGCCGGGAGCTTGGCTTCGGGGCTTTTCGGCGCGGGAGCTTCGTCGATGAGTTGGGTCATGGTCGTCCACCCGTCCCGTGGTGCAGACGAGCCGGTGTCAGCCCATGAGAGCGCGACCTGAGCATCGCTGAAGTCTTCGGGGAGGAGTTCGGTGAATTCCTCGTCGAGGAACAGCCACACGAGCTTTTGTTCGCGCAGTACATCCACCAACTGACCGCTGGACGCGCCGGTATTGAGCATGACCAGGTCGGTTCCCAGGCGCGCTGACGCGCCGATCAACTGTAGGAATCCTCGGTGATTCCGGGCAAGAATACCGATGCGGTCGCCGGGCTCGACACCTTTCTGGACGAGGCTGCGAGCGAGCGCATCGGCAGTAGCGTCAAGCTCGCCGTAAGTGATTGTCCCGGCATCGTCGATCACGGCGGGATGATCGGGATTCCGGCGGGCACCGAATGCAATCAGCCCGCCGGGCGTGAAGTCGAACCGGTACCACGCGGCGGCGACCTTGCCGAGACGGTCAGGCCGCATCGGGGCGACGATCCCGGCCTTGGTAATCGGGATCAAGCCTTTGGCAAGGTCGATCGCCTCGGACAGGGACGTCTTTGAACCCATTGTTGCACCCTTCACTCTGCGCCGAGCTTCTTGTAGAAGCTACCGACAATCGGTGCGACAACCGCGCGTGGCGTGTAACCGCCCGCAACGGACATCGCCTTACTCAATGGCCCGGGCACGACACGCATCTTGTTGCGTGCAAGCGCGTCGAGGGACAGTCGTGCCGTGTACTCACCCGAAACCCAGAAGAAGTCAGGAACGACGCGTTCCACAACTGACTGCTCCTCGACAGGTGGCATATCCGTACGGACCGGCCCAGGCGCGAGGAGCGTGACGTGCACCCCGCTTCCTTTGAGTTCCCCGCGGAGCGATTCGCTAAACGAGTTGGTGAACGCCTTCGTTGCGGCATACGTCGCATTGTTGGGAATCGGCATGTTTCCCGCAGCTGAACCAGTGATCAGGATGCCGCCGCTGCGACGCTCGAGCATCCCGGGCAATACGGCGAGCGTCAGGTCATGGACCGCGACCGCATTGAGTTCGACAACGAATCGTTCGTAATCGGGATCGAGTTTGCTGACGGGTCCGAACGTTGCGATTCCCGCATTGTTGCAGAGGATTGCGATATCGCGACTGGCGAGCTCCTCACTGAGTTCAGTGCGCTTGGCGCGGTTTGCGAGGTCTATCGCCCGCACTTCGACGCTCACACCGAACTTCTCTTTCAAGCTGGCTGCGTTGCGCTCGAGCACATCCCGCCGTCGGGCAACAGTAATGAGGTTGTAGCCGCGCGAAGCGAGTTCTGCAGCGAGCGATTCACCTATTCCTTGTGACGCGCCGGTGACTACTGCGCAGTTCTCAGTGCTGGGAAGGGGTATGGCCATGACGCGATCGTACTGTGCTTGGCAGAGTCATCCGGGCAGTGGACCGCGTGGACTTCGCTGGTGTATCGACTGGATTTGTGGGTTGAATAGGGGACCAAGCGCGGAGAATTTAAAAAATAGCGTTTTGTGATAAATATGTTCTGGTGTATTCGCAAGCTTCGCTTGCTCTAATCAGGATTGATATGTCATCTGGTACTAGTGGTGTCCGTGCGGCGCCCCATGATTGTGGAGGCTTGAGGATGAGGACTTGGAGAACCGGCGTTCTATTTGCTGCATTAACTCTTTCTTATACTGCGTCGATCGGTATTGCGCATGCCGGCCATAACGGCGCCGAGGTAGAGATAACAGGCCCCGGCGAGTGCGGCGAAACAACCTTCTCTGCAAGCATCATTGACCCTGGAGGGACGCACAAGGTCGAGAACATGCGTCTTGTCGTGCACGCGGACGGGCAAACGCAAAATCAGGTAATTCCCACCGATGGCACTGAAACGTCCATTACAGTCGGCCCATTCACCACTCCCTCGATCGAGACGACAACGATCAGCTGGCGCGTGTTCGGCGGCGGAGAGCGCGATTACGATGACCCATCGTGGACTGGCTACGGAGAGGCAGGTTTCGGTGCGGACGTCGCAGAATATGGCAATGAGCATACCTTTGGGTGGACGGTTGCTGGTCCGGACGATCCGAATCCGTTTACGACGTGGCACACAATCGACGTCCAAACCTGTGCGGGTGGTGGCGCTGAATGCTCGGGAATGAATATCGACCTAGGATCAATTCAGTTCTGCCTCCCGGAGTTCGCGTCCTGAAACTGAAATGCAAACGGTGGCGATTCAGCAGTCTTTTCGATGCCCTCGTGGATCAAACGCATCGTAGGCATCAAGCGCGCCATCGAACGGGAACTTTGGGTCAAAAGCTGAGGAGACGATAGGGCGTCCGAACATTGGCGCTGATAGCCACTTGATCAGGTATCGGATGATTCTCGGACCAAGCGCTGCTGACCGCGGCTCAGGTGAATTCTATGAGACGACGGTGACGGGTTGCGCAGATCCTGTCCCTGACCCTCCCCGTGGCGGCATCCAGCTTGATTTCGGCTCACTTTTTGGCAGCCTCATCGGGTCTTAGTAAGTCACTAACACGACGCGAGAGTCGAGCCTGCGGTCAGACCTGAAGCATCACTTTGATTGCCGACCGGGTATCCATTGCCCGGTAGGCTTCGCCCACCTCGTCAAGCTTCATAGTGGAGTCGAAGACCTTCCCTGGATTGATGCCTCCCGTCGTCACATCAGTGAGTAACTCCGTGATGTAGCCGCGCACGGGCGCAACCCCGCCGCCAATGCGCAGGTTCTTGCTGAAGATCGCGCCCGCGGGCAGTTCCGGGGCGCCCGCGGGCACGCCGACAAAACCGAGGTGTCCGCCGGGCCGGAGGCTGGCGAGCGCTTGTGACATCGAGTCTTTCATCCCGACGCATTCGAGCGCGCAGTCTGCTCCGCCACCAATGAGGTCTTTGACGTGCGCGACGCCTTCTTTCCCGCGCTCGGCGACGACATCTGTCGCGCCGAATTCGCGTGCCAGCGACTGCCGTGTTTCGTGGCGGGACATCGCGATGATGCGTTCGGCTCCGAGCCGTTTCGCTGCAATGACCGCGCACAGGCCGACAGCCCCATCACCCACAACCACAACTGTGGAGCCGGGGGATACGTTCGCCATGACGGCCGCGTGATGACCGGTGCCCATCACGTCGGTCAGCGTGAGCAGGCTTGCGTACGTGTCGGGCTCTGGCTGTTCAGGAAGACCGACGAGCGTTCCGTCCGCGTAGGGGACACGCACGAATTCTGCTTGGGCACCACCGAGCTGCTCACCGGCGCGGTTCAGTCCCCCCCAGAAACCACCCCGGGTGCAGGATGTGTAGATGCCGTTCGTGCAGTTCGCGCAGGTCCCGTCGCTGTTCGCGAATGGTGCGATGACGAAATCTCCGACACCGACTCCCTGTACTTCGGTGCCAGTTTCTTCGACGACGCCGATGAATTCGTGACCGATCGGGTGCGGCTGATCTGTAGGTTCAGTGCCTCTGTAGGCCCATAGATCGGACCCGCATACGCAGGTGCGGATGACGCGGACGATCGCATCTGTGGGAGCGGCGATCGCGGGATCGGCGACGGTTTCGAGCCGGACATCACCTGGTCCGTGGATGATCGTTGAACGCATGCGCTCCAGGCTATACGTCAGGCAGCTGACCCTTCTCCGCGACTGCGCACGACCGCGCGTACGTGCGACGCGGAGAAGGGCGGTGGTTGCGCCGCGCTATAGCTTCGCTGCGAGCTCCGTGCCCTGCCGGATGGCGCGCTTCGCGTCGATCTCGGCGGCGACATCGGCGCCACCGATGATGTGGGTTGGAATGTTGGCGGCTTTCAGTTCCGCTTCGAGGTCCCGTACGGATTCCTGCCCGGCGCACAGAACAACAGTGTCCACGTCGAGGATCTTCGCGTCCTTACTTTCCTCGCCGAAACTGATGTGCAAACCCTGGTCGTCGATGCGTTCATAGTTGGCACCGGTGATCTGCTTGACCTTTTTGCCCTTCAGTGCCGCGAGGTGCACCCACCCGGTTGTCTTTCCCAGCGACTTGCCGATCCGGCTGGATTTGCGCTGGAGAAGGTAGACCTCGCGCGGGGACGGCGACGGTTTACGTTCCGTCACGAAACCGGGGAGTGTCTCCTCGTAGTCGACGCCCCATTCTGCCTTCCACTCTTCGAGGTTGAGCGACGGAGAAGTCTCGTGTGTGAGGAACTCGCTCACGTCGACGCCGATGCCACCGGCCCCGATCACGGCAACTTTTTGTCCGATGGGCTTCTTCTCCTTCACGGCTTCGGCATAAGTGAGGACTTTCGCGTGGTCGACGCCCGTGATCTTCGGGACCCGGGGCGTGACTCCGGTAGCGAGGATGACGTCGTCGAACCCACCTTCGATGAGTTCGCTCGCGCTGACTCGAGTGTTCACATGCAGTGTGACCTGTTTGACTTCGATCTGACGCTTGTAATAGCGGATCGTTTCAGCAAACTCCTCTTTGCCAGGAATCTCTTTGGCTATCGCGAATTGTCCGCCGATTTCCGAGTCCGCTTCGAACAGTTCGACCTTGTGGCCCCTGTCCGCGAGGTTGATCGCTGCAGACAGGCCAGCTGGGCCGGCCCCAACTACAGCGACCCGCTTCGCGCGTTTGGTTGGCAACAGAACGAGTTCGGTCTCTCGCCCCGCCCTTGGGTTGAGCAGGCAGGAAACCTTCTTCATCCCGAATGCGTGGTCGAGGCACGCCTGGTTGCAGGCGATGCAGGTGTTGATTTCGTCTTCGCGTGACTCAGCGGCTTTGTTGACCCAATCCGGATCGGCAAGCATCGGCCGTGCCATCGAGATCAGCTGAGCATCCCCGTTTTCGAGGATCTCCTCGGCCATTTCGGGCATGTTGATCCGGTTAGATGCGCACACGGGAATGCCGACGTACTTCTCGAGCTTAGAGGTCACCTCGACGAATGCGCCGCGCGGAACAGAAGTGACGATTGTCGGTACGCGCGCCTCGTGCCAGCCGATATCGGTGTTGATGATGTCGACTCCGGAACCTTCGAGTTCCTTCGCAAGCCCGACAATTTCGTCCCACGTCTGGCCATCCTCGACGAGGTCCGCCATGGAGAGCCGGAAGATCACAATGAAATCCGTGCCGACCGCGTCCCGGATCGCCCTGGAGATTTCGACAGCGATACGCCGACGGTTTTCGGGTGAGCCGCCCCATTTGTCGGTGCGCTTGTTCGACCTCGTACACAGGAACTGGTTGATGAAGTACCCTTCACCACCCATGATCTCGACCCCGTCGTAGCCGGCCTCTTTCGCCAGCCTGGCGCACCGGGCGTAGTCGCGGATCGTCTTCTTGATCAAGATGTCCGGGAGTGCGAACGGCGTGAACGGGTTGATGGGCGATTTGATCCTCGAGGCTGAAACACTGAAGGGCAGATAGCTGTAACGACCGCCGTGCAGAATCTGCAACGCGATCTTGCCGCCCTCTTTGTGCACTGCACCCGTGATCTCGCGGTGGCGCTTCGCCTCCTTCTTTGTTGTGAGCTTGCCAGCGAAGGGGTAGAGGCAGCCCTCGAGATTGGGGGAGTAGCCGCCAGTGACAAGAAGTGCCGCGCCCCCACGCGCCCGCTCAGCGAAGTAAGCCGCGAGCTTCTTCGTATTCTTCGGCCGATCTTCGAGGCCCGTGTGCATTGAACCCATGATGACCCGGTTTCGAAGCGTCGTGAAGCCCAGGTCAAGTGGGGACAGCAGGTTCGGATACTTGGAGTGCGGCGTTGCGGAGCTATCGGCCATTGGTGATGTCACTTTCATGAGGGGGCGACCAGAATGCGGGCTGTGCATCCGGTTAGCGAGGGTGGGCGGGCTGCGCCTCTTCTCGCGCATTCTCTGGCTTGTGCGGCTGCTTCAGAACGCCGGTGAGGCGGGCGATTACTTCGCTGCACCATTCGGCAAGCGTCTGTTCTTCGAGAATCCCGGCTCTAAGTACCAGATACTGGTGCAGAGCGCGACCGGTCAGCGATTCTGCATCGGGGAAGTCCCGCGCCTCAATCTCGCGATACACGGCGAGCTGGCGGAGAGCGGTGTCGCGGTATTGAGTAAATTGCTCTACCAGCGCGCCAGCATCTCCGTAGCTGGCGCCGCGAAGCTTGACCGCTAGGGTCGCTCGAGAGTTCGTCTCGCCGGTCTTCTCGGAGATCCACGCTCGCAGGGCTTTCTGGCCTTCCGTGCTCGGTCTGTAGACCTTTTTGTCGGGCCGCGCGTCCTGATAGACGACTTCCTGATTGACCCAGCCGACGTCAGCCATTCGCTTGAGCGTGCGGTAAATCTGCTGGTGACTTGCGCTCCAGAAGTAGCCGATGGAGCGGTCGAATCGCCGGGCCAGCTCGTAACCAGACCCAGCGCGCTCCATCAGCGATACGAGAATCGCATGCTCCAACGACATGCCAGGAGCATAGCTATGCAACTGGTTTCATAGCAAGCCTGAATTGCCCTACTCGTGGCGCCGGATCTCTTCAAACGCCTGTTGCAGCGCATCTGCCGCTGGCGGTGAGTACGCGACAAGGTGGACCGCCAACTTCGTGCGCGAGGTGTAGACGGCTTCAACGGCCAGCAGTGCCGCGTTTGCGAGTGGCCACCCGTACGCCCCTGCGGAGATCAGCGGAAAGGCGATAGACCTGGCCCCGAGTCCGCTCGCGACATCGAGGCTGCTGAGGTAAGCCGAACGAAGTATGTCAGAGCGATCCTCACTGGCCGAGTAGACCGGGCCAACTGTATGAATGACCCACCGCGCCGAAAGGTCTCCGGCAGTTGTCGCTATCGCTTTCCCGGGTGGCAGTCCCGACGGAAATGTCGTAGCACGGATTTCTTGGCAGTCTCGCAGGATTGCCGGACCACCGGCGCGGTGAATCGCTCCATCAACTCCGCCGCCACCCAGTAGAGAGGAATTTGCTGCATTGACGATCGCGTCGGTCTCGGCCTGGGTTATGTCACCCTGATATATTTCGATGCGCATTCTGACTCCGCAGGAATTTAGGGTTGCTTAACAACTTCAGTGTATCGGGCGGAAACTCGTCAAAAAGCGAAAACCACCTCAGCTGAGGCTGAGGTGGTTTTCACGCATTACCTGTTAGGTAATTGAGGGATCACTCCTCCGGCGGAAGCATCACGGTGTCGATGACAAACACGGTGGCGTTGGCCGTAGGAATATTGCCGCACAGCACGGTCGCGTCGTTGACGGTGACGTCATCGCCCGATCCGCTGATTGTGATTGTCTCGCCCTGGATGGTTTCGAGCTCGCCAGCCTCGAGGATCGCGTCACGATCGTGGCGCTCCGGAACGACGTGGTAGGTCAGGATCGACGTCAACTGCTCCTGATCCGCGAGCACCTCGTTCAAGGTCTCTTCACCGAGCGCGTCGAAGGCATCGTCAGTCGGTGCGAAGACGGTGTACTCGGCGTTCGGATCGTTCAGGGTATCAACAAGACCTGCTTCGTCGACTGCGGTTGCCAGAGTCTGCAGCAGCGGGTTGTTGCTCGCTGCGGTGGCTACGGGATCGGCGACCATGCCGTCGAGCGAGCCTGGATCACTTGGGTCTGTAGGCACAGCGCCGCAGGCTTCGCCGAAGACATCGTCGACGGTGGTGACACCGTCGCCCATGGCCATGTCGTCATCTTCCATGGTGGTGTCGTCTTCCATGGTCGTGTCGTCTTCCATGGTAGGCACAGCGTCCTGGACTGTGTCCGTTGTGCCGTTCTCGTCGTCGGTGCCGCACGCAGACATTACTAATGCGAGCGCCGAGGCGGCCGAAAGCACAGCGATTTTCTTGGTAACGCGCATTGGACTATCACTCCTTCATCGGACGTGGCCCGGACCAGTTCCTCCGGTGCCTTCGAATGATATTCGACGCGATGTTGCCTGAGGATTGGTTGAGAAGAAAGAAATATTTTCGAGATCATGCTTGGGCACTGAAGGCGATCGAATGCCAGCCTGTTGCACCATCCGGTATAGGAGGTACGCGCTCTTCTTGCTGCGTAAAACCGGTGCGGTCAGTGGCGCGACATTCAATACGATGGCTTCCGGGCTCGAGATCCAGCTCAATTCGCCACATCCGCCACGTGTCGATATTGACTTCAGTGCTCAATTCGGTTTCAACCCATTCGCCGCCGTCCACGCGAACTTCGACACGGTCGATGCCAGTGTGCTGTGCCCACGCGATTCCGGCTGCCACGTACCGGCCGGGCGGGACTTCAGCGAACGAGCGCGGTCGGTCGATCCGGGACATCGTTTTGACTGGTCCGCGCTCAGCCCAGTTGCGCCGGACCCAGTAGGCGTCGAACTCATCGAACGTGGTGACTTCCATGTCGACCAGCCACTTCGTGGCTGACACGTATCCGTACAGGCCAGGAACAACCATGCGCACAGGGAACCCGTGCTTGACGGGAAGCGGTTCGCCGTTCATGCCGATGGCGACGAGGGCGTTGCTGTCTTCAGCCATCACAACATCCACTGGAGTGCCACACGTCCAACCGTCGGAACTGGTCGTTGCCAGCTGGTCGGCGCGGGGGTTGAGGCCCGCTCGACGAAGTATGTCTGCCAAAGAGACGCCGATGAAGTTCGCGGTCGAGATGTACGGGCCACCGACTTCGTTAGACACGCAAACCAGCGTGATCGTCTTCTCCACCAGCGGCATTGACAGCAAATCATCGTAGGTGAGAACGATCTCGCGATCGACCATGCCGTGGATGCGGAGTTGCCATGTGTCGGCGCGCAACTGCGGAAGCGTCAGCGCAGTGTCTACGCGATAGAACTCAGAGTTCGGGGTGATGAAAGTTGGTGTCCCGTCCGCCGTGAAGTCAGCGCCGGGAGGTATCGGCGGTGCGGGAATGTCCGCGATGATGTCGAGCGCCTCCCGGGAACTTTCCGCACCAACTCGCTGGCCAAGCATCCTGCCGCCGAGTGCGGCTGCCCCCGCGCCCACTGCGACGGCGGTCGAAGTGACCAGGAATGTGCGACGGCCCAGGCCGGGAACGTCCCAGGCCATCTGTTTATTCTCGCTGGGCACTTCGGGCGAATCGGGTACCGCTGCCGCGCCGTGCAACCAGACAAAGCTCGCCACGCCCGCAAGGATGCTGACGGCAGGAGGGACGAGCCACAGACCAGTGAATGTCGGGCGAGAGAGCGCCGCCGCCACCGCCGCAGCGCCCAGGATCAGGATCAGAGCCGATCCCGCGATCTTCGATTTCCGTGAAGCGAGCCCCGCGACCGCGGCGAGAACCAGAAGACCTAATCCGATCGAACCGAGAAGGACATTCTTGTTGTCCTCTCCGAACTGCTGGATCGCGAACTCCTTCATCGGCGTGGGTGTAACGTCGATGACCGCGTTTCCGACCGCGAAAATCGGTGAGGCTTCGGGACTGATGAAACCCGCTGCTAGGTGGCCCGCGCCGAGAGCCGCCGCCACCGCCAGAATGCTCACCGCGACGGCGCGCAACGGTGCGATGGTGACGGCCATTCCACTCTCCCTCTTCTCGTGTTCTTGTGCGTCTAGGCCTCCGGTGTCAGTCAACTGGCATGACCATGATCGGGTCGGTGGTGCCCTGCGGTGAACCGCCGGCCGGTTCGATCGTCACCGCGAGTTGCGAACCCTCGCCGATTCCCCGGGCGAGTACTGCATCTTGTTCGTAATTTTCGATGAGTCCCGGCGAGTGGCTGCCGTCTGGCCCTAGCACCCACAGTTGATACGCGAGATCCTCGGGAAGCGGCGCGAGATCGTGCGTCACGAATAGGGCTGCTCCGTGGCTATGTGCGACCACCGCGGTGGCAGCGCCGCCACTCTCCATTGTCGTGGTCATCATCTGGGCGTCTTCGGCGGTGATCAGCGTGGCGAATTCCTCGTACTGCTGTGCGAGAAGTTGGCGCGCTTCCGTCTCGTCACTTAGACGTTCGTTGACCTGCCCGAGTTGGATCCCAAGCGCGATAGCGACAACCAGGCTGGCTGCCGCAACGACCGAAGATGCGACTGGTAGCCATGATGTCCGACGTGGCTCAGGCGCAATTTCAGGGGGCCGTTGGCGCGTCTGTGCGACCTCGTTCAGAACGCGCTCGCGCAGCTGTTCTGGCGGATCAACCGCGGCAGCGGCGCCGACGCGTGCGGCGGCTTCACGCAGTTCAGCGACTTCGTTGGCGCACATCGGGCACCGCTTCAGGTGCGCCTCGAAGCGTTCGCGCTCAAAAGCGGGCAAAGCGTTGAGGGCGTAGGCCCCTGTTAGCGAATGAAAGTCGGTTCTCACCGCGATACCCCCATGCAATCCCTCAACCGGATAAGCCCATCCCTCATCCGGGTCTTGATAGTCCCCAGCGGCACCTTCAGCAGTGTCGCGACCTCGGGATAGGTGTATCCCTGGTAGAAAGCGAGCATTACCGATTCGCGCTGCAGTTCCGTCAGCGAGCCGAGACATCGCTGTACCTGGCGGCGCTCCATCTTTGCGTCTACTTTCTCGCTGACCTCGTCGAAACTCCGTTGCTCCGACGTGTATGCCGCTTTTCGTTCGCGGTCCGTCGACGCTTGTGCGGAGCGGACGCGATCTACCGCGCGTCGATGCGCGAGTGTCATCGCCCAAGTCATTGCGCTGCCTCGTTCCGGGTCGAAACGGGGAGCGGTCCGCCAGAGTTCAACGAGAACGTCCTGCGTGACTTCCTCTGATTGGGCGTGATCGCGCACAATCCGCCGGACCAGTCCAAACACTGACGGAGTCACGTGGTCGTAGAATTGAGCGAACGCCTCCTCATCGCCCAGGCTCGCTCGCGAGAGAAGTACCTCGGGTGGCTCGGGGGCCCCGTCGTCTCCGGCCGGTACGACGGCCCGAACACGCTCATGCTCCGGCATATCGGACATCCTTCCTGTGCTTTCTCAGCATGGGTGACCGCTCCGCGCTGCGGGAGGGATTGGCCGAAGTGCGCATAGTGACTGTCATGGCGACACAAACTTTGGGCGGGCTACTGGGCGGTCCGCGAGCATGCCCACGCCGAGGAGGGCAAGCGCGCTACCCAAGTGCAGGATATGGTCCGGTCCGTTGAGAGCCAGGACATTGAGCACCGTTGCACTGATGATTGGCCCAGCCACGCCGACGAGCAGGTAAGTTGCGCCGACTGCTACGTTCGCTGCCTTAGCAGTACGGGTTCCGGCTGTGGCGGCCACGATGAGGCCGACACCAACTAGCAGATGAACGATGTTATGCAGGACGTTGACACCGAAGAGTCCGAGCAGGGCACCTCCTTCCGCGCCAGCGACAGGGAACCCACCCGAAACGGTGAAACCGAGAATGCCTACGGCGAGGTAAATCGTGCCGAACCCGTATGCGGCAAGTTGGTTCACGCTCCGCGACATCAGTCCTCCCTGGCCCGTATCAGTCAGTCACTGATGTATTCGCGACCGGAGGCACCCAGGATTGGTCCGACTCACGGCTGGGTCTCGTCAGGATGGCCCCGGCCACGCCGTAGTCGCAGTCCGTCCCGCTCTTCCTCTTCACGCTGACTGTCCCGCTTGATGGTGGCTTGTGTGTCGCGCGGCTCCAGTCGCACCTGATCCTCGGCCGGAACGCCATTCTGGAGTTGCTTTCCGCGCTGGATTTCACTGTCGAGTTCGGCGCCGAACAGGAGCGCGATGTTTGTGATCCACAACCAGAGGAGGAAGACGACAATGCCAGCTAGGGAACCGTATGTTTGGTTGTACGTCGCGAAGTTGGTGACGAAGCTGCCGAAACCTATTGAGCCCGCTACCCACACGCTGATCGCCACAACTGCCCCAGCGCTGAGCCAGCGAAAGCGGTGCCGCCGCACATTAGGTGTCGCGTAGTACAGGAGCGCCACCAGCACCATCACGAGGAGGAGGATGAGCGGGAACCGGGCGAAGTTCCACACTTGCAAGGTGGTGTCCCCGAGTCCGACAAGTCCGCCGACTGCGAAGAGTATCGGGCCGCTTACGACAAGCATCGCGCACACCAGCGCAGCAAACACCAGGACAACTATGGTGACGCCAAGCATGAATGGACGCAGTTTCCAGAAGGGCCGACCCTCCTCAACACCATGAATGCGGTTCAGTGCCTGGCCGAACCCATTGACGTAAATCGAAGCTGTCCACAGCGCGCCGATGAGACCTGCGGCAAAGGCAAGACCTGCCGAGGGGGTAGCTACGACCTGTTCGATCGGTCCTTCCAGCGCTTCAACGACGACTTCTGGTGCAACATCGGCGAGGAATTCCAGCGCCGCGTCAACCGTTCGCTGGCCCTGACCTAGCAAACCCACGAGCGAGACGAGAGCAAGCAAAGCAGGGAAAAGCGACAGCACGGCATAGAAAGTGAGCGCGGCCGCGAGATCGACGCAGTCATCACGCAAGAAATTCCGGCCGGTCTTCTTCGCTATGTAGCGCCATGACGCCGTAGTTAGTTGCATCGACGAACCTGGCTTTTCAGTTGGGTCAGGGCCGTCCGGATATCCGTCGGACGCACTGATTCCACAGTAGCTGGATGTGGCGGGGGATACCCAGATCGCGGGTCTAAAAACCGGGATGCCGGGTATCAAGCACCTTGAGCGACGATGGGATGGCGGTGGGAGCATGACTGGGCAGTGTTTGGGGCGGCGACCGGATCCGTCGCGCGGGGCACGCTTCGCGGCGTGGAGTGTCTGCGTGGCGGCACTTGCGAGCGCCTGTAGTGACGGCAAGGCTGAGCTTGGTGGCCCGGCGCCGTCGGGGGTCACTGGAATCCCAGTCCCGGAGCATGCCGAGAACACTGCGATAACTGTGTGGACGTTGCCTGAAGCCGATTACGAAGATCTGATCGGGTGGTTCGACAAACACTTGCCCGCGGGGGAGAGATTGAATGATCTCGAGTACTGCGTCAAGCAAGAACTAGCCACCATGACGGCGTGGCATTGGTGGGAAGCCGCGGCGGAAGAAGGCTCACCCCGCGAATGGCTGAGCGTCATCCTTTTCGATGAAGAGCCGGCACGGGTGGAGATTTCCCAGACCGACGACGGTGATCCGCGGTGCAAATGAAACTCAAGCGAAACGCGGAAACGTCGCACGCTGCCTAGTGCTTCTCCTTGTCGCGACGCGCGTCGGTATCGTCCGCCGACGGGTCGGCAAGATCGAACTTTCCGGCCAGCGCCTGCTCCACGGCGATCTTGGCTCGTACGGCTGGTTGCCGAAATCGCTTCTCCCGGGCTTCTGCCCGGGCTTGTTTGCGCGATTCTGGTCGGTAAAACCAACGAGCCCATGGTGCTGCCGGGCGACTGAGCCTGATAGCACCGACGAGTAGGAGTGGGGGCAGGAACAGGCCGAAGAGCCCACTCCACACTTTCCCCTTGAGCAACGTCACGGCAGCGAGTCCGTATTGAACGGCTAACACACTGATCGAAATCGCGAGGACAGCCGCCGTGCGTTGCTCGTCGTACCTCGCGAAGTCGCCCGAGAGACCTAGCGGATGGATCCCGAGCACGAACAGGACGGTGATCGCGAAAGCCACGAAGACCGCGTCGATGCTTTCGCGTCCCTCTTGCGTCCAGTAGTCATCGCGGAGGTGGAGAAGCATCGCGAATTCGTCAAGGACGAGCGCAGCACCGATACCGAAGAGAGCGGCGAGGATGTTGTCCGTGACGGACGTGTCGTAGCTCGCGGATGCGATTAGCAAGAATCCGGAGATGAGCATCATCACGAGGCCGAACACCGAGTGGTGGATGTGCAGCCCGCCTGGTGTCACGTTGCCGGGCCACCATGACACCTGCGCGCGGATCATCCTGGTGCTGAAGCGGATAAACAAGAACGTCAGCGCGAACGCCACCATTAGGAAGAACAGCGGCAATCGGCCGCTATCGACGATTCTCTCGGTGAACCAATCAGCCATCGAAGACCGCGACCTCTCCAGAGCGAGCCGATCGCCCGACACGGGCCCGGCCATGCGACCTTAAGCCAGGAGTCGTGGTCGTCGGCTCGCAACGCATCCCAGTCCGGTAACGATAACGCTGTTCAGCCTCCCGGCGGGCACCGAGATCAAACGAGGCGAACCGTTCATTTCAGACGCAGATGCAGTGCCGTGCGAGTAAGATCACATTCATTTCATTCAGCTGCTGCTGGCGGGCTGGCAACGGATGGAGGCGTGATGATCGCACGAACCCCACGACAGATTGCCGCAGCTTTCGGCTGCGCGCTCGGCCTGGCACTCACAGCGTGTACGACCGTCGTCGAGGACGAACCCGCGACGGAGCCCGGCACGAACGGCGAGCAGACCGAAGCGCAACCAAGTCCAGAGACTACAGACGCGCAAGCGACGACCCCGGTTGAAGAGACTCCAGCGGGTCCTGCCCACGGTGACAGGTGCCTGACAGACGAACTGGACGTCGAGATTGGTGGCCAGGATGGTGCGGCTGGCTCGACAACGTACACATTCGTATTTACGAATACGGGCGATCGCACGTGTGTGATGCACGGGTTCCCGGGTGTCTCCTACGTGACGGGGGAGGGCGGCTCGCAGATAGGACAGGCCGCCGAGCGCAGCGGTGACGCCGGCGAGGCTGTTGACCTTGCGCCCGGAGCGCAGGCTTCGTCTGAAGTCGAGGCGGTAGACGTTACCAACTACCCAGATGATGTGTGCGACCAGACTGAGGTTGCTGGTTTCCGGATCTACCCACCGAATGACTTCGACTACCTCTTTGTCGCGAATGAAACCACTGCGTGCGCCAACGCCACCTCGGACGCGCATCAACTCGATGTCAGCGCCGTCGTGGCCGGCGCCGGTGAATAACAACGGAGGTCGCGAAATGACGCGGAGAACGCAAACGACTCACGCAAGTTATGGCGCGGCCGCAGTGCTGCTCGCTGCTACTGCGCTCACTGGATGCGGCGTGGAGCAAGCGTCCGAGGGACTAGACCTGGTGAGCTCGTCGCAGTCACTAGCAGGATGCACGACAGGCGAGCTCGAGTTAAGCCTCGGCGAACCACAGGGCGCAGCGGGTTCAACTGTCTATGATCTTATATTCACCAACATCGGGGAGGAGGCCTGCGCACTCCAGGGCTTCCCGGGAGTGTCGTACGTGACAGGGCCCGACGGCTCTCAAATAGGTCGCGCAGCCGAGCGCAGCGGGTCGACAGGCGGTTCGGTTTCGCTCGACCCCGAAGGTCAAGCCTCCGCCAGGATCCGCGCGGTCGATGTCGAGAACTATCCGTCGGATGTGTGTGACCCGATGGAGGTGGCCGGCTTCCGCGTCTATCCACCCAACGATTATGACTCTCTCTATGTCGCAAACAGCGCCACCGCATGCGCCAACGTCAACAGCGATGCGCACCAACTCGACGTCACGACGATCGTGCCAGGAGTTCAGGAGTAGGTGAACCAACATTGCCGGATGGGGCGGTAACCCGGATGGGCGGTAACAGAGTGCAAGGCTCGGAACCCGCGCCCTGCGACGGTTTCACGCTGGGGTCGATCTGCATTCCCGCGTTCTTAGGGCCGTGAGGGTTAGTAGCTCGGCTGCGGTCAGCGTCCCGACAGGCTGCTCGGCCCGGCGCGTTCACGGGCCCGATTCACACTTCCGACACGCTTGATTCATGTGTCGGAAGTCCCCTTCGGAAACTAGGTGCCCCCGGCAGGACTCGAACCTGCGACCTAGGGATTAGAAGGCCCTTGCTCTATCCACCTGAGCTACGGAGGCGTGACACGTCACCCGCGACGCCTGAGAGTGTAGCGGAGTGAGCACGGCGGGCGGTGTGCCGAGCGTCGTTGTGTGCCGACGCGTCGCGTGTGGGCCTTGGTGAACTTCGCGACGTCACCCGTGGTGCTGAGAGTGCCGAAACTTGATGCCGTCATACCGGAGACACGGCCCGCGCTGTCCTGATCGGACGTCGTGATATCGAGTTGGATGGCTACGAATTCCCCGACCGCTGTCCCCGGGCGGGCAGTGCTATACACAACGTTAGTCTGACTGTTCCTCAAGTTCGGAACCGGCTACGCGTGCCTCAGTGGTTGGTTCCGACGCTGACGTGGTCCCGGCGTCTGAGTCAGCTTCGCTATCCGCCGCATCGTGGATATTGTGACCTACGTCCTTCGCCATCGATCCGCGGTTCGCGCTGGCAGTCGGTCTCCCCGTACCCTGTCTGCCATGGCGAACGCTGAATCTGCGGCTATGTCGGCCGGGTCGCTCGACAGTGCTGAGAGCGAGACTCCGGATCAGCCGATCGACGGGCAGTCCCGGTTGGGTCTCGCAGCAGTGGCGGGGATGGCGGCCTTGATTGCTGCGCTCGTCGCAGCTGGGTTGGCGAGCTTGTCGGCAACCGACGCGCTGGTCCTCCTCGGCATTCCTGATCCGGGTGTTGCCACTCGTTATGGGCTGCCTGCCGTGCAGTCAGTGGGGTATGTGGCCGCAGTAGTGGCCATTGGATGCGCTTTGCTGGCGGCCTTCCTAGTGCCGCCGCAGTCCAGCGGGGTGCTTGATGTTGGCGGTTATCGCGCGATGCGCGTGTGCGGCGGTGCCGCGGCGATCTGGGCGGCATGCGCGTTTCTCATGGTTCCGCTGACATTGTCCGACGTTTCGGGGGCGGGATTCCTTGAGGCCGTCAGACCCGAGAACCTGTGGCCAAGCCTTCCGCGCGTCGACACGGCGCTCGCGTGGGCCTGGACCGGCGTGTTCGCTGCCGCGCTGGCAATGTTGTCGCGCGCTGTGCTGCGCTGGTCGTGGACCCCCGCCCTGCTCGCGTTGTCGTTGTTCACGCTGATGCCACTGGTACTGACGGGCCATTCAGCGTCGGGCGGCAGCCACGACGTAGCAACGAACAGTTTGTTCTGGCACATCGTGGGCGCATCGCTCTGGATGGGCGGGCTATTCGCGGTGCTCATGCATGCGTGGCACGGGGGCGAACATCGTGCGCTCGTGGTGCGGCGCTATTCGCTGCTCGCCGGGATTTCTTTCGCAGCCGTTGGGCTGAGCGGAATTGTCAATGCGTTTGTCCGCATCGAGCTAGGCGATCTTCTAAGCGACGCATACGGCAGGATCGTGCTGGTTAAAGCGGTTGCGCTGGTTGTACTCGGTGTTTTCGGCTGGACCCAGCGCCGACGCGTAGTGGGCGTCCTTCATCGCGATGGTCGCGCGCGAACCCCGTTTGTCACACTCGCCATCGCCGAGTTCTTCATTCTCGCGGCAACGTTCGGGCTTGCGGTGGCCCTTGGCCGAACGCCGCCCCCCGCTCCGTCCTCCGTCCCGACGCTGATGGAGGTAGAACTTGGCTACAACCTGGAAGGTTCGCCGACTTTCGCGCGACTGATGCTTGACTGGCGTTTCGACCTCATTTTCGGGACGCTCGCGATAGTCCTCGCAGTTTTATACGCATTCGGGGTCCGGAAGCTGAATGCGCGGGGTGACGCGTGGCCAATCGGACGCACGATTGCGTGGCTGTCCGGCTGTGTTGTTCTTCTTATCGCGACCTCGTCTGGGATCGCGCGTTATGCGCCGGCAATGTTCAGCGTTCATATGGGCTCCCACATGCTGCTGTCAATGCTGGTTCCGGTACTGCTGGTGCTTGGTGGCCCCGTCACTCTGGCGCTTCGTGCGCTAAAGCCAGCAGGCAAGGGGAGCGTCCCAGGGCCGCGGGAGTGGATTCTCGCTGCAGTCAACAGCCCGGTTTCGAGATTCCTCACCCAGCCCGTGATCGCCGCGATCCTCTTCGTTGCGGGCTTCTACGGTCTGTACTTTGGCGGCATTTTTGACGCTTACGTGGGCAGCCATGCGGCACACATCCTGATGAATCTGCATTTCCTCCTGAGCGGTTACCTTTTCTATTGGGTGGTGATCGGTGTGGACCAGTCGCCACATCCGATGCAGCCGCTCGCAAAGCTCGGTGTGCTCTGGGCGACGCTGCCGTTCCATGCGTTCTTCGGTATTGCACTGATGAATATGGAGACCGTCATGGGTGGCTGGTTCTACCAGCAACTCAACTTGCCGTGGGTCCCTGACCTTTTAGCGGACCAGCGAGTTGGTGGCGGTCTGGCTTGGGGTACCGGTGAAATGCCGCTGATCATCGTCATGCTCGCACTACTTGTGCAGTGGTCGCGTACTGACCGGCGATTTGCGCGTCGAATGGACCGTGTGGCGGACAAGGATGACGACGCGGCGCTCGCGGCCTACAACGCGATGTTCGCCGAGTTGGCCCGCAAGGAGGCGGAGCGGCAGGGCAGGTAGCCCCGCGTCCTAACACATGCCCCTGACAAAGTCCGGTCGCAATACGAACGAATTCACCGGTTTTCCACAGGTTGCGGGGTTGTCCACAATTCGGTTCTCGGTCCCCCGCGAGCATTCATGCCGCGTCATCCTAGTTTTAGCGACACTTTCGCGCTTACAGACCGCCGGAAGGCGGCCGAACAAACCAGGAGAAAAGGCATGTACGAGAGTTACACAACCATCGTGGGCAATGTCGCTAGCAACATGAACCGACGCCTAGTTGGCACCCGCGGTGACGAGGTGGTGAGTTTCACCGTGGCGTCGACGACCCGAGTGTTCGACAGGTCGAATGCAGAGTGGAAAGACGGAACGACGCTGTTCGTCCGCGTCAGCTGCTGGAACAGGGCCTCACATCGCGTCATTGCGAGTCTGATGAAGGGTGATCCGGTGATCGTGCACGGCGATCTTCATACCCACACGTATACGGACAATGAGGGTCAGCAGCGAATGTCACTCGAGATGCGAGCGCGCGCGGTCGGGCCAGACGTCACCCGGTGCATCGCGCAGATCGATCGTCGCGCGCCAGCGAAGACTGAAGACAAGGTGACGCCGGACCTTACTGTGGAGCAACGCGCAGAAGATAGGGCAGAGGCTGAGCCGCACGAGGATGCGAGTGAGGGTGAGGGCGACGAGCGTGCTCTGAGTGAGAGCGGCATCGCAGTCGCTGCCTAGCGAATCGTGGGCGGCGAGGTAGGGGAGAACGGCCAACTGCGCTAACCTGCAACACGGTAGTTTGGGTGACGCATGAGGCCGTTCCCGCTGCAATGCAGGACAACTTTCGAGAGGTAATTGTGGCTGAGTTTATCTACACCATGAAGCGCGTGCGGAAGGCGCACGGTGACAAGGTCATCCTCGATGACGTCACCCTGGCTTTTCTCCCCGGCGCCAAGATTGGTGTTGTCGGGCCCAACGGTGCAGGTAAGTCAACTGTACTGAAGATCATGGCGGGACTAGAACATCCCAGCAACGGTGACGCGTTCATCGCGAATGACAAAACTGTCGGCATTTTGCTTCAGGAACCACCGCTTGATGAATCGAAGACTGTTCGCCAGAACGTCGAGGATGGTCTCGGCGAGACCAAGGTGAAGCTCGACCGGTTTAACGAGATCGCCGAACTGATGGCAACCGACTACTCCGATGAACTGATGGAGGAAATGGGAAAGCTCCAAGAGGAGCTTGACCATGCCGATGCGTGGGACATTGAATCCCAGCTGGAACAGGCGATGGATGCGCTTCGGTGTCCGCCCGCTGACGAGCCGGTCACCAAACTCTCCGGTGGTGAAAGGCGCCGTGTTGCGCTGTGCAAGCTGTTGCTGAGCAAGCCGGACCTCCTGCTACTCGACGAACCCACCAACCACCTTGACGCTGAGAGCGTGTTGTGGCTTGAGCAGCACCTCGCGAACTATTCCGGCGCGGTCCTTGCGGTCACACACGATCGCTACTTCCTTGACCACGTCGCCGAGTGGATTCTTGAGCTAGACCGCGGCAAGGCATACCCGTATGAGGGTAATTACTCCACGTACCTCGAGAAGAAGGCCGAGCGACTCGAAGTCCAGGGCAAGAAGGACCAGAAGCTCCAAAAGCGCCTCAAAGACGAACTCGCCTGGGTCCGGTCGGGAGCGAAGGCGCGACAGGCCAAGAGCAGGGCGCGGTTGCAGCGTTACGAAGAAATGGCGACTGAAGCGGAAAAAACGCGGAAGCTCGACATGGAAGAAATTCAGATCCCTGCTGGGCCACGCCTCGGCAGCGTCGTTGTCGAGGTCAACAACCTCGACAAGGGCTTCGGCGACCGGATGCTCATCAAGGATCTGTCGTTCACTCTGCCGCGTAACGGCATCGTCGGCGTGATCGGCCCGAACGGTGTTGGGAAAACAACCCTGTTCAAAACGATCGTCGGGCTCGAAGAGCCGGACTCGGGAACGGTCAAGGTCGGCGAGACGGTCAAGCTGAGTTATGTTGATCAGCACCGTGGCGGTATCGACCCGAAGAAGACGGTGTGGCAGGTCGTTTCAGACGGACTCGATTACATCGAAGTCGGGAACACCGAGATGCCTTCGCGTGCATACGTCAGCGCTTTTGGTTTCAAGGGGCCGGATCAGCAGAAGCCGGCTGGCGTGCTGTCAGGTGGCGAGCGCAACAGGCTCAATCTCGCGCTCACCCTGAAGCAGGGTGGCAACCTGATCCTGCTGGACGAGCCCACTAACGACCTGGACGTTGAAACACTCGGTTCCCTTGAGAATGCTCTCGAGCAGTTCCCAGGCTGTGCTGTCGTGATTTCCCACGACCGGTGGTTCCTTGACCGGACCTGTACACACATCCTCTCGTGGGAGGGTGACGACACCAACTCCGCGAAGTGGTTCTGGTTCGAAGGGAACTTCGAAGCGTACGAAGCGAACAAGATCGAGCGGATGGGGCCTGAAGCTGCGCGTCCACACCGCGTCACGTACCGGCGCCTAACGAGAGACTGATTTGTGGCCGACACATACAAATGCCAGGTCGAGGTCCGCTGGGGTGACTCCGACATGCTCGGGCATGTCAACAACACGAAGTTCATCGAGTATGCGCAGGAGGCGCGCGTACGTTTCATCGCGGAGAACTTTGGGCATGCCTTCACCGCAGGCAAGGCAGTAGTGGTTCGACACCTCGAGGCGGACTTTGAGCGTCCACTCTTCACCGAGTCGGGTCCGGTCACCGTCGAACTCGAGGTGCTCACAATCGGAACGAGTTCGTTCACTATCCGCCACCGTGTATTCGATAACGCAGGGCAGCGGGCTGGAGCGCTAACCGCTGTGCTGGTGGCATTCTCGACGACGTCGAATTCATCACGGCCACTGGAGCCTGCCGAGCGAGAAGGGCTAGAAGCGTACCTAGTTACGGAAGAGTAACGAGCCTGCTACAGGCAATATTGCGTAACTACACCCACAAGTAGGGAATCGCTAATAGCCTCGTGAGCGTTGGTGCTGCGTCAGGAAGGTAAGCGATGACGGATTCCCACGTCCATTCCACTACCGGGACCTCCGCGGGTGCGGATGCGCCTCAGGAACAGCCCTCCGATGCGGATATCGCTTCGCGTCTCGAGCAGGACTCGTCGGGAGACCGGGATCTCACGCGCCTGTACCGAACGTACTATCGGCAAGACGCTGTCCCATCCGATATCGGCGGGGCGCAGCAGCCCGCGGAGGGCGAGGCGGCGGACGATCATCAGCGCCGCGCCTACCGCCTGTTGCAGCGCCACCGGGAACTCGCAGCGCGCAGAACCCCCGGTACCCCGGCGGTGTCGATCTCTGCTGACGACGCGCGCACCGGCAACGGTTCCGGTCAGTCGAACGCATCCGTCCTCCAGATTGTCACCGACGATGTGCCCTACCTGGTGGAGTCCGTCACCGCGCTGCTCGGCAGTGTTGGGATCAGTGTGGAGCAGATTGTTCACCCAGTCCTGATCGTGCGGCGAGACCACGATGGAAACCTCGCCGAGGTCCTTACCGACCGCTCCACATTCGACAAGCCCGACGACGCGCTCGCTGAATCATGGATGCACCTTGAACTCACCGGTACCCCGCCTGAACTGACACAGCAGATCACCGACAGGGTCACGAAGCTGCTTGGCGATGTTCGCCAGGTGGTTTCGGATACCTCGACGATGCGAAGCACGCTCGCTGACATCGCGACGGAACTGGAGTCCGGCCGTGGGATCGGCCGGGCGGAGGCCTCGGAAGCGAACGAATCAGCCGGCCTCCTGCGGTGGCTTTCGTCCGGCAATTTCAGGGTCCTCGGCTACCGTCGGTATGAAGTCACCGGGCGGTCCGAGTCTGGGCCTGACCTCAGCGTCGTGGACGGCAGCGGTCTTGGTGTGTTGCGTTCACCCGAAATGACGGACCTACGGTTCCGCCTCTACAGTGACGCGTCAGAGGCGCAGCGGTTGCTGGTTTTCGCTCAGGGACAGGCACCCGCGATGTCTCTGCGCGTTGTGTACCCGTTCTTCGTCTGTGTACGCATCTTCAACGACGACGACCAACTTATTGGCGAGCATCGCTTCCTTGGCATTTTCACCGTGACGGGGCTGCACGAGAACGTCCTGGACGTCCCGGTCCTGGCGAGTCGTGTACAGGAAGTCCTGCGAATGGCGGGGCACTCGCCCGATTCGTTCTCTGGTCAGTCGATGCTGGAGATCATCCAGTCGTACCCCAGGACTGAACTTTTCACTGCAGACGTACAAACCCTCTACAAGACAGTGAGCGAAGTCGTCGCGATCGGCGTGACACGCGAGCTCAGGTTGTTCCTACGGGCAGATCCCAACGGAAAGTTCGTGTCCGCATTGGTGTATATGCCGCGCGACCGGTATCGCACAGGGGTGCGCCTAGAGATGCAGTCGATTCTGCTGAAAGAGTTTCAGGGTTCGACGATCGACTACACGGCCCGCGTAACAGAATCTGTCGTGGCTCAGGTCCACTTCATCATCCGCATACCAGATGGGTGGACCGGCGGGCATGCGCCTGACGTGTCCGAGGAAGCCAGGCAGCGTTTGCAAACAACGCTCGGTGAAGCTACCCGCAGCTGGGAGGACCTGCTTGCCGATGAGGTCGCTCGGCAAGAGCCCACCGCGCACGCTGGACGTGCCAATCGCCACGCCGGTGCTTTCCCGCAGTCGTACAAGGCTGACTTCGAACCGGTCCGGGCGATCTCCGATCTCAAGCGCATAGACCGTCTGGAGCCTGGTGGTATCGCTATCGCGCTCTACCGCAGGGAGGGTGCAGGCGATGGCCGGTGGCAGTTGAGCCTTTACTTGAACGGCGAGAGTGTCTCATTGAGTCACGTCCTGCCGGTAATGCAGAGCATGGGCGTGGAGGTGCTCGATGAACGTCCGTACCGGCTGACCCGGTCTGATGGGGCAGAGATCTGGATTTACGATTTCAGCCTGGTCGTCGACTCCGAAACCCTGAAAACCGCCGCCGTTGCCGACCTTGACGGGGCCCTGCCGACCATCCCGGAATTCACGGACGATGGTGTCGTTCACAATGACCTCGAGCGTCGCTTCACGGAAGCGTTTGCCGCCCTGTGGGACGGACTGGCGGAAGCGGACCGCTTCAATGAACTGATCCTGCGAGCCGGGGTCAACTGGCGCGAAGCGACGATGCTGCGGGCCTATGCCCGATACCTGCGCCAGCTCGGGTTCCAGTACAGCCAGTCACATATCGAGGATGTATTGCTCGAACATTCGGCGAGCACCTCAGCACTCGTGGCGTTGTTCGAAGCCACGTTCGATCCGGTGAACCACTCGCGTGAGCGCGCTGAAGAGCTCATTACCCAGATCAACGATCACCTCGACAAGGTGGTTAGTCTCGATGCGGACCGGATCCTTCGCGCATATCTCAGACTGATTCGGGCGACGCTCCGTACGAATTACTTCGTCGCTGCGCGCGACGATATCGATCCGACTGCGGGCAAGAGTCGCTACCGGGAGGTGCTGTGTTTCAAGTTTGATCCCCGCGACGTGCCGGAGATCCCCAAGCCCCGGCCTCGCTTCGAGATTTTCGTGTACTCACCTCGCATCGAGGGCGTGCACCTCCGATTTGGTGAGGTCGCGCGTGGCGGACTGCGCTGGTCGGACCGCAGGGAAGACTTCCGGACCGAAATCCTCGGCCTCGCGAAAGCGCAGGCCGTCAAGAACGCCGTCATCGTGCCAGTCGGTGCGAAAGGCGGGTTTGTGGTCAAGAAGCCGCCGGCAGTGTCAGGTGATGCCGCCGCTGACCGCGACGCTTTCCGCGCGGAAGGTATTCGCTGCTATCGCCTGTTCATCTCGGGACTTCTCGACGTGACAGACAACCTTGACCAGACATCCGGCGCGGTGATTTCGCCCGCCGACGTGGTGCGCCAAGATGGGGATGACACGTACCTGGTGGTGGCGGCGGACAAGGGAACCGCGACCTTCTCTGACATCGCGAACGAGGTCGCGGGCAAGTACAACTTCTGGCTCGGAGATGCCTTCGCATCCGGCGGTTCAGCTGGTTACGACCACAAAGTCATGGGCATCACTGCTCGCGGAGCGTGGGAAAGCGTCAAGCGCCACTTCCGTGAAGAAGGGCTCGACACTCAGAGCGAAGACTTCACCGTCGTCGGCGTTGGTGACATGAGCGGTGACGTGTTCGGCAACGGCATGCTGCTCAGTGAGCACATCCGCCTGGTGGCCGCGTTCGACCACCGTCATGTCTTCATCGACCCGAACCCTGACGCAGCATCGTCGTTCCGCGAACGGCAACGCATGTTTGAATTGCCGCGGTCCTCGTGGGCGGACTACGACACATCGCTCATCAGTGAGGGAGGTGGGGTGTGGCCGCGCAGCGTGAAGTCCATCCCCATCAGCCCAGAAATCCGAGACGTGCTGAAACTGCCTGCGGGGCTAGATGAGTTGTCACCGCCGGAACTCATTAGATCCATTCTCCTCGCGCCGGTCGATCTGCTGTGGAACGGCGGCATCGGAACCTACGTCAAGTCTTCGGAAGAGACGAACGCTGATTGTGGGGACAAAGCCAACGATGCGGTGCGCGTCAACGGATCTGACCTGCGGGTCCGGGTGGTCGGTGAGGGAGGCAACCTCGGTCTCACGCAGAAAGGCCGCATCGAATTCGCCCAGCGCGGCGGTAAGGTCAACTCGGATGCGCTCGACAACTCTGCGGGTGTGGATTGCTCCGACCATGAAGTGAACATCAAGATTCTTCTTGAATCACTGGTTAGTTCGGGCGATCTCGCCCCGTCCGATCGCAATGGCTTACTCGCGTCGATGACGGATGAGGTGGCGGAACTCGTCCTCGACGACAACCGCATGCAAAACGAACTGATGGGCACCAGTCGCGCCAACACGGAGTCGCTGCTGCCCGTGCATGCCCGGCAGATCGCCGATCTCGAGGCGAACCGCGGTATGGACCGCGAGATCGAGGCGCTTCCGGACGAAGGAGAGATCGATCAGCGGATCAAACGTGGGGAGGGCCTCGCGTCCCCGGAGTTGTCGACGCTGCTCGCGCATGTGAAGCTAGCGATCAAGTCGGACTTGATGGACAGCGAACTGCCCGATCATGAGATTTTTGCCTCCCGGTTGCCCGAGTACTTTCCGGAGCCGCTGAGGGAACAGTACGGATCGGCGATAAAGCAGCATCCACTCAAGCGCGAGATCGTGACGACAATGATCGCCAACCAGACGATCGACAATGGGGGTATCACCTTCACGTTCCGCCTCCTTGAGGATGCTGGCGCAAACACCACCGACTCGATCAGGGCTTTCGCGGCGGTGAACACGATTTTTGGTATGACCGAGCTTTGGACTCAGATCCGCACAACAGACATGCCGACCGAGGCTTCTGACACACTCATACTGGGTAGTCGCCGTCTTCTCGACCGTGCCTCGCGGTGGCTGCTCGCAAACCGTCCGCAACCCCTGGCAGTGGGCGCGGAAATTAACAGGTTCGCTGCGACTGTTCGTGAACTCGGCCCGAAGGTCCCCGGGTGGCTGCACGGAAACGACCTACGTTTCCTCAAGTCCCGAACCGAGGATGCTGTCGCTCAAGGCGCTCCGAAGGATCTCGCTGCACGAGTCTACGGGCTACCGCACGAATACTGTCTGCTAGATATCGCGGAAGTTGCTGACCTCTCCGAGCATGAGCCGACGGAGGTTGCAGAGCTGTACTACGCGCTTACCGCGCACCTAGGCATTGATATGCTCCAGGGCGCGGTCTCGCGGCTTGAGCGCGGCGACCGGTGGCACGCCCTCGCCCGACTGGCGCTCCGCGATGACCTGTATGGTTCGACAAGGGCGCTCTGCCTCGACGTGCTCGAGAACGCGGAACCGGACGAAAGCGCGGCAGAGAAGATCGCCGAATGGGAGTTGTCCAACGCTTCCCGCCTGGAGCGGGCGCGCACGGCTCTCGCCCAGATCGCGAATTCAGGCACACTGGACCTCGCGACGCTGTCGGTTGCGGCGCGCCAGGTGCGGAGCATGGTCCATTCACGAAGCGTTAGGTCGGAGGCAAGCAGGTGACACAGGCGGGGGAGCGGCAGCACACGGCTTCAACGAAGGCTAGCGGCGCCCCCGCCTCGCACAATGGCGGCAACGTTTTTCGCGTGGCAGTTCCGGTCAGGTGGTCGGACATGGACGTCTTCCAGCACATCAATCATGCGCGAATGGTGACGCTCCTCGAAGAGGCGCGTATCCCGTGGCTGCTCACCCCCGACCGTCCGACAGCTGAACTGGGGCAGGGCGCCGTTGTGGTTGAGATGAAGGTCCGCTACCGTGGCCAGCTTCGCCACTCCGACGGTCCGTTGCAAGTCGACATGTGGGTTGAGCGACTACGCAGCGCGGATTGGACGATCGGCTATGAAGTCCGGCCACATGGCGCTGAGAACGGTGTTCCGGCCGCGGTGACCGCCTCGATCCAGTTAGCCGCCTTCGACATCGACACCCAGCGGCTGCGCAGACTAACGACCGGGGAACGGGCATTCTTGGCACAGTTCCTCCACACCGTGAAATGACGCAAATTACCGGCGGCGGAGAACGTCACCTTGTCCTTCGTGGCAGATCATCGCGTGCTGACCTCGGTGCGTTCCTCACCCGTGCTCTGCGCCTCGATGAATCAGCGGTCATCAGGTTCCGTAACCGCGGCGAGGGACATGTCGCGGCATGGGTCAATACGGGGCTCGACGTGCTTGCTTCGCGCACTATTGAGGGACAGGCCACGCCGACCGACCTCATCACGGCGGCTGACCATCTGCTGCAGACGTTGCGGCAGACTCGGAGCGGAATCATCCAGGCTGGTTACAGCATGGACTCCGCGTGGCGCGGTGCGCTTCCACCGGAAGGTGGCTACAGCCACGTAGATGACGTGCCGGCTCACGTCCTTATCGAGTTGGCGCAGCGGGGCGCTGACCTCGCTCGTGAACACAGCACCAGTCAAGGAACCCCAGGATCGTTGCTGGACCAGGAAGTACTCACGGTTCGCGGCGAAGGCGGGACAGCCGCCGTCACAATGCGAGCAGTTTTCGCGATGACCGGAATGGGTTTCATCCCGAAAGCAGACGAGGACCCAGCGACTGGCACGGCGGGAACGGTCGATCCGAACGAGATCGTCCGGGTCCGGGCGCGATCGACGTGGGTGCGCATCGACGCGCGGTTTGGTTCCGTCGTGATCAACCGGTCGAAGATTCCGCTTTTCGTGCGCTGACGGCTACTTCGTGAGTCAGAACGGCGAGTTGACCAGCGAATTCGCCGCCATTTCCATGTAGTCGAGCAGTTCCTTTCGCCGAGCGTCGTTGAGCGTCTCGGGCTCGATCGAAGCGATGGCGATTCGCATGCAGCGTAGCCACGCGTCGCGCTGCAGCGGACCGATCTCGAACGGGATATGCCGCATCCGCAGCCGAGGGTGGCCGCGCTCGTCCGAGTATGTACGGGGGCCGCCCCAATACTGTTCGAGGAACATTCGGAACCTGCGTTCAGCGGGACCAAGATCTTCCTCCGGATATAAAGGGCGAACTATTTCGTCCTTCGCCACTTCCTCGTAGAAGCGCGCCACTATGCGGCGAAAGGTCTCCGCCCCGCCCACCGCGTCGTAAAACGTCTCGAACTGCTGCTCGCTTGCCATCACTCTCCATCATGCCTGTCTTGAGGCCGCGCCGCGAAACGGACGCGAGACCGCGCCACCGTCACCCTTGTGCGGGTACCGTGCCCTTCGATGCATCCGTTGCCTCCGGCGGCGCGTCGTGCGTGACGATATCGGCGTCAGCCAGGTCAGACAGAATCCGCTGAGTGAGGTAGCGCTGGACTCCCCACTGCGAGCCTGCCCGCACTGTTGCGGTCACACGAATGGTGACCGTGTAGGCGGTAGTCGAATCCACCCCGAGCAGAGTTGGAGTCTCCAGCACGTCATCGCGAATAGCATCGTCCTTCGCGGCGCTGAGCGCTGTTTGTTCCGCGATGCGAGTGGCCTTCCCGACATTCACGGGCCGTGCGAGGGCGATATCGACGACTGCCACGGCGTAACCCTGGCTATGGTTGCCGACTCGCAGCACCTCGCCGTTCCGCACGTACCAGACGGTTCCGTTGAGCGCCCGCAGCGTGGTCACACGCAGTCCCACGTGCTCGACAGTCCCGACAGCCTCACCGAAGTCGACGATGTCGCCCACGCCGTACTGGTCCTCGAGCAGCATGAAAATCCCGGAAAGAAAGTCGCGAACCAAACTTTGTGCACCCCAGCCGAGTGCGATACCGATAACACCGGCGGAGGCGATGAACGGCGCCACGTTGATACCGACGATCGTGAGAATCGTCAACGCAACCCATGTGAAGAGCATGAGAGTAACGGTCGACTTGAATACTGACGCGATGGTTTTGCGCCGCTGGGCGTTGCGCTCATCCCGCCGTGCCTGATCGAGAACCCGCACATCGCCGTTTCTGCGCACAGCGGCGGGCAGGATTCTGCGGCCGCTGCGCCTGGTCGCGCGGTCGATGAGGCGGTGTGCCACCCATCGCAAAATCAGAGCGACAACGATGTAGGAAGCGGCCTCGATCGGCTTCGCGATGAGCCACTCCCGGCTCGTCTCGGTCCATTCGAAAGCTTCGGTCACATTTGTCAGCACGCCGACCATGGTACGTACCAGGACGACGATGTCACGGCCCCGCTACTAGCCTTCGTGAAGGATCTTTTCGATGTCGTCGAGGACTCTCATCCCGCCGAGTGGGCCCACTCCTGCGATCCAGTACGCCTGGTCAACGAGATGCAGTCTGGGGAACTGGGCGACGCTGTTCGTGACCACAGCGGGAAGGGTGCCAGAGTCGTCGGGAGTGGGGGATGTCACGACGACAAGGTCGGCTTCCGCCTGTGCGACAAGCTCGGGTGAGATATCGACTGAAATTTGGCCCAGCCCAATCTCGGTCCGGTGTTGTGAAGCCAGCGCATTCGAGGGTACTGCCAGCAAAGGACACCGGTCCGTAGAGCGTGAGAATGTCCTCGCGAGGCCTGATGAGTTGTGCGGTCTGCCCCTCCGTGCCGAACTCCTCTCTGATCTCGGCGCAGCGGTCGTCATAATCAGCGAGAAGGCGACGGGCTTCGTCGCGCCTATCGAGCGCGGTGGCCACCAAGTCCACGTTCTCTTGCCAGGGATCGGACTGTGAGGCCATGAAGACGGTGGGGGCGATGGCCGACAGTTGATCGTAGAGTGTCAGGAAGACCGTGCCCATGGGACGCTCGTGGAACCGTCACCAAGAATTCACACACTCTTCCCAGGTCTTCCTCCGGAAAATTGCTGCGCAATCGCGGTCCGACAGTGTTCACTTGGGGCAGTGTCGCGGTCGCCGTCTGGCGGTCTCTGGCGAACGATTCACAGCACGGGAGGCCTGAGATGGCGAAGAGGAGTTCCAACAAGGTCCACCATCGACAACTCGTGCCCGGCGTCACCCCGAACGAGTGGGTGCCACGGGCTAATCACGGTGACCATTTAGCGATCGCACACGAGTCACCCCCACCCGCAGAGGCAGTGCCTGAGGCGCAGCGCCGTGCACCGATGCGGGGCTGGGCGGCACGGCGCGTACTGTTGCTCAACGCCAGCTATGAACCCCTCACCACCGTTCCGGTCCGTCGCGCGCTGGTTCTCATGCTGCGAAATCGGGCGGAAATGCTCCACTCAGATCCGGCGGGCACAGTCGTCCATTCAGCGGGACGCCAATTGTATGTGCCCTCTGTCATCAGGCTCACCGTCTATGTACACGTCCCTTACATAGCTCGTGTTCCCCTCACGCGCGCGGCCCTGATGCAGCGCGATCGATTCAGGTGCGGCTATTGCGGCGCAAAAGCGGACACGATTGACCATGTAGTCCCGCGCAGTCGCGGTGGCGAGCATGTCTGGGAGAACTGCGTCGCGTGTTGTGCGCGCTGCAATCACAAAAAAGCCGATCGGCTGCTGAGCGAACTGGGCTGGTCACTGCGCACCATTCCGCGGCCTCCCGCCGGACGGCACTGGTACCTGGTATCGAAGATCGACACCTTCGACCCTGTATGGGGGGATTACGTTCCGGCGCTCGAGAGCGCCTGATTGCGACTTTTTGCCGACCCGGCGACAAATCCATGAGGCGCTTCGACTACCGTTTTAAGGGTGAGCCCTATGGAGACCATCCTTGTATTCGTTGTCATTCCCGCAGCGATTTATTTCCTGCTGGGCGTGATACCGATGATGAAGAAGCCGCTTCGTCCCGAGCCGTACCAGCTCGGTGATCCCTGGCCTTACGGACCGGTGTGGTGGAGTGCCGTCGATGAACATGGCCACGGAGGCCATGGAGGACACGGTGGACACGGCCATCGCCCCGAATCCGGAGCGCACCCGATTGGAGGATCTGCAAGTGCAACGTGGTGAGATTCTGGTTCCTGCAGCACCAGTAGTCGAGAATCTTCCGCTGGGAGCGGCGCAGACCTCGAGCGGACGCATTTCGGCAGTCCGGTTCCTCGACGAGCCAGTCGAGAAACTCCCGTTCGATAAGGACGACCTCATCCGGCTTGATGACGCATTGACCTTCGGTACTCGCACCACCGGAGTCAAGTTCACCATTTACCTCGGGGAGCTTGGCGATAACGCAAATGACCGGGCGTTCGATCTGCTGGACAGCCTTGATGATCCTGACCACAGTGCGCTGATTGCGGTGTCACCAGGTGAACGAAAGATCGAAGTAGTGTCCGGTGCTGCAGTGGTCGGCAAGGTTGGCGACCGTATTTGCCAGCTCGGTGTCACCGCCGCTGTTCCCGCGTTCCGCGAAGGCAAACTGATCGACGGCCTCGTTGCCGCCGTGAAGGTGATGTCGGCGGCGGCCCGTCCCGTCGGTCACTGACCTCTCGCACGCTTCACTTGAGGTGGCCACTCTCGTCTGAGGGTGGCCACCTCAAGTGTGTCGGGAGGTTACTTCGCGTCGAACTCGCGGGCCCGCAGTGACCGTTCAATGCCTGCCCGTCCCTCAAGGACCAGTCGGCGCAGCGACGGCGGGTGGTTACCCGCCAGGAAGTCGTCCGCCTTGCGCAACGCCTCCTTGTTAATTGCCCATGAGGGGTAGAGGCCGATCACGATTGTCTGGGCAACCTCGCTGGTACGCGTCTTCCAGATCTCCGGAATGACCTCGAAGTATCGGTCAACGAATGGGCTGAGCAGATCCGCCTGACCGGGCTGTGAAAAGCCGGCGATCATCGCGCGGGTGATCGTGTGCGACAGCGTGGGATCGCTGACCACGCGCGACCAGACGAATGCCTTCACCGCTTCCTGTGGGCGCATCGCTGCTGCCTGGGCACCCTGCCTGGCTCCAGCCGCCGTCGCGTCACGGTTGACCTCCTCGTCGATCATGGGAGACTCCGGACCATCACCATCGATGACACCAGCCGCGGCGAGCGCCTGGATAAGACGCCACCGGAGATCCGTATCAACAACAAGCCCGCGCAGACCTTGAGAGTCGGGTGCGCCTTCGAGCACGGCCGACAGAACCTGCGTGTGCTGGGGTGACAACTTCACAGTGGTCAGGGCGTTGACGTAGGCAAGCTGATGATCTGAGCCTGCCTCTGAGGTGCGGGCGAGGTCGAGGAGCCGATCTGCGAACTCCGGCCAGCCTGACTCCGTTGCCCAGCCCGGTTCCGCGTAGGACGAGATCGCTGTGGCAGCCTGCAGCAAAAGCCGCTGCACGACTCCGATCTCCGACTCTGTTTCGAGGCCGCGCTGCACAAGCGCGATGAAATCGCGCGCGCGCATTTCCGCGTTTCGTGTCATTTCCCATGCGGCAGACCACGCGAGCGTTCGGGGGAGCGGATCCGCTATGTCGCCGATCCTCGATATCAGTGTTGACAATGAGTCTTCGTCGAGCCGAACTGAGCAGTATGTGAGGTCGTCATCATTGACAAGGATGAACTTTCCGCGTGGCACGCCTGTCAGCTCAGGGACATCGGTTGATTCACCATCGATATCGAGCTCGACACGGTTGACGCGGGTCAGCTTTCCTGAACCGTCGTCGTCGTACACGCCGACTGCCAGGCGGTGTGTCCGGGTCTCACCAGCTCCAGGCTCAGCACCGGACTGTCGCACCGCGAATGCGGTGAAGGTGCCGTTCTCGTCGACTGAGAATTCGGGACGCAGAGTGTTGAGCCCCGTCGTCTTGAGCCACTGTGCACCCCAGTCCGAGAGGTCACGCCCCGAAGCTGCCTCGAGCGCGCGCAGCAAGTCGGAGAACGTCGCATTGCCGTAGGCGTGCTCACGGAAGTACGAGCGCAGGCCTTCGAGGAAGCTCTCGAGCCCGACATAGGCAACGAGCTGCTTGAGGACACTCGCACCCTTCGCGTACGTGATGCCGTCGAAGTTGACCTCGACCGCTTCAATGTCGGGGATATCCGCAGCGACGGGGTGGGTGGAGGGCAGTTGGTCCTGGCGGTAGGCCCACGATTTCTCGACGTTGGCGAAGCTTGTCCAGGCGTTCGTGTACTCGGTTGCCTCTGCTTGGCAAAGCACCGAAGCGAAGGTCGCGAATGATTCATTCAGCCACAGGTCGTCCCACCATTCCATGGTGACGAGGTCGCCGAACCACATGTGCGCCAGCTCGTGGAGCACGGTTTCCGCGCGTCGTTCGTAAAGGTAGCGCGTGACGCGACTCCGGAAGACGTAGTCCTCGAGGAACGTCACGGCACCTGCGTTCTCCATCGCACCGGCATTGAATTCGGGGACGAATAGCTGGTCGTACTTTCCGAACGCGTAGGGGACTCCGAAGTTGGCGTGATAGAAACCGAAGCCCTGTTTGGTTTCGGTAAACAGTCGGTCGGCGTCCATGTGTTCCGCTAGGGAGCTCCGGCAATAGATGCCGAGGGGGATCTCACCGTGCTCGTCGTTGTACGCGTCGGACCACTTTGCGTACGGTCCAGCGATGAGGGCTGCGAGGTAGGTGCTCATCCTGGGGGTGGTTACGAACCTGCGGGTGAGCCCGTCCCGGGTGGCCTCCGCCCCGTTCGAAATGACTTCCCAGTGTTCTGGTGCCGTAACGGTAAATTCAAATGTCGCTTTGAGATCGGGCTGATCGAAGCAGGCGAACATGCGCTTCGCATCTGCTGTTTCGAACTGTGAGTAGAGATAAACCTCATTGTCAGCGGGATCGACAAAGCGGTGCAGGCCCTCGCCTGTATGTGAGTACTCAAAGTCGGCATCAATCTCGAGGAGGTTCGAGTCAGCGAGATCATTGAGCGGCAGGCCGCTTGATTCCTCGTACGCCGATGTGTCGAGAGCAGACCCATTCAGTGTCGCACTGTGGATCTTCGCAACTATCAGGTCGATGAAGGTCGAAGCCTTGGGTGTTGCCGAAAACCGCACCGTGGTTTTTGTCCGGAATGTGGTTTCCCCTGGCGCGCCTGAGCCATCCGTTAGTTCGATGTTAATGGCGTAGTTGTCGACTTCGATGAGTCCGGCGCGGGTGCGCGCCTGTTCGCGAGTCAGGTTTGGTGCAGCCACGTGAGATGCCTTCTTGTTGGGGACTGGTGAGTGTTCATCCCATCATGCTCTGATATGTGCTTCTCGGCACGCGTCCGTGCGGGCGTGGCGCTCTGACCGTGCGCAGGGAAGTGCGGACCACAAATGACAACAATTGTCGCTAATATGGGCGGGGTGACTGGTCCAGAATTAGCTCAAACGTTCAATGCCGCTAGTGCGGACTTCGAGCGAGTGACCCCTCTCGTGTGGGGCCCGGCAGCGCAGGCACTGGTCTGCGAACTGCGGATTGCCCCCGGCGAACGGGTCCTCGATGTGTGTTCTGGAACCGGTGCCTCCGCGCTCGCCGCCGCGATGGCGGTCGGTCCAGTCGGCGGCGTCCACGCCATAGATATCGCCGGAGATCTCCTCGCGGTGGCTCAGCAAAGCGCTTCTGGCCGCGGATTGCGCAACGTCACGTTCGAGGAAGCGGACATCACGGACTGGCGGGGCCCGAATGGGGCATACGATGCGCTCGCATGCTCGTACGGCGTCTTCTTCCTGCCTGAAATGGATGCCGCTTGTGCACGACTCGTCGAGTTTGTGCGTCCGGGTGGTCGAATCGGTGTGACTGTGTGGCGGCGGGGTGCCCTCGAAGACTATGTGCGGATCTTTGGTGAGACACTAAAAAGGTTCATGGACACGGACGGCCCGCCGCGCCGTTCTCCGTGGGAGGACAACATCGTCCGGATAGACGAGCCTGCGTCGATCAGCGAGTGGCTGAGGGAACTCGGGCTTGTCGAGCCGCAAGCGGTCGTGTTTCCGAATTACGTGCCACTAACCGAAAAATTTGCGTGGGACTTCGTGCGTGGAAGCGGAATGCGTGGTGCGCTCCTCGGGTTCAGGGCCGAAACTGTCGAACAGATTCGCTCAGCGTTTCTGACGGAACTGCGCCGCCGTGACCTCACCACAGTGGACGCGTCCACAATAGTCGCGACGGCCGCACGCGCGCGATAAATGCGCCAGTTCACCTCGCCATCCGGATCGGTGTATTGTCCGGAAATTTGTCACGCAACGCGGGCACGAGGGCCCGAAAGTGTGAAACTGCTCACCAAACGGGCGGAAAACTGGGAAACTGAGTAACGATTCGCCGCTGAAGCGCGAGTAACTGCTGAAAGCGCACGGCGTTGTGACCGCCGCGAACGAGGGGTGTCTACAACTCGTATGTAGCCGGTGGTGGTCGCACTGGAGGCGGGCTGCGCTGACTGCTGTGGGATGGCAGCGGTGAGGCCGAGCCTTGAATCGTTGTGTGGTGGGGTTGGGTAACTCGGGCCGGCCGCGTGTAGCGGTCGGCCCGAGTTGTCGCTAATCAGCGCTTGGCAATAATCTCCGCCGGATCGAGAATGGTGCAGAGCGCACGATGTGACTCTTTCTGAAGGATTTCCCAGTTTCCGCGCCACCCAATAGCGCGCAGAATCGAGTTGGCTGTCCGGAAGGGTTCGTCAACCTCGCCGCGCCCATCCCAGCGCATGTTGACGAGCGTCTCGACGAGCCGCAAGGGAATGTCTTCCTCCTGATAGGCGTGGGGCGAGGCTGTCGCGTCACTGTCGGTGAGGGCGATGACGTCCGCAGTGCGGTCACGGTAAACCTGGCGGAGTTCGTCGCGGCTTGCAACGAAGGGAGCGAAGCGCTCGGCACGCAACTCTGGCAGCAGGTACAGCGCTCCGATGTTCCAGTGGCTGTTCCATAACTGAATACCGTCATACCAAGCGAGAGAGTGCAGGCGCGCAGCAGGATCGCCGGTGGTCGCATGCAGAGCAAAGGCCGCATCGAGCGTGTGAGAAACGGTCCCGCTGAGTAGCGCTTCGAGAATGTCGTCCTTGGTTCCGAAATAGTGGTAGATCGTTGCCTGCCGAACGCCGACAGCTTCAGCGATCTTCCGTGTTGACGTCGACGCGTAGCCGTGGGTGGTGAAAAGCTCCGCTGCGGCGTCAAGAATCTCCTCGCGCGCGGTCTCACCAGGGCGGCGGCGCTGGGCTGAACGGGGACGGCCTGCTCCTTGCGTTGTCACCACACCATACTGTCAGGTCTTACCTGGTGAAGTACGCGGCAAGGAGCAGGCCGGGCCTAGGGCTGGCGCTAGACGCGTGCAGACGCGAGCGTCGCCTCCGGGGCCTGTGGCTGCTGCGCAACTGGAATCGAAGTGACCGACCGTGAAGTAAGCGCAACCGCGACGTAGGCAGTAAGCGAGACGATCGCGGCGAGGAAGGTCGACCACCCGTCCATCGATTCTGGCACAAGGCCATTCGGAATAAAGAGAAGCGTGTTGTCGACTCCATAGACCGTTGGCGTGGTGGCGAAGAAGAAGACACGGACTGTCACGCCGCTTATCAGCGCGGCGAGTGCGGCGGACGTGCCGCCTCGGCTCCAGTACAGCCCGAGGATGAATGGGACCACGAGACCAGCGAGGAGCAGGTCAAATGTCAGCGTCAGCAGAATGCCTGTTTGCGGGATACGCAAAGCGAAGAATGCGCCGAGGGCCGCCATAGGCAGCATCGCGATGCGCGTGGCAGTCATCGGACTGATGCCCCGGACTGTCTCAGGCAGCCGAAGAATGTTCTGCACAATCACTGTCGCTGTACTGAGAAGTACCCCACTCGCCGTCGTGAGTGATGCGGCGACAAGGCCGGAAAGAACGAGTATCGCCAGCCAAGTCGGCGCGTAGTCGCCTAGGAGGGAGAACAGGACCGGGCCGCTCGAGTCAGGTCCCACAATCGACACCGCGGCAAGCGCGACCAGCGAGAACGGAATGCACAGGGCCAAGATCAGCGCGGCACCTCCGAAGCACGCCCGCTGCGCTGTTCGGGGGCAGCGCGCCGAGAAGATGCGCTGCATCAAGTCGATGGCCACGAGGTTGCCCAGGGCGAGCGCGATGATAGTCGCCCAGTTCAGTACGGCACCTTCGTCAGCGCTGGTCAACTGTCCAAGGGCGAGGGGTCCCATCCCTTCCGGTGCGGAGAAGCCGTGCGTGAGCGTCATCCACGTCATGAGGGCGAGGACGCCGAAGATGTTCAGAATGATCATCCCGACACCGACGTAGGTGCTCGAGAACATGCCGCCCGCGATGGTGTAGGCGAGCACGAATGGAACTGCCAGCAGAATCGAGGTCGTGTAGGGAATGCCGGCGAACCGGTCGAGCAGAAAGCCGATGGCCACAAGGTTTCCCGCCAGCAGGATGCCGAATGCTGAGACGGTGAGTGCCGAGGCAGGAAGTTCCATGGCGCGGCCGAAACGCTTCTCGAAATACTCGGGAAGCGTCACGACGTGCAATGCGCGCATCCGCTTGGCGAAGAAGAGTCCCGCAATGACGAGGCAGGCTGCGAGGCCGATAGGCAGTGAAGCGCCTGCCCAGAAACCGAAGTCAGCCGTGAGGTCTGTATTGCCGAGTGTGCCGTTCGAGTCAATTGCCTGTGAGGCCAGCACGATCGCAACAAGCGGGATCGAGAGCGTCCGGCCCGCGAGGAGATAGTTGGCGCTCTGGCCTTGCACGCGCCGAGCGGCGTATAGGCCTGCCGCGAGCAGCGCGAGCACGCTGAGCGTGACGCCGAAAAGGATCATGGAAGCCTCCACGGTGAAGGGTGTCGGGTCGTGGGGCGGGCGGAGGTGCCCTCATGCAAGCAGCCTTAGCTACCTATCACTTGACAGGAACCTACGGTGGGCGGTCATTGAGGTGGTTTCGCTGCCGTTAACCTTCCGTAAAGCGGGCACCTGATTCTGGAAACAAAAGCGCAGCTCAACGGCAGCTGCAGGTGTGAAACCTGGCCGTAACCCGCGTCACGAATCCTTAATCTGAGCGGGAGTCTTGGTTACCCATGTGTCACCTCCCGGGCGGGAAAATCGGGAAATCTATCAATCGATAGATATTTGACGGTGTCGACCGGGAGGAACCAATGTCAGTAGCTGAGCTGGCAAGCACGGCCACAACTCAGGCCGCGCGGGCACACGCCCGCTCGCAGGCCGGAACAATGACGGACTCCATGCCATTCGTGCCGGCAAGCACCTTTCCGTGCCCGCCAGCGGAAGCAGGCGACCTCACGTGGGCTGAGACGGTAGCGGGCGGCCGCTACACGTCGAAGGTCGTCGCGCGCGGTACACGTCTGCGACTCACAGATGTAGAAGGCAGCGCCTGTGCACACCTGCTCCTGTTCAACGCGGACCAGCCGTGGGAGCGTCTTAACGCCGCCGACACAGTCAAAGTGCCGTGGCAGGCCTACCTCAGCGAGGGCCACCCGCTCCTGTCTGATCAGGGCCGCGTGCTGGCGACTGTTCTCGCGGACACCTCAGGCAGTCACGACTTGCTCTGTGGCACCACGACAAAGCGTTCAAACACCGAGAAGTACGGTGACGGCTCACTCCACGGGCCCGCCGCGGCAGGCTTCGAACTGTTCACGGTTGCCGCCGCGAAGCACGGGCTCTCACCGCGCGACCTGCCACCGTCGATCTCGCTTTTTCACGGCATCCGTGTCGCTGCCGACGGCACGCTCGAAAGCGTCGGTAACTCGGGCCCTGGCGCCAGCGTCGACCTACTGATTCATATCCCTGCGATCGTGCTGCTGGCCAACACGGCGCACCGGCTTGATCCAGCTCCAGAATTCACCACCACAAACCTGCAGATTGTGGCGTGGGACGGCCTGCAAGACCTCGATCACGTCCCGAACAGTGACCCCGAGTACCTCCGGGCGGTTGCCAACACCAACGACTATCTCACCGCGCGGGGCCTCAAGTAAGGAGCACTACACATGACTGCCGCTATCAGTTCCTCCGTGATCCTTGACGAGCGCGTGGCCGCCCGCGCGCCATGGTCAGCCGTCGTCGAAGCTGGGGACACTCTTACAATCATCGACCTCGAAGGCAACCAGGCCGTCGACTGCATCCTCTACAAGGCCGCCGACACTGCCGAACGTTATTCTGCGCCAGAAACCATTGCGGCCCAGGGGAACGCGTACCTCAGTGAAGGAAGTGTGCTGCGCAGCAACACTGGCTCACCGCTGATGAGGGTGACGTTCGACAATTGCGGCCGCCACGACACCCTCGGCGGCGCGTGCTCGCAAGAGTCGAACACGCTGCGCTATGGCCACCACACGAAGCATCAGCACGCGTGCGTCGAGAACTTCCTGATCGAGGGTGCTCGGTGGGGCCTGGGCAAACGTGATCTCGTCTCGAACATCAATTGGTTCATGAACGTCCCTGTAGACCCGGACGGCACTCTCGGGATCGTCGACGGCATCTCCGGGCCGGGCAAGAAAGTGTCGCTGCGGGCTGAGCAAGACACCCTCGTCCTTGTGTCGAACTGCCCACAAATAAACAACCCCTGCAACGGTTTCCGTCCCACGCCTGTTCGCATGCTCGTAACCCGGCCCGCTTGAGCGAACCACTGGAAGGACCACCATCTATGCCTGCCTTCGACACGCTGCTGATCGCCAACCGCGGCGAGATCGCCTGCCGCATCATCCGGACAGCCCGAGAGATGGGGCTGCGCACCGTCGCTGTCTTTTCCGATGCCGACCGCGGCGCCGCCCACGTCCGAATGGCTGATGCGGCAGTCCACATTGGTGCAACCATCCCGCGAGAGTCGTACCTGAACGCTGATGCGATCCTCGATGCGGCGCGACAAACGGGAGCCGGAGCTATCCACCCTGGCTACGGCTTTCTTTCCGAAGACGCGGCGTTTGCGGAACGTGTCGAGGCAGAGGGGCTGGCCTTTGTGGGTCCCACGCCAGACCAGTTGCGGGTTTTCGGCTCAAAGCACACAGCACGCGACGCCGCGAAGGCAGCCGGTGTGCCAATGATCGCTGGAACAGGTCTACTGGACAGTCTTGCCGATGCCGTCGCCTCGGCTGCTCACATCGGGTATCCCGTGATGCTGAAAGCAACCGGCGGGGGTGGCGGCATCGGGATGCAGGTATGCCGCTCCGACGCCGAGTTGCGGGAGGCCTACGACGTTGTCGCGCGGCTCGCGGAGAATAGTTTCTCGACCGCGGGCATCTTCCTCGAGCGCTACGTCGAAAACGCGAGGCACATCGAAGTCCAGGTGTTCGGTGATGGTGCAGGCGGGATCGTCATCCTGGGCGACCGGGACTGCTCACTCCAGCGCCGCAACCAGAAAGTGGTCGAGGAAGCGCCAGCCCCCGGGCTGACTTGCGAGCTTCGTCACATGCTTCACAACACGTCACGCGCATTGGCAGCTTCGGTGAACTACCGGAGCGCCGGAACGGTCGAATTCGTGTACGACGCGGTGCGCGAGGAAGCCTCCTTCCTCGAAGTGAACTCGCGGCTGCAAGTGGAACACCCCGTCACCGAACTGGTTACTGGTGTCGACCTTGTTCGCATGATGCTCGAACTCGCACTTGGGCAGAAGCACAATCTCCCCGCCGCAGTGCCCGTGCAGGGCCATGCCATCGAGTCACGAATATACGCGGAAGACCCTAATCGTGACTTTCTGCCGTCCGCCGGCGTGCTCACCCAGGTCACCCTCCCGCAGGGTGTGCGCGTTGACGGCTGGGCTGAGACCGGTACAGAGGTTTCGACAGCCTACGATCCGATGCTCGCTAAGGTCATCGTCCGCGCCGATTCGCGCGACGGGGCCTTCACATCAATGCTCGACGCGCTGAAAGCCACCCGATTCGACGGCATCGAAACGAATCTGGGTCTTTTGCGGGCAATCACTACAGACGATGCCGTTCTGCGCGCAGAGCACAGTACTGCCACGATTGCTGGCATCAAAGACGTCGACCCGCGCATCACCGTGGAGCGTCCCGGCATGCTTACTACCGTGCAGGATTGGCCGGGACGAATCGGAATGTGGCAGGTTGGTGTGCCGCCGAGTGGTCCAATGGACGATTTGTCCTTCCGGATCGGTAACCGCACGCTCGGTAATGATGAGGGCGCGCCGGGGCTTGAATGCACGGTCGCGGGGCCAGCACTGCGGTTCACGCACGAGACGACCGTGTGTGTGACAGGAGCAGCAGTCGCAGTCACGGTTGACGGCAGCGCTGCGGCCATGTGGAAACCAGTCACCGTGCCAGCGGGGGCGGTGCTTGACGTCGGCTCGGTGGACGGGGCAGGGCTCCGGACCTACGTCCTCTTTGCGGGCGGCCTCGATGTGCCTAAGTACTTGGGCAGCGCCTCGACGTTCACACTCGGACAGTTCGGTGGACATGGCGGCCGCGCGTTACGCAACGGTGACGTCCTGCGCGCGTGCGGCGGCACGGTGCGCACGACCGTTATCAGTGAACTGCCGGAGTTCACTCGCCACTGGGCCATCGCCGTGACCGAAGGCCCGCACGGCGCCCCAGAATTCTTCACCCGCGACGACATCGACACTCTCTACCGCACTGACTATGAGGTGCACTTCAACTCGGCACGCACGGGCGTACGTCTGATCGGGCCCAAACCTGAATGGGCGCGAAACGATGGAGGCGAAGCTGGCCTGCACCCGTCCAACATCCATGACAACGCCTACTCTGTGGGCGCGCTCGACTTCACCGGCGACACCCCGATCCTGCTCGGGCCCGATGGGCCGAGCCTTGGCGGGTTTGTCTGTCCCGTTACTGTCGTCGCTGCGCAACGGTGGAAACTTGGGCAGCTCAAACCAGGTGACACGGTCCGGTTTGTGCCGGTGCGCTCAGCGAAGTCACCCTCGTTGCGATCCCTGGACAGCAGCCGGTGGAACACGCCAGTCGCGAGTGGGGACGGTGACAATGGTGTGCTCGCGCGCTACGAGGCGACTGCAGGTGTGCCGTCGCGGACGTACCGGCGTTCTGGCGATGACAATGTGCTCATCGAATACGGTGACATCACTCTTGATCTCGCTCTGCGCGCTCGCGTGCACGCGCTGCATATGAAGCTCGAAGCTGACAGAGTGAACGGAGTGCTCGACCTGACGCCAGGTATCCGGTCGCTTCAGGTACATGTCGACCCCGACGTCCTTCCAGTTCCGAAACTCCTCGGGTTACTCGGCGAACTTGAAGAAGACATCCCTGCGGCATCTGAACTAGTAGTGCCCAGTCGCACGGTCCGGCTTCCGTTGTCGTGGGACGACCCCGCCACTAGGGAAGCGATCGAGCGCTACATGTCGGGCGTTCGTTCTGACGCGCCCTGGTGCCCCTGGAACATCGAATTCATTCGCCGCATCAACGGCCTCGAGTCCGTCGACGACGTTTTCCGGAGCGTGTTCGACGCTGAGTACCTGGTGCTGGGACTAGGCGATGTGTACCTCGGTGCGCCCGTCGCCACACCCCTGGATCCGCGGCACCGCCTCGTCACAACCAAATACAACCCGGCGCGCACCTGGACGCCGGAGAACGCTGTCGGCATCGGTGGCGCGTACCTGTGCATCTATGGGATGGAGGGCCCCGGCGGGTACCAGTTCGTTGGCCGCACTACCCAGGTGTGGAACCGGTACAAGTCGGCTGGACAGCCCTGGCTATTGAACTTCTTCGACCGTATCCAGTGGTATCCGGTCAGTCCCGACGAACTCACCGAAATGCGGGCTGACATAGCGGCGGGGCGTGGCCATGCAGACATCACAGGCGGTGAGTTCTCCCTCGCTGAGCATCAGCGATTCCTGGCCGGGAATGCGGCGTCTATCGCGGAGTTCCGCGACCGGCAGTCCACCGCTTTCGATGCAGAACGCGCAGCGTGGGAAGCGGCCGGAGAATTTGACCGTCAGGATTCCGTCCCGGCGGATGCGGCGATGCCCGTCGATGACGTCGTCGTACCCGACGGTGGCGCGCTTGTCGAAGCGCCGTTCGTCGCGAATATCTGGAAGGTGATGGTCGAACCGGGGGATGTCGTACAAGCCGGCCAGCCTCTGCTGGCTCTCGAGGCGATGAAAATGGAAACAATCATCAGTGCTCCCCAGGCAGGTGTGGTCGATCAGGTGCTCGGCTCTACGGGGTCACAAGTTCTCGCCGGTGAGGGTCTCGTCGTCCTTGGGACGTGACGTCCGTTCGGCCGTCCGGTTAGTCGGCAGGGAGTACAAATGGATACATAAGCGCACGACACCCGACACGACAACGGGGGCCATCATGACCGTCCAGATCACGAAGTCAGTGCGGAAGGCGACTGATGCGGATGTGCCACATCTAGCGGGAACCCTGGCAGCATCTTTCTACACCGATCCGGTGATGTCGTGGTGCTATCCAGACGATGCTCGGCGGGCGGAAATCCTGCCGCACAATTTCCGCTCGGTGATCGAAGCGACGCTCTCACTCGGCGGAATCGACACTGTCACAGACGCTGTTGGCGCAGCTGTTTGGATACCGCCGGGCACGGAACTGGACGAGGAGCGGCTCGCCGACCAGATCGGCAGAACATCTCGCGAGTACGCGGAGCGGGTCTTCACACTGCTGGCGTTAATGGACGAGCACCATCCGAAGGACAAAGAGCACCAATACCTGTGGCTGCTCGGAACGCGGCCTGAGTGGCAGTCACAGGGAATTGGCTCCGCTCTCATGCGACCGGTGCTCGAGGCGTGTGACCGAGACGGAATGCCCGCCTACCTCGAGGCGACGAGTGCGCGCAATCGGGATCTGTACCTCCGCCACGGTTTCGAGATCACTGAGGTTTTGTCCCTGTCAGAGGGGCCGCCGCTTTGGTGCATGTGGCGCTCCCCAAGGCGTTCGCCGGAACACAGCTGAAACCAGAATCTTGCACCGCGCGAGGCCCCGCCTGAGCGTGTACGTTGGATGCTCGTATGAGCGGACAGGGGAGGACCACGACACGTCGGCGGGGACTGCGCCAATGGCTTTTACTCACCGTAGTTCTGCTGGTGGCGCTCGCGGCGATACCTGCGGCGAGTTCACCGCGAAGTAGTGAACACTACGTCGCGCTCGGCGATTCTCGAGCGGCCGGCCCATCAACGCTGCGGTTCCTGAACGATGGGTGCGGCCGCACTGCTGCCTCCTATCCCCGCCTTATCGAGGAGTGGCTGCAGCCGGAGTTCTTCAATTTCGCGGCATGCAGCGGTGCGCGTGTTGAGCACATTCTCGATAACCCCCAAGAGTCGCGCAGCGGAGACGCTCGGCCGCTGCAAGTTGACGCGGTGACGGACGAAACCACTTTGATCACGATCAGTATCGGCGGAAACGATGTGCGCTGGTACGACATTGCCCGCGCATGCTTCACAAAAGAGGAAGGCGCAGACCGGGAATGCCGCAACGATCCCGAAACCCGGCTCGCCGCAATGGAATCGCTGCGGCCCCTACGTCCACGACTGGATCGACTGCTCGGAACGCTGCAGGAACGTGCGCCCAAAGCAAAGATCTTCCTTGCCAGCCACGGAGGCACCGTCGGGGACCATGGCTGCTTCCCCGTGGTTCCGACCAGTGACGAGGACGCGCAGTTCATCGCCGAGTACCAGGACACGATGAACGAGATCATAAGGGCCGCAGCGAGATACGCTGGCGTTACCTATGTGGATCTGGCGAAGGCCAGCGTCGGGCACGACGCGTGCCAGCCGCAAGGCGTCAAATGGTACGAAGGCAACGTGACGACGTCGACGTCGCTGACAATGCACCCCAACAACACTGGTAACCGGGCGTTCGCGAAACTCTTCGAGGATGAAATCAAGCGGGAGTTCCGCAAGCGCGTCAGGTGATGTGGCATTAAACACATCAACTGCCGGATAAGGAACACAGCCGCTGAAGGATCTTGTTACTGCCACCAGAGATCGCAAACCAAGCGCGCGAGGAGTGGCTATGCCTGAGACGATACGTGACCGCGTTGATTTCTGGTTCGATCCAGCGTGCCCCTGGTGCTGGATGACCTCGCGCTGGATCATCGAGGTGCAGAAGGTGCGCGAGATCGATGTCAGCTTCCGCGTCATGAGCCTCTACCTTCTGAACGAGAAAAAAGACATTCCCGACGATTACCGCAGCAGGATTGCGGAAACACTCGGCCCGGTTCGCGTCCTCATCGCGGCGGCGCAGCAACACGGTGAGGACGTGCTGGGTCCTCTGTACACAGCGATGGGCACGCGCATTCACAATGAGGGCATGAATGACCGGGTCGCGGTCATCAAGGACTCCCTCGGTGAACTCGGTCTCGACTTGTCGCTCGCTGAGGCCGCCGAAACTGATGGCTTCGACAGTGCGTTGCGAGCAAGCCATGACGAAGGCATGAGCAAGGTCGGTGAGGACGTGGGCACCCCCACCATTCACGTCAACGGGACCGCGTTCTTCGGGCCGGTGCTCTCGAGGATTCCCCGCGGTGACGATGCCGGGAAGGTGTGGGACGGGGCTGTCGCACTGGCGAGCTACCCGCACTTTTACGAACTGAAGCGCTCGCGTGACGAATCGCCAGACTTCAGCTGAGCGCCGCGACTGACTCGGTGCGTGACACCACGGCGGAACCTGACAGAATGGCGCCATGCGCGTTTACCTTGGTGCCGATCACGCCGGCTTCGAACTGAAGAACCAGATTAAAGACCACCTCGAGGCGCTCGGCTACGAGCCTATCGACTGTGGAGCTTTCGAGTACGACGCTCTCGATGACTACCCAGCCTTCTGCATCGACGCAGCACGCAAGGTCGTCAAAGATCCCGGCAGCTTGGGAATCGTGCTCGGTGGCTCCGGAAATGGTGAGCAGATCGCCGCGAACAAGGTTCCAGGCGCCCGCTGCGCGCTCGCCTGGAGCGTAGAGACAGCGCAGCTCGCGCGGCAGCACAACAACGCTCAGCTCATGGGCCTCGGCGGTCGCATGCATAGCAAGGAGGAAGCATTCGCGATCGTTGAAGCATTCCTGACCACCCCGTGGTCCGATGAAGAACGTCACCAGCGCCGCATCGATATCCTCGCTGAATACGAGAAGTCAGGCGAAGCCCCCGCGGTGCCCGGAGCGTGAGCGGTACGTCCATTGCCTGAGGGACATACGCTCCATCGGCTCGCCCGTGACCACCATCAGCACTTCTCGGGTGAGATCGTTCGAGTGAGCAGTCCGCAGGGCCGTTTCGCCGCGGGCGCGCAACAGGTGGACGGCAAACGTTTCGAGCGCGCCGAAGCATGGGGTAAGCACCTTCTGCACCACTACGAGGGTGGCGCGGTCGTGCACGTCCACCTGGGCCTCTACGGCAAATTCACCTGCCAGTACACGCCGATGGCGGCGCCGGTAGGCGAGGTTCGCATGCGGATCGCAGGTGCGACATGGGGTGCCGACCTTCGAGGGCCGACGCGGTGCGAAGTCATCGGTGAGGAAGCTGTTGATCAGTTGCTTGCCCGACTCGGTCCAGACCCGCTGCGGGACGATGCTGATCCTGAGCAGGTGTGGCGCCGAGTGCATCGGTCACGCGCGGCGGTCGGCGGCCTGTTGCTGAATCAGTCCGTCATCGCCGGCGTGGGCAACGTGTACCGAGCGGAAGTGCTGTTCCGGCAGGGGATAGCACCGGATCGGCCAGGTTCTTCCCTCTCGCGCGGCGAGTGGAACGATGTGTGGCGCGACCTCACTGATCTCATGCCGGTCGGAGTTGCCGAAGGCAAGATGATCACCATACGTCCAGAACACGACAATGGCGCACCGGCGTATGAGCCGGGCCGTCCTCGAACCTATGTCTACCGTCGTGCCGGTGAGAAATGCCGGGTGTGCGGCTCGCTCATCGAGCAGGCGGATCTGCAGGCACGCAAGATTTTCTGGTGCCCGCGATGTCAAGTGTGACGCATGCTCTCCGCATGCGCGGCTCAGAAGTCGAGGCCACCAAAATCGAACCCGCCGCCCCCGTCGCCGCCGACGTCCCCACCATCAAATTCTCCGCCACCGCTGTCGCCGTAGTCGTCGCCGTAACTGCCTTCGCCCGCACCATCGTCGCCCGTACCGCTCTCGAAGCTGGCTGCGTCATAGTTGACCCCCGACATGCCTGTGAAGAGAGCGCTGAACAGAAACACAGAACCAAGGCCCCATGCGCCCGCGACCAGTGCGGGTTTCCACCACGGTTCGGAGTACCAGCCTGCCGGAACGGGACGTCCTGCCACGTTTCCGCCGGGGTAGTAGTTGGGGGTCTGGGACGACGGAGCGGGTGACGCGCTGATATTGCGGCCCTCGACCTGCACGCTGCGATCCTCGCTCACGTGGCCTGCGCGCTCCTGACCGTCAAGGTCGGGGAGAGGCGGCCCGGGATCCATATTCATCGCCTCACGCGCCGCGCGAACGTAATAGAGACCCTCCATTGCCGTCTCCTGAGCGAGTTGCGCCTGGCGTGGTGTCGTCGCGCCCTCGATCTGTGCGCCTGCGGCGTTGTAGCGCTCAGCGGCGTCAGCGAGGGCTTGCTTCGACGGCTCGTCGTTGCCGGAGAGGTTCAAAACCTGACCGCCAAGCCGGTCGATCCATCGGCGAGCCTCCGCCTGCGCGTCTTCGAGTGATGCGCTGGCACCGGCCCCGCCCCGGATCTGTCCGGACTTAGCCGAGTTTGCGCGCATCACGAACACGATGACGAGGATGACTAGGGCTATGAGAAGAAGTTCCATCGCACCACTTTCACCCGTGTGTACTTTCCTCCACCGTACCGATCGCGGGCGGGCGCATGTTGAGGCAAAGTCGGTGTGGTGAGGCACAGCACGATTGATTGGCGCGCCGCCGCTCGCCGTACCTGGCCACTGGCTGTCGTCGCGGCAGCAGTGATGGTGCTTGCGACACTAGGTGTGCTGCCTGTCTGGTCTGGGCTCGTCTATCTCGTAGGGCTGCCTCCGCTGGACATCTTCGCTGACCTGCGCCTGCTCCTGGTACTCGCGCCGACGTGGCCGGCATTCGCCGGTCTGCTCGCGGTTCTGGTGTGTGTCCGCATCGTTGTACTCGCGTATCTCCTGGGGGGAATCACCTGGCGACGTCTGCGGTTCGCTGCGCTTTTCTACAGCGCTGCGGCGGGCCCAGCTCTGGTCGCGGCGCAACTCAGCTACATGGGATTCGCGATTCTGTATGTGCGGGCGTTCTGGGTCTCGGTGTGGATCACAATCGTCACGTTCATTGTGTTGGCAGCCGCGCCCTGGTCTGGCGCTGTACGCCTGCGGACCAGCGTTGCCGAGGGTCTTTCGAGCTACAAACGCATCGTTGCGCTGATGATCTACCTCGCGGTGATCGCCATGATCGGTGCGGCGGCGGAGCAGTGGCCGTCTCTGACCTTGGCGGCCATCCCCGCAGCCGTCCTGGCCACCGCACTGGTTGTGGTCCTTCTGCCCCATATCGATGCCGTACGGTCGCTTCTCTGGCCAGTGCCAGTGGCGCTCACCGGGGTAGCGCTTTTCCTCGCAGCGTGGGGCACAGACCGGTTGTTTGTGCGGGAGCCGGTGCCGCCTTCGCGCGAAGGGAGCCTGATGGTGATGTCAGGCATCAATTCGTCATCTGGTGACGGCGCGGTGTATCGGCTCCCGCCTGAAAGTTTCGGCTTTACCTGCGAACAGATGTACTACTACTCGTACGCTGGCCCCGGTGACGGGGTTGAAGGCCCGGAAGGCCAGTGCCCAATCAGGACGGGAGCGCCGTTCACGGGGGAGGACACACACCAGCCGATGGATCTGCTGGCGGAGCATCTAGCGGCACAGGTCGAGGGACTGCCAAGGCCGATCACCGTAGTGGGACACTCGCACTCGGCGTGGGTCGCGTGGCTCGCTGCCTCGACCAAGCCTGACCTCCCGATCGACAGGGTTATAGTGCTCAGCGCTTTCCCCGAAAGCGGCCACGGCTACGTCGATGCCCACACGGTCGGGGAAGGGAGGATCGCTGCGGACCTATTGCGAATCGCAGCGCCCATTGCGACCGAGTTCGGGATGGTTCTCGCGATCGACACACCGGCGCTCCAGCGTGTTCTCGGGGACCCGGAGGGCCCGGCGCAGATAATGCAAGCGCCCCTGCCCGACCATGTGCGTGGGCTCAGCATCGTGGCGGCGACGGACCTCGTGCTGCTTCCATCGGGATGGACGATCGGCGCCGAGGTGAACGCTTGCCCGGTGTGGAACTCACATCCCACCCTTCCCAATTCTCCAGCCGTGGCACGCGAGATCAACCGATTTCTCGACGGGGAGCAATCTCCTGAGTGCGCCCCGGTAGTGGCAGAACTTCTCGCGGCGGCGACCCGGCCTCTTGGTGTGCCACGCCACGATCAAATAGTCCAGCGATCCTCTCCGCGAATGTTCTGAGCGGGTTAGAGTCCGGGAACAAATCGAACGCAAATGAACGTTGGGATTGGTATGACACCAACGGTTGAACACGACACTACTGGGCAGCGGTTCCGGGTACTTGTCGATGGGCGCGGTGTGGGTTTCGCGGACTACCAGATAGTCGACCATGTCCGCAATTTCAACCACACTGTAGTCAGCCCCGCTGAGCAAGGGCAGGGTTTCGGCTGTGTGGTGATAAAGGCTGCCCTCGATGACACCCGCAGCAATGGATTGCGGGTCCTCCCTACTTGCTCTTTCGTGCGGCACTTTATCGCGAAGAATCCGGAATACGGGGACCTGGTGGTGCGCGACCGCTCATGACGGGCGACGATTTTGCGCCTGGACTTCTTCCGGCTCCACGCGCGTTTGACCTTGGTCCCGCGGGCCGGGCGCCTGACGGTCGCTACCTCGGTCCAATTGCGGACGTTTCGACGGCCAAATGGGACGGGCGCGGGCCTTTCGCGCGGCGTCGGCGGCAGCGCAAGGCATGGATCTACACAGCCGCATTCACACCCCGTTTCACCGTGGGGCTAGCAGTTGTGGATGCTGGTTTTCTGGCGACGGCGTTTGTCTACGTTCATGATCGTCAGCGTGAGGTGTTTACCGAGCAGAAGGCGGTAGTTCCGGCCGGGTTTCCCGCTGGATTTCAGCCGTCGCTAGACGTCACCTGGCGGGTGGCGCGGGGTCCACGGAACTGGGAGATTACGCGTTCGGGGGCCGGATGGGCGGCGAAGTACTCTGGATCTGGTCTTGGCATCGGCATCGACATCGATGATCACGGTCGCGGACTTACGGCGATAAGTTCAGCGCCCGGCCGGCCGTTTCACCACACGTACAAGCTGTGCTCACTGAAATGCCGTCTATCCGTTCGGACTGAGGGTCGCATGGTGACACAAGAGGGGCATGCTGCCCTCGATTTCTCCCTCGGGTACCCACCGCGGGATACCCGCTGGAACTGGGCCAGTCTCGACGGCATGACCGCTGATGGCCAGCAAGTCGGGATTAATCTCGTCGCGCACTTCATGAATGGCCTGGAAAACGCGCTGTGGATCGACGGTGCCGTCATTCCGCTGGGGCAGGCAGTATTCACTTACGAGCCGGAAAACACCCTGGATCGGTGGAACGTAGCGACCGTTGATGGGTACGTGAATATCGACTTCTATCCGGATGGAGAACGGAAAGAGAATCTCCGCGCGGGTGTCATGGCAAGCGTTTTCTCGCAGCCGTTCGGCAGATTCGAAGGGCACATACGAACCCGGTCTGGTCTCGTCCCCATCAGTGGGCGGGGCGTCACCGAGCAGCATCGCGCTGTTTGGTGAGGCCGCGCGAAACTTGAAACATTCGCGAACGATATTTCTCAACGCTCTCAGAATGTGAGAGCGGGCGACGGGAATCGAACCCGCACCATCAGCTTGGAAGGCTGAGGTTCTACCATTGAACTACGCCCGCATCGACACGTTCGACGTGTGCGATGAGTGACTGTACCGAACCTACTTTGAAACGCCAAGCTCTCCACGTAGGATCGTCGCGGCGGTGACGAAAACCATCCTCGCGGGCAGCAAACTACGGGCTCGGTGTTCCGTGCGGCGAACCGCGGGGTAGTCTGTCGGGCGGTAGTCTGCTGGAGCCGTCGCCGGGAGTCGTAAAGTCGTCTCGGTGACAGCTGGAGCGGTTTACGGGGTGTAGCGCAGCTTGGTAGCGCATCCGCTTTGGGAGCGGAGGGTCGCAGGTTCAAATCCTGTCACCCCGACGGTGGTGGCGCTGGGTGCAGAAATGCGCCCAGCGGCTCCATGTCACGACAGCGCCATGTCATCACCGTTGGTGGCATTCACCACAACGATAATTTGGCAACCATATTTTGGCAGACGAAGAATCAGGCAGGAGTATGTCCGTGAAGAGCACCGTCGAGCAGCTGAGCCCGACGCGAGTACGTATCAGTGTCGAGGTGCCGTTCGAGGAGCTGAAGGCGGATTTTGACCGCGCCTATAAGGCGCTCGCGCAGCAGGTTCGTGTTCCAGGCTTCCGGCCCGGCAAGGTACCCGCCCGCATCATCGACGCACGCGTGGGTCGCGGCGCCGTTCTTGAGCAGGTCATCAACGAATCACTCCCTGGGCGTTATTCCGAGGCTGTGAGCTCAGCAGACGTCAAGGCAATCGGCCAGCCTGAGATCGAGGTGACACGGATCGAGGATGGCGATCACTTCGCGTTTACCGCTGAAGTGGACGTGCGTCCCGAGGTCACTCTGCCTGACTACGAGTCGCTCGAGGTTTCAGTGGAAACCTCTGAGGTCTCCGAAGCTGATGTCGAAGAAGAACTCGAAGAGCTGCGTAAGCGCTTCGGCACGCTGAACCCCGTTGAGCGCGGCATCGAGAATGGCGACTTTGTGACGCTCGACCTCGCCGCGACGGTCAACGGTGAGGCTGTTGACGACGCGACGGCGTCTGGACTGTCTCATGAGGTCGGCTCCGGCCAGCTCATCGAAGGTCTCGACGAAGCTGTGCTCGGGCTCAAGGCCGGGGAGCAGACCGAGTTCACTACGAAGCTGCTCGCCGGAGACCATGCTGGCGAAGATGCTGTCGTCGCGGTCACTATCGGCTCGGTGAAGGTTCGTGAGCTTCCTGAGGTCGACGATGATTTCGCCTCGATGGCGAGCGAGTTCGATACCGTTGAGGAACTCCGCGAAGACCTCCGCAGCAAGGCTGAGCAGTCGAAGAAATCGCAGCTCGGCAACACGATCCGTGACAAGGTCGTCGAGGCCCTGCTCGACGCCGTTGACATTCCGGTACCCGAGAATGTCGTCCAGTCTCAGGTGGATGAGCAGCTGCACAACGCGGTCCATGCACTGGACCACGATGAGGACACGCTAAACCGCCTCCTCGAGGCGCAAGGCAAGACTCGCGAGGAATTCGACAAGGATTCCCGCGAGGCCGCGGAGAAGGTCATTCGTACCCAGCTGCTCCTTGACACTATCGCTGACACCGATGAGGTATCTGTCGGGCAGCAGGAGTTGTTCGAGCGAATCTTCTTCGAGGCGCAGCGCTACGGCATGGAACCGCAGCAGTTCATTCAGGAACTGCAGAAGCAGCCGAATGGGCTGGCATCGATCTTCGCTGATGCGCGCCGTACCAAGGCTCTAGTTGAGGTGATCCGGAAGGTCGCGGTCAAGGACTCAGACGGCAACGACATCGACACAACAGAAATCTTCGGATCTGCTGAGTCGGACGCGGATCAGACCGAGGAAGTAGCAGGCGAGGACACTGCTGAGCCTTCAGAACAAGAGTCTGAGGAAGCCAGCAAGTAATCCAATTCATGACGCTTACAGCGAACTTGGGCGGTACCGGGATACTGGTGCCGCCCACGTTCGTTAGTGTCGACGTCAGTAAGTTTTGGCTGGGCCATCTCGGATGGCGCGCCGGTCCGGCGCGGCAAACTGAAATGTTCCCGGCTCAACGTTCTTCGTACCCGGAAGGCAGGCCCCGTGACCGTGCAGATTCCCGCGCAGAACCCAGAGATGCGTACCACTTCATACGGAATGAACCTCTCAGACTCGGTGTTCGAGCGGCTGTTGCAGGAACGCATCATCTTCCTGGGATCACAGGTTGATGACGAGATCGCCAATAAGCTGTGTGCGCAGATTCTCCTGCTCTCTGCGGAAGACCCCACACGTGATATTTCGCTGTACATCAACTCGCCCGGTGGCTCAGTCACTTCGGGCATGGCGATCTTCGACACCATGCAGTACGCGGAGTGTGACATCGCGACCTACGCGATGGGCCTCGCGGCGTCGATGGGACAGTTCTTGCTCTCCGCCGGTACGCCTGGGAAGCGATTCGCATTGCCGCACGCCCGCATCATGATGCACCAGCCCTCTGCCGGTATCGGTGGCACAGCGGCTGACATCGCGATCCAGGCGGAGCAGTTCGCGTATACGAAGCGAGAAATGGCTGAGCTTATCGCCGAGCACACTGGCCAGTCTGTCGAGCAGATTATTGAGGACTCCGATCGTGACCGCTGGTTCACGGCAACGGCGGCCAAGGAGTATGGCTTTGTCGACCACGTAATCAGTCGTGCGGCGCAGTCCGGCGGGGTGGGCCGCTAACGGGCGGCGCAGGCACCCAGAAAGTACTCACCCTTACCCGAGACCTGTGGAGAAAGTCATGACGATTAACCCCAACATGCTGCCCCATTCGCGCTACATTCTGCCCTCTTTCATCGAGCACTCCAGCTACGGCGTCAAGGAATCGAACCCGTATAACAAGCTCTTCGAGGAGCGAATTATCTTCCTTGGTGTGCAGGTTGACGATGCGTCCGCGAACGACGTGATGGCGCAGCTGCTGGTGCTCGAGTCGCAGGATCCGGACCGCGACATCACGATGTATATCAACTCGCCAGGCGGCTCGTTCACCTCCCTGATGGCGATCTACGACACGATGCAGTACGTGCGCGCTGACATCACGACGGTCTGCCTCGGCCAGGCAGCTTCGGCAGCTGCGGTGCTGCTCGCGGCTGGCTCGCCAGGTAAGCGGCTGGCACTGCCAAATGCTCGCGTTCTCATCCACCAGCCGTCCACCGGCGGTATGCAGGGCCAGGTCTCGGACCTCGAGATCCAGGCTAGGGAAATCGAGCGCATGCGTCGGCTGATGGAGACGACGCTGTCGCGGCACAGCGGGAAGACTGCGGAGCAAATCCGCAAGGACAGTGATCGTGATCTGATCCTCACCGCTGAAGAGGCGAAGGACTACGGGATCATCGACAACGTTCTTGAATACCGAAAGCTGTCACTGACCACTCAGTGACAGCAGTTCGCCGATACGGCGCCGTGCCGTATCCGCGGGTATTTATCTGATGCCGGTGTGTGCGCTGCACGCTATCCTGGGACGACACGCCGGACTGCTGCGAGTTACCGCCCTGCGGGCTATGTAGCGGCGAGGCTTGGAGTCCCAGGGTGAACCCGGAAGGCGCGGGCGATCACACTGCGAGAACACGTCAGGCGGATGGTGCATAACCTAGACCAGCCACGGCTGTGGCGAGTACGGTCAGGAGAAGCCGGACAACACCGCTGCGTATGAATGCGGCCCGCTTTCGGGGGTTGCACGGGCGAGGATAGGGAAGTAGGGAGCACGGTTATGGCGCGCATCGGCGACGGGGGCGATCTGCTGAAGTGCTCGTTCTGCGGAAAGAGTCAGAAACAGGTCAAGAAGCTCATCGCTGGCCCCGGTGTGTACATCTGCGATGAGTGCATCGACTTGTGCAACGAAATCATCGAAGAGGAGCTCGCTGAAGCGAGCGACGTCAAGCTCGATGAGCTGCCTAAGCCCGTTGAAATCCACGAGTTCCTCGACCAGTACGTGATCGGTCAGGGCATGGCCAAGCGCACTCTCGCTGTCGCCGTGTACAACCACTACAAGCGCGTGCAGGCCGGTGAGAAGGCGCGCGACGCCCGCAACGACGGGGTTGAGTTGCAGAAGTCGAACATCCTGATGCTCGGCCCAACCGGTTGCGGCAAGACATACCTCGCGCAGACCCTGGCAAAGATGCTGAATGTTCCATTCGCGATTGCCGACGCCACTGCACTAACCGAAGCCGGATACGTCGGCGAGGATGTGGAGAACATCCTCCTCAAGCTCATCCAGGCTGCGGACTACGACGTCAAGCGCGCGGAAACCGGCATCATTTACATCGATGAGGTCGACAAGATCGCCCGCAAGAGCGAAAACCCGTCGATCACTCGTGATGTCTCGGGTGAAGGTGTCCAGCAGGCCCTGCTGAAAATCCTCGAGGGCACCCAGGCGAGCGTTCCTCCGCAGGGTGGCCGTAAGCACCCGCACCAGGAGTTCATTCAGATCGACACGAGCAACGTGCTCTTCATTGTGGCTGGAGCGTTCGCAGGCCTCGAAAGGATCGTGTCCGACCGCGTGGGCAAGCGGGGGATCGGTTTTGGCGCGGATGTGCGTTCTAAGGCGGACGTCGACACCACAGACCACTTCGCCGAAGTTATGCCAGAGGACCTGATCAAGTTCGGTTTGATTCCGGAGTTCATCGGCCGGTTGCCGGTTGTTGCATCGGTGACGAATCTCGACAAACATTCGCTCGTGGAGATTCTCTCTGAGCCGAAGAACGCTCTGGTTAAGCAGTACACTCGGCTATTCGAGATGGACAACGTCGAACTCGAATTTACCCAGGATGCGCTTGAGGCAGTGGCTGACCAAGCGATTTTGCGGGGTACCGGAGCGCGTGGCCTCCGCGCAATCATGGAGGAAGTGCTCCTCCCGGTCATGTACGACATTCCCAGCCGGGACGACGTGGCGAAGGTCGTCGTCACAGGTGCGACAGTGCGGGAAAACGTCAACCCAACAATTATTCCGCGCCGAGCGGAGTCACCCGAGCGCCGGGACAAGTCCGCGTAACGATGGAGAGCAGTCAGATGGATGGTGCCGGTAGCAACGGCACCATCGTCGTCTTGAACGGGCCTAACCTGAACCTCCTTGGCCAGCGACAGCCCGATATATACGGCAGTGACTCCCTCCCTGACGTGGAGCGGCTCTGTCAGGAGGCCGCAGCCCCGCGCGGATTCACGATCGATGCGCGTCAAAGCAACCATGAGGGTGTGCTCATCGACTGGATTCACGAGGTCAGGCAAACCTGCGCCGGTCTGGTGATCAACCCGGGTGGGCTCACCCACACGTCGGTGGCGCTGCGGGATGCGCTCGTCACGGTTGAAGCGCCGGTCATCGAGGTTCACATCAGCAACATCCACAAGCGTGAGGAGTTCCGCCACCGCTCCTACGTGTCTGGGATATCTGAGGGCGTTATCTGTGGTCTCGGTGTCTATGGCTACGTCGCGGCCGTCGGATACCTCACTGGCCGGTCGTGACTCAGCAAGTCCGCCCCGCCGCGATAGTCCTGGCCGGTGGAGCATCGCTACGAATGGGGCGGGATAAGGCGTCACTCCCGTGGGAGCGCTCGACCTTCCTTGCCGCCGTTGTCGAGGCCGTGCGCCCAGTGTGTGCCGATGTCTTTGTGGTGGCTGCGCCGCGTCAGACGGTGCCTGAAGTAAACGCGATTGTCGTCCGCGATCCTGTCGCACACCACGGGCCTCTCCAGGGGTTGATCACTGGGCTTGAGGCGGCGGAAAAGGGTGGACATGTCTGGGCTTTCGTCTGTGCGACGGACATGCCACTGATTGAAACGAAACTGGTGACGCTGCTCGCTCAGCGCTGCCAGGCAGACGGACCTGATGCTGTTCTGGCGCACGATGGCGACCGGCCACAGCCACTTGCCGGGGTCTACAGAGTGTCTGTGCTTCAAAAGGCTCGTTCCTACGCAGTCGGGGGACGGCGCAGTTTGTACGGATTTCTTGACACGTTGACCACGGTTTCGGTGGATGTGTCGGCCCGCGCGCGGCAGCTGATCAACGTCAACACTCCCGGTGAACTAGCGGGACTGCACGGCTCGAAGGAGAAGAAGACAGTGAGCCATGGTAACAACGACAGTGTGACTGATACCGCTGCGTCCGCGTTCCACAGCCTCGACGAGTACCTGCGAATCCCGCGAGTGTCGGGACTCGTGATCTCTCCGGACGGGGCGCGGCTCGTGACACGCGTGGAGCAAATAGACGACGAGGCGACGAAGTTCATTGGTGCTCTTTGGGAAGTTGACCCCGGAGGCAAGCGCCGTGCGCGTCAGATCACTGCCGGCCCGAAGGGAGATGCTGCACCGATCTTCACAACAGACGGGGACCTGCTATTTGTCTCCGCGCGCGGTAAGGATGATGACGCGCCAGCCTCGCTTTGGTGCCTCCCCGCACGCGGCGGTGAGGCGTACGAGATCGCGAACCCGCCTGGCGGGGTGTCTTCGGCTCTTGCGGCTACGGACGCGGACCGGGTGGTCTTCACCGCGTCCACCTATCCTCATACCGCCACGGACGACGACGACGCGAAGCTGCGAAAACTACGCAAAGAGTCGAAAGTCAATGCCATAGTCCACACCTCCTACCCGGTCCGTTATTGGGACCACGATCTCGGCCCCGAGGTTCCGGAACTCCGATCGGGTCCCGCATCCGGGGAGTTCACTCGGATAGCAGCTGGGCCGGGACTTCGGGAGGCGCGTGCCGATCTCAGCGCTGACGGTTCGTTCCTCGTGTCAACATGGCAGATCGCCGGTCCGCTGGCCCGCCAGCGAACCCAGCTCGTGCGTATCGACGCGGTGTCAGGTGAGCGATCAATCTTGGTCGATGAGACGGACGCAGATTTCGGTGCGCCTGCGATTTCACCTGACTGCAATCTCGTCGCGTACGTGCGCGAAGCCCACGGAGACCCGGAAACACCCCCGCAAGTCACCCTGCACATTCATGACCTCACGACCGGTAAGAACACGCGGGTCGCGCAAGGCTGGGAGCGCTGGCCGACGTCGATCCGCTGGCTGCCAAACGGCAACTCACTGGTTGTCACAGCTGATCATTACAGTCGCTGCCCGATCTTCCTGGTGCCCGTGGCGACTCAGGGGAAGGTTCAGCAACTCACCGACGATGACTGGGCGTACTCAGACGTGGTCGTTGCCCCCGAGGGTAATGCTGTGTACGCGCTTCGTGCCGCCATTTCTCGTCCGCCGCACCCGGTCCGCGTCGAGTTGTCCACCGGTGAGGTGTCGGAACTGCTCGGCCCGGTGGCGGAGGCGCCGCCGGTGCCCGGTGCGTTGACCGAAGTGATGACGACAGCTGAGGATGGGACACCGCTACGCGCCTGGCTCGCCCAGCCGTCCGATGCGTCGGAAACGAACCCCGCGCCGCTGCTCGTGTGGATTCATGGGGGGCCGCTGAACTCATGGAACTCGTGGCAGTGGCGCTGGAATCCTTGGCTGATGGTCGCGCGTGGGTATGCCGTCCTCCTTCCCGACCCGGCGCTGTCGACGGGCTTCGGGCAGGAGTTCATTCAGCGCGGGTGGGGTCGGTGGGGCCAGGAACCGTACACCGACATCATGGCCCTCACGGATGCTGCTGAGCAGCGCCCCGAAATTGATGCTGCGCGGACTGCGGCGATGGGCGGTTCGTTTGGCGGTTACATGGCGAACTGGATCGCTGGCCACACCGACCGGTTCAAGGCGATTGTGACGCACGCGAGCCTATGGGCGCTCGACCAGTTTGGACCGACGACTGACGCCGCGTGGTTCTGGGCCCGCGAAATGACGCCCGAGATGGCGGTCGAGAACTCGCCGCACCTCTACGTGGCCGATATCAGAACACCAATGCTTGTGATCCACGGGGACAAGGATTACCGGGTGCCGATTGGTGAGGCGCTGCGCCTCTGGTACGAACTGAATGCAGAGTCCGCGCTGCCTGCTGATGATCACGGTGTTTCTGACCACCAGTTCCTGTATTTCCCCTCTGAGAACCACTGGATTCTTAGTCCGCCGCACGCGAAGATCTGGTACCAGACCGTGTCTGCGTTTCTGGCACGTAACGTGCTCGGGAAGGCTGAGCCCTGGCCTGAGGCGCTGGGAGCCGGGGACTTTCCCGGCGTGAGCGACGAGGACTGAACGCCAACGCAGAGAAGGCTCCAGTAGACAAGGTCTACTGGAGCTTTTTCGTCTCTCGCCGTCCGTCCGATATCGGTTAGTGAAAACGATTGTCGTTACTATATACTCCCGTCCGGTAAGCACCACCGATTCGGTAGAGAAAAGTGCGCCTGACGCGTGTTTTGCTACGGAATCGGCGTGATCGATCTTGGGGGAAGGAACCTTTCGTGACGACACGTTCATCGGCTGCGTCTTGGTTGCGAGGAGGTGGAGCGGTCGTCGTGGCCGCTGCGCTTGCTCTGACCGGGTGCAGCTCATCGCAAACCGATTCACCCGGCGTTACCGGCGCCGCAGCTTCGCAGAGCATTAACCCGCAAGACCCGTCCACCCTGCAGGACGGCGGGGACCTGCGCATCCCGGTCGACGCGCTGCCCACCAACTACAACCCGATCCAGATCAATGGCGCGCGCCTCGTGACATGGCAGCTAGCGGAAGCCATCCTGCCCAGCGTCCACCTCGATGGCGCGGACGGCGGGCACGAGCTGAACACCGCATTCTTCGACTCCGCCGAGTTGACGGCCGACAGCCCGCAAACCATTACGTACAAGATCAATGATGACGCTGTCTGGAGCAACGGTCGCCCGCTCACCTGGGAAGATCTCGCCTCGCAGGTGAGTGCACTCAGTGGCAGCGACGAGGCGTTCGAGGGATACAGCACGGTCGGCTACAGCGATGTCGCCGCAGTCGAACGCGGTGAGACAGACAAGGAAGCGATCCTCACGTTCGAGAACACGTTCGCTGAGTGGGAGGGCCTCTTCAACCTCCTCCTCCCGCTGGAAGTCACGGGGAACGCGGAGGAGTTCAACGAAGGCTGGATGAACGGCCCGACGATCACCTCAGGACCGTTCCAGGTGGACAGCATCGACGACACAGCGAAGGCAATCGTCCTCGAACGTAACCCGGAGTGGTGGGCCGAGACTCCGCCGCTCGATCGCATCATCCTTCGCGCACTTGACTCCGCAGCACGCGCGGATGAACTCGCCAATGGGGGCATCGACCTGTATCCGATCGGCGGAAACGTCGACCTGTACACCCGAGCGCAGAACATGAGCGGCGTTGAGGTCCGCACCGCCCCAGAGCGGCGCGCCGGGCAGCTCACGCTGAACGGTTCCGACGACGCGATACTCCATGACCTCGAGTTGCGGCAGGCGATCGCCCAGGCAATTGACCCTCAGGGAGTCACTGACGTCGTGCTCGGTACGATCTCGCCCGGTGCTCAAGCGGTCGGCAATCATATTCTCCCGCCCACTGATCCAGGCTATGAGGACAACTCAGATGTCCTTCCGTACGACCCCGAAGCTGCCGCGAGCGCACTTGAAGAACTCGGATGGTCGCTCGACGGGGATTTCCGCGCCAAGGATGACGAACGTCTGAGCTTGCGGCTCATCGCCCAGTCGGCACCGGTGTTCGACACTGTTGCGGGAGTGATCCGTAACCAGCTGAACGAGGTTGGCGTCCACGTCGATGTGGTGTCGGTCCCATCGGATCAGTTCTATGACGGATACCTGTTACCTGGCGCGTTTGACCTCGCTGTGTTCGAGTGGACCAAGTCCGCATCCCCGTTCGCTCACGACCGGCCGGTCTTCCAGACTCCTGAGGGAGACGACTTCGGTTCGAACTTCGGCCGCGTTGTCGTCCCCGGGGTCGAGGAACTCTACGACGAAGGACTCGCAGAGCTTGATACGGACCGGCGCAACGAGATCGCGAACGAAATTGATCGGCTCGCTTGGGAGTACGCGCACCACATCCCGCTTTACGCGGAATCAGGCGCATACGCGGTGCGTGAAGGCCTCGCCAACTACGGTGCCCGGGGGCTTGCTCACTACGGGTTCGCGAAGGCTGGCTGGGTGAAGTGACCCGCACCGCCGTGGCCAGCCAGTACCTCGCGGGACGGCTTGCGGGTCGTGTCCTGCTGTGTCTGGCGGCCACGTTCTTTGCGTTCGCTTTGGCGTCAATGACGTTCGACCCGATGGCTGAGCTCCAGATGCGCCAGCCGCCGCCAGCGCCTGGCGTTCTGGAAGCTCAGGCAGCGAGGCTCGCCCTCGACTCACCGATTCCGCTGCGCTTCCTCGAGTGGATCGCTGGCTTCCCATCGGGTGACTTCGGAACGACAGTCGGTGGCCGTCCGATCGGAGATGAGCTGTGGTCCCGGGCGGGTACAAGCATGCGACTGTTCTTCGCGGGCAGCATCGTCGCGATCCTCCTGGGAGTTGTCGTGGGGGTCCGCAGCGCACTGAACTCACGTCACGCCAGCGACCACCTCACGATGTTCTGGACGCTCGCACTTCTCGCGATACCGGTGTTCGTCCTCGGCACCCTGCTCAAGCTGCTCTGGCTTCCCATCAATGAGGCCGCGGGAACGCAGATCCTCTACTTCTCGGGGGAAAGCACTGTCGGCGCGAACTACACCGGATGGGAGGCGGTGCTCGACCGGATGCGGCACATGGTCCTGCCAACCCTTGCGATCGCGCTGCCGCAAATCGCCTATTTCAGCCGCTACCAGCGCGCCGCGATGCTCGAGATTCTGAACAGTGAGTTCGTGCGGACAGCCCGCGCCAAAGGTCTCCGCTGGCGCCAGGCCGTGCGCATTCACGCGCTGCGCGTGGCCCTCATACCTATGGTGTCGCTGTTCGCGTTCAGCTTCGGCCTGCATATCGTCGGGGGCGTGTTCACCGAACGCATATTCGGCTGGCACGGCATGGGGGACTGGTTGCTCACCGGCATCCACGATCATGACGCACGGATTGTCGCCATGGTCACGCTGTTCATCGGCGTAGTTATCGTTATCGCAGGCTGGCTCTCGGACATCGTCCTCGTGATGCTTGATCCACGCATCAGGACGGACGGTGCGACGTGAAGCACCCGCTGACGCTGGCTGGTTCCGCAATCCTGTTGACGATCGCTGGAATCGCTTTCCTTGGGCCGTGGCTCTACCCACACGATCACATTACGCAGAACCACGCCGCAGTACTGCAGCCACCTTCTTGGGAGCATTGGCTGGGCACCTCCCGCCTCGGTGAGGATCTTCTCGCACAGACCATGCGGGGCTTGCAGAAGTCGCTTCTGATCGGGCTGGCGGTCGCGGTGTTGTCCACTGCAGTTGCTGCCATCGTCGGGACCCTCGCCGGCTATTACGGCGGCAGAGTCGACCGGGGCCTGATGTGGTGCGTGGACATGCTGTTGATCCTTCCGACATTCCTCGTCGTCGCCGTGATGTCCCCGGTTCTGCGCGGACAGTCCTGGCTATTGCTCGTTGTCGTCATTGCGATGTTTCAGTGGACGCTCGCGTCCCGGATCGTGCGTGCCCGGGCCATGAGCTTGCGGGAGCGCGGGTTTGTTCGCGCTGCTGAATACATGGGGGCGCGCGGCCCGCGTGTCATCCGCACGCACCTGATTCCGAACATGGCGCCGCTTCTCATCATCGACTGCACCATCAATGTGGGTGTCGCGGTGATCGCGGAGGCGGGGCTCAGCTATTTCGGATTCGGTGTGCGTCCGCCTGACGTGTCGCTGGGCACGTTGATCGGGATTGGCAGTAACTCGGCAATCACCTACCCCTGGGTCTTCCTGGTACCTGTCGCGTTCCTCATCACCACCGTGATGGCTGTCGGCCTGATCGGCGAGGGGTTGCGCAGGACGATCGACCGCGAATCAGACAAGGCGGCACTGGTATGACGAGCGTTCTCGAGGTCAGGGATCTGACGGTGCGGACCGGTCCACAGACGCTAATCAACAACATAGCGTTCACGCTCTGCGAAGGACGTACGCTCGCGCTAGTGGGCGCGTCTGGTTCCGGTAAATCGCTCACTGCGCTGGCGGTGATGGGACTGCTCGGACATGAATTGCGGGCATCGGGCTCAGTGCGCCTGGGAGGCAAGGAGATACTCGGCCTGGGCGACCGGGAATTGTCGCGGCTGAGGGGTCGCCGCCTGACGTTGGTCTCACAGGATCCTCTTGCCTCACTCACGCCGGTGCATACTGTGGGCGCGCAGGTTGCCGAAGCGGTGCGCATTCATCAACGGGTTTCACGTGCAGATGCCTGGAAGCGGGCGGTCGCGATGCTCACGCGAGTGGGGATAGAGGACGCCGAGCAACGGGCGCGGAGCTATCCGCACGAGTTCTCCGGTGGGATGCGGCAGCGCGTAGCGATTGCGATGGCGATGATCAACGAGCCTGACCTGTTGATTGCTGACGAGCCCACTAGTGCACTGGATCCTACGATCGCAGCTCAGATCATGGAACTTTTCGGTGCTCTGCAACGCGAAACGGGCACCGCAATTCTCTTCATCACCCATGACGTTTCGCTTGTCGAGCGGTACTGCGACGAACTGGTTCTGCTCGAAGGTGGATCAGTCGTCGAGCACGGTACCGTTCGGGAGGTCATTGCGGCGCCGCGCAGTGCGGAGTTACGGGCGATGGTGGCGGCGACCCCGCACTGGGAGCCCGTCGACCGTCCCGCCGTGACTGGCCCGGTCGCGTTGTCCGTGGCGGGGATGACTCGGACGTTTCGTGCACGGCGTCTACGCGAACGGAAGGTGACGGCGCTGGAGGATGTGACCTTTACGGTGCATGCCGGGGAAGCATTCGCGATTGTCGGCGAGTCAGGGGCGGGCAAGTCAACCTTGCTGCGTGAGATCCTGCACGCCGGTACAGCGCCGCCTGGGGTGCTGAGCATCTTCGGAGAGGATCCGTCCACTTTCTCGCGAGCTGAGCGGCAGAACTTGCGACGCGAAGTCCAGATCGTCCTCCAGGACCCGGGTGATTCGCTCGACCCGCTGATGTCGATTGCGTCAATCGTCGCCGAGCCGTTGCACATTCACCGGGTTCCTGGTGTGGATGCCCGCGTTCGGCGGTTGCTGCGGATCGTCGGTCTGACGGCGGACTTCGCGGAACGCAGATCTCGCCAGCTGTCAGGCGGTCAGCGGCAGCGCGTCGCCATCGCCCGGGCGCTTGCGCTCGAACCGAGAATTCTGCTGCTCGACGAGCCAGTGTCGGCCCTGGACATGGCGTTACGGTCCGAGATCATGGCGCTACTCGACTCGCTGCGGCAGAGCTTAGGCCTGACGTACGTGATGGTGTCGCATGACATGCCACTGGTGCACCAATATTCGGACCGGGTCGCCGTGATGTGGCAAGGGCGGATTGTCGAACAAGGTCCCGCCGGTGAGGTTCTCGGCGCGCCGCAGCACCCTTATACTCAGCGGCTCGTCGCAGCAGTGGGGCTCGCGCCTTCTCCTATCTGACCAGTTCAGACAGGTACTTCACCGTAGAACGCTCGTCGGAGATATCGTTTCGATCCGTTGTCAGAACATCTCAGGAGTGAATAATGCGGATCGGTCGTCGACTTCGGGCTCAGCGCAGCGTGCGGGCCTCGGTGCTTGCTGGGCTCCTGTTCGTGCTTGCGGCGTGCGGCAATAGCCCCGATAGCCCGGATGGTCCCGGCGGATCGGGGGGTGAAGCGGGGCCGGTCACCGTTTCGCATGCGTTCGGCGACACTGCTATTCCGGAGCCGCCGGATCGCGTGGTGACGTGGGGATGGGGCAGTGCCGACGCTGCGATAGCGCTAGGCGTGGTTCCCGCAGCCATCCCGTTTCAGAATTATGGCGGTGACGAGGAGGGGGTGCTGCCCTGGATCCGGGACGCGCTCGACGAACAGGGTGCGGACACGCCCACAGTGTTGCCCAATGTCACCGAGGTTCCGTTCGAGGCGATTGCTGCCGCTGAGCCCGATCTGATTCTCGCCGTGTACTCAGGCATTACGGAGCAGGAGTACGAACTGTTGTCGCAGATTGCTCCCACCGTGGCGTACCCCGATCAGCCATGGGCGACCGAGTGGCGAGACACTATCCGCATCGTCGGTGACGCGCTTGGGCGCTCAGCGCAAGCGGCGGAGCTATTGGAAGACATCGACGTTCGGGTTGTCGCCAAAGCCGCCGAGAACCCGGTACTGCAGGGCAAATCAGTAGCGATGGTGTGGGACACCCCCGAAGCGTTCTATGTGTACAAACCAGCGGACCCTAGGTTTGCGTTCACCCTCGATCTCGGATTCGTGACCGCAGACAGCCTTGATGACCTGGCCAGTGGGGATTCGACGTTCTACTTCACGCTGAGCAAGGAGCGACTCGGTGACCTCACTAGCGACGTTCTTGTGACGTATTCCGACACTCCCGAAGAGTCAGCGGCGTTTCTCGCCTCGCCGGAAGCCGAGTTGATGGACCAGGTGCAGAGGGGCGCGGTCGCTGAGGTAGTCGGTACTGCGTTCATCGCCTCCGTGTCGCCGCCCACAGCGCTCTCTCTGACATGGGGACTGGATTCGTATGTCGAACTGTTGTCGGCAGCCGCGGAGCGGGCTGAGGGATAACGAGCGGATCGGTAGGGTATCCAGGGACCGGTGTGTTGGAGATGTGGATGGGGAATTGTGTCGACCGCTCGGAGGTTAAGTCAGCAGGAGCGGCGGGATGCGACACAAGCCGCGCTACTTCAAGCGACCCTCGACTGTCTGGTTGAGGACGGGTACCTCCTCACCACAACGCGGCTAGTCGCGAAGCGGGCTGGCGTCAGTCAGGGCGCCCTTCAGTATCACTATTCCACTCGGTCGGAACTCATCATTGCGGCAATTCAGCATCTTGCGCATCAGCTTGCGGAGGTGGGGAGGGCGGAGTTCCCAGCCACGAGCGACACCAGCAACGAACGCGACCAGTGTGAGCAATACTTGGACTACTTGTGGGAAGTTCATAACTTGCCGATTGCCGGGGCGATTCACGAGTTGTTTGTTGCTGCGCGCACCGACGCCGATGTTGCCGCGCGCATGGGGCAGGTACTCGCGTACGCTGTGGATTTGGTTGTGGAGGTGGCCGGACGAGTGGCCCCCACCCTCTCTGCTCTGAAGGGCTTCCGGGAGTGGCTTCTCCTCTCGGTCGCAACGATGCGGGGCGTCGTGACCGTGTCCGCGCTGGGTGTAGGTCCTGCCCATGTCGGTGATTGGGCGGTGCTCCGGAACCAGCTTATGGCTGTGCTGGATTCGCTGAAAACGTAATGGACTATGGGCGCGCAGGCCGGTCTAGGTGGCTCTTTCTAAATCTTGCAAAGCGGACTCGAGATGGAGGAGCAGGCGCTGAAGATGGGGGACTGATCGCCTGCACCCGATCAGCCCGAAATCGATGTTGTCGGCGTTGCTCGTGAGGGTGATATTGAGCGCGAGGCCGTCCATGACGATCGACGCGGGGTAGATCCCGTCGAGCCTGGCGCCGTTCCAGTAGAGGGGCTGAGTCGGTCCCGGCACGTTGGAGATGACGACATTGAAGGTCGGCGGCACCGCCTGTGATACACCCGTGATGCTTGAAATCGCGAATGGGCTGACGAAGGCGGCGGAGAGCGCGAGTGCCTGCAGCTGGCTCAGGCCGCCCATCATCTCTTTGGCAATCGCGATTGTCCGCGTGATTTCTTGCATTCGATCCAGTGGATCGGCTTTGTGTGTCCCGAGGCTCGCGAGGACTGCTCCCACGGCGTTGCTGCCATTCGCGCCCGTCTGACGCAGGGAAACAGGGACTAGCGAGATCAGCGGCTTCTCCGGTAGGGCAGCTTGTTCCAGCAGATAGGAGCGAAGCGCCCCGGAACACATGCCGAGCACGACGTCGTTGAGTGTGCAATCGAGCGCGGTACTGACTGTCTTGAGCCGTTCGATGCGCCACGATTGTCCGGCGAATCGCCGTGCACCGCCGATCGGAACATTGAACATGCTGCGTGGGGCACGTAGCGGTAGCGGAACCTGCTCGGCGAGTGCTGCTTTAAAGCCAATTCGACCCGCATGCGGAATGATGCCAGCGGTATCGAGTGAGAGTTTCGCGGCGGTTCGAATCGCTGAAAAAGCTGACCTCGACCCAGGGCGGTCACTCGTGTTTCGCGGAGCGAAGAAGCTCGGCACGTGGAGTTCACTGGGATCCGTGACGAGGGAGTTCTGCAGCAGCTTCAGAGCTGAGACGCCGTCGGCGAGCGCATGGTGGATTTTTGTATACACCGCGAAGCGTCCGTCCTCGAGTCCTTCGACGATGTTGATCTCCCACAGCGGCCGGTGGCGGTCCAGCAGCGAGCCATGCCACAGCGATACGGTCTCGAGCAGTTCTCTGATGCGTCCGGGACGTGGCAGTGCTGACAGGCGGACGTGGTAACTCAGGTCAACGTCGCTGTCATCAGTCCACGTAAGCGCGCGCGGCGTCGCCATTGCGCTGCCGACGCGGCGGCGAAACATATTCGCCACCTTAGGCTCCGCGAGGAGGCTCTCGTAAAGATTGCGCGCGAAGTCTGGACCGGAGCCATGCGGGGGAGTGAACAGTTCCAAGCCACCCACGTGCATCGGGTGCTCTCGCGATTCCATCGCCAGGAACATGTAGTCGGGGGGAGCAATCAGATTCATTAGAACCTTTCACGGCCAATGCGAGACTTACAAGTCAGTCGAATGGTATCTTACTGTCCGTCGTCTATCACAAAGCTGTAACAGTGCGAGAGCACAGGGCAGGGAGCGAGGTCAGGCCCGGTGAATCACCACCCATCGGATGGACTGAGAAGCGCTATGGCCAGCGCCACGCCAGGATCAGGCGTCCCGACTGCCGTTCCCGTTCGTCGCTACCCTGCTGTGAGTGTGCGAGGGCAGATCGTTGCCGCGGCTCTTCGTGCCACCGTCAAGCCGTTGCTCTCGCTGTGGGCACGATGGCCTGAACTCCCGTGGCCGTACAATCTTGTCGACCATGCTGGGCGGCTGCTGACCGTGGCGCCCGGACAGGTCCGTGAGCCGGTTGAGCTAAACCAGTGCACCGCCGAATGGGTGCGCCCGGTCGAGGTGAGCGGAAATCGCGCGGTTCTGTATATGCACGGTGGCGGTTTTTACGTGGGACACCAGCATCTGCACCGGCAGATGGTCTCCCGAATTTGCCGGGACGTTGCCATGCCGGTGCTGACAGTGAACTATCGGATGCTTCCGCAGAACGCTATAGAAGATTCGGTAACAGACTGCGTCGACGCATTTAGACACTTGCTTCAGTCCGGCATCAGGCCAGACCAGGTGGTATTCATGGGCGATTCCGCCGGTGGGTACTTGGTCTTTATGGCGGCAATCTGTGCGCTCGAGGCGGGCCTGCCCGCTCCAGGAGCGATTGTCGCACTCTCGCCGCTTACCAACTGGGACCACGAGCCTAAGCTGTCCGCCCGTACCGCAGATGCGTGCGCACTCTTTCCGCGAAGTGCCATCCGTGCCCTCACTGCCCAGGCTACCGGTGCGCGTCCTGGACCTGTCATCCCATCGAATCGGCGACCACCGCGCTCTCCAGTGGATGAGAATCTCTCCGGCCTTCCTCCAGTTCTGATTCAGGCAAGCACGACCGAGATGCTGAGCCCAGACGCGCGGCTTATGGCTGGTCGGCTAAAGCAATACCGCGTGCCGTGCACGCTGCAGTACTGGGATAAGCAGGTGCATGTGTTTCAGGCGGCGGCAGGCTTTGTTCCTGAGGCGCGGCAAGCTATCGACCTCGTTGCTGAGTTCATCCACGAGTACGTGGTGGCGCATTCGCGTGACGAGGCCGCCGGGTGACACACACCAAGTGCATCCTTTTCGGTCATTCGCACTAAACGGTCAAAGAAACCATTCAAGCAGAAGGTGTCGATGAAAATGCAAGCCGAGCTCGCTGGCGCTGGCCAGATGAACGAACCCCGTAAGTGGCGAGGACGGTTTATCGCGAAAATTCTCACTTTTGCGGTGGTACTTGCATTGTGGCCATTGGGTGGAGGTGGAAGCGCTCTCGCAGAGCCGCCACCGCCGCCGGACGCGTTCTATGACCGACCGGAAAGGCTCGCGTCGTTTGAGCGCGGCGAGATCATAAGGTCACGCGAAGTCGCCGTTAATGCGATGCAGTCGCTCCCGATCAACGTACAAGCGTGGCAGCTGCTATATCGCACATCCGATGCCGATGGCGCGCCAGACGCGGCGGTAACGACGGTGATGGTTCCCCGGGGTGTGTCACAGCCCCGCGCGCTCCTGTCGTACCAGGCCGCGACCGATTCGACGCTCCGAGTCTGCGGGCCATCATATTCGCTGGTGCATGGCGCACCGATAGACATTACTAACCCGGTCGGGCCCGTGACTCTTGCCGCGCCCGCAGCTGAGACCCTCCTTGCGGCAGCAGGTCTCGCGGAAGGGTGGGTGGTCGCGATGCCGGATCACGGCTCACTCGACGATCGTTTCCTCACGCCGCACCAGCCGGGGTACGCGGTACTCGACGGAATTCGGGCGGTCACGAATTTCCATCCCGTCGGTTTGGCTGGTCCAGCAACGCCGACGGCGCTCTGGGGGTACTCCGGCGGAGCCATAGCCTCGAGCTGGGCAATTGAGGAACACCCTAATTACGCTCCTGAGCTGAATATCCGCGGTGCAGCCTTCGGTGCACCGGAGCGCGACCTCGAAGCATCCCTCAGGTCGTCCAATCGCTCTCTGCTTGCGGGACTAATCCCAATAGCGCTGGCTAGTATTGGCAAAGACGCGCCTGAATTCATGGCCGAGATGAACAGGTATCTCACTCCCCAAGGCAGGGATATCGTTGCCCGAACGCGGAACCACTGCGCTGCACAGAACGTGCTCAACAATCTATGGTTCGATTATGAGTTGCATCTGAATACGCCGATCGATGAGATACTCGCGAACCCGGTGATTCGGCGTGAAATAGCTGCGCGTGGAATAACCGGAAGGGCGCCGACGGTGCCGACGTATATCCATAATGGAGTCAGTGAAGAAGTTGCACCCATTGTGGGTACCGACAAACTTGTCGAAAGTTATTGTCGAGGCGGGGCGCCAGTGACATATCGCAGGGAAGACTTTCCGCAAAACCCGCCGCGTGAAATATTCACTACCCACGGATTCATTGCCGTGAGCGGCAGTCCGGGGGCCTTTAGGTGGCTGCAGGAGCGTCTCGCGGATCCATCGTCCGCCCCGCCCGCGGGCTGTGACATTCAGACCCTGCCGAGCACACTCCTTGAGCCGGGAGTCCCGGAGACGGTCGTCCCCTCCTTTGTCGACAACTTCTTCGCGATCGTCGGGGGGCAAGCCATCGGCGCGGGAGGCTGACTGCCTGCGGCATGTCGTGCGGTGTGCGACGAGTCGCTAACTTTCTGTTGCTAATTTTCGTTTAGTGCCTCTCAGGTGCTGCTGCGCCGGCAAAAATCGGTGAAGAGGACCGCTGGGAGGACCAGGCATGTGCACACGGGCGTTATGGGCAGCGAGCGGACACGGTGTTCTCGTGGGCCGGAACATGGACTGGCGCGAGGAAATGGACACCAACCTCTGGGTGTCACCGCGCGGCGTGCAGCGAGTCGGCCACGGAGCGGACGCTAACCCCCTGACGTGGACCGCGGGCTACGGAAGTGTCGTAGCAACGGTGTGGGACATGGCCGCTTCAGATGGCGTAAACGAGGCGGGGCTGGCGGCGCATTTATTGTGGCTCGCAGAGTCGGGTTACGGCGAGCGGGATGCGTCACGGCCAGCGCTGGCGGTGTCGCTGTGGGCGCAATTGTTTCTCGACACCTGTGCGACTGTTGAAGAATGTCTGAAACTCATGGAGGAGCACAACTTTCAGATTCGGTCATTAATCGAGCCACGCTCGCAGCTCGAGGCTACGGTCCATCTTGCGCTCGACGATCGGAATGGGGACTCCGCGATCGTCCAATACGTTGACGGTGCCGCGCACGTCTATCACGACCGCGCGCACACCGTCATGACGAACTCTCCCACGTTTGACGAGCAACTGCGTTTGCGGAACCGGTACGAAGGGTTCGGCGGCACCGAACCATTGCCGGGGACGACCGAAGCTGCCGACCGGTTTGTGCGCGCAAGCTACTACCTCGACCGGCTGCCGCCCGCTGAAACACGTCCCCGCGCCTATGCTGCACTACTCAGTGTGATGCGCAACGCCGCACAGCCATTCGGTGAACCGGACCCGCTGCGCCCCAACATATCCGCAACGATATGGCGCACCCTCGCCGACCTCACCGAGGGTGTTTATCTGTTCGAGTCGTCCTTCAGCCCGAACATTGTGTGGACGAAGCTTGAAGAAATCGATTTCACCACCTGGCAGAAGCTCGATCTCTCGGAAGATGGGCTGATCGGAAACATTACGCCTGCATTCAAGCGGGAGCAGGCGCTGGAGTTCACCATAAATTGAAGTCACGCACTGACTGATTTTGAGTTCTGAGGAGAGTGGATCGCTGATGATTGAGTTGTCCGTAGGCGTCTCAGCAGAGGCGGGAAGTCCGTTTAGACTCGACGCGTCTCGCTTCAATCGGCACACGTTCTGGTGCGGGCAGAGCGGCTCAGGAAAAACCTACGCGCTCGGGGTCATCCTGGAACGGCTCATGATGCAGACATCGCTTCCGCTGCTCATTTTTGACCCCAACGCCGATTTTGTCTCTTTTGGCAAGCCGCGCGCCGACGCTCCGGCCGAGGTCGCCGATCGGCTACGTGACGCGGATGTGCGGGTCTTCCGTCCTCGAGGGGAGGCCTACCAGCGTCTGACGGTGCGGTTCGTCGACATGGATCTTGCGTCCCGCGCCGCAGTGCTGCGGCTTGATCCGATTCTCGATGCCGAAGAGTACAACGTGCTCGTCCGGATGGAGAGCGAGATAGGGGCAGCTGGTGTCGATGCGCTGATTGAACGGCTCCGGGTGGCGCCAGCCCCCGGTGCCCGGAAGTTGTTGTTGAGACTCGAAAACCTCCAGGTACTGCAATGGGACGTGTGGGCCTACGGCGGGCGCGGCGTAGAGGATGTTGTCGATGAGCGGCCCGACGCGACGGTGCTGGACCTGGGCGGGTTCAAGACCTCAGACGAGTCGGCCGCTGCAGCTCTCGCAGTGCTCGATCAACTTTGGTCGAAGCGCGAGGAACGCCGCCCGATACTGATGGTGATAGACGAAGCGCACAATCTGTGCCCCCAGAGCCCCGTTTCACCCGCACAACAAGCGCTCTGCGAGAGGATCATTCAAATCGCTGCTGAAGGCCGGAAATTCGGGCTGTGGCTGCTTCTCTCCACGCAGCGGCCCTCGAAGATCCATGCCCAGGTCTTATCGCAGTGCGACAACCTTTGCCTGATGAAGCTGAACAGCCGTAAAGACCTGGCCGAAATCGCGGACTTTTTCGGCACAGTGCCAGAAGCGTTACTCGGGCAGGCTCCTATTCTGCGGAAGGGGCAGGCAATCCTTGCCGGCGGGTTCGCGCCCGAACCTGCGATAGTGCAGGTCGCCAGCAGGTTCACCCTGGAAGGCGGCACCGATGTGAGGGTGCCGCCGCGCCATGACGGCGCCAGTGTAGAGAGCCTGGCCTAGACCATCGTCTCATCACTAGCAGTCGAGGCCGGCTCGCAGTTCCTGCTCGGCCCGCTCGACATCACCGACTTCTTCCTGCAGCGAGGTGACAGCGTCCGGAACTGACGCATCTGGATCGACATCGGCGACTGCAGAATCGAACTGTGCCCACGCTTCTTCGAGTGCGCGCACCCTGTCGTTCGTCACCTCCGTGAGCGGCGCCTACCCCTTCGGATTGCTTCGCGGCCTGAGCTGCGCATTGGGCAGCTGTGGCGCGGGCAGCCGTGAGACGGCGCCTACGTAGCCGTTGACCTCGCCGAACTGATCGGACCCTGCTTCCCACGCTTCGCGGAAGGCAACAATCTCGTCGTGTGTGCGGCCGACGAAGTTCCACCACATGATGATTTCTTCTTCGAAAGGCGGCCCGCCGAGGAGGACGATCCGGCTTTGTTCATTCGCCAGGCTCGCGATCCGCAGATCAGGGCACCCAGGCGCTATATAGCCAAGTTCTGCCTGTTTGACGGGCTGGCCCTGAACTGACACTGCACCGGTATCGACGAGGATGCCATGTTCAAAGGAACTGTCCACGGTAAGTGTGATTTCGGCGCCCGGGTCTAGGAGCAGCTCAGCGCCGAGTAGCGGGGTGAACGTATCGACCGGTGACGTATCCTCAGCAAGAGAGCCGAGGAACACGCGCACGCCCGCACCATCGAGATCGACGACATCAGGGGCGTAGTGCTGGAAGTTGCGCGGCGCGTTACGTGCTTCTTCCGGCAGCGCTACCCAGAGTTGGACGCCATGAAGGACGCTGGTTCGGGCCGTCGATACCTCGGAGTGGCAGATGCCCCTCCCGCCCGTCATCAGGTTGATCTCGCCGGGACGCACCATGCCATGGACGCCACCGCTGTCGCGGTGCTCGACCTCGCCGGTGAACAACCAGCTGACAGTCTGCAAACCGGTATGCGGGTGCGGTGCGACGTCCATCCCGCCTGACGAGGTGACGTCGTCGGGTCCATAGTGATCAACGAAGCACCACGCCCCGATGAACGATCGGTTGCGCTGCGGAAGTGTGCGCCGCACCTTCATAGCTCGCGGACCCCCTAGGGGCACGTCCCGGGGCGTGAGGATCTGCACCTCCGCGTCGTGGTGGGGGTTGTTCGCGGGACAGCGCAGTTCTGCTGGGTCGGCTTCGACGTTGCTCATGTATGACGCTCCAGGGGCTGCTGGATACTCGGCCACTCCGATCCTATGCGCCGTGTCCGGCAGCTGGTGCCGAAGCGCCTCGGTGACAGCTCGTACTTGCCTACGATTGCGTTCGTGACGGTGGCGCAGGAGTTGTGGGCAAGGGGACAAGCACTTCGCGGTGAAACGCCCAGAAGTGCGCACAGCATGCTGGTTCTGAGCGATGACCGGGACCCACTCGGGATTCTCGAGGCGCAAAACAAAACCAGACTTGCCGACCTCGTCGCGGTGCGCACCGGACGGATGCTGCAGTCACCGTTCGCCTATTACCGCGGAACGGCGGCTGTGATGGCCGCGGATCTCAAATATGACCCGGTGATCGGCGAACAGGTGGTGTGCTGCGGGGACGCACATATCTCCAACTTCGGGCTGTTCGCCTCCCCGGAGCGACGGGTCCTCTTTGACCTCAATGATTTTGACGAGGCATCGAACGCACCGTGGGAGTGGGATGTGAAGCGTCTCGCGGCGAGTGTCGTAGTCGGTGGACGCGACAATGGTCTTTCGGACAAGGCATGCTCGGACGCTGTGCACGCGGCGGTGCGCAATTACCGTGAGTCGCTGCGGACGCTATGTGACATGAGCGCGATCGATCGCTACTTCTTCCAGGTTGAGACGGACTGGATGGAAGCGACGATCAAAGCCAAGAACCGGAAAGTGCTGCGCCGCACCGTGAAGAAGGCGCGCAGCCGAACGTCAGACCAAATTCTCAGCAAGCTGGTATCGACCGATGACATGCGCATCAAAGACGTTCCGCCCGTCACCCAGCATGTCGATCACGCGTCCATCGAGCAGCTTGACGACCTATTCGCGCAGTACCGCCGCACGCTCCGGGCGGATACGGCGCTGCTGCTCTCTCAGTTCCGGTTGGTCGACTACGTCCTGCGGGTTGTCGGGGTCGGGTCGGTGGGCACGCGGTGTTACGTGGCTCTATTCGTAGGCCCGGGGGATGAGCCGCTCTTTCTGCAGGTGAAAGAGGCGCCCCCCTCGGTGCTCGAAACGTTCGGTGGATGGCGATCCGCCCTGCCTGGACGCGCGGCTGTCGTCAATAAGGGCGTGCAAGGTTTCCGAGTGGTGTCAGGACAGAGGATTCTGCAGGCGCAATCCGATCCATTCCTTGGCTGGATTCAGGGCGGTGCGGGGGGGAGCGGACTGACTCGTCGCGTTGACTATTACGTTCGGCAGTTCCGCGATATGAAGGGCTCCGTCGAGGTTGCCGAGCTGTCAGCGGAGCAGTTTCCCCTGTACGGCGCCCTGTGTGCCCGCTTGCTTGCGCGGGCCCACAGTCAGAGTCCTGCGTTTGCGACGATCGGCGGGTACATGGGTAAGTCCGAGGCTTTCGACGATGCGGTCGCGGTGTGGGCACTGAAATACGCCGATCAGGCGGAGAAGGACTACGAGAACTTAGCGAAGGCGGTGAAGACCGGAAGGCTCGCTGCAGAGTCAGGCGTCTAGGGCTGTATTGAAAACGATTATCAATATGGAATAGACTGCTCGCGATCGTGCCGCCCCTATTGGAGGACGCCTACGCATGGCAGCAGTCGCAGATACCTGCACCGAACCTTTAGTCACCATTCATCCGGCCGCGCCGCCGGTCTACCTCGACCCTGCACTCGCCCCATCGATGCAGCGCACTCTCGCTGACCGTGCTTTCCTGCACAGCCTTACTCGCAGCCTTGGCTCACCACTCAACCTCCTCCTGCCTGAGCAGTTTGCGGCGAACGTCGACGCATTCACGAGCGTGTTCAGAGCACATCGCATCCGCGGGACTGTTTACTACGCCCACAAAGCCAATCGGTCGTCGGCGCTCGTGCGGCACCTCGCGGCGACACAGGCACGAATAGACATCGCGTCGCTAGGGGAGTTACAGCACGCGCTTGCCAGTGGGTTCACACCCGACCGGATCATGGCGACAGGTCCGAAGACGCCAGAGTTCCTCTGGCTCGCCGCGCGCAGTGGAGTCGTCGTCAACGTCGACTCGCCAGCAGAACTGGAAACGCTCGCGCGTATCTGCGCCGCTCACCGCTTGCCACGTCTCCCTGTGATGACGAGGTTCTCGGGGTTCAGTGCCTCTGGCACCACCATCGCGTCCCGGCTATCCCGTTTCGGTATTCACGAGAGCGATGTTCGGAAGTATCTCGAAGCTCTTGACCGCAACGCTGCACACCTCGAACTTGTCGGTGTCGCATACCATCTCGACACGATTGGCGTTGCGGAAAAAGCCCTGGCGCTCGAGGGCTCGCTACGCCTGATCCACGAATTCCACGCCGCAGGTCACCGGCCCCGCGCCATCGACATCGGTGGCGGCTACGGCGTCAGCTACGTCGCGCGTGCATACCAGTGGGAGCAGTTCACAACCGAACTCACCAGAGCTGTTCTGGGGCAGCGCCCTTCCTTCACATGGCGCGGGCACGGGTACGGTCTGCGTGCGGAGAATGGCAGGCTGCGCGGCGCACTCAGCTTGTACCCCGCGCACCGTCCAGTCTCTGGACCCGCATACCTCGATGAGCTGCTGAGGCAGCGGTCACCTACCTGGGGACAGCCCTATGCCACGCTCCTGCAGGAACTCATGCTCGACCTGATCGTCGAGCCGGGCCGCGCCCTCCTCGATCAGTGCGGAACAGTTCTCGCGAGGGTACTTGAAGTCCGAGAGGCCGACAGTGCAACGACTTTCGTGCGCCTGGATATCAATCACAGTGATGTCAGTCTCGAAGAGCATGGCGTCGCCATGGATCCGATCGTCATACCGGAACAAGAATCGTCGCGCGAGCCCGGCAGCGGCTATCTCATCGGGAACCTCTGTCTCGAAGCGGACTTCATCAGTCGGCGAAAGATCTATTTCCGCTCCATGCCCCGCGCAGGTGACCTTCTCGCCTTTCCAAACACCGCGGGGTACTTCATGGACTTCAATGCCGATCATGCGCTGCATCAGCCCATCGCGCGCAAGGTAGCGCTGACCGGAGACGGCGGCTGGTGCCTTGACGACGAATACTGGCCGCACACAGGGCATCTGGCCGCGGCTACTCAGAAGACAGAGGGAGAATATTCATGAGATGCGACAGCATCACCGAGGTCATCGGTGATACGCCGCTGGTGCGAATCAGCCCGGAAATCCACGGGCTGAAGAACATTGACCTCTACGCCAAACTCGAGATGCTCAACCCATTCGGATCGGTCAAAGACCGTGCTGCCTGGAGCATGGTGCGGGAATCGCTGGGGGATGCCCGCGCTGAAGGTCAGACAGTCATCGAACTATCGAGCGGCAACACCGCGAAAGCTCTCGCGGTGATTTCGGGCATGCATGGGGTGCCGTTCAAAAGCGTGACCAACCGCATGAAGGTCCCCGAAATCAAAGACTTACTGCTGCTCATCGGAGCCGACATCGAGGAACTTCCAGGGCAGGCGGAATGCCTGGACCCCACTAATGTCGACGATCCACTCACGCGCATTCACCAAGCGATCGCCCAGGACTCGACGTACTTGCACACTGACCAGTACTTCAACCAGCGCAATACCGCCGCCCACATCGACAGTACGGGGCCTGAAATCATCGCCGACCTCGACGGGCAGGCTCCCGACTATTTCATCGCGTGCGTCGGCACCGCTGGTTCATCCACCGGTGTCGCGAAGGTGTTGCGGGAGGCCCGCGACGATGTGAATGTCATCGGTCTGGTCGCCCACAAATCAGATTTCATTCCCGGCATCCGGAACATCGATGAAGTGCACGAAGTGGGGCTATTCGATCCCGATACCTACGACACAATTGAATCCGTCAGCGCGGACGAAGCGATCGACGGAATGCTTGACCTCGTCCGGCGGTGCGGGATGCTTGCCGGGCCCACCGGCGGCGCCGCATACTACGGTGCGCAGCGATACCTGCAGAAGGTCGACGGCCAGCTCGAAGCTGAGGGCCTCGGCCAACGCCGCTCGGCTGTCTTCATCGTGTGCGATCGTGTCGAGTCGTACATGAGCTACGTGCGAGCTCGGCGGCCCGAACTGCTCGGTCAAACAGCCCGGCCACATTCGGTCACCACGGTGCGCGCCGACGAGCTCTCAGGGGTGACTGCACTGGATCCGGGCGACGCTCAGGAGTGGATTGACGCCGCGAATCCGATTGTGGTGGATCTGCGGGGCGCCTTCGCCTACAGCGCATCGCACATTGCCGGAGCCATCAACATTGTGGATGAACTGTTCGGTGAGCTCCTGCGCGGCGGCCTGCCCTTCGGCAAGTCTCAGCCAGCGCTTCTGACATGCCCCGTAGGTGAGAAGTCAGCGAAATACGCAGCGCTCCTGAAGCGCATGGGCCACGAAAACGTACGCAGCCTCGAAGGTGGCATCGTCGCGTGGCGCGACGCTGGTGCCCCGTTAGTGAGGGACTGACATGATGCACGCGGCTGTTCTCCCCGCAGGCCTCGCCGAACTCGCTGACTGGCATGACGAGCTGCGCGCACAGTTTCCGCAAATCACCGCGGACCCGGGCCTGGCGTTCCTCGACAGCTCTGCCACCGCGCAGAAACCGTATGCGGTGCTCGAGAGCGTGCAGGACTACTTGCGCACCCGGAACGCCAATGCCGGGCGTGGTTCGTACCCGTGGGCGAACCAGACAACCACGATGATCGACAGCACTCGCGAGCAGGTCAAACGGTTTCTCCACGACTGCGCGCCTGCAACGTCGGGCGTCCATTTCGTGAGCGGCGCGACCGAAGGACTTCGCCGTATCGCGCTGGACTGGCTGGTGCACGAACTCAGGGACGGCGACGAGATCATCGTGCCGTTCGCTGACCATCAAGCCAACGCACTGTGCTGGCTGGAAGCACGAGATCAACTCGCCGCTCAGGGAATCCGGGTCGACGTCCACCCGATGCCATACGAGCCTGAATCGGGTGACTACTGTCAGGAATCGCTTGCTGCGCTGATCAATTCGCGAACCCGATTCATCGCCGCGACGCACGTCCATCACGTGTATGGCGTGGACATGAACGTCCATCGGCTCAGGGAGACCGCGGGACCGGACGTCGTCATCTGCCTCGACGCCGCCCAGAGTGCAGGCCACCTCAACCTGGACGTGTCAGCGGTCGGAGCCGACTTCGTTGTCTTCTCCGGCCACAAAGCAATGGCGATGCCTGGTATCGGGGTGGTGTGGAGCCGAAACCAGCGCGGTGCGGCGTTCGCTCTGAAGGGCTGGTCGGGGAGCCCTCACACCGTGGGCATTCTCAGCCTGTCTGCGGCACTGGATTGGCTGCAGCGCGCAGGACTCCACGACATCGACACGTGGACAACTGGTCTCGGCGCCATCCTCACTGACGCATTGAACCGGCTGGGGTCCTACGAGGTCCTGGGCTGCCAGGCCAGCCTCTCACTCGACTCCCCGGTGCAACGCCGGCAAGGCATAGTGTCGTTCCGCCATCGCAGTATCGACGCACATGACCTCGGATTCGTCCTCGAGAGCCATGGCTTCCTTGTTCGTGCGGACAGTCACTGTCAAGCACGCGACGGAGAAACCGCACCGTCGGTGCGCGTGAGTACCCACGTCTACAACACCGTCGAAGAGATCGTCCGACTCGTCAACTTTCTCACCGAACTGAATGAGGAGCCCTCGTGAGCACCGGCCGCCAGCACACCGTCGCGATCGTCGACGTCTACGCGCCCTCTGTGCGCCTGGCACGGGCATTCGCCGATGCTGGACACAAAGTCATCCGCGTCCAGAGCACCGTCAATGTTCCGCGCGTGTACAAGCCGGGCCTCGACGAATCGCTCCTCCGAGAGATATTCGGCGGGAACATCATTCACGATGCCGATGTGTCAGCAACATTAGATTCCCTAAGCGAGTTCAGCCCTGATGCGGTCATCGCCGGCGGTGAATGCGGTGTAGAGCTTGCCGACCTGCTGAGCGAAACCCTCGCTCTGCCCACCAACGGCACCGCTCACAGCGAGGCGCGACGCAACAAGTTCAATCAGGTTGAGGTTCTGCGCGCTGCAGGGCTGCGCGCGACCCGGCAGATCTTTGTGGAGAGCAGCGAGCACGTTCGGTCGTGGCATAACGCGCTCGGCGGACGGGTCGTCATCAAACCGCTGCGCAGCGCAGGCAACGATGGCGTCCAATTCTGCGATGATCCCGATGAATCGATGCGCGCCTTCGAGGCGATACGCGATGCGGAGAACATCTTCTCCGTCCGTAACGAAGGCGTGGTCGCTCAGGAATATCTTGTGGGCACCGAGTTCGTGGTGAACACCGTGAGCTGTGAGAGCCAGCATCGCGTCACAGATGTCTGGCGGTACACGAAGATGTCAGCTAACGGCGTGGCTGACCGGGTGAGCGCCGCGGTTTCCGTTCCACCTGACCACTCCCGCTACGACGCTCTCACCGCCTATGCCTTCGCAGTGCTCGACGCGCTTGGCATCCAGTTCGGTCCAGCGCACCTCGAAATCATGGACACCGCGGAAGGACCATGCCTCGTAGAAATCGGTGCACGGATTTCTGGAGCGGACACGGCCTATTACGCGATGCTCGCCGGTGGTGAGTCGCAGATCGAGTGGACCATCGAGGCCTACACAGACCCAATGCGATTCAAAGCGCGCTCCCAGACGCCACACGAAGTGCATAACCACGTCGCGATGGTGTTTCTGACATCGCCGCGGCAGGGCGTTCTGCGCGGCTATCCCTTGCTCGCGCATGTTGAGGCACTTGAGAGTTTCCACAACCAGATTCAGATTGTGAAACCTGGGCAACCGATAGCCGTCACGATCTCAGATACCACTGAACCGATGATGATCGGTCTCGCGCACCCCGGGCCATCCGTCCTCGAGCGTGATTTGCTCACCGTCCACTACCTCGACGGTCACGGCTTCTACGACATCGAAATGGGGACCGCGTGAAAGGTTTCGCGCTGTACCGGGAAATGTGGCAGATACCGGGGGCACCCAGCCTTGTCAGCGGGGGTTTCGTCGCGCGGCTGGGACAGGGCGTCACCGTCATAGCGTGGCTGCTGCTAGTACGCGAAACTCGCGGAAGCTACTCGGAAGCAGCGCTTGTCGCGTCAGCAATCTCCCTTGCCACCGCGTGCGCCGCACCGGTGGCGGGTCGGCTCGCCGACCGGTTCAGTGCCAGCAAAGTGCTTCCGTACTATGCAGTTACCTACTCGATGAGCCAGCTCGCACTGCTCGCGGCGGTGCTGACCGGCCAGCCGATGACGCTGCTGGTGACGCTCGCGATCGTTTCCGGTGCGTCATTCCCGCCGGTTTCTCCGGCCGTCCGTGCGACCTGGTCTGTGCTGACGTCACCTGCATCAGGGCGCGCACCGCTGCGGCCCACCGCGATGGCGGCAGAGTCAGCGATGTTCGAATTCGTGTTCGTGATCGGCCCACTGATTCTCTCCACTTCTATCCTCGCCGCAGGGCTGTTCGCCGGCGCGGAATCAGCCGCGCTGAGCGGGCCGGCACTGGCGCTCGGCGGATCAGCAGTATGCACATTGCTCGGCACATTGTGGATTTCGAGGGGTACTGCGATGCGTGCGGCGCGCACGCCGAGCGCGGGGTTCACCCGCGGCCTCGGTCCGCTGCGATCCCGCGGTTTCGTGGTGCTGCTGGTGAGCGCAGCGGGAGTAGCGCTGTCATTCGGTGCAGCACCAGTCGCCCTCGCTGCCTACGCCGAAGAACAGCACGGACTCTCTGGTGGCGCTGTCACCGGAGTGCTCATCGCCGTGTGGTCCCTGGGCAGCGCCGCGGTCGGACTTTGGTTCGGGAGTCTTCGGCTGCTCGCACCGCTCCGGTCGCAGTACCTGGTCCTGCTGGCCGGACTCGGCGCGGGATATGCCCTGTGGGTCGTGGCACCGAGTACCTGGCTGCTCGGCGTGCTGCTGGTCTTCACGGGTGGCGTCATCGCGCCAGCGCTCGCGGTGACGGCGAACCTTGTCGCCGAACTCACCGCTGAAGCGATGCGTAACGAGGCATACACGTGGCTCACTACGACAAATATGGCGATTGCTGCGCTCGGGGCAGCGACTGCAGGGTTCGTCGTCGAACACCCCCCGCTGCCCACGTTCGCGGCTGGGCACAACGGTTTCCTGCTGTGTGCCGTGGCGGTCCTGTTCGCGCTGGCAGCCGCGATGTTTGTACGGGTACCGACACGCGGAGCGGAATTGCAGGAGGTGGCCGCATGATCAGTACGGAGGTGGCGAGGGATCTCGTTACCCGGTGGGACGCTCAGCAAGAGCGCTACGCCTACCAGCGAGAAGAACGGTTCGGTGTCGTGTGCGCGGTGCTTACCGCGCTCGCCGTCGAGGGGCCGGTAATCGATCTGGGGTGCGGGCCAGGCTCGCTTGCTGCGCGTATCGCCGCGCGCGTGCCAAGTGTTCAACCCGTCGGACTCGACGCCGATCCGTTTCTGCTCGCGCTGGGCAAAGCCGTTTATCCAGAGGTCGAACTCGCCGAAACTCTCGTCGGTGCCCCCGGATGGGAGGAATCCATCGTGAGTTTCGGCCAGCCCGCCGCGGTGGTGTCGTCCACGGCGCTGCATTACCCGTCACCGACACAGCTTGCGGACATCTACCGCACGCTCGTCCGGCTTCTTCGTGATCGTGGTGTGCTGATCAATGCGGACATGTTCCCACTCTCCACCCCAGTGCTCGACACCGTCGCCTCCGCGATGACACGGTGCGAACCGGCCGGAGAAGACTGGGAGGGCTGGTGGCGTGACGTGCACACGGACAAGCGATTGTCACTTCCGCTCGCGGCGCGAGCGAGGACAGTATTGCCACATGGCGGTGACAATGCGTTGTCCGCCGACGCGCACATTGCGCTGATGCAGGCGGCGGGTTTTCGCGAAGCCGGGGAGGTATGGCGCGACGGGCGCAGTGCCGTCATCGTCGCCGTGAGGTAGCGGCAGGGTTAGTTTCCCGGTGCAGGAGAAGGCTGGCCGAGACACCAGAAACTCGCCGAGATCTGGGGAAGGGGAACACACTGGAGTTGAACCATTGGTCCGGGACGCCAGGCGTCCTCGGGAAGCCAAGGAGGCTACCGTGTCAGAATTCCGCGAATGGAACTACGAAGGGCATGCAGGCGCCATTTACGCTCGCAGCTGGGACAACCCCGACGCGAAGTTCTGCGCCCTGTTGTGCCACGGATACGGTGAGCACATCGGCCGTTACGACCACGTCGCTGACGCGCTCCTCAGCGCCGGAGCCGAAGTGCACGGCGCCGATCACGTCGGCCACGGCAGAAGTGACGGCGAACGGGTATTGGTCCCCGACTATGAAGCTGTCGTCGACGATTTCCACCGCCTTGCTGAGCAAGTGAATGCGCGCGGTCTTCCCCTCGTGCTAATAGGCCATTCGATGGGCGGGATGATCGCGTCCCGCTATGCTCAGCGGTTCGGTAATGAGCTCACCGCACTGGTGCTGTCCGGACCAGTCCTCGGACGTTGGGATGCCGCAGCCGGACTGCTCGCCGCCGAGGAGATTCCAGAAGTACCGATTGATCCGGAAACGCTTTCCCGCGACCCTGAGGTGGGAAGATCTTATGAGTCAGATCCGCTGGTCTGGCACGGAAAGTTCAAGCGGACCACTCTCGAGGCATTAATGAATTGCATCGAGACGATCAATGACGCGGGTGGTCTCGGGAGGCTGCCGACATTGTGGGTCCACGGTGAGGACGACGCGCTCGTTCCGGTCGAGGGCACACGCCAGGGAATCGACAAGATACGGGGAGGCCTGTTCAGCCAGAAGATCTACCCGGGGGCCAGGCATGAACTCTTCAACGAAATCAACAAGTCCGAGGTATTGCGGGACGTTACGGGTTTCCTGCTCGAGATAGTTGAAGCACCCGAGTAAGGAACTTGCTGGATACGGGTGGCCAGGCTGTCGATTCCGCCGCGGACTGCATGGCTTGCTCCACCGCGATCAACAGTCCCTCGATTCGGGCGCCTGCGTCCAGCACAAACCGGGGCAAATCCAGCTGCTCGCATTGCGCGAGCATCAGCATCGCCACCCGGATCGCCTCATCTTGCTTACCGGCCGCCCATAGGCACACCGCGAGCAGCCTGCGCGCCAGTAGCTCACCTCGCGGGTGGTGCAGGTCCGCTGCGATCCCCACCCACTCTTGTGCCCACGTGCAGGCGAGCTCGCGCGGGGCGACCGCATCCTCACGGCTCAGGAGCAGAATCGCCGTCGACTCGCGGAACTGCAGCAGCGCGGCGTTCCGCACAGTTACCGGCCGCGGGCGCTCTTGGTAACTGGCCCGCTCGAAGCCCTTGGGCATCGCTAATCCCAATGAAGCCGCATCGAACTCCAAGGCGCCCCGCAACCGCGGCAGCGAGTCGGTATCGGCGCTCTCAACTCCGTCCGTGATGAACTCTTCCGCGGCCGGCATGTCTCCGTAGCTGGCCATGATGCGCGCGCTTGAACTGAACCTCGCGATCCGGAAATCGACCATTCCCGAACGGGTGCTCACAAGTTGGCTTTCAGTAATGAAGAACTCTGCCTCGTCCATGCGATCCCGTTCGTACAACAGGTTGCCGAGGAGCGCGGCCGGAAGACGCGCTGCGTGCCTGTTCATGCCGGAAACCTTCTTCACCGACTCGACAGATCGGCGGAAGGATTCCTCGGCAGCGTCGACCTGCAAAGCATCGAATTCCGCGATACCGAGTGCGGCGCTACCGTAGATCACGCTGTGCCCCCCACGCGTTCGTGCATGATATGGCTGCGCCCACTCCTGGATGCGGCGTGCTTCCCCGAACTCCAGTCGCGCCCGGGCTGCATAGGTGGCAGCGTTCGCCGCAGATGCCACTAACCATGGTGAGAACGCATCGGGATTGGTCAGGCACCCCTGCACGAGGTCATCGACTTTGTCGAAATGATCAGTAATGCATCGGATTACGCTTCGGACGACGTCGGCCTCGACCAGAATCGCCTCCCGCTCTGCTGCTTTCAGCGAACTCGCCGCCAGGGTGCTTTGCAGGCGGGCGAGGATCGCCAGTGCTTCCGGCACCTTGAGGAGCAACGTTTTCGCCCACGCGGAGATCAGTTGCAACCGCGGATTCGAGGTGACCTCACCTGGCGGAAGTTTAGCGAGAAGCGCCTCGAGCGTCCCCATCTGTGACAGTTCGACAAGCCGCATGCCGTCCTGCTCGATCAGGCGTGCAGCCTCTTTGTGATCGCCGGCGACAAGTGCGTGATCAACTGCTTCACCGAGCGCTTTGTGGTCGGCAAACCACTGCGAGGCCGTCCGGTGGAGCTGCGGGATGCGTTCCGGGTGCTGACGTTCTAGTCGCCGCTGGAGGAATTCAGCGAACATGGTGTGAAAACGGAACCACTGGCGCTGTTCGTCGACGCGCGTGACGAACAGTTCACGCTCCTCAGCTTCTTCGAGGAGCAGCTGGCCGGTGGGGACTTCCGCGAGTGCTGAAGCGAGGCTGCCGCACGTCCGCTCGGTTGTCGTCGCGCACATGAGGAAGTCAAGCATGCGCGGTTCGAGGCGGTTGATGACATTCTCGGCCAGAAACTCTTCAATCGCGTAATGGCGACCCGTGATGTGGTGGATCAGCTCACTCGTATTCGATTGCCCGCGAAGTGAAATGGACGCCAGCTGCAGCCCTGCGACCCAGCCATCTGTCGACCGCGTGAGTTCCTCGACCTCGGCGGAGGTCAACTTCAGCTTTGCATGATCGACGAGAAACGTCTTCGCCTCATCCGTGCCGAAACGCAAATTCGATGCGTCGATCTCCACGAGTTCATCGTGCACACGCATCCGGCCGATGGGAAGTCCGGTTTGAGTGCGTGTAGTAACGACGATCTGAAGATGGTGGCAGCCATGGTCAAGCAGGAATTCCATCGCAGCAATCGGGCCGGGTTCAGTTACGCGGTGCCAATCGTCGATCACCAGCACGGTGTGCTGGCCGCCATCATGGATCTGATTGATCAGCGATGTGAGTACATAGCGCTCGGCTTCGTCGCCGTGCTCCTGCAGCACCTGAGTGAGTTCCTGCGCGAGTGCAGGCTGCACCCGGCGGAGCGCCTCGATCAGGTGCCCGAGGAACCACACGACCATGTTGTCGTCGCTGTCCACCGTCAGCCACGCGACAGGTACGCCCTGGGCGGTAAGGCGCGCACCCCATTGAGCCGCAAGGGTGCTCTTACCGAACCCCGTTGGTGCGTGAATGACGGTGAGGCGATGGCGCTTCACCGTCATCAGCCTTTCGATCAGCTGTTGTCGCTCAACGAGGGGCCGGCCCGGCGATGGGGGCCGGAACCTGGTCGCGGGGGCCGGTGGTGTGTGTCGGGACGAGGGTGTGGCTGTGCGTGCCGGCTCAGTGAGCGGTTGCGCGGTCGCTGATTCGCCGACTCCATTGAATGCTGTCATGGCATGCGGCCGACGTTCAGGGATCGCCATGGCGTCGGCGTCGAGCCCATGCCGCAACTGCACGTCACGCAGCAGTTGACCGAACTCTGCAGCACTCGATGGACGTGCGAGGGGGCTGCGGTTCATCGCCACTTCGATGGCTCCGCAGAGATCCTCGGGCATGCCGTGTTCCCGAAGATCAGGGAGTTTCTGAGTGGTCATCCGCACGAATTGGGCGATCACACGTTCACCCTCGCGTCGCTCGAATGCGGCATGCCCGGTGGCAGCGCAAAACAGGGTGGCGCCAAGACTGAAGATATCGCCGGCGACGGTTGCAGCATCGGAAGTGAGTGTTTCAGGCGCCGTGAAGGCCGGCGAACCCATGATCATTCCAGCCGTGGTGGTGAAGCCGCCCGAGACGCGCGCTATGCCGAAGTCGGTGAGCTGCGGTTCCCCGTAGGAGGTGATGAGAATGTTGCCAGGCTTGACGTCTCGGTGCAGGACGCCTGCCTGGTGTGCGGTTTCCAGAGCTCCCGCCATCTTCACCCCGATGCGCAGCGTGTCCTGCCAGGAGAAGGGACCGTGGTGGTGGATCAGCGTATCGAGCGACCCTTTCGGGTGATACGGCATTACCAGGTACAGCGCCCCAGAGGACGTAGTACCGACTTGCAGTACATCAACGATGTTCGGATGCCCTGAGAGCTTGCCCATGACGCGCTGCTCCCGAAGGAACCTGTCGATATTGTCCGGGTTGCCATCGGAGGAGAGGACTTTGATTGCGACAACTCGGTCCAGATACGGCTGTGAGCATCGGTAAACCACGCCGAATCCGCCCCGAGCTATGAGCTCAACATCGTCGAATCCGGCGGCGGCTAGTTCTTCCGGAATGCGGGCAGCTAGGTTTCGCTGCGTCTTGTCCGGATCGACCTCGACCATCACCGGCCCCAATCGTTGGCGCCCCAAACAGTCATCTGGGACCTATGCGCCCTCATGATCAGCATACCGCTGGTGCCGTTTGTCGGGAGCGGGATGGTGTAGCCGGATCCACCTGAGAAGTGGGTCCGGCTACATCGCGGAAGGGTCTGGAGAAGCTTGCGTCACCACATGGTGGCCAGAAGGATGTTCAGAGTCGTCAGGCCCCCAACGGCGCCGAGCAGGGCATTCGATATGCGCGGGGCGTCACGATAGATGTACACGAGGGCGGTAATAACAAGGAGCACCAGGACCTTGATGCCGACCTTGATGTGGTTGAGGTCGTATCCTGCGGCTTCATTGAGGCCGACCAGTGCCACGCCGGAAACCAGCATCAGGAACGCGCCGTGCAGCATCCCGGGGACCATCCGGGCCTCGCCCGCCTTCATAGCCTTCATCTGGTAGAGGACACCGCCGAGTAGCGCGACGATGCCAATGATGTGCAGTGCCAGGAAAAAGCCAATCACCACGTCCATACGACACAGGGTAGTAGACGTATGGGCGTGGTGAAGAACTGACTGTTGCGAATTACTCTGCGACTGCTGTGGCGGCGTCAGCCTCGGGTGCTTCAGCGCCGAGGCCGCCCAGCGATTCGAGCGATCCCGTGCCCGCCGTCAAGAAATCGGCGATTCCGCTGAAGAGTGCGCCGATGTCGCCAAATCCGCCGGTCGCTTCAATGAGGGCGATGATCGTTTCGATATCCATAGGGTTCTCCTTGTGTGGTGCGTGAATTTGGCATGCCGAAATAGACCTCACTGGATGAAGCCAAGAGGTTGTTGCGGCGGTGACGACGATGTCGGGTGAATGAACGGTGGTCGGCAAGAATTCAGGTGCCGAAAGATTGAGGCCGTTCGAGGGGCCACGTTAGCGTGAACTGTTACCAAATTGGAACCCTAATTTAATGACTTTAAGACCTTTTCCTGTGTCCTTCATCACTTCAACCTTGAATTTACCGCCCGGTAACCAGGCAATGTCATGGGACTGCCGGGATGCGATGTGACCTCCGAGGGGCATCTTCCCTAGAATCGCGGGGTGACCAGTGCAGCGCCAGAGCCCCCCAAGACAACTGCGGCCGCACAGAATGCCGCGGGCAGGACGGAAGCCGCAGATTCCGGCGTCCAGACCGAGACGACCTTGCCAAAGTCGTGGGAACCGCAGGCGGTAGAGGCTGACCTGTACCAGAGGTGGATCGACGCGGGCTACTTCACGGCGGACCCGAAAAGCGACAAGCCTGGGTTCTCGATCGTGCTGCCGCCACCGAATGTCACCGGAAGCCTGCACATGGGCCACGCGCTTGACCACACGCTGATGGATGTTCTTTGCCGCCGCAAACGCATGCAGGGATTCGAAGTGCTGTGGCTGCCAGGTATGGACCACGCGGGCATCGCCACGCAGATGGTTGTAGAAAAGCAGCTCGATGCCCAAGGGGCTAGCCGCCACGAGCTCGGCCGCGACAAGTTCATCGAACGAGTCTGGGACTGGAAGGCAGAATCTGGCGGAACGATCCTCGAGCAGATGCGCCGGATCGGTGACAGCGTCGACTGGACCCGAGAGCGGTTCACCCTCGATGAGGGGCTGTCGCGCGCCGTGCAGACCATCTTCAAGAATTTGTACGACTCCGGACTCATCTATCGCGCGGAGCGACTGGTCAACTGGTCGCCCGTGCTGCAAACGGCAATCTCTGACATTGAGGTGAAGCACGAGGAGGTTGACGGCGAGCTCGTCTCGCTCCGGTATGGCTCACTTCAGGACGATGAGCCGCATGTGATCGTCGCGACCACCCGTGTCGAGACGATGCTTGGGGACACCGCGGTGGCGGTGCATCCCGAGGACGAGCGGTACAAGCACCTAATCGGCACAACGGTGTACCACCCGATCACCGAGCGCCAGATCCCGGTCATCGCCGACGATTACGTTGATCCGGCTTTCGGTTCCGGCGCTGTCAAGATCACCCCTGCGCACGACCCCAACGACTTTGAGATCGGGCTTCGGCACGACCTCCCGATGCCGACCATCATGGATGAGCAGGCCCGGATTTCGGGCACCGGCACGGAGTTCGATGGGATGGACAGATTTAAAGCCCGGGTGAAGATCCGCGAGCGTCTGGCCAGCGAGAGCCGTGTCGTCGCAGAAAAGCGTCCCTACGTACACAGCGTCGGGCATTCCGAACGTGGCGGTGAGGTCATTGAGCCGCGGCTATCCAAACAGTGGTGGGTCAAGGTCGCGGACCTTGCGACGATGGCGGGCGACGCCGTGCGTGACGGTGACACCGTGATCCACCCGAAGAGCCTGGAACCGCGCTGGTTCGCGTGGGTCGATGACATGCATGACTGGTGTATTTCCCGGCAGTTGTGGTGGGGCCACCGGATCCCGATCTGGTACGGCCCAGAAGGCGACGTTGTCTGCCTCGGGCCCGACGAGACTGCCCCCGAGGGGTACGTCCAGGATCCGGACGTTCTCGATACCTGGTTCTCATCGGGGCTGTGGCCGTTCTCGACAATGGGGTGGCCAGACGCTACGCCGGAACTAGCCAAGTTCTATCCCACGAGCGTGCTTGTTACCGGCTACGACATTTTGTTCTTCTGGGTCGCCAGAATGATGATGTTCGGCCGCTTCGTCGCCGAGAGTGAATCGGCCAAAGCGCCCGGCAAGGTCCCGTTCCACGACGTTTTCCTCCACGGCCTGGTCCGGGACGAGTTCGGCCGGAAAATGTCCAAGTCGCGCGGCAACGGGATCGACCCGCTCGACTGGGTTGAACGTTTCGGTGCGGACGCGCTGCGCTTCACACTCGCTCGCGGCGCCAACCCGGGATCCGACCTCCCGGTCGGTGAAGACCATGCGCAGGCCGCCCGCAACTTCGCGACGAAGCTTTTCAACGCGACGCGGTTCGCGCTGATGAACGGGGCCAAACCAGGGGAGTTGCCGCCATTTGGCGACCTCACCGATGCCGACCGGTGGATTCTTGACCGGCTCAACGCGGTTCGCGCAGAAGTGGACGCCGCCTTCGACAGATACGAATTCGGCAAGGCGTGTGAAGCGCTCTATCACTTCGCCTGGGATGAATTCTGTGACTGGTACCTCGAGTTGTCCAAGGTGCAGTTCGGAACTGACGAGGCTGCCGCGACGACTCGGGCGGTGCTCGGCAACGTGCTCGATACCCTGCTGCGTCTTTTGCATCCGGTGATCCCGTTCGTCACCGAAACACTGTGGACAGCGCTGACCGCCGAAGAGTCCGTGGTGATCGCAGACTGGCCGTCCGCGGTTGGTGCCCCGCAGGACAACCGTGCCGCAGGGCGGATCGCCGACACTCAGCATCTCGTGACCGAGATTCGGCGTTTTCGTTCAGACCAAGGTCTGCGTCCGGGGCAGAAGGTGCCGGCGCGCATCTCGGGGCTCGCGGAAGCCGACCTTTCGGAAATGGAGCCATACGTCGCCAGCCTCGCGAAACTCACCCCGGCAGGAGACGAGTTCTCCGTCAGTGCGTCGATCGAGGTTCGTGTGAGCCGGACAACCCTTACCGTGGAACTGGACACGTCAGGCACTGTCGACATCGAAGCGGAGAAGCGCCGCCTGGCAAAAGATCTGTCGTCTGCGGAAAAGGAACTCTCGCAGACTTCAGCGAAGCTTGGGAACGATGCGTTCCTCGCTAAGGCGCCGGAGCACGTGGTGGAGAAAATAAAAACGCGGCAGCGCGTCGCAGAAGAGGAAGTAGCGCGCATCGGCTCACGCCTTGCTGCGCTTGGTGGAGTATGAACCGAAAAGATCCCCAGAACGCTCACGACAACGCTTTCTTCCTGCCACTCGACGGTCCAGAGACCCCAGACACGCCGCTCGACGACACTCCCACCGCAGCGGACCTCGCTGAGCTTGCGGCCGTCGAGGCTGAGCTCGACCAGCGCTGGCCAGAGACCAAGATCGAGCCTTCGCTTGCCCGGATCAGCGCACTGATGGATGTTCTGGGGACGCCCCAGCATTCGTTCCCGTCGATTCACATCGCGGGGACGAATGGTAAGACATCGGTGAGCCGCATGATTGATGCACTACTGACGCGGCTAGGCCAGCGCACTGGCCGGACGACGAGCCCCCACTTGCAGATCGTCACGGAACGGATCAGCGTGGACAATGCGCCGATCGCACCGCGCCGATATGTCGACACGTACGTCGAGCTTAAGCCGTACATCGAGATGATTGACGCGCAATCTCAGGCGAGTGGCGGGCCGCGCATGAGCAAATTCGAGGTTCTCACGGCAATCGCGTTCTCAGCGTTTGCGGATGCGCCTATCGACGTGGGAATTATCGAAGTCGGCCTCGGCGGAACCTGGGATGCGACGAACGTCGTCAATGGGCAGGTTGCGGTCATCACGCCGATCAGCACCGATCACATCGAATATCTGGGGCCGGATCTCGCGTCGATAGCTGGTGAGAAGGCGGGCATCATCAAGAAGGCGCCCGAGAAGCTGATTCCCACGGACACCGTTGCTGTGGTCGCCCAGCAAGAACCTGAAGCGATGGAGGTCGTGATGCGGCGGGCCGTGGAAGCGGACGCCGCGGTTGCCCGCGAAGGCAGCGAGTTCCAAGTGACCTTGCGTCAAGTTGCTGTCGGCGGGCAGCAGCTCACCCTGCAGGGTCTCGGAGGTGTCTATGACGACATCTTCCTGCCGCTGCATGGCGAGCATCAGGCCCGGAACGCGTCTGTCGCACTCGCCGCTGTTGAGGCGTTCTTCGGGGCCGGGAGGGACCGCCAGCTCGACGTTGAGGCGGTACGCGACGCTTTTGCGAGCGTGGCAAGCCCCGGGCGGCTCGAACGCGTTCGGGCGGCGCCGACGGTCTTCCTTGATGCGGCACACAATCCGCACGGTGCGAAGGCGCTCGCCAGCGCGCTGAGTAGCGAATTCGACTTCCGTCGGCTAATAGGTATCGTCGCCGTCATGGCAGATAAGGACGCATCGGGCATCGTCGAAGCGCTCGAACCTGTTTTCGACGAAATCGTCGTCACCACCAATGGGTCCTCCCGCGCCATGCATCCGGACGAACTCGCCGCAGTCGCGCTTCCGAAGTTCGGCGAGGACCGCGTCATCGTCTCGCCTGATCTGGCGGACGCGATCGAGATCGCTGTCGCGCGCGCCGAGGACACCCGCGAACCAGGCGAGCATGTGTCAGGAGCCGGAATCGTGATCACTGGATCTGTGGTCACCGCGGGAGTCGCGAGAACGCTTTTCGGAAAGGAGCCGGTGTGACCGAAGCGGTCCCGCCCCCGGCGAAGGATCCATGGAAGGGTCTGCGCGGCGTCATGGCCGGCACGCTCATCCTGCAGGCGATCGTGGTGATGCTCGCGCTGCCCGTCGTGTGGCGCGTGGGGGACGGGATCACCTGGTTCTCTGGCAGCTACGTCATTGGTCTCGCTGTTCTCATGATTCTCGGTGCTGGGCTGCAAGGACGGCCCTGGGCACTGAAGTTTGACATCGCGCTGCAGGTGCTGATGATAGGGACTTTCGTCATCAGCGTGGCGCTCGGCATCCTGGGCCTGATTTTCGCCGCGGTGTGGGGGTACATCTTGTATCTGCGCAACGACCTGCAGAGCCGGATCAAGGCTGGCTTGCTGCCGAGCCAGCAGATCAGCGCCGCTGAGGACGCTGAGGGGTCTGACGACGAACGGAAATAGGACCCCGCGCAAATGCTGACGGCTTGGCAGATACGCTAGGCGCGTGAGTGAGCGCACCTTAGTCTTGATCAAGCCCGATGGAGTGGCCCGTGGCCTCGTTGGGGAAGTTGTTGGCCGTATCGAACGGCGCGGTCTGAAGCTCGTAGCTCTAGAGCTGAAGAATGTCGCCGACGATCTCGCGGCGAAGCACTACGCTGAGCATGAAGGCAAGCCCTTCTATCAATCTCTGCTCGACTTCATCACCTCGGGTCCGCTGGTGGCCGCAGTGGTGGAGGGGCCGCGCGCCGTGGGAGCCTTCCGTCAGATCGCTGGCGGCACCGACCCTGTCGACAAGGCAGCCCCGGGCTCTATCCGTGGAGACTTTGCTCTCGAGGTCCAGGAGAACATCGTTCACGGCTCAGATTCGGCCGAGTCTGCCGCTCGTGAAATTGAATTGTGGTTCCCGGGACTTTCCTGACAAATACCTGGTCACTTGCCATGCTCCGTGGCGTGGTGCATGCGCACCGCACCACGGAGTGTGCCTATCTGGACGGGACTCGCCGCTAAGTGTGGGATAGTGGAGAAGTAGCAACGCTGCGCGGTGCTCTGACAATAACGAAGAGAACAAGTCAGGGTTAACGTGTAAGGGTGCTGCTGGACTTCACCAGTGAGTCCAGCCGGGCTGTGATCGCGACGTTGTGCGCGGCGGCGGAAGTCGCGACGCGCTAACGAAATGGACGCAGAGGCAGGCCGGTTAGGCGAACTGTGGGGCCCGCAGGTGGTAAGTCGGCGATTTTGATGTCGGCGAGCCGCCACGAGACCGGACAACTATCTCGCGCCACTGTGCGTGAGCAGGCTTACGCCCCTGCGTGGCCGCGATTTTCGCGCCCGGGGGCCCGAGGAGAATACGTGGCCGATAAAGCGCCGCCTAACAACGTAATCGAGAACACTGCAGGTGGAGATCAGCAGGACGACTCCAGCAACGGTGAGGATGCTCGACCAGTGTTTCCTGCGAAGATGCGTGTGCATGCATTAGCGAAACTGCTCGGACAGACGAGCAAGCAGCTGCTGTCAACGCTCAAGGAGCGTGGGCTGGAGTTGCGCAGCGCGCACTCCACGGTGGAGCGCCAGGTCGCTGAGGAGGTCTGGGACGCCGTCAGAAGCTCGCCCCCTGCGTCCGCCCCAACTGAACAGCCCGGCGAGGAAGCTGCCGCAAGCGCGGCGGCCGCGATCCCTGAACCCGAAGCCGATGAAGCGCCACCCACGGAGCCCGCGTCCAGTGAATCCCGCGGGCGTCAGGACTCCCTGTTTTCGGCTGCTTCTGCGACGGCCGAGACCGAACGTGCGGAGCGCTCTCCATCAGCAGCGGAGGTAGGCCCGCCGCTTTTCCTGCCGCCACCACCACCGCCAGAAGCTGAGGAAGACGCGGAACGCGGTCGGCGGCGCAAGCGCACACGCAAGGCCAAGGAAGCTGAGCCGGAAGTGTCGGCTGGGAAACCCGAACCGTCGAAGCCAACAGGGGAGGCCGAGGCGGCACCTGCAGAAAAAGTGACCGCCGAAGCTGATACAAAGGCTCAGGACGATTCAGACTTTTCGGATGACGGTGACGATGACGGCAGCAAGAAAGGCCGGCGCCGTCGTCGGGGTCGGCGCGGACGTGGGCGGGGAAAGGGTGAGCCCAGTTCAGAAAAGGGCGCTGACGACGAATCCGAGGATGCAGCCGAATCTGGCGATTCGGCGGAATCCGAGTCCGGCGAGGATTCAGCAGGGCCTCCGGATGAGCCCAAAGCTGCCAAGAAGAAGGCCGAGAAGGCGCTAGAGCGTCCGGCTGCTGAAGCTGCTGACGACGAGTCGGGGGAAGGCGAGTCGGAAGACAGCGAATCCGAGGAAGCCTCAGACGAGGGGTCTTCGGGCACCTCACGCCGCCGCCGTCGTCGCCGCCGCCGCAAGGCTGGGGGAGAGGACGGCGACGGGAGCGACGCCGCGTCATCAGACGACGATCCTCCGAACACCGTCATTCACGAACGCGAGCCCCGGAACAAGTCCCGTAAGGACGAAGTTCAGGGCATCTCTGGTTCGACTCGGCTGGAAGCGAAGCGGCAGCGACGCAAGGACGGACGCGACGCTGTCCGTCGGCGTCCGCCCATCCTGACTGAAGCTGAGTTCCTCGCACGCCGCGAGTCAGTCGACCGCGTCATGGTGGTGCGTGAGAAGCAGGCTGACAGCCAGCCGGGTACTACAACGCAGATCGCGGTGCTCGAAGACAGCATGCTCGTCGAGCACTTCGTCACCAGTGCGTCGTCGGGGTCGATCGTCGGCAATATTTACCTCGGCCGGGTGCAGAACGTTCTCCCCAGCATGGAGGCGGCGTTCGTCGATATCGGCCGTGGCCGCAATGGAGTCCTCTACGCAGGTGAAGTGAACTGGGACGCTGCCGGTCTCGGGGGTAATTCGCGCAAGATCGAACAGGCGCTGAAGCCTGGCGATCAGGTGCTTGTGCAGGTCAGCAAGGACCCCGTCGGACACAAGGGCGCGCGCCTGACGACCCAGATCTCACTGGCGGGACGGTTCCTCGTATACGTGCCTGAAGGCTCGTCCACGGGTATCAGCCGCAAGCTGCCCGACAACGAGCGGAAACGGCTTAAGGACATTCTCCGCGAAATCGTCCCAGCGGACGCCGGCGTCATCATCCGCACCGCGTCCGAGGGAGTATCAGCGGAGGAACTCGGACGTGACATCGAGCGACTGCGCACGCTTTGGTCATCGATTGACGAGCAAGCAAAATCTGAGAAGGGTAACGCGCCCAAGAGTCTCTACGAAGAGCCCGATCTACTGGTGAAGGTCGTTCGCGACCTGTTCAATGAGGACTTCTCGCGGCTGGTGGTGCAGGGCGATCGCGTCTGGAACACCGTCGAAGGTTATGTCCGCAAGGTAGCCCCCGACCTGTTGGACCGGGTCGAGCACTACCAAGCTGACCAGGATGCTTTCGGCGCGTTCCGGATCGACGAGCAGATCACAAAGGCGCTCGACCGGAAGGTATGGCTGCCCTCCGGCGGCACCCTGGTGATCGACCGCACCGAGGCGATGACCGTTATCGACGTGAATACAGGGAAGTTCACCGGGTCTGGCGGAAATCTCGAGGAAACGGTGACGCGTAACAACATCGAGGCGGCTGAAGAGATCGTTCGGCAGCTGCGCTTGCGCGATATTGGCGGCATGATTGTTATCGACTTCATCGACATGGTTCTGGAGTCGAATCGCGATCTGGTGCTGCGCCGTCTGACGGAGGCGCTGAGCCGCGACCGTACACGTCACCAGGTGTCGGAAGTGACCTCGCTTGGTCTCGTCCAGATGACACGAAAGAAGATCGGTACTGGCCTGGTTGAGGCATACTCGACGCCCTGCGAGCACTGCCATGGCAGGGGCATCCTGGTGCACGAGGAACCGGTTGATGCTCAGGTCACCGGCGATGGCCGCGGTGGTCTGCCCTCGAGCGGCCGACGGTCACGCAGGGCCAAGGCACGTCAGGAAGTTGTGCAGCCCCAGGCTAAACCCGACGATCTCAAAGCGCAGGCTCAGGTTCACAGCAAGCATCCGATGATCCTTGCCATGGCAGGTGGCACCGAAGTCGGTGACGAGCAAGATGAATCGGAAGCACCGTCGCCGCGCAGTGATGCGGTGACAAATGCTCCAGAGACTTCCGCGCCCGCTGAGATCGCAGAGGCGGTCGACGCTGCGCAGGCCGCCGAGCCAACCGATCACACTGGACCTGAGACAATTGAAGAACCTGATCGGCCCCTTGAAACTGAGGCGCCGTCAGAGCCGGTGGTGGCGGACGAGCCTGTCGCCGTAGCGGTGCGTCGTCGCAGGGTTAGCAGAAGCGCGGCTCCAGCACAGGCCGCTGACCGTCCGGAGCCAACCGAGGCGGTGTTCGCGCTGCCGGTGCTTGACGAGGCGTCTGCGGACGGCTCAGGGGCTGATTCCGGAGAGGATGAGCACCTCAGTGCTGAGGTTGCTGCCGGACCTGTGAGGCGACGCCGCCGCGCCGCCGGTCGGCCGGCAGGCCCTCCCGTGGATGGGGAAACCGACCAGGGCCACGCAAGCGAGCAGGCCTCGGTGTGAGTGCCGCTGATGTGTGGCCCGCCAGTTTGACCGCCAAGGCTGTGTTCCACTAACCTTGGCAAGTCGCTGCCCAGCGACGTTCCTTCAGGCTGCGGTTCTGTGTGAGCGTCAGCTTCGCGGGAAACCGCGGGATGTGGGCAGCAAACAATAGACCAGTCGCCCCGCGACAAGCGGTGCGAGTAGAAAGTTCGATGAAGCAAGGGGTAGCCCTCCATGTACGCGATCGTCAAAACCGGCGGCAAGCAGTACAAGGTTGCTGTTGGTGACCTCGTGAAGGTCGAGAAGATCGAGGGTGCTCCGGGCACTGCTGTTGAGCTTCCTGTCGCCCTCGTTGTGAACGGCGCAGAAGTGACCTCCGACGCCGCTGCTTTGGCTAAGGCCACGGTCACTGGTGAGGTCGTCGAGCACACCAAGGGCCCGAAGATCCGCATCCACAAGTTCAAGAACAAGACCGGGTACCACAAGCGTCAGGGTCACCGGCAGAAGCTGACCGTCCTGAAGGTCACCGGTATCAACGCGTAAGCGCCGGTTCAGGAAAGTTAGCACCAGGGCTTAAAAGGCCCGAGGGCCTTCGAGGAGGATCAGGGAAATGGCACATAAGAAGGGTGCATCGAGTTCACGCAACGGGCGCGATTCCAACGCCCAGCGGCTCGGTGTGAAGCGATTCGGTGGTCAGCTGGTGAACGCGGGCGAGATCCTCGTCCGTCAGCGCGGAACACACTTCCACCCGGGCGTGAACGTCGGGCGTGGCGGGGACGACACGCTGTTTGCGCTTTCAGCAGGCTCGGTGCAGTTCGGCGCCAAGCGTGGTCGCAAGACCGTAAACATCGTTCCGGCTGAAGCTGTCTGATTTAGTTCAGCGGGGTTCAGCTCAAGGAACAACACAGCACTAACGCTCTGAATTAGGGGCGGGCCCGGGCCAAGCTGCTCGTAGGCCCGCTCCTTTTTCGTTTTCCGGTGCTGAAGAGGAGGAACTGACTGTGGCTCGATTTGTTGACCGGGTTGTTCTGCATGTGCAAGCGGGCAACGGCGGCCACGGCTGCGCGTCCGTGCACCGGGAGAAGTTCAAACCGCTGGGCGGTCCGGACGGTGGGAACGGTGGCCGGGGCGGAAACGTCGTGCTCGTCGTCGATGCCGGTGTGCACACCCTGCTGGACTTTCACTTCCGCCCGCACGCTACAGCGACTAGCGGTCGGCCTGGGATGGGCAGCAACCGCAACGGTGCTGACGGCGAGGACCTCATCCTTCACGTCCCCGACGGTACAGTCGTCCTGGACAAAGACGGCGAGATGCTCGCCGACTTGGTAGGCCCCGGATCTGAGTTTGTGATCGCGAAGGGTGGCCGGGGCGGGCTAGGTAATGCTGCGCTCGTGTCGAAGGCGCGGCGCGCGCCGGGCTTTGCTCTCCTTGGTGAGGAGGGTGAACAGGGCGAGGTCGTGCTTGAACTCAAGTCGGTCGCTGACGTTGGCCTGGTCGGTTTTCCGTCTGCGGGTAAGTCCTCGCTGATTTCGGTGCTATCAGCCGCTAAACCGAAGATCGCAGATTACCCATTCACTACGCTCGCGCCCAACCTCGGCGTCGTCGAAGCGGGCGAGACGACTTACACCATCGCTGACGTGCCGGGACTTATCCCTGGTGCGAGCGATGGTAAAGGCCTTGGCCTCGATTTCCTGCGACACCTCGAACGCTGCGCGGTACTCGCACATGTCGTCGATTGCGCCACGATGGACCCGGGTCGTGATCCTGTTTCCGACATCGATGCGCTGGAAGCAGAACTCGCTGCATATACCCCGGCGCTGGCCGCTGATACTGGCCTCGGAGATTTGGCTGAGCGTCCGCGGATCGTGGTCCTGAATAAAGCAGACGTGCCTGAGGCTGCGGAACTTGCCGACTTCGTGAAACCCGAGTTCGACAAACGCGGCTGGCCCGTCTACATCATTTCGGCCGTGGCACGCACCGGTTTGCGTGACCTGAGTTTTGCCCTCGCGCGGATGGTGGAGGAATACCGCGAAGCGCATCCGAAGGAAACCCAGCGCCGGCCAATCATCCGTCCGGTGCAGGTGAAGGAGCGCGACTTCGCGGTATCGCCTGACCCAGCCACTCCAGGTGCTTTCGTGGTGCGGGGCACCAAACCTGAGCGCTGGATTCGCCAGACCCAGTTCGACAATGACGAAGCGGTCGGCTTCCTCGCAGACCGCCTTGCACGCCTCGGCGTCGAGGACGAACTGTTGCGTCTCGGAGCGGAACCAGGTGCACAGGTCACCATCGGTCCTGTGACGTTCGACTGGGAGCCACAGACACCGGCGGGTACCGATGTCGTGCTGAGCGGCCGCGGGACCGATGCGCGCCTTGAACAGAGTGAGCGCATCGGCGCTAAAGAACGTAAGTTTGCACGCCGGGTCCGGCGGGGGCTGGAAGCGCGCGCTGAAGATGATGCGGATCAGGGAGGAGACACAGGCCGATGAGCGTCCGGGAGTCCATAGCGAGCGCCCGTCGCATCGTTGTCAAGATCGGCTCTTCCGCTATCACGACCCTCGAGGGTGGCCTTGAACTTGACCGGCTCAATGCGCTCGTGGACGCCTGTGAGGCGCGGATGCGCGCCGGGTCCGACGTTGTTGTCGTCTCCTCAGGCGCGGTAGGCGCGGGGATTTCGCCGCTAGGTCTGAAGAAACGTCCACAAGACCTCGCCACCAAACAGGCCGCCGCCAGTGTGGGGCAGCTTGCCATGGCGCAAGCGTGGTCCACCTCCTTCGCCCGGCACAATCGGGTCGTGGGCCAGGTGCTGCTCACCGCTGATGACATCGCACGTCGTGCCCAGCACCGGAATGCCCAGCGAACACTCGACCGCTTGCGTTCGCTGCGCGCCGTGGCGGTCGTCAATGAGAACGACACTGTCGCTACGACGGAGTTGAGGTTCGGCGATAACGACCGCTTGGCTGCTCTCGTCGCGCACCTAGTCGGTGCTGACGCGCTGGTTCTCCTGTCTGATGTGGACGGACTTTACGACGGAGACCCGCGCAAAGGGGGTGCCACAATCATTCGCGAGGTCGCTGGACCGGACGACCTCGACGGCGTGGTCGCCGGGACTGGGGGAGCGCTCGGTACCGGTGGAATGGCATCCAAACTGTCCGCCGCTCGTCTCGCGGCGGACTCAGGGGTTCCCGTGCTGCTTGCCGCGGCTGCGGACGCGGACAGCGCGCTGTCCACTGCTGCTGTAGGCACTGTGTTCGCAGCCCGGCCCGGGCGAATGTCAGCGCGGAAGTTCTGGGTGCGCCATGCGGCCGACACCAACGGCAGTCTGCAGCTCGATGATGGTGCGGTGGCAGCGGTGGTCGGCAAACGCCGCTCCTTGCTCGCCGCTGGCATCACTCGAATCGAGGGCCGATTCTATGGCGGCGATGTCGTGGACATCATCGACAAAGATGGCGCGAAGGTGGCGCGGGGTGTCGTCGCATTTGATTCGTCGGAATTGTCCGCGATGCTCGGCCGGTCCAGCACTGATCTTCCGGCCGAGCTGCGCCGTCCCGTTATCCACGCGGACGACCTGGTAGCACACTTGCGCTGACGTGCTAGCGCACTGTGACGAGTTCGCCGATCAGGGCTTCGACGCGCCGTCGGATCTCGTCACGAATTGGCCGTACCGACTCGAGGCCCTGGCCAGCAGGATCGTCGAGTTGCCAATCCCGGTAGCTCTTCCCAGGGAAGATTGGGCAGGCATCGCCGCATCCCATTGTGATGATCACGTCTGACACCCCGACAGCGTCGGTTGTGAGCACTTTGGGCTGTTGTGCGGTGATGTCGATGCCCTCTTCAGCCATCGCGGCGACTGCAGCGGGATTGATGGTGTCCGCGGGTGCGCTACCAGCTGATCGCACCTCGATTGTGTCACCGGCGAGGTGGCGGAGGTAGCCGGCGGCCATCTGCGAGCGGCCCGCGTTGTGGACGCACACAAACAGCACCGAAGGCTTGTCAGAGCTTTTCACTTGCGGGTGCTTCCTTCCGGGAGGGGTGATGCGGCCCAGAAACGCTTTCGGAGCCACAGGGACACGTATACGAGTGCGACCAGGACAGGCACCTCGATCAGGGGTCCGACCACACCAGCGAGGGCCTGGCCTGACGTGACACCGAAGGTCGCTATGGCGACGGCGATAGCTAGTTCAAAGTTGTTGCCTGCGGCGGTGAACGCAAGCGTGGTGGTCCGCTCGTAGCTCAGTCCGATTGCCGCTCCTAGGAGGTAGCCACCGAACCACATGACTGCGAAGTAGATGAGCAGCGGCACAGAAATACGGACGACGTCCAGCGGGTTCGAGCTGATCTGCTCACCCTGAAGGGCGAAGAGGACGACGATGGTGAATAGCAGCCCATAGAGGGCCCATGGGCCGATGACTGGCAGGAACTTGGCTTCGTACCACTCGCGTCCCTTCGCGCGTTCGCCGAAGCGGCGTGTCAGATATCCGGCCAGCAGAGGGATGCCCAGAAATATCAGCACGGATCGTGCGATGTCCCACGGGGAGGCGTCGATCGATGCCTGCTCGAACCCTAGCCAGCTGGGCAGGAGAGCGAGATAGAACCAGCCGAGCAGCGCGAACATGAAGACTTGGAACACCGAGTTGAGGGCGACTAGAACAGCCGCCGCTTCACGGTCACCGCAGGCCAGATCGTTCCAGATGATCACCATCGCGATGCATCGTGCGAGTCCGACGATGATGAGACCGGTGCGGTATTCCGGTAAGTCGGCGAGGAAGATCCACGCGAGCGCGAACATCACTGCTGGGCCGATGACCCAGTTCAGGAAGATTGAGCTTGTGAGCAGCCGACGGTCTCCGGTCACCGTGTCGAGCCGGTCGTAACGCACCTTCGCCAGAACCGGGTACATCATGATCAGCAGGCCGAGCGCAATGGGCAGGGAAATGCCGTCGATCTTGATGCCGTCGATCGCCGAGCCGAGCCCAGGCACGAACTGGCCCAGCAGCAGGCCTGCTCCCATCGCGAGGGCGATCCATAGGGGGAGGAAGCGGTCGAGCGTGGACAATCGGCCCGCCGGGGCGGGAGGGCTTGACGTAACAGCGTCCGTGCGTGCAGTACTCACGGCACTCCTTCTTGAGGTTTCAGCAGCAGTTCGTGTCGGGTGTAACGGTGGGAGCGGAGGGGCCGAGCAGAGCGCTCACCAGTGGTTCGGCTCCGGGAGCGATCCAGTAGTACACCCAGGTGCCAGTGCGCTCACAAGAGAGGAGCCCCGCCTCTTTCAGCACCTTGAGGTGATGGGAAATTGTCGGTTGCGACAGGCTGAATTGTGGAGTGATGTCGCAGACGCAAACTTTGCCGCGGGGATCACTCGCGATGAGGCTCGCTATTCGTAAACGCACGGGGTCGCTTAGGGCTTTTAGCGTGCGCGCCCGCGATTGAGCTTCCTCAGCCGTGAGCGGCTGATGGCCAGCTGGTGCCATTGACATCCATCTATATTGATAGATATCTATTCAATGCGCAAACGCTACGTCAGTAGTCGCGCCAGAGTCGTGAGGACCTCGGTGCATCCCGCATTGAGCTTGAGTGCCGCGAGATCGTCGCCTCGCGTCTCCCCTCGATTGACGATGACGATGGGTTTTCCCTGCTTCGCTGCATGCCGCACGAACCGGAGCCCTGACATGACGGTGAGTGATGACCCCGCAACAAGAAGTGCCGTCGCGTCGTCCACGGCGGCATACGCGTGTTCGACCCGTTCACGCGGAACAGACTCGCCGAAGAACACGATGTCTGGCTTGAGGATGCCCCCGCAGGCAACGCAGGCCGCGACGTGGAAATGCTCGACGGCGTGCACGATCGCATCCGCATCCGGCGCTACCTCCAGTCCATCGAGCGCAGTGCGGGCCCCGAAGTCAGCGTTGAGCTCGGTGAGCCGCTTCGCTAGGGCTTTGCGGTCGGTCGTACTTCCGCAGTCCAGGCAAACGACAGACCGGTAGGTGCCATGAAGATCAATGACGGTGCGGTGGCCTGCCTTGGTGTGGAGCAGGTCAACGTTCTGTGTGATCAAATGGGCAACTGCGCCGGAACGCTCGAGTTCCGCAAGTGCCAGGTGCCCTGGGTTCGGCGACCGTGATTCGATGTACTGCCAGCCGAGGTGGTTACGCGCCCAGTATCGCTGACGGTTCGCGGCGCTTCCGACGAACTGCTGAAAGGTCATCGGAGTACGTTTGGGCGAGTCAGGCCCGCGGTAATCGGGCACGCCAGAATCGGTAGAGATTCCAGCGCCCGTAAGGGCAAGAATGCGCTGGCCTGCCAAACACTCCATCAGCCGCACGGTGTGCTTCCGGCTGAGGGTCTGCTGCTCGCTGATCACTGAGCCCACGGGTTTCACCTCATCCAGCTTAGCGAGCCCCCAGAACGACACAGAAGGCACAGAAAGACAGCGAAACGCGGGGCAACCTTCCCTTGTTGCCCCGCGTCTCTACCGTTGTATCAGGCTGGACTGACACTCCCCGTCATCCAATATCAGAAGTTCGGTTTTGTTACCGTTCGGTGCGGCTTTGGTGGCCGCCCCGTAGCCCCGCCTGTCTATTCACCTCAGTCAGTCAAGCTCAATCAGCGGATACACACCGTTCTCGTCGTGTACTTCGCGTCCGGTAACGGGCGGGTTGAACACGCACAGCATCCGCATCTGCTCGTCGACCTCGAGACGGTGCTTCTCGTACTTGTTGAGCAGATACATGGAACCGGCGGCCAGGTCGTACACCTCGCCAGTTTCCAGGTCAGTGAGCTTGCCCCGGCCTTCCACCAGCCATACGGCCTCAACATGGTTCGCGTAGTGGAACTCGTTGATCGTGCCCGCTTTGATCGTGGTCTCGTGGAAAGAGAAGCCCACACGATCGTCAGCGAGAACGATCCGCTTGCTGCGCCAGTTTCCGTTCTCGGCGGTTACATCGCGATCAGTATCGGTGATCTCTTGGGTGGTGCGCACGATCATGGGAGCGGCCTTTCTGTTGTAGGGGGATCAGCGACTTCGAAATGTCTGGTGCCCGACGAAAACGCGCCCCGGGGATTGGTTTGTCGATCCCGGGGCGCGTATTCGTGGGATATCAGCTGAGGACCTGCTCAGTGGCATCGGCGAGAATCGCGAGGCCCTGGTCGAGTTCGTCGTCCGTGATGGTCAGCGGCGGCAGCAGCTTGACAACCTCATCTGACGGGCCGGAAGTCTCGGCGAGCAGCCCGTTCCCGAAAGCGATCTCGCATGCTTTCGAAGCGAGCTCTGGCTTGTCGAACACCAGACCCTGAACCATGCCTCGTCCGCGGCCGTGGACCTCTCCCTCGTACTTCTTGGCGAGGTCATCGAAATTCTCGGCGATCTTCTGGCCCTTGCGGATGGTGTCGAGCTCAAGCGCGTTGTTCGACCAGTAGGTATCCAGCGCGACCTTCGATGTCACGAACGCGGGGTTGTTGCCGCGGAAGGTGCCGTTGTGCTCGCCGGGAGCCCAGATGTCGAGTTCCGGTTTGAAGAGAGTCAGTGCCATCGGCAAGCCGTAGCCGCTGATCGACTTCGACACGGTGACGATGTCCGGAGTGATGCCAGCGATCTCGAAGGAGAAGAACGGTCCGGTACGGCCGCAGCCCATCTGGACGTCGTCAACAATCAAGAGGATATCGCGGCGAGCGCAGAGCTCAGCGAGAGCGGCGAGCCACTCGGGACGGGCGACGTTGACACCGCCCTCACCTTGAACGGTCTCGACGATGACGGCTGCCGGGCGGTTGAGGCCGGAGCCAGAATCGTCGAGGACACGCTCGAACCACTGGAAGTCCTCAGTGACGCCACCAAAGTAGTTGTCGTACGGCATTGGGGTGGCGTGCACCAGTGGGATCCCGGCGCCGGCGCGCTTCATCGAGTTGCCGGTGACGGACAGCGCGCCCAGTGTCATTCCGTGGAACGCATTTGTGAAGTTGATGATCGCTTCGCGGCCGGTGGCCTTCCGTGCGAGCTTCAGCGCCGCCTCTACCGAGTTGGTGCCGGTAGGACCTGGGAACTGGACCTTGTAGTCGAGTTTGCGCGGCTTCAGAATGACGTTTTCGAAGGTCTCGAGGAATTCTTTCTTCGCGACCGTAGCCATGTCGAGGCCGTGCGTGATGCCGTCGCGCGCGATGTAGTCGATCAGCGCTTCTTTGAGAATGGGATTGTTGTGCCCGTAGTTCAGTGAACCGGCACCCGCAAAGAAGTCCAGAAACTTGCGGCCAGACGTGTCCGTGATCCACGCGCCCTGGGCGGTGTCGAACGTTGTCGGCCAGCCGCGGCAGTAACCCCGGACCTCGGATTCACGTGTTTCGATGATGCTCGGAACCCCAGGGCCGGTGCCGGGCTTCTCGGCCTTTTCATCAGATGGCAGGTGAGCGATAGTCATGAGTTACTCCTCATACGAAAGATACGGATAAGTTCTATTACCCAGCGTTGCCAGGTTTAGCCCTGTTGCGCGCTTAGCGCGGTTCAAATTCGCCGATTCGATAGAGATCCTCCGGCTCGTGGCTGTCCGGGAAGAGATCGGGCGGGAACAAATCGCTGCGCGTAATAGAGGTATTTCGGGTGCGCGCGAGCGAGGTGAACATCGCGATCGAGGCCTTGTTATCAGGGCTTACGGTCGTTTCGAGGTGGGTTGCCCGACGCACTGGTGGCTGATCGAGCAGCCAGTCGAGCATCCCGTGGGCGATCTTCATGCCGCGATAATCGCTGTCGACGGCAACCTGCCAGACGAACAGCGTCAGCGGGTCCTGCGGACGGAAGAAGCCAGTGACAAATCCGGCGACTCTCCCGTCGACCTCAGCGACTACGGATGACTCACGGAAATCGCGGCACCATAAGACGTAGGCATAACTGGAATTCAGATCGAGGACCTGTGAATCGCGGGCAATCTCCCACAGCCGGACCCCATCCTTGGGCTCCGGGAAGCGGAATCGCACCGCACTCCGGGCGGTGTTTGGGCGTTCTGCTGTCGAATTCATCGGTAACCCGAGATTAACAAGATGCCTTACCGATGTCAGGGCGGCCGAGGGATTCGGACATGGGATGACTAGCGTATCCCCTGGTTAGAGACACTATGTGACGATCATTACATTGTGATCATTGGCCAGGTGTGGTAGACACGCCTAGCTCTCGCGCAGGCTAGGCATTCTTTCCGCCACCTCGGCATATTCCGGACTGTACGCTCCCTCTCGAGTTACTGCGAGTGCACCGGCCGTGCAGGCCCACGGCACAGCGACGGATGCGCCGCGGTGCCAGAGTGCTGCGCAGGCGCCCGCGAACGCGTCTCCTGCCCCCGTGGTGTCGATAACGTCTACCCCCAGGGCGGGTACGTCGAAGCTTTCGCCTCCACGACCGCGAAAGTGCGCACCGCGTCGCCCTCGGGTGATGAGGAGCTGACGCAACCCAGCCTGGTCGCGTCCGAGTTGTTCAGCCTCAATCTCGTTGAGGATCACTACGTCTGCATGGGTGAGCAGACGCTCGGGGAGTTGCTGATAGGGCGAAGGGTTGAGCATCACGGTTGTGCCTGCCATGCACGCGAACTCGGCGGCCTCGGCGACGACGTCAATCGGTAACTCGAGCTGGAGCAGTACGACATCACAGTCGCGGATACGTGCCCGGTCTGCAGGCGTAAGTCCATGGAGCGACTGATTTGCGCCGGGGACGACGACGATTGCATTCTCACCCTCCTGGTTCACCGTGATCGACGCGAAACCACTTGGGCCCGCGGTGGTGCGTAGCTCCGATGTGTGCACACCAGCCGACAGCAGGTGTTCCCGAAGGGGCTGTGCATAGCTGTCAGTTCCCACCGCTCCGAGAAACCAGACGTGCGCACCCATGCGGGCGGCCGCGATGGCCTGGTTGGCGCCCTTGCCGCCGGGGATCTCTCGCCGTGACTCACCGAGAACCGTTTCTCCAGGTGCAGGCAAGCGCTGCGCCCGCACGACAAGGTCCATGTTGATGCTGCCGAGAACCGCAATCCGGCTCATGTCCACAGCATCTCATCATGTAGTTCGGTCTTGTGACGCAACCGCTACCCTGGTGGTCATGACTACGGGTATTCAGGGGTCCGCCGCCAGTGCCATCGAGACCAGCTCGTCGGGTGCGGAGGATCTGCGCGACGCCGTTCACGACGCAGCCCGCCGCGCGCGAGGGGCCGCGCGCGCGCTCGCTTTGCTCACCACTGAGGAGAAGAACCGGGCGCTTCATGCTGCGGCTGACGCTGTGCTCGCAGGTGCGGGGGACATCATCGCCGCCAATGACAGCGATATTGAGCGCGCACGGGCTGCTGGTACGGCGGAGAGCCTCCTCGACCGTCTGCGGCTGACCCAGGCTCGCGTGGAAGGTATTGCTTCCGGGTTGCGGCAAGTGGCGGGGCTGGCAGATCCTGTGGGTGAGGTTCTGCGCGGCACGACGCTGCCGAACGGGCTTGAACTCGTGCAGAAACGTGTCCCCCTCGGTGTCGTTGGAATCGTGTACGAAGCGCGCCCGAACGTAACAGTGGATGCGTTCGGCCTGGCGCTGAAGTCCGGAAACTCCGTGCTGCTGCGCGGGTCAGGCTCGGCAGCGGCATCGAATGCCCAGCTAGTCCATACTCTGCGCCGATCGCTGGCAGAACTTGGCCTGCCTGCCGATGCTGTTCAGCTGCTGCCTAGCGAAAACCGCGCCTCGGTGACGCACCTGATTCAGGCACGCGGGCTCGTTGACGTTGTCATTCCACGCGGAGGCGCTGGGCTGATCAGTGCGGTCGTGCGCGACGCGACCGTGCCGACCATCGAGACGGGTGTCGGAAACTGCCACGTCTATGTGCACGGGAACGCTGACCTGGACATGGCCGAAGAAATCGTTCTCAACTCGAAGACCCGTCGGCCGAGTGTGTGCAACACGGCGGAAACTCTACTTATCGATGAGTCAATTGCCTCGACCGCACTGCCACGTCTGATGAAAGCGCTGGAGAAGAGCAACGTCACCGTGCACGGTGATTTGCCGGGAATGGTTCCCGCGACGGACTCCGACTGGGGCGACGAGTACTTGAGCCTCGATATCGCGATCAAAGTGGTGAGCGGTATCGATGAGGCGATAGAGCACATCGACCGATGGGGAACCAGCCACACCGAAGCGATCGTCACGCAAGATCTCGCGGCCGCGCGGGAATTCACGAACCGGGTTGACGCGGCGGCGGTGATGGTGAACGCCTCCACCGCCTTCACCGACGGGGAGCAGTTCGGCTTCGGTGCCGAAATAGGTATCTCCACACAGAAGTTGCACGCACGCGGCCCCATGGCGCTACCCGAACTGACCTCGACAAAGTGGATCGTCTGGGGAGCGGGCCACACCAGACCGGTGTGACAGGTCTGCCCAGCGAAAGCTGACTTAGGAAAGGACCCGGATTGGACCGTTCCATGCCCGCCGCCCGCCCGATATTCTCGAGCCCCGCGGATGTCACTGATCGACTCGCTGAGACCGGCTACCTTGCCGACACCGCGACCGCGACCGCAGTCTTTCTCGCCGACAGGCTGGGTAAGCCACTGCTTATCGAAGGGCCCGCCGGAGTGGGCAAGACGGAACTAGCTCGCGCGGTCTCACAAGCCGCAGGCGCAGCGCTCGTTCGTCTGCAGTGTTACGAAGGCGTCGATGAGGCGCGGGCCCTCTACGAGTGGAACCACGCTAAGCAGATTCTCCGTATTCAGGCCGCACACGAAAACAGTTGGGAGGAAACCCGCGACGATGTTTTCTCCGAGGAGTTCCTGCTGTCCCGGCCGCTTCTCACAGCGATCCGGCGTGCAGATCCCACAGTGCTGCTCGTCGATGAAGCCGACAAGGCAGACATCGAGTTCGAAGGGCTGCTCCTCGAAGTTCTCAGTGATTTCGCGGTCACTGTCCCTGAACTCGGCACGATTGAGGCGGTGCGTCGCCCGTTTGTAGTCCTCACGTCAAATGCCACGCGGGAACTTTCAGAGGCACTGAAGCGCCGGTGTTTGTTCCTTCACATGGACTACCCGGATCCCGAACGAGAACGCAAAATTCTTGCGTCGCGGGTCCCCGAACTGCCAGAAGCATTCGCGGAGCAACTGATTCGGGTCATCAGCGTGCTACGCGGTATGCACCTGAAGAAGGCGCCGTCCGTGGCGGAAACCATCGATTGGGGGAGGACGCTGCTGGCGCTCGGTCTGGACACCGTCGACGATGCCGCCGTCCGCATGACGCTAGGAGTAGTGCTGAAACACCGCAGCGATCAACTGCGGGCCGCCGCCGAACTCAGATTGAACTGAGGACTTGCGATGGCGCAGCACCATAGACCGAAGCCCCCGAAGGGTCCCGCGGGCCGGGGTCCGCTCGCACCATACGGGCTGCCTGGGCATCTGGCGGGATTTGTGGAAGCGTTGCGCGCCAAAGGGCTTCCGGTCGGTCCGGCTGAGACTGTTGATGCTGGGCGCGTCATCACCCACCTTGACCTTCTCGACCGGGCGGTGTTGCGCGAGGGTCTTGCCTGCGCTTTAGTCCGCCGTGCGACACACCGGCCCATCTTTGATGGCCTATTCGACCTGTGGTTCCCGGCAGCAGTGGGCGCGAAGGTTACTCCGGACTCGAAGTTCGACGTTCCGCGCACTCCGGACGGCGACATCGACGTCCCCGCACTGCGAGATCTGCTTGCGGAACTACTCGCCAGCGACTCAGCGTCTTTACAAGACGAGCTTGACTCCGTGGTCACCATAATCGTTGACGAACTCGGTGCGTACCGGTCCATCAACGGGGAGTCCCATTCGGCGTATCAGGCAATGCAGTCGGTAGCACCCGATGTCGTGATGAAGAAGGTGCTCGATGGGCTTCTCAAGCCGCCTGCGGACACACCGGAAATCTCAGAGGCCCCGGAACCGTTCGCCGAAGAAATTGCGAAACGTAATGCGGCAGATCTGGTCGCGCGGCTGCGCGGCTCAATTGAGCGGGAGACCCGTCGCCGCGTTGCGGAGCGTCTCGGCAAAGAAAGAGTCACCTCCTATGCGGTGCCGAAAGTGGCTGAGCAGGTGGACTTTCTGCGAGCGTCCGATGATGATCTCGCCGCGTTACGGCGCACGGTTGCTCCGCTAGCCAGGTTGCTCGCGACGCGGCTCGCTGCGCGGCGGAAGCGTTATCGCGCCGGCGCGATCGATATTCGCCGAACGATGCGCAAATCGATGACCACTGGCGGAGTGCCAATTGAGCTGGTGCTTCACACTCCGCGGCCAGCGCGCCCCGAACTCGTGGTGCTATGCGACATGTCGGGATCGGTTGCGGGATTCAGCAACTTCACGCTCCAGCTCGTTCACGCTCTGCGGGAACAATTCTCGCGCGTCCGCGTGTTCGCGTTCATCGACACCACGGACGAAGTCACAAATTTTCTTGACGCGGGTTCCGAGCTCGGCGTCGCCGTCTCGAGGATGATCCGTGAAGCCCGCCTGATCACCTACGACGGGCACTCCGATTACGGGCACGCGCTGGGTACTTTCGTCGAGAAGTTCGGTGATGCGCTCACCAGCCGGTCCTCGTTGCTGATCCTCGGTGATGGACGCACCAACTATCGCGACCCGAATCTGGCGGCGCTCGCGCACATGGTGACGCTCGCGAAGCACGCGCATTGGCTGAACCCCGAACCTGCCCGGCAGTGGGCGACAGGTGACTCGGCTGCGGAGGCGTACCGGCAGCTCATCCCCATGCACGAATGTCGCACCGCGGAGCATCTCGCAGCGGTCGTTGCGCGGCTGCTGCCCGTGTGACCCGTAAGGTGGACTCTCGTGCAGCAACAGCCTGAACCAGGAGGGCGCGAAAAACCGAAACGCCGAATAGGCGTAATGGGAGGCACCTTCGATCCTGTCCACAACGGCCACCTCGTCGCAGCGAGCGAAGTTGCGGACCGGTTCGGGCTCGATGAAGTCATCTTCGTCCCTACTGGGCAGCCGTGGCAGAAGGCCGACCGGGACGTTAGCGCCGCGGAAGACCGGTACTTGATGACCGTCATCGCGACAGCGTCGAACCCGCGTTTTTCGGTCAGTCGCGTCGACATCGATCGTCAGAGCATCACCCGCACCGTCGACACTCTGCGGGACCTGCGCTGTATGCATCCGGACGCGGAGCTCTACTTCATTACCGGAGCCGATGCGCTGGCGAGCATATTATCGTGGCAAGCGTGGAAGGAACTGTTCGATCTCGCGCGGTTCGTGGGTGTGAGCCGGCCTGGCTATGAATTGCATATCGAGCACCTCTCCGGTCACCTAGGCGACTACCCGAATGACACAGTGACGCTGATAGAGATCCCCGCGCTGGCGATCTCGTCGAGCGAATGCCGAGAGCGCGCCCGTTCGGGACGCCCCGTCTGGTATCTCGTCCCCGACGGGGTGGTGCAGTACATCACGAAGCGCGGTCTTTACCAGCCGCAAGACCGCGATGCTGCATCTGCGTCCGCGCCAGGGCAGAATAACGTGGGCAACGATGTCCAGGGGAACCATGATCAGACTTCAGGAGACGACACGTGACAGCATCCGATGATGCGATCCGCGCGGCACGCATTGCCGCTCTCGCCGCTGCCGACAAGAAAGCGACCAATGTGGTCGTGCTAGACGTCTCCGAGCAGCTGGTGATCACGGACTGCTTCGTCATCGCGTCCGGCTCCAACGAACGCCAGGTGACAGCGATCGTCGACAGCGTCGAAGAGAAGCTACGGGAGGCTGGCCACAAACCAGCCCGCCGTGAAGGCGCACGGGAGGGACGCTGGGCGCTCCTGGACTACGTGGACGTCGTCGTCCACATTCAGCACGACGATGAACGCAACTTCTACGGTCTCGAGCGGTTGTGGAAAGACTGTCCCGCGATCGAGGTCGAGGGCCTCGACGCCGGATCCGCTCCGAGCTGATAGGGCGCCTGATGACTACGCCAGCCAGGGTCCGGCGTCTCATTCTGCTCCGCCACGGACAGACCGTCTATAACGCTGATGCGCGCATGCAGGGCCAAATTGACACCGAGCTCTCCGAACTCGGAGTTGACCAGGCCGTCCGCGCTGCCCAGGTACTCGCCCGATGCAAGCCATCAGCAGTATTTTCGTCCGACTTGAAGCGCGCGCACGACACGGCGCTCGCGCTAGGCGCGGAATCGGGCCTCGAGGTGATCACTGATGCGCGTCTGCGCGAAACACACCTCGGATTGTGGCAGGGACGGACGCACACGGAAGTCGATACCGAGTACCCCGGCGCACGCGCCTACTGGCGAGACAACGCGACGTGGGCCCCGCCCGGCGGGGAGAGCCGCGTCGATGTCGCTCGGCGCTCTGTGCCAGTCGTTGAAGAACTACTCGAGGCCGATGAATACGCCGACTGGTCGACGCGCCCGATTGTGCTCGTTGCCCACGGTGGTCTGATCGCCGCCCTGACCGCTCAGTTGCTTGACTTGCCGGTGGCGCGCTGGCCGATCCTCGGGGGCCTCGGCAACGCCAGCTGGGTTCAGCTCCGCCATTTCAGCACCGCGGAGCAGACCAGCGGACAATGGCGGCTCGATGTGTGGAACTCGTCTGCTGAGGTCGCCCCCGATGCCGTCTGACACACGCGATGCGCTGCTGGTTCTTGGTGATTCACTGGCGTTCTATGGGCCTAAGGGGGGATTGCCGGCCAACGACCCGCGGCTCTGGCCGAACCTCGTCGCGGAGGAACTTGGTCTGAAGGCGCATTTGTGCGCGCGCGTCGGATGGACGACGAGGGACGCATGGTGGGCTCTGACACAGGATCCACAGGTATGGTCGGTGATTCCGCGTGCACGTGCAGTGGTGATCGCGGTAAGCGGCATGGACTCGCTGCCGTCACCACTGCCGACAGCGCTTCGCGAACACATCCGCTATATCAGGCCGCCGGTTCTGCGCCGTGTGGTCCGCGGAGCCTATCGTCACGTCCAGTCAGCCCTGTCTCCCGTCGGATGGCCAATGGCGCTGCCACCGCGCCTCACCGTGTGCTACTTGGAGGAGATGCGGTCTGCCCTCAACGCGGTGCGGCCCGATCTGCCCGTAGTCGCCACCTTGCCAGCCCTGCAGCACAGCAAGTACTACAGCTATTCACAGCCCGGACAGCCCCGAACTTCACGGGCAGTGTCGAGGTGGGCCGCGCAGCATGCGGTTCCGCTTGTCGACCTAGCTGCTGCCACGATCACTCACCTCAAAGCAGGTGAGGGCAACCCAGACGGCATCCACTGGAATTTCGACGCGCACCGCCGGGTTGCCGGACTCATGCGCGACGCTATCGTGTCCGGTGTGGGTGAAACACTGACTCATCCCGAAGACGACCTAGGCCAGGCCTAACGAAAGACGGTGCAGCTGTGGCAGTCATCGTGGTAACTGACTCGTCATCCACCCTGCCTGGTGAAATAACCGGCCAATACGGCATTCACGTAGTGCCACTGCATATCCTCTCGGGCGGCCATGATTTCCGTGAGGGCATCGACGCGATCCCGGATTCGGTGTGGCGGGCAACGGGAGTCTCCACGGCCGGTGCCTCACCGCTGGAAATGCGGGAAGCGTTTGAGCATGCTCATCGACTCAGCGGCGGTGACGGTGTAGTCGGCGTGTTCATATCTCGCCAGCTTTCGTCGACATGGGATGCGGCGCGACAGGCCGCACAGGAGGTTGGGAGAGTGCGAGTCGTCGACTCTGCGGCCGCCGGGCTTGGACTGGGCTTCGCGGTGCGGGCCGCGGCGATGGAGGCCTCGAACGGTTCCGACCTTGACACGGTGTACTCGGCTGCCGTCGACGCTGCGGAGCGCGCATACTCATTCGTCTATGTGAACCAGCTCGACAACTTGCGGCGAGGCGGACGGATCGGGACCGCCGCCGCCATGTTCGGAACTGCCCTTGCGATCAAACCGGTCCTGCAACTCGCAAACGGGAAGCTGACTGTGCGCGAGAAGACCCGCACTGCATCGAAAGCGCTTGTCCGCCTCGTCGATGTTGCGGCTGAAGCCGCGCGTGCCAAAGGATCTGGTGGTGGGCTCTGTGTGGCAGTGCAGCACCTTGAGGCGGAAGAGCGTGCACACGAGGTGCTTGAGCGTTTTACGAAGAGGATTCCAGAGGTGGAGGAATCGCTCGTCGGTGACCTTGGTGCGGTGCTTGGCGTCCACCTTGGACCTGGCGCGCTGAGCATCTCGGTCTACCGGCACCCCTGACCTGGCGACCGCGAAGACGCCGTTGTTATCCACAGGATCAAGTTATCCACAGGTGGTCGTGGAACAGAACTGACGGCACCGCCCGCTAGTGGCTACCTTCGCATCATGCATGACGAAGGCCGAACTGCCGACGACGCCCAGGCACGTTTTCGGCAGCTGATGGAGATGCCGACGAGGGCATCAGGTTCCCGGCTGCCGAATGACGCCGGCCTGTCCCAGCAGGACAACGACACCGACGGCGCAGCTGCACCTTGGTTCACCGAGGAGGAGCAACGGCCAGCGCCTTGGCGGCAGCGAATACGCCTCGACCTGACCAGAACCGGAGCCATCGCGCTGGTTGGTGTCGGGTTGCTCGGCGCACTATTCGCAGGTTTTGTGATGCTCAGGGACAGTCACGGCAGCGGCGCGACAGTGGGAGTAGTGCCAGTCACGGACGGAACAGAACTGGCGGCACTGAGCGCACTCGACTCCGCGGACCCCGGTCACGGCCATGGATCCTCGCAGGGTATCGAGGAATCTTCACACGTCGAGGTTGTGCAGTCCGCCCATGTAATCGTGAGTGTCGCGGGACATGTCCAGCTGCCCGGCCTCGTCGAGCTGAGCGAGGGTGCGCGCGTAGCGGACGCGCTCAGCCGGGCGGGAGGCGCCCTGCCCCAGGCGGATCTCATCACCCTCAACCTTGCACAGCCACTCGCCGATGGTGACCAGATCGTCGTGGGGCGGCGGGACGGAGGTAGTGACGAAATTCCGCATGTCAGCATGATTCTCCGTACCGGTGTCCCGGTGATGGCGGCGGACCCAGGTGGAGCTGTAGGTCACGCCACCGCGGCACCTCTCGTCAACCTCAACAGCGCGACTGAAAGCGACCTAGTTTCCCTGCCTGGCGTTGGTCCAGTCACCGCTGGCGCGATAATCGAATGGCGGTCAACGAATGGCCAGTTCAGCAGCATCGAAGAGCTGAGGCAAGTACGGGGAATCGGTCCGGCAAAACTTGACCAGATCCGTGACCACGTCACTGTCTGACGCGCCTCCACAGCCGCGCCACGGCCGGGCACTCGATGTCAGACTGCTGCCAGCTGCGCTGCTGACATGGGGTTCAGTTCTGCTCGCCGCGTACACCGGCTACCGGCCTGTGCTTACTGGTGCGCTGATACTCAGCGTGGTTGCCCTCACGCTTGCGGCGATGCAGATCCGTGCCGGTAACACAGTTAATCGCTCAGTGGTACGTGTACTGGTCGCCGCGATGCTGTTCGGTGCCGCGGCATGCGCTGCGGCCGGGGCGCGCGCATATTCGGCTGAAGTGAATCCGCTGCGCAGCCTGGCCGGCGAAGCATCTACGGCACAGCTGGAGGTGGTTGTGCGCAGCGATCCCCGGCTGGTCACACCAGGCCCAGACGGGAGGCCGCGCTTCCTGATTCGCGCTTCCGCCAGCGCCTACCAGTCGACAGCAAAGTACGACCAATGGGCACAGGCCCGCGGGGAGCTCACGGTCTTCGCGAGTGGGCCCGCGTGGCACAAGCTCCGTCCAGGAGAGACAGTTGTCCTGCGGGGGCAACTCTCCGAACCTTCCCGGCGGGATTTCACTGTCGCGACAATTTTTGCCCGCGGCGATCCGAAGGTCATCGCGGGGTCCTCCCTGCTGCAGCGGAGTGCGTCGGATGTTCGGGCATCGTTTGTCGGAGTAGTTTCGTCCGTCCTCGGTGAGGAGCAAGCGCAACTTCTGCCCGGTCTGGTGATTGGCGACCGTTCAGCGATGTCACAGCAGATGCGTGACGACTTCATCGCGACGAGCCTGACACATTTGACTGTGGTGTCCGGCACGCACGTGACGATCGTGTGCGGTGCGGTGCTGCTCGTGGCCCGGTACGCGACCGGATCGAGGCGGCTGTCCGCCATGGTGACTGGTGTTGCGCTGCTGTGGTTCGTGATCGTGTGCCGTCCCGAACCTAGCGTGCTGCGAGCTGCCGCGATGGGTTCGGTGACACTCCTCGCCCTCATCAGCGGGCGACGGCGGCAGGCGTTGCCGGCACTGCACGCGGCTGTCATCGTCCTGTTGCTTGTCCGGCCGCAACTCGCGACGGATCTTGGCTTCGCATTGTCTGTCACCGCTACCGCGGGGATCGTGGTTCTCACACCGCCGTTCACAGATGTGCTGGTTCGCAGGGGAGTGCCGAAGCTGCTCGCGTCCGTGCTGGCTGTCTCAGTGACTGCGCACTTCGTTACCGCCCCGCTCATAGCGGGGTTTGCGGGGCAATTCAGTGTCGTGGGCGTTCTCGCGAATCTCCTTGCCGCGCCCGTTGTGACTGTCTCGATCATTGGTGGCTATGCGGGCCTCCTGCTTGCGCCGTTATGGACGAGCGGGGCAGAAGCAGTTCTGACTGTGACTGGCTTACCAGTCACCTGGCTGCTCGCTGTGGCGAGGTACTGCGCGGGTCTGCCACACGCGCTGATCACGGTACCTGCGGGCCTTTCGGGGGCGGCCGCGATGATGGTGGTTATCGTCGCGGGGGTTCTCTCGGCTCGGTTCCACCGTTCGCGAGGAGTGGTTCTCGCGGCGGCGGCCGGCTTCGTGGCGCTCTACGTTCCGGTGAAGCTGCTGACGTCCGCGGGGCTGTACGGGCCTGGCTTCCCGCCCAATGACTGGGTAGTCGCCGCGTGCGATGTCGGCCAGGGAGACGGGTTCGCGCTGTCACTGGGCTCTGGGGCCACCATCATCGTGGATTCCGGACCTGACTCGGAGGCGATTGACAGGTGTCTCAGGCGTCTACGGGTTCGCGAGATTGATCTCGTCATCCTTACGCATATGCACGCAGACCATGTCACGGGCCTGATAGGTGTGTTGCGTGGCAGGCAGGTGGGTGCTGTCGCTGTGGGTGTGGCGCGCGATCCCAGCACGGGCTTCGACGTGGTCCGGGACGCTGTGGCGTCGGCAGGGGTCGCCCTGGTCGAACTGAACGAGGGACTGGAACTGCCGCTCGGTGACGCAGTTCTGCGCGTCCTCGGTCCTCCGGCAGCCCGCGCGCAGTACCTTGCGCCGAACGACCAGTCACTGGTCGTGTCCATCACGTCGCGGACACACCCTTGGCCTGGCTTCACGACGCTGTTCACGGGCGACGCAGAAGAGGAATCACAGCAGTGGCTGTTAGCCGAGTACGAGCCGTCGGAGTTGCGGGCAGATGTGTTCACAGTTCCGCATCACGGCGCGGGGACGACAATACCGCGGTTCATCACCACCGTCGGTCCGTCGGTGTCACTTATCGGTGTGGGAGCCGACAACTCGTACGGGCACCCCCACGCTGATGTGGTCGCGACTCTTCAGGCAGCGGGCAGCATCATTGGCCGGGCTGATGACCACGGGCTTGTGGCGGTGGTGGCGCGGGAGGGAGAGTTGATCGTGGTGGGAGAGCGGGCCAGTGTGCCAGTATCGTGACGTGCCAACAGTCGAGCCGCTGCATCTTCTCCTCGGCGACGAGGAATTCCTGATCGAACGGGGAGTCGGGTCTGTATTGTCCGCTGTCCGCGCTGCATCTGGAGACAGCGATATCCAGGTGAGCCGGGTACGCGCGGGCGACCTCGGCACCGCGCAGCTAGCTGAGTTGCTCAGCCCGTCTCTTTTCGGTGAGGACCGGGTGGTTGTACTCGAGTCCGCGCACGAAGCGGGAAAGGATGCCGTTGCGCTTGTGCGGGACATCGCTGCCGACCTCCCCAGCGGAGTCACCCTGGTGGTGATCCATTCGGGTGGCGGGCGCGCGAAAACCCTTGCCAGCGACCTGCAGAAGCGCGGTGCCGAGGTGCACAAGTGCCTGAAACTCAATGCCACGGAGCGTGCTGAGTTCGTGCGATCGGAGTTCCGTTCGCATGGGGTCCGAGCGTCTCCTGACGTCATCGCCGCGCTGGTCGAGGCCGTTGGCTCGAATGTACGTGAACTTGCTTCGGCTTGTTCTCAGCTGGCCGCCGACACCGGCGGGAGAGTCGACGCCGCGGCAGTCGCACGCTATTACTCAGGCCGTGCGGAAGTGAGCGGCTTCGACGTCGCGGAAAAAGCGGTCACGGGCAGCCGTGCCGCAGCGCTGGAGGCGCTTCGATGGGCCCATCACAGCGGTGTGCCGCACGTCGTTCTGGCTGACGCGCTGGGGGAGACCGTCCGTGCCATCGCGCGGGTGAGCGCAGCAGGGCGGGGTGACCCCAACCGCCTCGCACCGCAACTCGGTATGCCTCCGTGGAAGGTACGGAAAACGCAGGCACAGGCGCGGAACTGGAATCCGGACACGTTGGGGCGAGCTCTCGGAATCGTTGCTCGTCTCAACGGTGACGTCAAAGGCGGCGCGGCCGACACGAGTTATGCCCTCGAACGTGCGGTTATCGGCGTGGCCGACCTCGCGCGCTGAGAAGCGCGCAAAAGAGCCGCACAGGGACCCCTGTGCGGCTCTTTTGACGAGTTGGGTGAGAACTCAGCCGAGCTTGTTGTAAGCCTGCGCCATCGCAGATTTCTTGTTGGCGGCTTGGTTCTTGTGGATGACACGAGCAGTCGCAGCCTTGTCGAGATGACGGCTCGCCGCCTGCAGGAGCTCTTTTGCTTCGGTCTTATCGCCTGTGGCAGCCGCCTCGCGGAACTTCCGGATGGCGGTGCGCAGCGCGGACTTAACCGACTGGTTGCGGAGCCGGTTACGCTCGTTGGTGCGGATCCGCTTCACCTGGGACTTGATGTTGGCCACGCGTACAACCTCTGGTCAGTTTGGTATTAAAGGGAAAAACTGGCACTTCCCGTAGCCTTCGCTCAAGGCGTGAGGGGAGTGCGTGCGCAGCAGCCATTGGCTGACCGTGCGCGCCGAAGGAGAAGGCTACCACCTGCGGCGACCTCATTACAAACGCCGCATGTACTGTCGATACTGATGGGCGAAATGTGGCAAGACAACAATCCTCGCTGGAAGGCGTATCTGGGGTTCCCAGCACTGGTCGTAGCGGCGACCATGGTGACGATACTGATGTGGCTTCCGGATCTTCCAAATCAGATTGCGACGCAGTGGTCGGCTGACGGACAGGTGACGAGCCAGAGCTCGCCCACCGTCATGCTGATCACCTATTTGCTGCCAATCTTCGTCGCTCTCTTCATCCCACTCGTCATCGGGCACTATCAAACGGGTGACTCATCGCTAGCACAATGGGGCATCCGTCTCGCGTACGCGCTGGGCTGGTTCGTGACGGTCCTGATCTCCGCGCTGGTTCTTCTGCTGCTTTCTGGACAGCGTGGCGCTCAGGCGGCTTTCGATGCGCCAGCGCCTAGCTGGTCTGTGATCGTGATCGCGTTCGCGGCCGCTCTGGTTTCCGGAGTCGCAGGGGCGACGCTGGCTCCCGTTACCAAATCTGAAACGCGACCTTAACGCCCGATGCGCCGAAGTAGCGTGCTGTGTGAGTGGATCTGTAGCACCATTGAGTGAGTGAGTTCCCGAACGAAGTCGCTGAGCGCGCAGAGCGCGCTATACGAGGCACTGCACAAGTCCGACGATCCCGCGTCCGGCAACGGTGAGTACGTCTTTGGGGGGTACGCGGACACGGGACCGCATTATGAGCACTACGCCCTCGCACACGACGAGATGTTCGACGGCGAAGGTAATGTGCGGTCGGCGTACAAGGGCATTTTCAAAGCGCTCGCGCCAGCAACAGCGAATGACCTCGCCGCACGGGCAGATGCGTTGGGACGTGCTTTTCTCGATCAGGGCATCACGTTCTCGCTGTCCGGGCAGGAGCGCCCGTTTCCGCTTGATCTGATCCCGCGCGTGATTGCCGCTGGCGAGTGGACGAAGCTGGAGCGGGGAATCAAACAGCGTGTACAGGCGCTGGAACTCTTCCTCGACGATGTGTACGGCGAGCAGAACATCCTGCGAGATGGAGTGTTGCCGCGCCGGCTGATCACGTCATGCCAGCACTTCCACCGCGAAGCAGCGGGCATTGTCCCGCCCAACGAAGTCCGCATCCACGTCGCGGGGATCGATCTGATCCGTGATGATTACGGAACGTTCCGGGTACTCGAAGACAATCTGCGCTCGCCGTCAGGTGTCTCCTACGTGCTGGAAAACCGACGCACAATGACGCGGGTTTTCCCGGATCTGTTCGCAAGCCACCGGGTGCGTGCGGTAGCCGACTATCCCGCATATCTGCTTCGGGCGCTGCGCAACTCCGCTGCGCTGAACGAAGCCGACCCGACGGTTGTTGTGCTGACGCCCGGCGTGGCCAATTCTGCGTACTTCGAGCATTCACTTCTCGCTCGGCAAATGGGAGTCGAACTTGTCGAGGGCCGGGACCTGTTCTGTCGCGACAACATTGTTTACATGCGCACGACCGAGGGTGAGCAACAGGTCGACGTCATCTATCGTCGCATCGACGACGAATTCCTCGATCCGCTGCAGTTCCGGCCCAATTCGGTTCTCGGGGTTCCCGGCATCTTGAACGCTGCCCGTGCAGGGAACGTTGTGATCTCCAGCGCTGTCGGCAACGGCGTTGGTGATGACAAGCTCATCTACACCTATGTGCCGACGATCATCGAGTACTACCTGAACGAGAAGCCCAGCCTGCCCAACGTAGATACATTCCGCTGCTGGATTCCCGAGGAACTCGAGGAAGTGCTCGACCGGATCGACGAACTCGTTGTGAAACCGGTGGAGGGATCAGGCGGATACGGGATTGTCTTCGGGCCGGACGCTTCGCCCGCGCAGTTGAAGAAACTCTCCCGCCAGCTCCGTGATTCGCCGCGGGACTGGATAGCGCAGCCTGTGGTCCAACTGTCGACGGTGCCGACCAAATCAGGTGACGAGCTGGCGCCGCGTCACGTCGACCTGCGGCCCTTCGCAGTCAACGACGGCGACGACGTATGGGTGCTTCCCGGTGGCCTGACACGTGTAGCTCTGACGGAGGGTTCTCTGGTGGTGAACTCCAGCCAGGGCGGGGGAAGTAAGGACACGTGGGTGCTGGCGACGACGCGCTCGGCGGCTCAGGACCGCGAACTTGCGGGTGAAGAGCTTGTCAGTGAGGTCAAGACCGCGCACAAAGCGGAGACCGGGCCCGAACTTGCGATCGACCAAGAACAGCAGCAGCAGTAGGAGGTGACGGTAGGTGCTGGCACGAAATGCAGAATCGCTGTACTGGATAGGGCGGTACGTCGAACGCGCTGACGATCTCGCGCGAATTCTCGATGTCGCAGTCCATCATCTCCTGGAGGATTCGACGGTCGATCCAGATCGCGCGTCACGGGTGCTTCTCCGTGTTCTGGGCACTAATCCGCCGGATGGTCCGCTCGACGTGTGGTCGCTGACTGAACGCGTCGCATACAGCCGTGAGGATTCGGGGTCCATCGTCGACTCGCTGACCAGCGCGCGAGACAATGCGCGGGGTGCGCGTGAGGTGACGTCCGCCGAGATGTGGGAATGCCTGAACACCACCGTCAACGGCCTCGCGTCACGTGAGCGCGCGGCGCGCCTGCTCGGGCCACACGAGTTCTTCCGTTACGTCGAGGAACGCGCGGCGATGTTCGCTGGTTTGGTCGATACGACACTGAGCAGGGACGACGGCTATCGCTTCTTGATCCTCGGTCGTTCCGTGGAGCGGATTGACATGCTTGTGCGTCTGTTGCTGTCGCGGGCGGGCGATAGAGCCTCGTCCCCGTCGTGGGTGACCGTGCTGCGTTCCGCGGGCGCACACGATACGTATCTGCGCACATATCGGGGTGCTCTTGATGCGGGCCGCGTCGTCGAGTTTCTCCTTCTCGACCGGCTGTTTCCGCGGTCAGTGTTTCACACGATCCGGACAGCAGAGGTCGCACTGGAGGAACTTGATCATCGTCCGCGCAGCAGGATCGGTGCGCGTGCCGAAGCTCTCCGGCTGCTTGGGCGCGCTCGAAGTGAATTGGAGTTCCTTCGTCCGGGCATGCTCCTCGAAGACTTGCAAACGCGGCTTCTCAGTCTTCTCGAATTGTGCACCGAAGTGAACGAAGCCGTCTCCTTGCAGTACTTCCATTCCGCCCCCTGGGTCGCATGGACCGATGCGGGGACTCGTGTTGATGACGTCCATGTGGAGGCTGAACTGTGAACACCCGCATGCGAATCGTCCACACCACGGGCTACGCGTACGAAGCTCCAGTGACGAGGTCGTACAACGAGGCGCGGCTGAGTCCGCGAAATGAGCCGCGCCAGAACGTCATTCTTAACAGGGTGGAAACGACCCCGGCCACGCGCTCGTACCGCTACACCGATTACTGGGGCACGCAGGTGACTGCTTTCGACCTGCACGCCCCGCACACAGAACTCGAGGTCGTCGGATCCTCGGTGGTCGAGACAGATGGCAGTACGCGTCCCGAGGAGAAGGTCACCTGGAAGGAACTCGCCACCGACCGCGTCACCGACTGGTTTAACGAGGCGCTCTCCAATACCCGCTACGTCCCGTACGACAAGGAACTAATAGGTGTCGCAAAGGAGCTTAAGAAGGGGAAGGCTCCTGATGACGCGGTCGCGGAAATCGCGGGCTGGGTACATGACAGCATGTCCTATGTGCCCGGTACCACCGGTGTGCACACTTCTGCGGTTGAAGCGTGGGAGGAACGTAAGGGAGTGTGTCAAGATTACGCGCACCTGACACTGCTGATGCTGCGCGGTGTTGGCGTTCCGTGCCGCTACGTCTCTGGCTACCTGCACCCACGTAGTGACGCTGCCGTCGGAGAGACGGTTCAGGGGGAAAGCCACGCATGGATCGAGGCCTGGACTGGTGGTTGGTGGGGCTTCGACCCGACCAACGCGATCGAGGTGACTGAGCGCCACGTCGCGGTGGGTGTGGGCCGTGACTACAGGGATGTGCCGCCGTTACGAGGTATCTACATTGGTGGCGAATCGAATGCCCTCGACGTGGTCGTCGAGATCACCCGTCTAGCGTGAGCTCCGGGGCGCCTACACGTCCTGAATCTCGACGGGAATGACCTCAGCCACAGTCGTGGACGCGGGCACCACTCCGGCGGCGTTGTGCGCGGGGGCCACACCAGAGTTGAGGCGCTGTGCGACAGCGGCGCGGATGTCGCGGAAGTCCATGGCGACGGCGTCGCCTGGGCAACTCGTCGAGTTGAGTTCCCGGTGCTGCGCCACCGACCAGACGAGGGCGGTGGCGCCAGTGCCGGGATTCGTATAGCTGGTTTGTCCTAGAGGGTCGATGTTGAGGGCGCGACATAGTTCGGTGAGTACGGCGATAAGGGTCTCGCGGGCCGCCTGAGTCGGCGCCCGGCTCGTGAAGTCGCCGAGCAGGCAGATTCCCAGGTTGCCTTCGTTGAATGCGTAGGCGTGCCCGCCCACCACGAGTTGGTCGAGTGACGGACCGCTACCACTGAAAACAGGGGATTGGAGGTCACCGGTGCTACGCCCCGCATAGATCAGGCCCCCCGGGTCAATGAGCAGGTGGTAACCGATGTCACCCCAGCCGAGGGTCGCTGCGTGGTAGCGATGGATGCCCCGTACGGTCGCGGCGGCGTTGCGAGCGGTACCGATCGCAGAGTGATGCACGGTGATGATCTGCGGGGTGGCGAAGCTAGGGCTCCACCGCAGAACCCCGCTCGGACGCCGGCCGAGCGACTCTTCCGCGCCCCAGCCAGCGCGCGTGATCACCGGAAAGGAGAACAGGTCTACCGTTTGGTATAGGGGACTGGTCGCATCTCGTAAACCACTGATCGCGACTGGCGTCGCCGCAGCGAAAACATCGTCATTCTCGATTTCGATGCTCGTGCATTCAGGCGGAATCGGCACCAGGTCGGCCGCGGTCCCGTAGGGCTGGAAATCAGGACTATGCGAGGTCGGCCTGACCGGGATCCATTCGCCAGCGGACGTACCCGATGTGAAGCGGATGCGAGCGCTTGCGGTGGGCCTCTGGCTAAAGGTGACGCCGACGAAATCGGCTTCTTGAGGAGGTGGCACCGGCTGCCCAATGGGCAGGATATGTCGTTCGCGGGGCGTGGCGAGGGCGGGCGCAGCACCCGAGCTGATCGCCGCTGCGCTGGCCACGGCGAGCGATGAGCCGACAACGAACTTCCGGCGGTTGATTGCCATCCGCACTCCTTGACCTCACAAGCAAATCTTTTGCTTCGAGGGTGGTGGAATAGGCGCGTGCTTTTATCAGAACCGCCCACCTTGTGACTGCCTCGTTAGTCACTCGTGTCGCGGTTGCCGCCGCATATCGTCGTGTCTTTCCGGTCACCCGATGGGCAGGCTTTTTCTTATGTCCATCGAGTAGCCATAGAATCAACACCCTAAGGGTGTTTGCACGCACGTTTGCTCGCTCAGCATCCGCCGCCAACTGATCGCCACGTAAGGAGCCGAGTGCCTAGCTTTGCGGACACGACGTTCACCGATCCATCCCGGATCCGGAACTTCTGCATCATCGCGCACATCGACCACGGGAAGTCGACGCTTGCCGACCGTATGCTGCAGCTCACGGGGGTGGTCGACGCGCGATCAATGCGGGATCAGTACCTCGACCGTATGGATATCGAGCGTGAACGTGGCATCACTATCAAGGCACAAAATGTGCGTTTGCCGTGGAGCGTAGAAGGCCCTGACGGAACGAAGGACGACTACGTACTCCAGGTAATCGATACCCCCGGGCACGTCGACTTCACCTATGAGGTGTCCCGCGCGCTCGAGGCGTGCGAAGGCGCGGTTCTGCTTGTTGACGCGGCACAGGGGATCGAAGCACAAACGCTCGCGAACCTGTACATGGCGCTCGACCGTGAACTGGAGATCATCCCGGTTCTTAACAAGATCGATTTGCCTGCCGCTGATCCTGATCGCTACGCGGAAGAGATCGCGCACATCGTCGATTGCGAGCCTGAGGACGTGCTCCGCGTATCGGGAAAGACGGGTATCGGGGTTACCGAACTTCTGGATGCTGTGGTGAAGAAGGTGCCACCACCGGTGGGCGACTCGGATGCGCCCGTACGAGCAATGATCTTTGACTCGGTCTATGACACGTACCGCGGCGTCGTCACCTACGTGCGCGTAGTGGACGGCAAGATCACGCCACGGGAGAAGATCCTCATGATGTCGACGAAAGCGACACACGATCTGCTCGAAGTGGGCATCATCTCGCCGGATCCCAAACCGTGTGCCGGACTCGGCGTCGGTGAGGTCGGATATCTCATTACGGGTGTGAAAGATGTTCGCCAGTCACGAGTTGGGGATACGGTTACCGTTGCGCGGAAAGGTGCCTCGGAAGCGCTGACGGGTTACCGCGACCCAAAGCCGATGGTGTACTCCGGCCTGTACCCAGTCGACGGCTCCGACTATCCGGACCTCCGTGAGGCACTCGACAAGCTGCAGCTGAATGATGCCGCGCTCACGTACGAGCCGGAGACCTCGGTGGCGCTTGGATTCGGTTTCCGCTGCGGCTTCCTTGGTCTTCTGCACATGGAGATCACCCGTGACCGGCTCGAGCGTGAGTTCGGGCTCGACCTGATCTCGACCGCACCCAACGTCGTGTACCGCGTGATCTTGGAAGATGGCGCGGAGACAATCGTGACCAACCCGTCTGACTGGCCGACAGGGAAGGTCCGGTCGGTCTTCGAGCCTATGGTGAAATGCACGATCATCACGCCGTCAGAGTTCATCGGCCCAGTGATGGAACTCTGCCAGTCTCGCCGTGGCGACATGAAGGGCATGGACTATCTTTCGGAGACTCGAGTCGAGATGCGCTACGTGATCCCGATGGCAGAGATCATCTTCGATTTCTTCGACGCATTGAAGTCGCGCACTCGGGGTTACGCATCACTCGACTATGAAGAGTCGGGTGAGCAGGAAGCGCAGCTTGTGAAGGTCGACATCCTGCTGCAGGGGGAGGCGGTGGATGCGTTCAGTGCGATCGTGCACAAAGACGCCGCGCAAGCCTATGGGAACAAGATGGCCAACAAACTCAAGGATCTCATTCCCCGGCAGCAGTATGAAGTCCCGATCCAGGCGGCCATCGGTTCGAAAATCATCGCACGCGAAAATATCCGCGCAATCCGGAAAGATGTTCTGGCCAAGTGTTATGGCGGTGACATCAGCCGGAAGCGCAAGCTGCTCGAGAAGCAGAAGGAAGGCAAGAAGCGGATGAAGACAATCGGCCGCGTCGACGTCCCACAAGAGGCGTTCGTGGCGGCGTTGTCGACGGAGTCTTCAACCGACAAGCCTAAGAAGTAGTCACTGGTGGCCGGTGACGCCACGGAGAAGCCATTCGAGTCCGGTCGTGAAATTCTGGCGCAAATCGCGCGGCTGTAATCGCGCGGTGGCGTCGGCTTCAACAGAGGACTGGGCAGCCATCGCCGCGAAGCCAATCGTGTAGACGATCAGCACGCGCTGGGCTTCGCGGGCCGCACCGGCGCCTACCCCGGCCCGCTCGAGGAGTAGCAGCATCTGGTCCCCGAGCCGCCAGGCGTTACTGCCGCGCGCGCCTTGCCGGGCAAGGAAGAGCGGGACAAGTTCACCGTGTCGGAGCAATGTGTCGTAGGTGGACGTCATCATCGTGCTCAGTGCCCGCGTGGCATCTTCCTCAGCGGGGGAGGGAACTGCGGCGAGGACATCGTCGAGCAACTCGTCGATGAGCGCCTGCTTGCTCGATGTGTGGCTGTACAGGGCATTTGGTGCGACACCGAGCACGCGGGCGATCGCCCGCATGGACAATCCTTCCTGGCCTTGTGCTTTGAGCAGCCCATGGGCGGCATCGAGGATGTCACGCAGGGTAATGCCTGCCCGTTTCCCGGGCCCTCGGGGTACCGTCACCTTGCTTACTGTACACCGTCCAGTTACATTGGACGGTGTACAGTTCGTACCTTGAGAGGACCAACATGAACCTACAGCGCGGCATCGCGGCAGGCGTCCCTTACGTGGCGAAGCCCCCTATGAGTGGGACGGCAGAGAATGCGCCTGTGGTGTTCGGCTGGCATCTCATGGACTCTCCCCGGAGTGAGGTGGCATTCGAGGCCGCTGTCCCGATGGAGGGCCTCGACGCCTGGCGCATCTATCTGGGGCTTCCACTATGCGGTTCCCGTATGCCAGCGGGTGGTTTCGACGAGATCATGCAACTGGGAATGGAGGACGCGGTCCTCAATCTGCAGGGTCCCATCGCTGACCAGGCTGCGCGGGAGTTTGCCGATGTCTACCCACTTCTGAGGAAGAAGCTTGGTTTCGGAGACGCCGCGCTCGGCGTGATGGGCGGATCACTGGGTGCTGCGATTGCTTCCCTCATCATTGCCGAACAAGTCATGCCGGTCCGTGCCGCAGTACTCGTGTCGCCACTCCTGCAATTGCGGGCAGTTGTCGCAGCGATGAGCCGCGTGTACGGGATCAACTACGACTGGACTCCCGAAGCGAATCAGGTTGCGGACCGGCTCGATTTCGTTGCGCGTGCGTCGGACTTCGCGCGTGCGGGAGCTCCGCCGGTCCGCGCCATCCTCGGTGCGGACGACGAACCCGATGGCTTCATCGAACCCGCCGAAAACTTCATTGGCGCACTTCGCTCAGTTTACAACGGAACCCCCACTGACCTGCACTTCGTCGACAATATGGCCCATGCGCTCGCCGACGAGCCGGGTTTAGAGGCAGGACCGCAGCTGCCGCACGCCAGCAAAGTAGACGCTCTGGCTGTGGAGTGGTTCGCGCAGCACCTGCGCTAGCTGAGCTCGCCCGACATGACGGTGACCGCGTCGCCACCGATCATTACCCGGCCAGGGGTCTGCAGACGCAAGTACACGTCACCTCCACGGACAGAACACTGGCGCGCGAGAAGCTCAGATCGCTCGAGCCGCTCCGCCCAGAAGGGCGCGAGAACGGTGTGCGCGCTCCCGGTCACGGGATCTTCAGGCACCCCCACCGACGGTGCGAAGAATCGGGAAACGAAGTCGTACTCAGGTGAACCTGCAGCCGTGACGATAACCCCCCGCGCGTGGATATGCTTCAGCAGCGCGAGGTCGGGTGTGAGGTCACGCACCGTCTCCGCGTCGGGCAGTTCCGCCAGCAGGTCACCCGTGGCTCCGGACCAGACACCCACAGGTTTCACGCCCAGAGCGTCAGCGAGGCTTGGCGGTTCTTCAGCGGGCACCGGGGCCGCGGACGGGAAGTCCATCCAGTAACGGCCGTCCGTGTTGGTGACGACGAGTTCTCCACTGCGAGTGAAGAATCTGAGCGGACCAACCGAGGTTTCACCGGCAAGAACGTGCGCCGTCGCGAGCGTCGCATGCCCGCAAAGGTCCACCTCTGTGGTCGGCGTGAACCATCTCAGCTCCCACCCGGCATGGTCCGCCAGGTGACGGGCGAATGCTGTTTCGGAAAGATTGAACTCCGCCGCTACCTGCTGCGCCCACGCGTCCTCGTACTTCTGGTCCATGAGGACAACGGCCGCGGGATTTCCCGCGAACGGGCGGGAGGTGAAAGCGTCAACAATCCAGAACGGTGGCATCCGACAAGCCTATCGGGGTTGATAGATGTTCAATGCGTCCGAGATATGCCGATGCGATGTCGCCGCCGGGGCTCTGGCTGCGCCCCGGACCTACAAGAACCCCAGACCTCACGGACGCCCTGGGGAGGCTTCGCTATCCGACGGTCGAGACTACTTCCGGCCGAACATCAAAACCAGCAGGCGTTCGAATGCGCGGGACCTTCTTGCCGAATTCGGAAACATGGTGAGCTCGTGGGAAGGTGCGAAACGGGTGGTGAGGATGGTGTGGGTATCACAGTATTTGCGAATGCCCTGTGCTCCGTGACGACCGCCGAGGCCGGATTCGCGCGAACCGGCGAAGGGTACTTCCTGTGCCAGATAGCTCATGATTGCATCATTGATCCAGGTGTTTCCTGCGACAAGTCGGCGTGCTAGCCCTTCGGCCTTCCCGATGTCTCGCGTGAAAATGCTTGATCCCAGACCGTATGTGCTCTCGTTCGCGAAATGAATCGCTTCATCCGCGTCGGAGACCTTCATGATCGGCAAGAGGGGCCCGAAGGTTTCCTCCGTCATGCATTTCATTGTGTGATCGACATCGACGAGGACGGTCGGTTCGAAGAACCTGCCTGGCCCACGTCCGGGATTTCCGCCGACAAGTATTCGGGCGCCCTTCTCAAGCGCGTCATCTACATGGCTCTGAATGACATCCATTTGGGCGGGGTACGTAATAGCGCCGACATCGACGGTGCCGTAGCCACCCGGTAAGCCCTGAAGTAACGCAGCTACCTTCTTGACGACCTTGTCGACGAACAACTCGTAGGCAGACTCCTCGACATACACGCGTTCGACGGCCATGCATATCTGGCCAGAGTTGCGCATCGACCACTCGACGGCGATGTTTGCAGCGCGTTCAAGGTTCGCGTCGGCAAGGACGATCATTGGGTCTTTTCCCCCGAGTTCGACGGAGCAGGGGATTAGCCGTTCGCCGCACCGAGACGCGATCTGGCGTCCGGTGCGAGTCGAACCCGTGAACTGAATCATGTCGGCACGGTCGACGAGCGATGCCCCTGTTGCCCCTCCGCCGGAGGCTGCTACTATCACGCCTTGCGGGAATCCGACCTCGAGCGCGCCCTGAACTACGTACTGAACAGCGAGAGGTGCGTACTCACTGGGCTTGATCACAACAGAGTTGCCGGCCATCAACGCGGGCAGCGCATCACCGATACTGAGGGTGAGAGGATAGTTCCACGGTGCAATAACACCCACGACGCCCAGTGGCCGGTAATGTACTGTGATTTTTTTGCCCAGCACAAGAGGTGAGTGTGTGCGCGGAGACTCGGGGGCGAGATACTTGGCAGCGTTCTTAGCCCAGAATCCCATCGAGTCAGCGATATAGAAAACCTCGGCAAGTAGCGCATCTTCCCGTGTTTTTCCATTCTCGGCAACGATAAGGTCAATTATGTGCTCGCGATGCTGGATGAACCAGGATCTCCAGGCTCGCACCAGTCGTGCGCGTTGGCTGAAATCCATTGCCGCCCATTGCGGCTGCGCGGATCGGGCACGAGCTACCAAATCCTGAACATCCTCGGCGTTCATATTTCTGATGCTGCACAGCACTTCGCCTGTCGCAGGGTTCTCAACTTGGATCATTGTTCCGCTCTGGGAATCGATCTCAGAGATAGAAGTCATTCCGCTCCCGCCTCCCGCGCGACTGTAAGGCCAGATGAAGCATCGAGGTCCTCGTGCCGGGCAAAAGCGGCGCATCGTTCGCCGATCATGATAGTGGCGGCGTTCGTATTGCCCCGGATGATGGTCGGCATAACAGATGCATCGGCCACCCGTAAGCCGTCAATGCCGTGGACCTTCAGGTTCGCGTCGACAACACCAGTTTCCGGTGAACCGATTCGAGCCGAGCATGAGGGATGGTACGTGTGCTGGACGGACGTGCGTATCCAAGCGGCTATCTCGTCCCGCGTCCGCACAGAGGTGCCGGGTGTGATCTCGGTTCCGAGGACCTCACGTGCCGGAGCTGCGGCCGCGATCTCTCGTGCGAGCGTGACGGCATCGACCATCTCATCCATTTCTGATCGGTCGGCTAGCATGTTGTAGCTGACCGCAGGTTTACGTCCTGGGTCGGCGCTGCGGATCCGAACGGTCCCCCGGCTGCGCGGCGCGATGTAAGACATTGCGATGGTCGCGGCCGGTCTATCCCAGGACATCGCACCGTGGTTGTAGAAGAAACCGGGAGCAAACAGTACCTGGAAATTCGGGGCGGGCATCGAGGAATCGGTGCGGAAATGCCCACCAGCTTCTGCAACGTTGCTCGTGAGCTTGCCGCGCCTGTGCCTCAGCCATGTGACCAGGTGCCGAGGGTTCTCCGCGTCGAACAAACCGACCTGCCCCTCCTTTAGCTCATGCGTAAGGTAAACCAGCGGATGCTCCATCAAGTGAAGCCCGACTGCGGGCAGATCTTCGATTGGCTTCACCCCGACCGAGCGCAGATATGGAGCCGGTCCGATACCGGAATGTTGGAGCAGCGCCGGAGTGTTGAATGCTCCGGCTGCGAGGATCACCTCGCTTTTCGCCAGCAGTCGCTGGAGATTTCCTTTCCTATCGGTTGTTTCGACCCCCGCGGCGCGGCCATGTTTTATCAGAATTTTCGTAGCGAGGGTCCTCGTTCGGATGGTGAGGTTGGGTCGTCGGCCCGCCCTTAGATACGCATCCATTGCGCTGCAACGCATCCCCTTGCGCTGGGTGACCTGAAACTGGCCTACACCTTCTTGAGTGGCGCCATTGAAGTCGTCGTTCCGGTCTACCTTTAACGCTTGCTCTGCAGCGTCGATGAGGGCCGAACTGACTGGGTCAAGGTTAGGAATTCTGGTGACGTTCAGCGGGCCTGCTGTGCCGTGAAAGCCGTTGCTAAACTGCTCGTTGTGTTCTGCGCGCCGGAAGTAGGGCAGGACGTCCTCGTACGACCATCCATCCGCCCCGTCTGCCGCCCACTGATCGTAGTCCTCACGATTTCCCCGGATGTAGATCATCGCGTTCATCGAGCTGCTCCCACCGAGCACCTTGCCTCTGGGGGAGAAGATGCGGCGACCATTCAGATGTGCCTCTGGTTCCGTCCAATAGTCCCAATCAAGTTTCGAATGGAACTGCTTGGCGAAGGCGGCAGGCGCCACTACTTCCAGCCTGCGGTTCGACCCGCCCGCTTCGATCAGTAAAACCCGGGCAGCCCGATCCTCGGTGAGCCTCCCGGCCACTGCGCAGCCACCGGATCCAGCACCAACAATGATGTAGTCGTATTGCTCTGACATTAGTTCTCCGTACGCGTTGAAGAAGTTCGCGGCTGCTCAGGGTGAGAAGCGGATCTCGAGGAATAGTGATCGCCGTAGAGGCTTCGTAGCGTGATTCTTGGGCGCTCCAACCCTTCGCTTCCCGCTCGGATTGATGCGTGCGTTCGCGCCGCTGACGTCACCCTGTATTCGTAGTCGTCCAGAGAGAACGTGCGCGCGGCCGCCCACGCCTCGCGAGTGGACGTCGGACGGACGAAGGTGGTGTCACCGTGGCCGTCGTAGTAGTAACTATTTGCCGAGTCGCAGTTGCCGAGGGCCCACAGTGACCGGGTCATTCGCTGTTGCGCGAACTTTGTCCATCTATCCGCCGCCTCCTCACGCACTTCAACAGAAGTCGCTCTGCGGTTGCGAGCCTCCCTGATTACACGCGTAATATGCGTAGTGGCGGTTTCAACAAGATCATGCCATGTTCCGCCCACCCATCCGTACGGACCGAATATGATGAAGTGGTTTGGTAATCCTGGGAGCGAAACACTTTCGTACGAGCGGGCCCGGTTCTCGGCATAAAATGTCGCGAGATCAAAGCCGTTCCTGCCGCGGACCGGGTTTTCAATGTAGTTAGTGGGGTCCGTCGCCACACAGAAACCCGTGGCGAGGATGAGTACGTCGACCGTGCGCTCTTGCCCATCCGATGTTGTAATCCCGCTCGGCGTAACTCGGCTTATCGGGCCGGTGATGAGTTCGACATTCGTCCGGTTAAACGTTCTGAGGTAGGTGTTTGAAGTTGCGGGACGCTTACAGCCAAAATCGTAGTCTGGTGTAAGCCGTCGGCGGGTGCGCTCGTCTCGAACTTGCATCCGGTACCAGACCCCGCGAAGCAGACGTGTGCCGGTGCGGTTAACCTGGACCAATTTTTCATGTTTTAGTGCAATACCCGTAAGGAACGCCTCCATCGCGCGGGCAGAGCCGTTTCGCGCGAGCCGCCGGGCTGGGGGAAAGGCGTGGAATATGGTGGTCGCAACCCGCGGAATTGCGAAATCCGGTTTTGGGGTTACCCAAATCGGGGTGCGTTGGTAAACGTCGAGCCTAGCTACCCTCTGTGCGATTTCAGGAACTATCTGTACAGCGCTCGCACCAGTGCCGATGATGGCGACGCGCTTACCTGATAGGTCGACGCTGTGATCCCACGAGGTGGACTGCAGAACCGTACCCGTGAATTCTGTCAACCCGTCGATCGCGGGGGGCTTGGGCCGAATAAACGGTCCGATGGCGCTGATCACGAACCGCGCGGTCACGGTCTGGCCACCCACGGTCAAGCGCCAGAATTGCGCCTCTTCGTCCCATTCGCGGGAGGTAACCTCGCAGTTTAGGCGGACGTAAGCCCGAATGCCGTATCGTTCTGCGCACGAATCGATGTAAGCCTTCACCTCAGCCCCCTTGGCGAAGATGCGGGACCAATCAGGCTTCAGATGAAATGAAAATTGGTAGCCATGTGATGGCACGTCGACGCCGACGCCAGGGTAGGTGTTGTCGCGCCATGTGCCGCCGATGTCCGGTCCGCGCTCGAACAGAACAAAATCTTCAATGCCGGCGCGCTGCAGCGCGATTGCGGTGCCGATGCCGCTGATTCCAGCCCCGATGATCACAATCTCATGGTCGGGCAGCTGTAGCTGACTAGATGCGCTTGTAGTTGTCACGCGCTCTCCATCCTCGCTGAGTGTTGGGACAACCCTAGATCGAAGATTGTCGTTTGTCGAGACGAAGCGACAAAACAGTCTCATTGACTAATGATGCACGCTCGGGTTTGATTGAAGACGTGCAACACCAGCGAGGACGACGATGGAGGTGGCATGACGAAGCCGGTGCGTACTGCGTGGCATGCGTTTGAGCGAGTGGTATTTCGGCGTGGGGCTAGGTTTGATGGCACGCGTCAGAGCGGCCACGGCCTCCCGCTAGGTACCGACGCGGAGGTGCTAATGGTCGGCAATCAACGCGTCGGCATTTTCCATGACAAAGCGGGCCGGACCCACCTCGTCACGGCTGTGTGCACCCACGCTGACTGGCCGCTCGATTTTTGTCGTTCATCGCAAACGTGGGAGTGTCCGCGGCATGGGGCACGGTTTGCTGTCGACGGTAGCGTCATCGACGGTCCGGTCTCACGCCCTCTCGATGCGGTGAGTATTCCCACTGCACAGTGGGAAAACCTTCCCCCGGACGAACTGTGCGAACGTTTGAGGCGTGAGCAATGAGGCGCCATTCTGCCAGGCCCTCCTGCGGGGCGCGGACAACGCTGTTATCAGCGCATCATCTGCTCTACGAGGCCGAGCGCGCGAGTGTACGGCCCAGGAATGGCACGCTTGATTCTCCACACCAGCCGCGCATCGATCTGCGGCAGAACATGTAAATTGCCACGGTCATGCGCATTTAGTATTGCGTGTGCGACCGATTCTGGCGTTGCCCCAATCAGGTTCATCAGTCTTTTCGCCCGCTGAGCGGCTACTGCGTCGATGGCTTCGCTGTCGGCAAGGTTCGTCTTCACCATGCTGGGACATGCGACAGTCACCACAATGCCGGTTCCGGCCAGTTCAGAAGAAAGTGTCTCAGAGATCGAGAGGACTCCAGCCTTGCTAGCGCTGTAAGGGCCCATTCGGGGAGCGGATACGAAGCTGGCTGCCGACGCGATATTGATGACACCTCCGCAGTTGCGCTCGCGAAACAACGGGACGAAGGTCTGGCACCCGTGAATAACGCCAAACAGGTTTACCTCAATCGCCTGGCGCCAATCCGTCAACGAGCTTTCGCCAATTGGCTTGCCTCCGGCGCCGATTCCTGCGTTATTGATGAGGAGACGCGTGGTGTTGCCGAACCATCTCTCGGCTGTGCTTGCGAGGTCACGTACCTGCTCGGCATCAGATACGTCACATTGGACAGCGAAAGCATTTCCGCCGGATTCGGCAATTGACGCGACAGTCTCCTGTGCGCTGACGAGGTCTCGGTCAGCGCACACCACACGCCCGCCTCTGCGATTAAGTTCGAGTGCAAAAGCGCGACCGATGCCACTGCCGCTACCTGTGACGACGGCGTCGGTGCCGTACGTTCGTCGCTCAGTGCTGAATAAGGACTGCAACCTCATACGAATTCTCCGGTTTGTCTGGCGATGGTCGGCACAACCGGGCTAGTTGGCGGGAAGGGCGCCGTCCATGCCACCCACGTCGGTGACAGCCCAATCAGAATTGCTATCGACAGTCACGTTGTAGGTAACCGTGGTCTGAGCCCCATTTGGCGTCTGAGCGCTAGACGACGTTACGTTGAGGAAGACGTTGACGTAATAGATGCCACCCGACTCGGACGACACCTTCGCCGCGATGGGGACACCTGTGGATGTCCACTTGAGCGGGATGAGAATCTCTTGCAACTTGGGAGCCGTCGCGTCGAATTTGTTCGCAAGTTGCGAGGAGGTATTAGCTTTCAGTCTGGTCAGCCACGCGTCGGAATCCTGGTAGTCGACCTCGGAGGCCCCAGTGGCGTACTCGACGGCGACTTCCTCCGCGCGCTGGTAATCGGCGTCACGGGCTTCGAGGTCACGGAGGTCCGCCTTTGCTGACCAAAGGAGCCAGCTCAATGCGGCGACGACGACTATTAAAGCCAGGATGGCAGAACCATAAACCACTGTGGATGTGCGAATGGAGATTGTAGCTCTAGTCGAGACCCCAGAGTCACGCGGTTCGCCCTTATCATGGTCGCGATATTCGGACATTTCTCTTCCTCAACTTTCTCGGCCTTTCAGGGCTGTCGTGATTTGTATGCAACCGCGCCGGGTGGCTATTCGACCTCGATATTTAGTCTTATCGATCCGTCAGCGGAGGTGGAGCCGAGTGACTGCGAAATCAGCCTGCTAAGGTCCATCGGTGGCGCTGCGCCCAGATCGTTCGCAAGCGGGGCAATTATGGGCGCTAATTGCTGCAAGTCGGGGCCTATCTCATCAAGCTTTTCCGTGAGCTTTGGCAGAAACGCGACTAGACCATTTCCCTCGATGTAAGCCTCGGGGACGTTCGGCAGCCGGACAAATTTTGCCAGTGCCTCCACTACTATCTCGACCTTGAATCCGAAATCAGCCCAGAGCGGTCCAGCAGATTCCATAGACGGGCCTAGCCACTCCATATCACCGCCGATCGTCTGCAGATTCGTCAGCATCATTTGGAGTTCCGGTGTCCGGTCTAACAACGTCGCAGCAAGCAGCCGTGTTGACCGCTCCAAGGACGGCATCACGTCCTCGATTCCGGACATCGCCTGATGCAGGCTGTCGATCAGGGAGGCAATGGTTTCGGGATCGAGCTGATCCAGGAAAGCGGTCACCACGCCGGCGACGTCCGGGATTGACAGGGGCATCTGGATCGCCTGAGTGTCGATGCGCTGTCCATCCTCAACGTAGGGACCTTCTGCGGAAGTTGGTGTGAAGAGGACATAAGGTTCACCAAGTGCCGAAAGGTTCTCGATTATCACGCTGCTGCTCAGCGGCACCTGAAATCTCCGATCCAGGCGCATTTCGACAGCTACACCATCTTGGATGTTCTCCACGTTGGTGATCTCTCCCACCCGAACGCCGGAGAGCAGGATCGGCGAACGCGGCCCAAGGCTTCCCGAATTGGTTAGCACCATGGTCGCTGTGGAATGTTCTCTGAACCCGTCGAGGCGCACAACGCTGACGGTCAGATAAGTGATCCCCACGATGAGCACTGCAAGGATCGCGGATAGAGACACTAGAGAACTCGGTTTGAAATTCAGCGGACCACTCCGATCATTCGCAAAGTCTCTACAATCCGATCGACTTGTGCATCTACCGGCATACGCGACAGATCAGTGGAGTTGGATTCGATCGTGACATCGACCACATTAACCGTGGGACCGAATTCGACGAACGGGATGATCTTGTTCCGAAGTAGATCTACAAGCATATTGAGGTTCGACGGAGCCGTCAGATCCAACGGTCGGGCAGTGAACGCAAGCGGCATGAAAGCCTTAGCGGCACCGTCGGCAGACGCGAAAAACGGCGTGAGCCACTCGAGTGAGTGCGCGACCATACCCAGCGAGCCGAACAAACCGAGCGTCGCGACCAGCGATTCCATTGAGCGAACAGCTTGGGTGGCGCCCTCCTCTGTCAGTAAGGCTTTGAGTGCAGCGTCGTTCTCTAACACAGCTCCCGTGGTTGCCGTCGTGCCGTCGAGGAAGGCATCAACGGCCTCCAGGCTGGTAGAAAGGTCAATTAGGTTCGCTCCGAGGACGTCCGACACCACTGCGGTGTGTGCCGGGTCCGCGGGCAGGACGGCGTTCGTTTTGAACACTATGTCTTGTCCATGTTTGAACGCGCCGCCTCCGACGAAAGTTGAAATCCCGGCCATCACGTCTTCGATTTGCACCGCAGGTACGGACTGCTCGACCGGAATCGTGCCGCCCGGCGCAAGCAGATCGGTAGCGTCATGTGGAGGGGCAACCAGAGCTATGTAAATGTCCCCGAGGATGGTGGCTTGTCGCAGCTGTGCCGACGTCGTCACCGGCAACATCACAGACTCACTGATCTCCAGATCAGCTACGACATAACCTTCGCGCGAATCGGAGGGATCAATGAGAGTTAACTGTCGCAGTGTTCCAATTTGTATCCCTCCATAGGTTACTTTGGCGCGGGCCGGCAGATTGAGAGTATTCGCGAACTCCACACGGAGCGGATACGTTTCTCCCTGAACGCTCGTCCCGGGCATCGGTACCGCTGAAGGATCTAGCGCGCAACCCCCCATAACTAAGGCCCCCGCCAATAGGACTGGGCGAAGAGCAACCTTCGTGCACAGGGTCATCGTTCACCTGCCCGTCCGAGTATCGCTGGCAGTAGATCAGCACTTGGTGGACCGTGGGCGCCACCAGGACAACCGTTTGGCACTAGTGCATTCAGTGCTTCGCAAACCTCATCATCGACGGGATTCATCAGACTATTCGGCGCCGCGTAGCGCAGCACGGTGGCGCCCGTCACAGGATCGGAGGAACTTTCAAATGCACTGATGATTGGAGGGATCATATTGACAATGTCACCAATCGACTCAACATTTGCGCCTATCAATTGCATTGTCGGCACGGATCGATCTAAATCCGGAAGCGCGCCATCGCCGTAAGTCGTGGTGATGTCGTTCAGAATAGGGATGAGTATTCGCAAAGAGTCGATAATGCCGGCGATGGGGAGCCATACTTTCCCGTTAACAAACTCTAGGACGTCAGGGAAGGGGATAAGCATGTCTTTTATTCCGCCCCATCCGTCTGCCACGCTTGCCGATAGCTCGCTCAGAACGTCGATCAGCGAGCCAATATGATCCACTGCGCCCTCTGGCGAGTCCAGGGCCACCCCCAATCGGGCGATCATGTGGCTGATCTGCGGGCCTGTGCCATCGGTTGCGCCGTCGAGAGCACTGATACCTCTGTTCACGCGCTGCGCGTCGAGGGGAATACCGCCACCGTTTAATTCGTCGGCTAACTTGCCGATTGCGTTGAGTGTCTGAGTCATACTTTTCGGCGTGAGCGTGCGTGTAATGCATTCACCTGGATCCCACTCAGATTGTTCACCGTTACTCAATACTGCCAAGTGCCGATCCGCGACCAGTGTGTTTGATACCGTGGTCGCCGATACTTCACCCCGCAGGGCATGCTCGGCATCGATATCGAAATCGACGCGAACCGATTCACCATGCGGATCGATTTGCGTAACCTTGCCGACTCGAATCCCGAGCATCGTAACGTCATTTCCCACATAAAGGCCGATAGTGTCAGGCATCATTGCACAGTAACTAGTCACCTTCTTTCCCGGATTGAATGCGACGACATATCCTGCGATTATTGCCGCACACAAAACAAGCAATCCCACTACCGACATAAAGCCGCGCGAGTCAAGAAATGTTTTCATAGTCAGCACGCTTTTCCTGGTACCGGGATGCAGACTTCTTGTTTTCCAACTTCTGCTCGCGAATGATCCAGGACTAGTCCGTCGGGGCCGACAAATTGTTGCAAGCTCGCAACCAGGACGTGCAACTCTCGCACCGTAGCTTCGAGCTCACCGTCGACGCGGAGAAGTTCGGGCCTGGCAGCTCCGAGATTCGCAGCCAGCAGTGGTTTGATTGTGTCGTCCCAGTGCGGACCGATAACGGCAATCCTAGACAACGCCTCGTCAAGAACCCGCAGTGATTCCTGGATCTCGGCACGCTTATCCAGAACAATTGTTTCTAGTATTCTAATACGGCGCATGAGTTCTCCGACCGAGGACTTCGAAGTATTTATTGCCGTCAAGTATTCGTCTGCGATGGATAGTGTCCGCGATACGTCTTCGCGCTGCTTGATAAGAATTTCAATAAGTGAGTCTACTGCGTCGACGGAGCGCCGTATGCCATCCGGACCGACTTCCAGCGATTCCTCAAGTGAAGCGAAATTCTTCCGCACGGTCGCCCCGTCGACTTCACGGAGCGGCTTTGCGGCGTCCTGGAATACTTGTGCCAGGCTGTAGGGAAGCTTAACCCGATGGGAGGGAATGGTGGTGTCGCCCAATGGTTCCGCCCCGGCCGGCGACAACGCGACGTAGTTTCCGCCGACAATCGTGAGCATTCGGATATTAAGGGTGGATTGGTCGCCGACGAATACGCTTTTGTCAACAGTGAACTGAAGGGTAACGCGGTTTTCCTGAAGTTGTAATGATTCTACGTTTCCGACCGGAATCCCTGCGATACGGACATCATCACCCACTTTAATAGGGCCAGCTTCAACAAGTTCGGCAGTGTATGTCGATTTGCCGATAGGAGCCATGTAGAGGGCCGTGGTTCCCGAGAGTGCGAGCACAACCACGGCGGCGCCAACTATCCCGGATCTTAGCTGAGAACGGGCGGTCTCGGCTTCTGTCAGTGACCGGGTGAAAGCCAAGAAGTAGGCCCTGCGTAACGCCGATTTCAGTTTCTGCATATTGAGATCCTGTGGCCGGAGATGAGCACGTGCAGGGGGTCTGGCGCCGAGGCGCTACCGGCCGAGCAGGTGAGTTCCACGCCTGTGCCCGGGTCAGGCAACAGCGCGTTGATTGATTGCACGAGCGTGGGAACGCGGTCGAGGACCTCAACCGCGCTCCCAGGCTCGGGGAAGAGAAGAGGGATCACGGCGTCGAGGTCCGGGTTGGCTCCCGGAGTCAGGCCCAGAGTCGCGAGCAGGCTATTGAGAGGTGCGAGGACCGGGGGAGCAGTCATAGCGAAATCGACCACTCCGTCGAAGTTCTCCTGCAACGTAATGAATACGTCCCTAATGCCATCAATCAGAACAAGTAACTGTGGTGACCGTCCGTCGATCTGGTCCGATATGTGCTTAAGATTCGATACAAGAACAGAAATTACTGTCTGGCGGTCCACCGCGTACGCACTCAATGTTTCGATCGCCTCAAGTGCGGGCCCAATGCCGGAGTCGTTACCCTCAATCACCGCCAGCAGGTTTTCTGCGAAATGGTTGAAAGCGTTCGGCGAGAATTCAGCCAGAACGGGTTCAAGACCGTTAAACAAAGCAGTGATATCGAACGAAGGTGTAGTGCGAGTCGGGGGTATCGAAGTTCCAGGGCTTGTTTGCGTGCCAGGCTTTGACGGTTGTTGAATGTCGATGTAGCGCTGGCCCGTTAGATTCTGATACCGGATCGCGAGATTGCTTGTGTCGTAGAGAAGCCGATCTTGCTGCAACGTGAATCCTACGCTCGCATGATAGCCCTCGAGGCGGATCTCCCGAACCTTGCCGACCTGTACGCCATACATACGGACGTCGTCGCCGGGCCTTAGCCCGTTCGCGTCGGTAAAAACAGCGGTGTACGCGTGGGTCTCTCCTGAAACCGGCCGCACGATCGCCTGCGCGATAAAGACGAGCAGGATCGCCATGACAGACGCGAAAACAACCGGTTTCCAGGCCAGCCGGACAAATGCTCTCATCGGACAGACTCCGTGGTGAGTGGTAATCCGCCGAACAATGGCACGGAAAGGGCGGGTACGCCACTGAGTGCTACAGAAACGTCGACGGCCGGCCCGTCCGGTGTGTCGGAGAACGACCGATCAAGCCGGTCGAGAATCTCCCTCAGCTCCTCGCTCGATCGCTGGGGCGTAGGAACCATTCGTGCTGCCGAGTCCAATAGCGGGGGAAGAACGGCGACAAGCTCCGCGGTATATTCCTCCGCAGTGAAGAGCAGGTCCGCGACACCAGGGAAGAGATCGTTGATTGTGATTACCATAACCTCATCAAAAAGCTCCCGATGCGTCTGGAGAATTTCGAGATTCTTGAAGGTGTCGACCAGTTGAATTGAGCCCGTAAGCATCGGGGCCGCGCCCTGCAGCGCTGAGCCATACTCTGCCATGAGGAACGATGCAGGGTAAATCTGCGTGGCATCCAGCGCCTCGCCCGTCATGACGATGATCTCGATGAGTGGGCCAAATGCGTCCAGGCTGACAGCAACCATTTGTAATGTATCGGCAAACTCAGGGGTCAAAACCTCGGTGGCTGTTACCGTTACTGCACGAATCAAACTACCCATCGTTGCGTCCTGCACCCGCCCGGCATGCGTTCCGGTCAGGTCGATCAGTTCAGCATCCTGCAAGGGAATTCCGCCTGGCCGTGCCGTTAGTTCGACTTCGCTAATGCCAAACAAATTTGATGGTGCATAGTTCACGTCCAAGGTGTTGGTGAGACCGAACAGTTGGGCCTCGTCGAGTCGCATCGTTATCACTTGAGTTCCATCGCCTGCGCTCGAAATTTCTTCTATCGCACCTATTTGTACACCCTTGAGACGCACGTGGGTGCCAGGAGCAATTCCGTCGCCAATGTGCTCGGTCTGGACCAAAATTTGGATACGATCATCGGTGCGGACTGAGTTGAGAGCGACTGAGGCAGCGAAGAAAGACAGTACTAACACCAGGAACGCACTTCCGACTTTTCTGACGGTACGCCTCTCAATAGCTATACCGGGCATTTCGAATTTTGCCATCGCCTATCCCGTGAAACTGATCTCAGAGTGGAACCCCCAAAGCGCGATGCTCAGGAGCATGTCCAGCACAATGATGGCAACAAAGCTAGCGCGCACCGCACGGCCAGATGCGATTCCCACACCCTCCGGGCCTCCGGTTGCAAGGAATCCGTGGTAACAGTGAATCAAGATCACCGCGACTCCGAAGACCAGCACCTTGATGACTGCTGCCGTGATATCCCAGCCGCTAACGAATTGATAGAAATAGTGGTCATAGACTCCTGCAGCCTGCTCATGGAACACTACAATCACCGATCTGCAGGCGAAATAACTGAAAATCAGCGCAATTAAGAAGGTAGGTACGATCGCGACCGCCCCTGCGATAACCCTCGTCGTCACCACGAAGGGGATCGATCGAATTCCAAGCGATTCTATCGCATCAATCTCCTCCGATATTCGCATCGACCCAATTTGAGCGGTCATGCGACAGCCCGCTTGGGCGGCGAAACCAATTCCCGCGGCAATTGGTGCGAGCTCGCGCGTGTTCGCGAAGGCTGACACAACACCAGTGAGGGGTCCTAGCCCGATCATATTTAGAGTTGCGAAGGACTCAATAGCAACTGAGCCTCCAATGATAAGACCGAGTATGATCAGCATCGGCACAGTGCCCCCACCGACGATGATAGATCCACGTCCCCACGTCATATCGGTGATCGTCCGCATTGTCTCTGCGCGATACTTTTTGAGGGTCGTGGGAATGGCAGATAGGGCTTGCCATACAAATACGATCGCGAATCCGGTGCTGTCCAGTGGACCGGTCACCTTGCTGCGCGCCCTGATCAGCGCGGTCTGCGTCCGGCCATGCCTTGGAATCACCATTTTACGCAATCCTCGTCGGCAGGAACATCGTGGCCACCTGGGTGAAAAGTAAGTTCATGAGAACAATCGCGACGACAGATAGCACAACCGCTGCGTTCACGCCGTCAGCGACGCCGCGCGGTCCGCCTCTCGCCTCCATGCCGCGCTGGCAGGCAACAATGACTACCAGGAACCCGAAGACCATTGATTTGGCGATCGAAATCCACACGTCGCCCATGCCAGTGAACGATCCGAACGTTTGCCAGTAGCTGCCTGGGGTGACACCCTGAACGCCGACGGCAACCGCGTAGCCCGAGACGCAGCCCACAAAGATGATGAGAATGTTCAAAAGGGGAGCGACGATTACCATCGCGGCCATTCTCGGAACGACAAGTCTATCGACAGGATCTATTCCCATCGTCTTCATCGCGTCTATTTCCTCGCGAATCGTCCGAGCGCCAAGGTCAGCCGCGATCGCGGACGCGCCTGCTCCGCCTAGCAGCAAGCCAGTTGCCATAGGGGCGCCTTGTTTGATGACACCGAGTCCGCCTGCTGCTCCGAGGAGAGTGTCTGCGCCCAGTTGGTGTATAAGGTTGCCGACCTGCAACGAAACGATTACTCCGAATGGAATAGCCATTAGAATTGCAGGCAGGGCGGTTACCGTGATCAAATACCAGCATTGAGCGAGCATTTCCCGCCAATTGAAGCGAAGCCGCAGTATATCGATTGCCGCACGGCTCAGAGTCCGGGCTCCTAGGTCGACTGCACGGCCCAACGTGCGAATGCTCGAGAGAAACGTCTCTGAGAAGTTTTTGCGAGCAATTCCGAGATACGAGTTCTCTGTGCTATCACAGTTCAGGTCGGGGGTGGCACTCACCGACTGGCCTTTCTCTCTAGCCGACATCCGGGTGTCGACGCTGCGATCGATGCGGAAGAGTCGGCAAACAGGCCAAAAAGGGGGAGTGGCCATGTCTAGATCTAAGTGATTGCCCCGCCGCGCGTTGATTCGGCACGTTTTCGGAGTTGATAGCTAGGTCGCCGTTGGATCGCTGCGTTCAGAACCGATCGTTTCGGTTATGTCGTGGGCGGCAGTTCCCGGCATAGTCGCGCGCTGGCATGCATTGCAGAGTTTGGTTGTGGTTGCTCGGGCTGCGAGCGCGAGAAGTGGTTCGAGCGTTCGGCTGAAGGCTTTGCCCGCAACGCCGCCAGACGTCGCGAAGGTCAGTTCAAAGTTGAGATGAGTCTTATCAGCGGCAACGGGAGTGAGTGTGAGCGTGACCGCGAAGGGGAAGCCACTGACCGATTCGAGTGTGACCAGGCGGTCCTGCTCCCATCCGGTGATTTGTGCAGTTGAGCTCAGGGTCTTCGGGCCTAGATCGACCGCGCCCTGAAAGCTGGCGCCGGGCCCGTGATCCGGCTCGCCCACCGGCTCCACTGTGGTGATGCCAAAGACCCACTCTGGCATTCGGCGGTAGTCGGTGGCGTAAGCGAACACCTGCGCCACGCTCCGTTCGACATATCCATCTGTTTCAATGTGCACCATTGGTGCTCCTTAGCGCTCAACTTGAAGGGCGGTTGTGTGGAGAGGGCAGGTTCGGAGGCGCCGATGACAACAGCTCAGGTCCCATGTTCCGAGGGCATCCCGGCGAAGCTTTCCGGTACGAGAGTTGGGCCAGTGGTGGAGGCCACACCATCAATGTAAGCTGAATAAGCTATTGAGTCAACACTGAGACAAAAATGTCTATGCGTCGCAAAATCTAAACTGTCAGTTCACTGCTTAGGTCGCGGCCCGGACCAGTGTGGCGAGAGGTCTGCAAGCCGTCTCGGCTTGCAGCACCACACAGGGCACGGACGCGCAGGGTGCGCCGGAGCTCGCCGGTAGGGCGACGAACCGGGCCCCTGGGACATGCCTATTTGGCCTCTGTAGTCTCTGGCAGAATGAGTGGGACAAAGTATCGGCGAGCGAATTCGCCTACTTCGTCGTCATCGTGGAGTGGGATTACCCCGTCGGGGATGAGTAGCTGAGTCGTGGCTATCCGGATCATCAGCTCGGCTGCGATAGCCAGCTCGGTTGATGGACGCAGTTGCTCGGGATTACCCAGCGATTCGAGATACTCGACAACAAAGCGGCGCGTCACTGCAAGGACACTCCCGCCGTTGTTGGCGGCGTAATTGTAGAGCGCTTCAGGTTCCGTTGTAAGCAGGCGGTTAAGTAGGGCGTTGGACCGGAGTTCGCGGGCACCCGCGACCGTGAGGTGAACTATTGCCTCGCCGGTATCGGTCGCTTCCGCGACGGATGCGGCGATCCGTGCGAGGACAGCAAGTACCTCACGTGCGGCGACGGCCTGCACCAGCGTGTCTTTACCTGGGAATCTGCGGTAAACGGTCGCCCGGGCTATCCCAGCGCGGCGGGCGATCACCCCAACGCTGCTCCGCTGGATGCCGACCAGTTCGAATTCGTGCTGAGCCGCCGCGAGAATCTTCGATGTCACTTCCTCAGAAGTGTCACTCGCGGACTGTGCGCCAGACACGGTCGTATCGGGCATGGCCTGCACCTCTCCGCTGTCGCACATTTACGTAGTGGGTCAACTCTGGACCCGTGGAGCGACTATACAGTAGAGCAGTGCTTTTCCAGTGTTTGCCCATTACTGCGCGGGGCTTCTAAGCGCCTGCGAGAGCGTTGTTTTCGGGTCGGTGCTGCAGCGCTTCTGAACTGTCTGTTGCTCGTGGCGCATCGTAGACTCCTGTACGGGCGGCAGTGCGCGCACGCCGAACTAAAGTCCGCACGGAATCGCTAACGGTGAGCGGGATGGCGTCACGGAGCGTGGGCGTAGACGCCATTGCGGCGAATAGTGGGCGGTGGACGGCTTTGATTGCTGTCTTCACGGGGCCGGGGTAGGGTTCGCGGCCCAGGAGGCGCATCAGATAGTCAGGGGCTATCGCGACGCCCGAAGCGAGCGCGATTCGCATCGGCAACGCCGAAGGCGCAGGAATTATTCCCGCAATTGGCCTAGGGAAGAACACGTCGGTCACACGCATTGCCGCCTCAGTAAAAGCGAGATTGTGTCGTTCCGCCTCGAAGTATGCGTCGACCTCGGCCTGGCTCTGGGGCATCAGCTCACGCGGAATTCGATTAAGTTCCCCTACAACCGTGCTTTCTTCACGCCAATATCGGTCGCGCTCTTCTGGCGTGAGACGCCGAGGGCCGTAGGCGTCGTATGCGTCAAGCGCGGTTTGTCCGTACGGAATGAGTAGCCACATAAGGTTACGCGGCTCAGAAGCGGAATGCACGCGGTCGCCTGTGGGTCCCCAGGTGCCGGTCACATGGTCATGTATCCGGTTAACAACGTCGGCTGCGTGCCGAGCCGTAGCGCGGTCACCAAAGTACATCGCGTACATGTACTCCGCCGTCAGTGTGATGCGCTGCATCGGCTTTCCATAGGCCGTCGTGTTGGCGACCCCTATCGTCGCGTTCCAGGGATTCAGGAAGAAGTACGCACCCAGCGCGACGATGCCGGGGGCAATCGTAGGACCGCTGATGCGCCAAGAGATGGAGTCTGGACCGAAGAATCCTTCATCCTCGCAGCGGAGGGGATCTTTAATCATTTTCATCGTGTCAATCTATGACCGACCCGCCCGCGTGTCAAGAAGACAAATCCGTCCACATGTCTCGACAAGCGAGCTTCCGCGCGATAGCCTTCGGCACATGAACGGTGAAAAGGTGAGGGGATCTGATGTCCACGCTGGCCGTTAGGACGGTTCATGATTCACCGAGTCGACATGCACGAGTACTCCGGAGTCTGCTGCGCTCAGCGGTGCGGCCCACGCTGCGGCACGTACCCGTCAACCGCTGGTCAGTTTTCGTTGCGGGAACGCTAGACGGAGCAGCACGACTGCAGCGCAGGCCGCAGGGAGTCGTGTCCGAAATTGTGGTACTGCCAGGCTTCGATGCTGAGCTCGTTCAACTGCCTAACGAAAATCGGCGGTTGAGCGACGGCGTCATACTGTACTTCCACGGAGGTGCGTTCCTGATGGGCGGCTTGAACACTCATCGACCGGTGGTTGCGGCGCTGGCGCGAAGAGCTGGCGTGCCCATCTTGAATGTTGCGTATCGCAAGCTGCCTGGCACGACAATCGAGGGCTCGGTACAGGACTGCCTTGTCGCTTACAAATGGCTTCTCTCAAACGGCGCTGATCCTGCGACCGTAATCTTCGCGGGTGACTCAGCGGGGGGATTACTGGTCTTTGCGACAGCAATCGAGGCTCGTGACCGCAAAATGCCCGTTCCCGCAGGCCTCATCGGATTCTCTCCGTGGCTGGATCTCGACTGCGGCGCAAAGCTTGCGCATCCGAGCCGCACAACTGATGCATACCTACCAGTGAGACTCCTCGATGCCGTAACAGAGAAGGGAGCACTCGGAGTGCCGAATCCAGTGGATTGCGACCTAGCGGGCCTGCCCCCCGTCTTGCTTATAGCCAGCGATGCAGAAGTTTTGCGAGTGGATTCGGAACTCATGAGCGCGCGTTTAGCGGAAGCTGGCGTCCCGTGTGCCTTCCATCTTTGGAAGGACCAAGTTCATGCCTTCACGACGCTCTCTGTTTCCATGCCGGAGAGTCGCGCGGCGATTGATGAAGCCGCCACCTTCGTGAACTCGACGATCAATAACAGACGTCGGACGGCAGTGTAAACCGAGCCTTGCTCGGCAGGTTTGTTCTCTCCCTTTAACGCGAGGTCGCACGAGCGGCCATTAGGAGTGTGTCTATGACCAGCCCCGTACCAACGACCTTGTGCGAAGCGTTTCAGCGCACCGCCGTCATTGCCCCTGAGGCGATAGCGCTGCGAACCCCCGGAGATCGCCAGTCAATCACGTGGAAGGACTACTCCACTGACGTCGAGAAAGTGGCGGCTGGTTTGTCCGCCCGGGGTATCGGTCGTGGTGACACTGTCGCGATAATGATGTCGAACCGGGTCGAATTCTATCCGGTGGAAGTCGGAGCACAGCATGTGGGAGCCACGTCCTTCTCGGTGTATAACACGCTAGCCCCGGAACAATTGAGCTATGTCTTCACGAATGCGGGGATTTGCATGGTCATTTGTGAAGCCCAATTCGCTGAACGGATACACAGTAGTGGTGTGGCACTCGAGCAAATCGTAGTACTTGAGGGCGGTATCGACGGCACAACCTCTCTCGAGGAACTGGTAGCAGGCGGTAACCCCGACTTCGATTTCGATTCTACGTGGCGCAGTGTTCAGCCTGATGACGTCGCCACACTGGTGTATACATCCGGGACCACCGGGAATCCCAAAGGTGTTGAATCGACCCACGCGAATCTGTTAACTGAGGCTTTCGCGTTCGAATCTGTGTTCGATATCGAATTCGGCGACAAGATAACCTCCTTCATGCCGACGGCGCATATCGCCGACAGGTTTACCGCGTTGTACTTGCAGGAAGTATTCGGTACTCAGATCACTTCCGTCGCCGATCCGAAGCAAATCGCACCGGCCTTGTCGGACCTTCGTCCTACGATCTGGGGGGCTGTACCGCGAGTATGGGAAAAGCTGAAGGCTGCAATCGAATTTAGTGTTGCCTCGGAGCAAGATGCGGCAAAGAAGCAGGCTCTGACGTGGGCGCTGTCAGTCGCAGCTCAGCTATCTGCTGCAAAACTCGCGGGCGAACCGCTAGCGGCAGAGCAACAGGCAGAATGGGCGCGCGCAGACGAGTTGGTACTCTCGAAGCTGCGTGCAAAATTGGGTCTTGACAGGCTTCGATGGGCACTTTCTGGTGCGGCTCCCATCCCGCCTGAAACACTCGGCTTTTTCGCCGGTTTGGGAATTCCCATTGCCGAGATTTGGGGCATGTCAGAGTTGAGCTGTGTCGCTAGCGCGTCCCATCCGAAAGAGACCAAGCTTGGCACCGTAGGACGGTTGCTGCCAGGCATGGAGTCCAAGATCGCCGCTGACGGCGAGTTTCTCGTGCGCGGTCCGCTCGTGATGAAAGGGTATCGAAAAGACGTTGCGAAGACAGCGGAAGCAATCGATCCTGACGGATGGCTTCACACAGGGGACATCATCACCAAGGATGAGGATGGGTTTCTTCGAGTGATCGACCGCAAGAAGGAATTGATCATCAACGCGGCGGGCAAGAACATGTCTCCTGCAAACATTGAAAACACGATAAAGGCAGCCACGCCGCTGATCGGTGCGATGGCTGCAGTGGGGAACGGACGGCCGTACAACACCGCGCTGATCGTTCTTGACGCCGAGGCCGCACCCGCATACGCCGCGAAACACGGGCTAGCCGACGCGAGCGCCAAGGGACTAGCCGCCGATCCGGAGCTTGTAGCGCAGATAAAAGCCGGTGTAGCAGCCGGGAACCAGAAGCTGGCGCGCGTCGAGCAGATCAGACGCTTTACCTTGCTCCCTACATTCTGGGAGCCTGGGGGAGATGAGGTTACGTTGACGATGAAGCTTCGTCGCAAGGTTATCGAGACCCAATATCAGGCCGAGATAGACCGAATGTACGAGGAGACTCCGGGCGCAACCGTTTGTGAAGTGAACCGTGAGCCTGCAGGGTTTGATGCTATTGCCTGAAGAGGCACCGACGGGCTACCAGTCGTTCGTTGTTGTGCCTCGGCCATGTGGTACGCACTAGGTGTGCTGAACACATGGCTAACCAAACAACTTGGCTTGGAGATCCCCATCATTGGCGCGCCCATGGGCGGTCGGGCCGGTGGCCTGCTGGCGGGTGAAGTAAGCCGTGCCGGCGGTTTGGGGATGCTGGGCGCCGCGAGATACACGACGCCCGAATGGGTTGCCGCCGAGGCTGCGATTGCCCGCAGAGTTGGCGGCAGCTTCGGGGTGGGGCTTATGTCGTGGGCTCTCGACGATGATGATGCGCTGCTGACTGCCGCGCTGGCCGAGAAGCCAGCGTTGGTATCCCTCTCGTTCGGCGATCCCGCACCGTACGTCGACCGCGCAAAGGATGCGGGCGCGCTCGTCGTTTCGCAAGTCAGCACTGTGGACGACATGGCAGTCGCTGAAGCTGCGGGTGTCGATGCGGTCGTCGCACAGGGGACTGAAGCGGGTGGCCATACTGGACGCATCGCGACGCTGACGTTGCTGCAAGAGGTGCTGGAAGCCACCAGACTGCCGGTGCTGGCCGCAGGTGGAATCGCCACGGGGCGCGGGCTAGCAGCTGTGCTCGCGGCGGGTGCACACGGCGCGTTCGTGGGTACGGCGTTGCTCGCGAGTCCCGAAACGACGGGTCCCGAGTACGCGATCGGCAGGCTGCTCGCGGCGCGCAGCACGGACACCGTCTACACGGACGTTTTTGATAAGGCGCGCCATCAACCATGGCCTGAGCAATGGTTCGGGCGAGCGATCGTGAACAATTTGAGCGACAAGTTCCACGGTGCGGGGGCTTCAGAAGATGAGATTGCCGACGTCTATGACCCGGCTGACCCGGATTCCGGAGTGGTGTACGCGGGGCAGGCTGCTGGCCTCGTCACCGTCAGCAGGCCCGTGTTCGAGGTGGTGAAAAACATCGCCCGTGATGCGGAAAAGCAGTTGAGCCGCGTGTGTGGCATGTGACCGGCATGACCCCCGCGGCCCCGCGCCGGATTTGTCGCAGTGGCTTAGGATTCACACAGACCGAACTGCGGCAGGCCGGGCTTTTTCAGGCGGTAGGAGTCGCGTGACATAAGGAGATTTCATGACCGTTCCAGCCCAGGAGAAAAGTACGGGTTGGCGCCCGGGGCGCAAGATCAAACAGCTCACCAATGCGGTTCTCAATCTCGACGAGACGCTGTCTCGCCTGGATGTCATCACTGAGCGCCTCTTGCTCGTCCTGGAGAAGCTCGATACGACGCTCTCGAAGCTGGATACCAGCCTGACCACGCTGAATTCATCGCTGGATTCCCTCGACAGCTCACTGGGACGTCTCGACAACGTTCTTGAGAATGCGGACTGGATGCTCAGCCCAGCACAGTCGTTGCGGAAGCCACTCAAGCGCCTGATGCCGCGCGGCAGCACGAAGGAAAGTATCGCGGCGAAGGAAGCGGCCGAGGGAGCCGATGCTGCTGAAACAACAGAGGCCGCGTCTGGCAGTGAAAAGAGCAGTTCAGATAAGAAGACGAAAAAGTAAATAAGCGAAGCACCGGACATTCTGGCCGCACCTATTCGGGTGCGGCCAGAAGCTTATTTTCCCATATTTTGAGAAGTGAAGCTTTTCAGGATATGAAGCAAGCCACATCACGGACTAATAACATATGCGACATCTTGGGGGCAAAAAGCTTGTTGACCAGTAGATATGACCTCACAAGGCGGTCTTTGCTGCGATGAAGTCAATTGTTACTGGCGTCACTTAGGGGTTTTTTTCGGCGCCTCTCGTTCGTAGCGTGAAGGTCGGCAAAAGCAAATGCACCATGATTTGCTTTCAAGGCCAGCATGAACCTGCAGCCAAAATTTGAGAGGACACCAACTACTTTATGCGTTTCCGCACCGTCACCAAGGCCGCACTTGCAAGCTCCGCGATCGCACTTGCGGGAGTCACACTTGCCGCTCCCGCGAACGCTGCGACAGATGCTGAATGGGATTCGCTCGCACAGTGCGAATCCGGTGGAGACTGGTCCATCAACACTGGCAACGGGTACTACGGTGGCCTTCAGTTCTCGCAGAGCACATGGGAAGGGTATGGCGGCACCGAGTTTGCGCCGCGCGCCGACCTCGCGACACGTGACCAGCAGATCTACATTGCTGAGCGCACGCTCGAAGGGCAGGGCTGGGGCGCATGGCCAGCGTGCTCACAGAGCCTCGGCCTCGGCAGTGGCCCGACTGAGCGTCCCACTCCGGGAGCTGTAACGGCGGATCCATCCGCTCCTGACCTTGCTGCAGCGCAGGGCGCACCTGAAGCGATCTTCGCCGAGTACGTGCCCGAACTGCCTGACACCATCGAACTGCCGGCCGGTGTCGAGCTCCCAGCCGGTGTCGAGCTTCCTAACGAACTCGCAGGGCTGGGCGTGGTCTGATAGATCGCGCAGCCTCATCCTGGGCCCCGCTACTTACGCAGTAGCGGGGCCCAGTCTGTGTGCGAGGCAAGTTCCCCACTACAGCCAGAGCTGTGCCAAAGTAAGCCTCACCAAACCTCCGGAGGCTGAAGAATGCGCGCAACTCAGCGAGCCATCATCTACGTCACTTTGTCCATCGCCACCCTTGCGGGCGCAGTTTCCTGCGGTAGCAGCGACAGGGACGCGGGCGCCGAAACGGCACCGCTGTCGGTCGAACATCGTTTCGGCGCAGCGGAGATCATCGGGCAGCCACAGCGAGTGGTAGCGCTGAGCTCACAGTGGCTCGATGCCCTGCTGGCATTGGATCTCCAGCCCGTCGCGTACCTCGAGGACCCGCTCGCTGGTGACGATGGCCTGTATATATGGCAGCATCCGCACATCGGCGATGCGGACCCCATCACTGCCTCCGACACTGGTTTGCCTCTCGAGCGAATCGCCGCCGCTGAACCCGATCTGATTCTGGCCGACTACAGCGCGGGGGAGCAGCAGGTCTACGACCAGCTCAATGCAATCGCCCCGACGATCGGAATGCTCGGCGATGAGCAGGTGGACCCCTGGTATAAGCAGATTCGGGTCATCGGTGAGATTCTCGGCAAAACCGCGCAAGCCGAAGAGATCATCGATCGTGTGAACAATGAGGTTACGGCCATCGCGAGAGAGCTACCGGAGTTGGCAGGGAAAACTGCTGTGCTCTCGCAGTTCATGTTCGACAGCGACCAGATCGTCGCAGTAGCGGACCCTGAGGACGGCGCCAGCACGCTCTTCTACGCTCTGGGCATGTCCCTGCCCGATCACCTCGTCACCGAAGCAGCCGGCACAGGACGGCTCATCGTGAGCCCAGAGAGAGTGGACATTCTGCGCAGTGACCTTCTCATCACCTGGCCCAACGGCGGCGACCCCGAGGAGCTTATGCAGATCCCAGGGTTCAGTGAATTGCCCTCAGTCCAGGGCGGCGGATTCGCGGCCGTCGATATCGAGACCGTGATCGCCTTGAACACGCCCAGCGCACTCTCCACTGAATGGGTCCTGAACTCGCTCCGTCCGCAACTCGAATGCGTTTCAGGCCGATGCTGAGTGATCAGTGGTGAGAATGATGGGCGGGGTGGAACGCCCCTGCCTCCAACTCCTCCTCGGCTCTGATGACGTGGACCACGGCATTGATCAGTGCGAGGTGGGTGAACGCTTGAGGGAAGTTCCCCAAGTGCCGTCCATTGGAAGGATCGATCTCCTCCGCATAGAGCTTCAGCGGACTCGCGTAGCTGAGGAGTTTCTCGAGTAGCCGTTTTGCGCGTTCGACCTCACCGATCTCGACGAGTGCGGACACCAGCCAGAACGAGCAGATCGTGAAGGTTCCTTCCTCACCACTCAAGCCGTCATCGGTTTCCTCGACGCGATATCGCAGGACGAGCCCATCCTTGGTGAGTTCGTCCGCAACCGCGAGAACAGTGTTGCGAACACGGTCGTCGGATGCGGGGAGGAAGCGCATCAGCGGAACCAGCAAAAGTGAGGCGTCCAGTGCGGGGTCCCCGTAGCGCTGCGTGAACACACCGCGCTCGTCGACGCCGTTCTCCAGGATGTCCTCCTTGATCTCGTCGGCGATCGCGTTCCATTCCTCTGCGTACGCGATTTCGCCGTGCATCGTCGCGAGTTTCGCACCGCGATCTAATGCGACCCAGCACACCACTTTCGATGAGGTGAAATGCTGCGGTTCACCGCGTACCTCCCAAATGCCCCGGTCGGGCTTGCGCCAGTTGGTGATTGCTTCTTCCACCTGCCGCTTGAGCAGCGGCCACAGCGATTCGGGCACTTGGTTGCGTGACCGCACATGCAGATACACAGAGTCGAGGATGATGCCCCACACGTCGTGCTGTTTCTGGTTGTACGCGCCGTTTCCGACCCGGACTGGCCGCGCTCCTTCGTAACCGCTGAGATGGTTCAGTTCCTCCTCGACCAATTCACGTTCACCACCGACGCCGTACATCACCTGCAACGGGAGCGGGTCGCCGGATTCGCTGACACCCATATCGGAGATGAAGGCGAAGAAATCGTTGGCTTCCCGATCGAGCCCCAGCGTATAGAGGCCCCACAGTGCGAACGTAGAGTCGCGTATCCAGGCGTAACGATAGTCCCAATTGCGCTCGCCACCAGGAGTTTCCGGGAGCGACGTAGTGGCCGCGGCGAGCAGAGCACCCGTCGGCGCATAGGTGAGGCCTTTCAGCGTCAACGCGCTCCGCTGAAGGTAACCGCGCCACGGATGATCTGGAAACCGTCCAATGGTGATCCACTGGCGCCAGCATTCGGCGGTGTCCCACATCTTCTTGGCTGCTTCCTCGTAGGACTGCGGGGAGGGAAGATCGCTCCAGGACAACGCGACAAACACCTGGTCTCCCTCGACGAGGCGGGTGCGTGCCCGTGCTTCGCGGCCCTCGATGCCAAGACGCAAATTAGTTGTCAGAGTCAAAGTTGGCTCGCCTTCCGGCGAATCAGTGCAGTAGGCGGTGGCTTGCTCGTACACCTTGCCGCTGTACTGCCACGTCGCGGCCTTCCGGTGATAGTCGAATGCTGGCTCACAACTCAGTTCGAGTTCGACGCGGCCGCTGACGCATTTCACCGTGCGAAGCAGCATGTGCTCCGCATCCCAATCAGTTGGTGTGCGGCGGTGAGTGCGTGATCGCTGATCTGTGTTGTGCCACTTTCCCATGACCAGTGCGTCGCGCACCGTCAGCCAGCCGGTTTCGGTTTGCCAAGTTGTTTCGAGAATGAGCCCACCGGGCAGATACCGGCGCGCTGCGGGCTGGTTCTGTCCGTAGGGGCCGATCCGGAAATGGCCCGCACTGCGATCCAGTATTGCGCCGAAGACGCTAGGCGAGTCAGGGCGGGGGAGACACATCCATTCGACCGCGCCGCTAGGGGCGATCAGGCAGGTTGTCTCACAGTCTGAGAGAAAGCCGTAGTCTCCGATCGGCGGGAACCCCGTGTGATGCGCTCGAGGTGGCGTCGGCATGCCGGGATTCACGTGGCTTCCGTGGGGCGGTGCGTCCTCAGACAGTGACATTGCCTCATTGTGACGGGTGGGGCTTCGGTGTGCTGAGGGAAACACGCAATCCGTGGACTGTGTGGAGATCCGCGCGGGCCGGCACCGATATGGTGGGGTGGTGGATGCGATCGCGCGTTGGTGGGATGGCGTCGAGCTATGGATTGCCGGGCTGCCTTTCATACCCCAGGTGATCCTGGTGGTGGCGGTAATGGTGCCATTGTGCTTCGTATTCGCTACGGTGCTTGATCGAGTCCTAGGGCCGCTTTTCGAACGGCTCGATCGACCTAGGCGAGCCTCTGGCGTGCGCGGTTCCGAAACTGAAGGAGAGGTGGGCGGTGATGCCGAAGTCTAGGGTCACGCTCGCGCTCTGCGCGCTCCTGATTCTCATCGTCATCGCCTGGGCTCTCTCTGTGTGGTAGATCACCGTACTGCGTAACGCCGCTTTGACGATGTGGCGGCGCGAAAGATCGCTGCTAAGATTGTCGCCGTGGATAAGACCGGACAGTACGAAGTGCGCCATCAGCTGGCGCTGATCGCTGTCGGTCTGCCCGCGGTCGCTGACATCATGTGTTGTCGCTAGTTAAGCCTTGCTGACGGGTGCGTGGGGTACCCGCCGAGCTGGCCGGGTGCCGTCCCCGAATCTCTGGCGGCGACAACTTTACGGGACTGCCGCAGTTGCGGCGTGCGTCCAAGTCAGCAGACGGAAGGCATCGAATATCCATGCGAATACGCTGGGCCACCTCCATTAGCAGACAGTCCGCAGGTGCGGTCGCGGCTCTGCTGGGACTGGCTCTCCTTGCTGCTGGCTGCGCGGGTGGCCCAAGCGACATTCCGGGGCAGCGAACGATCGGCGGAGACGGAACCCGCGGGACATTAGGGCTCTTCGCCTACGCGGTGCCGAAAATCGGTTTCGATGAGGTAATCCCCGAATTCGCGGAGACGCCCGAGGGGGAGGGCGTCGCGTTCCTGCAGTCCTTCGGTGCCTCCGCGGATCAGTCCCGAAAAGTTGTGAACGGAGCGCCTGCGGACATCGTTAACTTCTCGGTCGAACCGGATGTCACTCGCCTTGTCGACGCAGGTCTAGTGTCACCCGACTGGAACGAGGGCGAGTTCGGCGGCATCCCCTTTGGTTCGATGGTGACCTTCGTCGTACGTGAGGGAAACCCGCTGGGGATAGAAACGTGGGAGGACCTCGTCCGTCCGGGTATCGAAGTCGTCACCCCGAACCCGTTCAGTTCCGGATCAGCTAAGTGGAACCTCCTTGCGCCGTACGCGGTAATGAGCCGGGGTGGCGAGGACCCCCAGCGCGGGCTGGAGTATGTGCGCACCCTCATTCAGGACCACATCAAGATCCAGCCCGGTTCGAGCAGGGAAGCCACAGAGGCATTCCTGCAGGGCCGCGGCGATGTGCTGCTGACGTATGAGAATGAGGCCATCTTCCTTGAACGCATGGGGGATCCGGTCGAATTTGTCACGCCTGACGAGACACTTCGTATCGAGAACCCAATGGCAATCATTCAGAACAGCCCGAACCGCGAGATGGCAGAAGACTTCCTCGCTTTCCAGTTCTCGCCAGAGGGGCAGCGCACATGGGCCCGTGCGGGATTCCGTCCGGTAGACCCCGCCATTCGCGCTGAGTTCGATGACGTCTTTCCTCAACCGGAAACTGTTTGGGGAGTGGACGATTTCGGCGGCTGGAAGGCCGTCAACACAGAGCTGTTCGATCCTGACAATGGTGCAATTTCCACCCTGTACTACGAGGCGCTGAGGTAGCAGACGTGGCGATTCAGGAAACAGCAAGCCCACCGGTGCGGATGAGCCGCTTCACCGGCACCGTCGGGCCTCTCGGTATCGGAGTCGCGGTGTTGTGGCTCAGCATCATCGTTCTGTTGCCGCTCGCCGCGCTCACTGCGACGTCGTTCGAGAACGGACTCGGCGGGTTCTGGGACGCGATCACCGCTCCCGGCGCAGTCGCTGCGCTTCGGATAACCGCCTTCGTGTCGGTGGTGGTTGCCTTGATCAATGTGGTTTTCGGCACGCTGATCGCCTGGGTGCTGGTGCGCGATGACTTTCCAGGCAAGCGAATCGTCAATGCCCTGATCGATCTTCCGTTCGCGCTGCCCACGATCGTCGCGAGTATTGTGCTCCTCTCCCTGTACGGCCCTGCCAGTCCGATCAACGTGCACCTCAACGCAACTCAGCCGGGCCTGATCGTTGCGCTTGCGTTTGTCACGCTTCCCTTCGTCGTCCGGTCGGTGCAGCCGGTATTGATCGAACTCGACAAAGATGTAGAGGAAGCGGCGGCCTCGCTAGGGGCGAGCAACTTCACCATTTTCTGGAGAGTTGTACTGCCAGTTTTGTCTCCCGCGATCTTCGGTGGCGCAGGGCTTGCTTTTGCACGCGCTATCGGAGAGTTCGGCTCGATCATCTTGATCGGCGGCAATATTCGCGGCGAAACCCAGGTCGCCTCGCAATACATACAGCAGCAACTCGAAATGGATCGGCCCGAGAACGCGGCAGCCGTATCCGTTGTCCTACTCATCATCGCGTTCCTCACCCTGCTCGTGTTGCGCGTCCTTGCGCACCGTGCGGTACGGCGTGAGGAGCGTGCGGCATGATCGTGACTCGCGGCTGGCGGCTCTCGCTTCGCACCCTCGCCCTCAGTTACCTGGCGCTGCTCGTACTCGTCCCCATCGGAATGATTCTGTATCGCACATTCGAGAACGGAATCCTGGCTTTCTGGGAGTCGATCACAACGCCAGCGGCCATTTCGGCGCTGAATCTGTCGCTGCTCATCGTGGTCATCGTGGTGCCGGTGAACGTGGTATTCGGCATTGTCACCGCGCTCGCGCTCGCCCGCGGGCGGTTCCCTGGCCGCCGCCTGCTCGAGGCCGTAGTTGATATTCCTTTCGCCGTCTCACCGGTGGTCGTCGGCGTTGCGCTCATTACCTTGTGGGGCGCAGGCGGCTGGTTTGGCACGTTTGTGGAGAACATCGGTTTCCGTGTCATTTTCGGCATCCCGGGCATGGTTCTCGCCACTATCTTCGTGACATTGCCCTTCGTGGTCCGTGAAGTTGAGCCGGTGCTGCGGGAGATCGGCGAGGAACAAGAACAGGCTGCCGCGACGCTCGGTGCGAACTCGTGGCAGACGTTCTCCCGCATCACGTTGCCCGCGATCCGGTGGGGGCTGACCTACGGCGTGGTCCTCACGGTGGCTCGTGCGCTCGGCGAGTTCGGTGCAGTGCTCTTCGTTTCTTCCGGCTTTGCGGGCGTTTCGCAGACGCTGACACTGCTCGTGCACGCGCGCTACATCGATGACCACAACACGTTCGGTGCTTACACGGCAGCGACGCTGCTCATGATGCTCGCCATCCTGACTTTGCTTCTGATGACTGTCCTCGACCGCAAGAGGAGCACAACATGATCACTGTGACTGGGGTTCGCAAGAACTACGGCGACTTCAAGGCGCTGGACAATGTCACCCTCGACATTCCGTCCGGGTCGTTGACCGCACTGCTAGGCCCGTCCGGATCGGGGAAGTCGACTCTGTTGCGATCAATCGCGGGCCTTGAGCATCCCGACGGTGGTGCAATCACCATCGGAGGTAACGACGTCACTGGGGTGCCACCGCAGAAGCGAGGCATCGGCTTCGTTTTCCAGCACTATGCTGCGTTCAAGCACATGACGGTCCGCGACAACATCGCGTTCGGCCTGAAGATTCGCCGCCGTCCGAAAAACGAGATTGCCGACCGCGTTGACGATCTGCTCCGGATTGTCGGGCTCGATGGTTTTCAGCGCCGGTACCCGTCACAGCTTTCAGGTGGGCAGCGGCAGCGCATGGCACTTGCACGTGCGCTTGCAGTCGACCCGAAGGTGCTCTTGCTCGACGAACCGTTTGGTGCGCTGGACGCGAAGGTGCGTGCCGATTTGCGCGAATGGCTCCGCCGGTTGCATGACGAAGTGCACGTGACGACAGTGCTTGTCACTCACGATCAGGAAGAAGCGCTCGATGTGGCGGACCGGATCGCTGTGATGAACAAAGGTCGCATCGAGCAGGTCGGGTCACCGGACGACCTTTATGAGCGGCCCGCCAACGAGTTTGTGATGTCTTTCCTCGGGCCGGTGGCGACAATCAACGGAACGATGGTTCGGCCCCACGACCTCCACCTCGACCGTCTTTACCATCCGGGTGCCATTGAAGCCGTCGTGGATCGCATTGTGCGGCTTGGATTCGAAGTGCGCGTCGAACTGGTGCCGGTGAATGGTGATCCGCGGTTGTCCGCGCAGATCACGAGGGGGGACGCCGACGATCTGAATCTTGTTCGCGGAGAGGGAATTTATGTGCGCGCGACGCACGTGCCGGGTGGCGCGCCTATTCCGGTCACCAATGGCGTGTGAAGCGCTGGGAACGTAATCCGGTCATATCGCCTACTGCACGACCCAAATCGGACTAGGGTCGAGATCTATGGTGATAACCGCCCGTCGGGGAGGCGCCGTGCTCATCGCTGCGGTGCTCACTCTCGCGGGATGCGCGACCCCCACGGAAGACCCGGAAGTTGAAGCTGGCGAAGACCCAGAGGTTGTTGAGTCTCTGCGCGAACTTCCATCGGAGCCTGTTGATGTACCGGGCGAATGGTATCGCGGCGACGAGTACGCCGGGCTGGGGATGGATTTCTTACCGCCGGCCGAGGGTGTGCCCTTCGCGTTTGCACTGAATGTCGCAGCGCCACGAGAAGCGGCGCGGCCCCAGGTTTGGCTTTCCGACGACGGATTTGGCTGGTTCCGGGCCGACGTGGCAGGGGACTACAACGCGTCCTTCACTGGAGGGCTCGTCGGGAGCACCGACGTGAGCGGCTTGATCGGCGTTTCCTTCGAAGACGGCGCGCTCGTGTCGCGCGTATGGCGAGCGTTCGACCGTCGTGACTGGCACGAAGTGGAACTACCCGAGGACTTCGCCCGAACGTACCGTGTGGTGACGGGCGCGGCCGCAGAGTCACGACTGCTAGTGGCAGGCACCTCGGTCGAGAAAGAGCTGGGGGTGGCGATCCTCGACGGGGACCGCACTGAACATGTGCGACTGCCCGGCATCGCGGACAGAGAACAGCGAGTCATCGTCGATATGGCAGCGCATGAGGATTCTGCAGTGATCCTCGTCCAGCGCGGTGAGGAAGGGGCCGGGGGCACCTTCGAGACATACACCTCAGACGATGCGGGAGGGACGTGGAGCGGCCCTGCCGCAGTAGTGGACGACCCCGCTGCGTTCCTTTCAGGGATGGCGTGGACCGGCGATCGCTATGTGGTGACCGGCGGCAGCCGAGACCCCAGTACCGGTGGGCTCATTCCCGCTGCCTGGTCGTCAGACGACGGAGCCGGCTGGGACGCGGAAGTCGTCCCGCCGCCTCCCGAAGATTCGGTCTTCTACGTCGCAGAGGGCGTCGACACTGTGTTGGGACGGCCCGCGGTTCGCGACGGAATCGCCTTCGTTGTGGCTAGCAACGACGATTCGCTGCGAGCGGGCTTTTACAACCGCAACGCGGAAGGGGATTGGGCTTTCACCGGAACCTCAGATTTGATGGACTATCCCGGTGTCGGTGGCCTGACGTTGTCCGTCAATCCAGATGAGCAGATAGCAATTCTGAGCCCGTTCGGTACCGGTCAAGCAGTCGTCGGCGTGCATGGCCGTGAGAACGCATGGCGTGAACTTGAACGCGTGGGGTCAATCGAACAGGTTGCTCAGGTGGAATCCCTGGCCACCGTTGCGGGTGCAGCCGATGCGGAGCGCGCCTTCATCAAGACGTTGCGCGTGCGGTACGAGGTGGACGGCCCTAACTTCTCTGCAATTCCGGAGCGCGCCCTCTTCGAACTCACCCCGGAGCGGCAAGTCAACGAAATTCCCTTCGATCCACCCGAGGTGGCCGAACTTACTGACACCGTGGTGGGTACAAGTGACCCCAGCGACGCTGTGCTGCTGGGGTCCCGATTCAGTCCTTCGCGCCAGCGTGTCGAACCCCGCGGGTGGTTCCGTGGCGGACCTGACCAGCCGTGGGAACCGGCGGGCGGCTTCGGGGATGTCATCGATGTGAAGTTCAACGCGGTGCAGCGCGCCGCCGATGGGTGGGTTGCAGTCGGAGCTAGCAGGCAAGCGGCTACAGAAGACCCCGAGAACCCTGAGAACCCAGACGACACGGCCCGGCGTGCGTCACTGTGGCGCTCGGGTGACGGGCGGGGCTGGGAGGACGCCACTGCTCTTGACGAGGCGGAAGGCGAGGCCACTGGGGTGTGTACGCTTCCGGATGGTCTGCTGCTGGTAGTTGGGTACCTTCTTGACGGCGAGGTACGCGTACCTGCCGCGTGGCGCGACACAGAGGACGGCTGGGAACGAGCCACAGCCGAAATCCTCACATCTGGTACGGGAGAACTCACTGGGTGCGCGACCACGGGTGACGGAACCGTCATCGGTGCTAGCACCGGGGGCAGGAACATCGTCCTTCGCACCGAGGACGGTGTCCAGTTCGAAGGCGTATTCCGCACCGAGTACGGGTCGAGCATGTCGAAGCCAGTCTCCATAACGGGTGGATTCGCGGCGCCGGGCCGGTTCACGTCAGACAACGGCAGCGGCCCGGTCGTATGGCTCTCATCGAATGGAGTGCGGTGGACACCGTGGCGGATCCCCTCCCTGACGGACGGCATCACGCGCGATGTGGCAAATTTTGGTGACGGGATCATCGTCACCATGGACTCCGAACTCGGGGTTCCTGTGCACGTCGTTCCGCAGATCGATCCGGCCGCCGAGTAGTCTCCAGCCCTACAAGTAATGGAGCGAAACCCACCTCGGAGGTGGGTTTCGCTCCATTACTTGTGCGCCGTCGTTCGTGTTCCTCAGGTGGGCACGCCGCGTTCGCCGATCTCCACGGCGGACAGTGCATCACCCACAAGACCTGCAGCGAGGGTGTTGCCACTCGACGGATCAATCAGCAGGAAACTGCCGGTGTGCCGGTTGACGCGGTAGTTGTCCGCGACAATCGGCTCGGCTACCCGGATGTGGATGCGCCCGATCTCATTGAGCGACAGAGTGCCCGGATCAGGGTCTGCGGTCAGTTCCTGCTCATCGAAACGCTCGATGATGGAGCCAACGATCGCCTGTGTGGTTTTCGTGCCCTGTTTCAGCAGCAAACGTGCACCCGGACGCAGCGGCTTCTCCGCTAGGACACACACGGTCGCTTCGAAGTCGTCGATCGCGTCGGGTGCATCCGAAGGGGACGCGATCACGTCACCGCGAGAAATGTCGATGTCGTCTGCAAGGAGCAGAGTCACGCTCCGCCCAGCCTCAGCATGGTCGAGTTCACCATCAGCAGTGTCGATCTTCGTGACAGTGGAGCGGATACCAGCGGGAAGAACGACAATCTCGTCTCCGGTGCGCACTTCACCTGCAGCGACCTGTCCCGCATAGCCACGATAATCAGGATAGTCGGCGGTACGGGGACGAATGACGTACTGGACCGGGAATCGCAATCCCACGTTGTGCGGCTCCGCATCGACAGGCACCGCCTCGAGGTGCTCGATGAGAGACGGTCCCGTGTAGTAAGGCGTGCGCTCTGAACGGCTCGCGATGTTGTCACCGAACAGCGCGGACACCGGGATTTCCTGGACATCGTCGGGGCCCCAGCCGAGCGCAGCGGTGAGTGCGTTGAACTCGTCACAAATCTGGCCGAATACGGCGGCCGGATCTTCAACGAGATCAATCTTGTTCACTGCCAGGACCAGCTTCGGTACTCCCAGCAGCGCCATCACGGCGGCGTGACGCCGCGTCTGCTCGATGACGCCCTTGCGGGCGTCGACGAGGAGAATCACGAGCTGGGCTGTCGAGGCGCCCGAGACCGTGTTCCGCGTGTACTGCACATGCCCGGGGGTGTCTGCCAGCACGAACGAGCGCTGGGGCGTCGCGAAGTAGCGGTACGCCACGTCGATGGTGATGCCCTGCTCGCGTTCAGCGCGCAAGCCATCAACGAGCAGCGACAGGTCCGGTGTGGAGAGGCCGCGGTCCACTGACGCACGGGTGACCGCGTCAATCTGATCGGCGAGAACGGATTTCGTGTCGTAGAGCAAACGGCCAACAAGGGTGGATTTACCGTCATCCACGCTGCCTGCGGTAGCCAGGCGTAAAAGGTCGCTCATGCTCAGAAATATCCCTCTCGCTTGCGGTCCTCCATAGCGGCCTCCGAAACCCGGTCGTCGCCGCGGGTAGCTCCGCGTTCGGTCAAACGCGACGCCGCGACCTCGGCGAGGATTGCGAAGTTGTCGCTCGCGTCGGACAGCACCGCACCTGTTGTGGAACCGTCACCCACCGTGCGGTAACGCACCGAACGGCTCTCGAGCGTCTCGTTCGAACGCGGCCCACCCCAGGGGCCGGGCGCAAGCCACATGCCGTCACGCTGGTAAACCTCGCGGTCGTGTGCGTAATAGATCGGGCAGAGTTCGACGTTGTCGCGGGCGATGTAGCGCCAGATGTCCAGCTCAGTCCAGTTGCTGAGCGGGAACACGCGCACATGTTCACCCGGAGAGTGCCGTCCGTTGTACAGGTTCCACAGTTCGGGACGCTGCTTCTTCGGATCCCACTGACCAAAAGCGTTGCGGAGGCTGAAAATTCGTTCCTTCGCCCGCGAGCGTTCTTCGTCGCGACGGCCGCCACCGAACACCGCATCGAACCGGTGTTCACTGATCGCGTCGAGGAGTGGGACCGTCTGCAATGGGTTGCGGATACCGTCGGGGCGTTCTTCCAGACGGCCGTCGGCGATGTAGTCCTCAACACTCGCTACGTGCAGGCGCAGGCTGTACTTCTCGACCATGCGATCGCGGAAGTCGAGGACCTCCTGGAAGTTGTGCCCGGTGTCGACGTGCAGGACCGGGAACGGAAGGGGAGCGGGCCAGAAGGCCTTGACTGCGAGGTGCAGAAGCACGGTGGAGTCTTTGCCGCCCGAGAACAGAATGACCGGACGCTCGAACTCGCCTGCGACCTCACGGAAGATATGAATCGACTCGGCTTCGAGCGCGGTCAGCGTATCGAAGTTTGCCGCCATATCGACGCGAGCCTTTTCAGCAGGCTGGTGTGACACCTCATCAGGGGTCAGTGCCTCATCGGGAGGTGTGTGTGCGCCCACGGCAGGCATCACTCCGTTCTGATCTCGGCCGGTCATGCCCCATGGGGCGGTTTCGATTGTCATGTTGAGTGCAACCCACATTCAATCTTGTTTTTGCCCGCCCAGCGACCGCTGCGCGGATCTGAGCCGGGTGCTGGCTTCATGGTGCACGGCGCACACCCGATTGAGGGGTACCCCTCGTCGACAAGCGGATTAACCAGAATCGAGTGCTCGTCGATGTAATTCTGCATGTCGTCGTCGGACCACGCTGCGAGCGGGTTGATCTTCACCAAACCGAACGCCTCGTCATAGGAGATGAGCGGTGCGTTCGCTCGTGTGGGCGCCTCAACCCGGCGGATTCCGGTAACCCAGGCGTCGTAACCTGCGAGGGTTTTCTTCAGCGGCGCGACTTTGCGGAGCGCACAGCAGCGGTTCGGCTCGCGGGCGAAGAGGTCTTTGCCCTCCGAAGCGTCCTGCTCAGCCACCGTCTGCTCGGGCGTGACGTTGCGGATGTTCACGCCGTAGACAGCTTCGCTGGCATCACGCATACCGAGCGTTTCCGCGAAATGGTAGCCGGTGTCGAGAAACAAGATCTCCACCCCGGGCCGGACCTGCGCTGCGAGATGAACCAGCACCGCGTCCTGCATGTTCGATGCGACAATGTAGCGGCCGCCAAAGTTCTCTTCCGTCCAGCGGAGCAAGTCCTCGGCGGATGCACCGTCAAGGTCAGCGGCGCCGCGTTCGGCGATCCGCCGGAGATCTGTTTCCGTCGCGATACTCATCGTGAAACCTTTCGCTTTACCGCCGATGCGCCCAGGAACTTCAGCGCAAAAACACGCCTGCATCCGCCGCATCGCCATTGACCGTGCGGCAGGGGTGTGCCGTCGGCCAGATCAGGTCGCAAATCTTCATCCGCGCAATAGGGGCAATAGAAAGGAACAGCGCGGGACACCGGAGTGTTCCCTCCGGCACTATGATTTTCCGCGCTGTGTTCTGTCATCGCTGGTCCCTGCACCTCACCGAAGCAGTTCTTCGCCGGCTCGCACGGCCCAGTCGGCGAAGTGCTCGCCGTTCACGCGGCTGTCAGCGAAATTGCGTACGACACGCTCTACATAGTCACCGAGTTCTTCGGTGGTGACCTTATGGCCGCGGAGCTTGCGCCCGAAGGCTGGTTCGAGGCCGAGGTGACCACCAAGATGAACTTGGAAGCCCTCGACGTGATTGCCGTCCTCGTCCGGGACGAGTTGGCCCTTGAACCCAATGTCTGCCACCTGTGCACGGGCGCAGGAGTTGGGGCAGCCGTTGATGTTGATCGTCACCGCGGTGTCGAGTTTTTCGTTGAGATCTTTGAGGCGCCGCTCAAGCTCAGGAACAAGATCCTGCGAACGCTTCCGTGTCTCGACGAAGGACAGCTTGCAGAACTCGATGCCGGTGCAGGCCATGAGGTTCCGGCGCCAGAGTGACGGGCGGGCGGGGAGCCCGAGCCCGTCGAGCTCAGCGATCAACGGCTCGACCTTATCCTCGGGAACATCGACAATGATCAGCTTCTGGTACGGAGTGAGGCGGACTTTGTCCGTGCCAGCCCGCTCGGCTGCGTCGGCCACAGCGAGAAGTGTGGTTCCCGACACGCGACCGGCGATGGGCGCGACCCCGACGGCATAGTTGCCGTTCTTAAGTTTCTGTACGCCGACATGGTCACGCGGCTTTGTCAGTGGTTCAGGTGCCGGGCCGTCGATCAGCTTTCTGCCTAAGTACTCAGTTTCCAGGACTTCACGGAACTTTTCAGGTCCCCAGTCCTTCACCAGGAATTTGATGCGTGCCCGGGCCCGCAACCTGCGGTACCCGTAGTCGCGGAAGATCGATACGATGCCTTCCCACACATCGGGCGCTTCCTCCAGAGGCACCCAGACACCGAGGCGCTGCCCGATCATGGGGTTGGTCGAGAGCCCACCGCCGACCCACACGTCGAGTCCGGGCCCATGCTCTGGATGGTTCACACCAATGAAAGCGCAGTCGTTCACCTCGTGCGCGACGTCCTGAAGGCCCGACATCGCTGTCTTGAACTTGCGGGGCAGGTTCGAGTACCGCGGATCACCGACGTAGCGGCGAACGATCTCCTCGATGGCCGGTGTCGGGTCCAGGACCTCATCCTCAGCCAGGCCAGCTAGCGGTGAACCGAGAACGATGCGAGGTGTGTCGCCGCACGCTTCCGTGGTGGTGAGGCCGCACCCTTCGACGCGGCGCCAGATCTCCGGCACGTCCTCGACCCGGATCCAGTGGCACTGGACGTTCTGGCGGTCGGACAGGTCGGCCGTGTCGCGGCCGAACTCTTTCGAGATCTGGCCGATGGTCCGCAGCTGTTCAAGGTTCAGCTGCCCGCCGTCAACCCGGATGCGCAGCATGAAGTAGCTGTCTTCGATGATGTCGATGTTCTCATCGCCGGTCCAGCTGCCGTCATACCCCTGCTTGCGCTGGGTGTAGAGACCGTACCAGCGGAAACGCCCGCGAAGATCGGCTTTGTCGATGCTGTCGAAACCACGGATCGCGTAGATGTTCTCGATACGCTGGCGAACGTTGAGGGGATTGTCATCCTTCTTCGTCTGCTCATTCGGGTTCAGCGGTTCGCGATACCCGAGTTTCCACTGGCCCTCGGCTTTGCGACGCTTCGGCCGTGCGGCCCGGGCACGGCCCCCTGCTGCGGCGCCGTTCGCTCCACCAGCCTTCGTGGCGGTCCGTGCAGGCCGCTCACGGCGCACGGGAGCCGCGGTCGGCTCAGCTGGGGAGGCAGCGTCGTGGGCTGACGACATTAAATGCTCCTGAAACAAGATCTGACGTGGACTGTCCGGTTTGCGCGAGTTCAAGCTACCTGGACGTGTGAGGCTGGCGCTTTCAGCCAAGCGGACTTCCCCGTTGAACCGGGCATGCGCAGGCAGCTACGGGCGACAGCCGCAGCTATTGACACGCTTGAAATCAATATGGCGGCGCTGCACAAGCCGCGTGCCAGCCAGCCATACCCCTGGTCCACTCACCCGTCCATTGTGCCATGGATCGGGATGCGTCCCGAACGCGCAGGTAGACGCAGGGAAAGGCATGTTATCGATGCCCAGTATCAGGTATCAGCAACGTGTCTCATCCTGTTGGGTTTCGGGCCGGATGCGAGAAGCGGGCACACTGGAAGCACACGTCCAGCCCAGGAACGGAACAAATGTCACTCCCCGCCCACGAGTTAGTCCTCCCGGCGTCGGCCATGAGCACGGTGCCTGAAAGGCGCTTCGGCATCTACGTGCACGTCCCGTTCTGCGCGACGCGCTGCGGCTACTGCGATTTCAACACTTACACCGCCGGGGAACTCGGCAGTTCGGCATCGCCGGAATCCTGGCTCGAGGCGTTCAAGCGAGAGACGGAACTCGCGGCGAAAATGCTGAGTGCGGCAGGGGTACCGCAGGCTGACTCCGTCTTCGTGGGTGGCGGGACGCCGTCGCTACTGGGTGCCGCGGCTCTTGCTGACGTTATCGACACGATCTCGAACACGTTCGGCATACGGCCGAACGCTGAGGTCACCACGGAAGCGAACCCGGAGTCCACATCGCCACAGTTCTTTCAGACTATTCGCGAGGCAGGCTTTACCAGGGTCTCTCTGGGCATGCAGTCGGCTGCACAGCACGTGCTGGCAGCGCTTGACCGGACCCACACGCCGGGACGCGCCATTTCCGCGGCTCAAGAAGCACGCGAGGCGGGATTTAAACACGTGAATCTCGACCTCATCTACGGCACTCCTGGCGAACGTGACAGCGACCTCGACGCGTCGCTCGACGCGGTTCTCGCAGCTGGCGCTGACCATGTATCGGCCTACGCACTCATAGTCGAAGACGGTACGGCGCTGGCGCGCCGGATCAGGAAGGGCGAGATGCCCGCGCCCGATGATGACGTGCTTGCAGCGAGGTATGAGCTGATCGACTCGCGTCTCGCCGGAGCTGGGTTTCAGTGGTACGAAGTATCGAACTGGGCCGCGAATGAGGAGGCTATCTGCCGCCACAACGTCGGCTACTGGAACGAGTCGAACTGGTGGGGAATAGGGCCCGGAGCGCACAGTCATGTTGGGGGTGTGCGCTGGTGGAACGCCAAACATCCAGCTCGCTACGCGGATCAACTCGCTTCCGGTTTTTTGCCGGTAGGAGGCGTCGAGACACTGTCCGCGGAAGATCAGCACCTCGAGTACGTGATGCTCGCGGTGCGGATGCGGGCTGGCCTCGCGCTTCGCCGGTTGTCTTCCGCGGAGCGTGCTGCAGCAGAGAGATGCGCCGATGAGGGGCTTGCTGAGATCGCCGAGGGTAGGCTGCGGCTGACTGGCCGGGGACGTCTGCTTGCGGACGGTGTGGTGAGACAGATCGTGACCGCAGAATGAAGACGTGGCAATCTTCACTTCTCCTATGGCATAACTGCTGGTTATAGACCGGGCTAAAATGGGTCTTCGTTGCGGCATATCGATGTCGGAGAGGTGGTGAACGATGCCGAGCACAGATGACAGGCGTTTCGCGGTGTTGCAAGCCATCGTGTCGGACTACGTTTCGACGCATGAGCCGGTCGGATCCAAGGCTCTGGTTGATCGTCACGGGCTAGGAGTGTCGAGCGCCACGGTTCGTAACGACATGGCCGTCCTCGAAGCTGAGGGCTACATTCGGCAGCCACACACGTCGTCAGGGCGGGTGCCGACGGACAAGGGGTATCGGCAATTCGTTGACCGGATAGCCGAAGTCAAGCCACTCTCGCACGGCGAGCGGCGCGCGATCATGGAGTTTCTTGAGGGCGGTGTCGACCTCGATGACGTCTTGCGCCGCGCGGTACGTCTGCTCGCCCAACTCACCCGCCAGGTCGCCGTTCTGCAGTACCCGACTTTGACGTCCTCGAAAGTGCGGCATATCGAGGTCGTGCCGCTGAACCCAGCGCGCTTGCTGCTTGTGGTGATCATGGATACCGGACGGGTGGACCAGCGGCTGGTGGAACTTGGTGACGTCATCAGTGAAGAGCAAGTGAGCACCCTCCGTGTGTTGCTTGGCCAAGCGCTCGAAGGTAAACACCTTTCAGCAGCCTCGGTCGCCGTTGCTGAACTAGCGAATCAGGTCGAGCATGACATGCGCGACCCAGTGGTGCGGTCAGCGACAGTCCTCGTCGAGACGCTCGTTGAGCGCAGCGAGGACCGGCTGGTTCTCGGCGGGACCTCGAATCTGACAGCCAATGCTGCTGACTTTGGCGGCAGCCCGGGGGCGATGCTGCAGATTCTCGAGGCGCTCGAGGAGCAAGTTGTCGTCCTCAAACTTCTCGCTGCGGCTCAGCACCCGGGAATGGTGACGGTCCGGATCGGTGAGGAAATGGAAGACGAGCAGATCCGGGCGACATCTGTCATTTCGACAGGATACGGCGCCGCGGGTGCAACCTTCGGCGGCGTTGGTGTGCTCGGCCCGACGCGTATGGACTACCCGTGGGCAATCGCCGCTGTGTCAGCGGTCGCCCGTTACGTGGGGGAGGTCCTCTCCGCGAGATGAGACGAGGTGTGCGCACCGGCCCCGCAACCATGCAGTATGGTGCCGGGCGTCAAGGGGAGTACCGTCAGAAGGTGGTTATCCGCCGCGCCCATTAGTGACATTTCTGGGTGGCATTCTTCGGGTCAAGCTGAGATCCGCATGATGAGGAACAGGACAGAACACAAACGTGGCACGTGACTATTACGGGACGCTCGGCGTTTCCAAGACGGCGACTGATCAGGAGATCAAGCGCGCGTACCGGAAGCTCGCACGGGAATTTCACCCTGATGTGAATCCCGACCCGGCGGCCCAGGAACGGTTCAAAGACGCGACGACGGCGTATGAGATTCTGAGCGACCCGCAGAAGCGGAAGGTCGTCGACATGGGCGGTGACCCACTCGACGGTCCAGGCGGAGGCGCCGGAGCAGGTTTTGGGGCGCAGGGGTTCGGTGGCCTCGGTGACGTGTTCGAGGCGTTCTTCGGCGGTGCCGGGGGAATGGGGTCACGCGGCCCTCGCAGTCGTGTCCAGCCCGGCGCTGATGCCCTCCTGAAGGTTCGGCTCGACCTCGCTGAGTGTGCTCAGGGTGTCACCAAGGACGTCACCGTGGACACCGCGATCTTGTGCGATACGTGTCAGGGGTCCGGCGCGAATGGCAACTCGAAGCCAGTACAGTGCGAGACCTGCCGCGGGGCGGGCGAAATCCAGTCGGTTCAGCGCAGTTTCCTCGGACAGGTCATGACGACCAGGCAGTGCCCGACATGCAACGGTTTCGGTCAGATCATCCCTGACCCGTGCCGGAAGTGCGCTGGCGAAGGTCGCGTGCGTGCCCGCCGCGACATCGCTGTGCGCATACCGGCAGGTGTGGCAAACGGGATGCGTGTCCGGCTCGCAAGTCAAGGCGAAGTGGGTCCGGGCGGCGGTCCCGCTGGAGACCTCTACGTCGAGGTTGTCGAGCAGCCGCACGAGGTCTTCGTGCGTGACGGTGACTCTCTGCACTGCACAGTCAAAATTCCCATGGTTGATGCGGCGCTGGGCACCACTGTCACTGTCGAGAGCCTCATCGACGGCCCGATCGAGTTGTCGGTGGAGCCAGGCACTCAGCCGGGTGCAGTCGCCACGATTCCAGGCCAGGGCATGCCGCGGCTGCGGGCGGGTACACGCGGTGATTTGTATGCGCACCTCGAGGTAGTGATCCCGACGAAACTTGACGGCAAGCAGGCGGACCTTCTCGAGTCGTTCCGGAGTGCACGTGGACGCGACGCAGCCGAAGTGGTCACCAGCGCATCGCACCACGGCAGCAAAATTTTCTCTAAGCTCCGGGACTTCGTGAGCGGGCGCTGACGGTGGCGGCGACGGTCTTCTATCTCGACCCACTGCCGCCCAGTGCCGGGGACCTAGCCGTCCTCGACGGGCCAGAAGGCCGACATGCTGCGACGGTTCGGCGAATCAGAACTGGCGAGCAGGTGGTTTTGGCCGACGGGCAGGGAGGTGTTGCGTGGGGGACCGTGGTGACCGTCGGCAAAGACACCCTTGAGGTTCGAGTTGAGCGCCGGGAATCCATCGCTAAGCCTGTACCACGGGTTGTGGTGGTCCAGGCGCTTCCCAAGTCGGACCGGTCCGAGCTTGCAGTCGAGTTGATGACTGAGGCGGGTGCGGACGAGATTATCCCTTGGGAGGCAGCTCGGTGCGTCGCGCGCTGGCAGGGCCCGAAGGCCCACAAGAACGTTGAACGCTGGCAACGTGTGGCTGCCAGCGCGGCGAAGCAGTCGCGGCGCGCACATGTCCCGCTGGTTCATCCGCTTGCGGCCAGCCGCGAGGTCGCGTCTGCGATCGCTGCGACCGTTGCAGCGAGCGGAGCAGCGGTAGTCCTCCACGAAGACGCGACCGAGGCGCTTGCTCCTGTCGTGCACGCGGTCGGCGATGTTCGATCGATCCTCCTCATCGTGGGCCCCGAAGGCGGAGTGAGCCCCGACGAGGCGGAACAATTCACGCAAGCCGGTGCGCACCCTGTGCGTTTGGGCCCGACAATTCTGCGCACTTCCACTGCTGCCGCGGTGACACTCGGTGCACTGGGGGTGCTGACGGCGCGCTGGGACAACGCTCCGATGAGATATTGATCACCTTCTCCTCTGGACAACGGAATGGAACAGGACGAACCTGGACATACGGCGGAAGGAGAAGTGATGCAGGACAAGCACTGGTCGGTAGAGATCCTTATCGATGAGAGAAATGGGCAGACGCACGCTGAAGCCCGGCTTCATGCCGATGAAGGCTCGCGAAAGCTTGTCGGCACCGGAGTCGCCCGGAAGAACCCGGACGATCGGGACGTCCCTCTAATCGGTGACGAATTAGCCGCGGCGCGTGCGCTCGCTGATCTTTCACATCAGCTGATTGAGCAAACGGCTTCAGACATCGAGTCGAGCACACACGTGCCAGCGCACGTGACGACGTAGCGGCCGAAAAAGCTCGAAGTCCTTCTGGCTCCACCATGGGTTGACGGTTCCCGCGCGGGAACCGTCAACCCATTCCTGCTCAGTTGCCTTCCTGGCCTTCGCTGGAGTCCGGCGCCGCGGCTGGTTCGTGATCTTCGCCCCCGCCTAAATGCGCTGGGGCGACGAAACGCGGTGAGCGTCCTAGACTGAGACAAGAGACAATGTCAGCAGCCATGCGGTGCGCTGCCGGATTCAGAGGAAGCAGGTCTAACTCCACTCGTGACGCCTCAGGACAACATTGGCGGTGCTGGGCCCGACGGGCCCGCTGGTGAAGAACAGGTTCGCCCCGTAGAGCGGTCGGTTCGCTCGACTATGCAGTTGCCGCCGCAATCGGTGCTACCGCTGCTCGGGTCGGCGGATGAAAATCTGAGGTTGCTGGAGAATCTTCTCGACGCAGACATCCACGTTCGCGGTAACGAGGTTACGCTGTCTGGGCTGGCGTCAGATGTCGCGCTCGCAGAGCGTGTGATTGGCGAGCTCTTGACCATCGCGCGCCGTGATCAGCACCTCCCCACGGATGTCGTCGAAAGATCAGTGGCCATGCTCACGGACGGCACTGCCACGTCACCTGCTGAGGTACTGAGCCTCGACATTATCTCCCGGCGCGGCAAGACCATCCGCCCGAAGACTCTGAACCAGAAAACGTATGTCGACTCGATTGATGCGGCAACGATCGTTTTCGGTATCGGTCCTGCCGGTACAGGCAAGACCTACCTCGCGATGGCGAAGGCCGTTCAAGCACTGCAAGCCAAGCAGGTCAATCGCATCATCCTCACCCGGCCCGCAGTGGAAGCCGGGGAGCGCCTCGGCTTCCTCCCAGGCACCTTGAACGAGAAGATCGACCCGTATCTGCGTCCGCTGTACGACGCGCTGCACGACATGATTGACCCTGAGGCGATCCCCAAGCTCATGCAGGCGGGTGTCATCGAGGTGGCGCCACTGGCATACATGCGCGGCCGCACGCTTAACGATGCCTTCATCATTCTCGACGAGGCCCAAAACACGACACGCGAGCAGATGAAAATGTTCCTCACTCGCTTGGGGTTCGGGTCGAAGATCGTGGTGACCGGTGACGTGACACAGGTGGACCTCCCCACTGGAACGCGTTCAGGCCTGCACGTCGCGACAGAAATCCTCGCTGGCATCGAAGGAATTCACCTGATACGCCTCACGAGTGGGGACGTGGTGCGGCATAGGTTGGTGTCGGATATCGTCGACGCTTACGAACGGTTCGAGGAAGAGGACAACTCGGAAGACGCGCGGCGCTTCGCCAACAGGGCTCAGCGGCGTGCCGAGCATCGGTTTCCTCGCAGGTGATCGCTCGCGGACAACTGAGACGGGGAAAGGTGAGCTCTCGCAGTGAGCATTGAGGTGAACAACGAGAGTGGAGTCGCGGTTCCCGCGGAGGACCTCAGCGCTGTCGCACGCTACGTACTTGATCAGCTCGACGTGCATGCAGCGGCGGAACTCTCGATGGTCTTCGTCGACCTCGACGCGATGTCCGAGCTTCATCAACGGTGGATGGACCTGCCTGGTCCGACGGATGTGATGTCCTTCCCGATGGACGAGATGATCCCCGGGGCACGGCCCGACGCGTCCTCACCGGGGCCGGCGATGCTGGGCGACATCGTGATCTGCCCTCAGTTCGCGGCAAAGCAGGCTAAACAGGCCGGTCACTCCGTCGATCATGAACTGGCCTTGCTGACCATCCACGGCGTCCTGCACCTCCTCGGCTACGACCACGCTGAGCCCGATGAGGAGAAGGAGATGTTCGACCTGCAGAACTCGCTCCTCAGCGACTGGTTTGAGCTGCGCCAAGCGGAGGCACGCAAGGTTGCGCAAATCGAGCGTGACCGCAGGTTACTTGGCAAAGTCGGCCTGCTCAATGACCCCGACGAGCTCCGGTAGGCATCACAGGTGACTACTGATGTGATGCTGCTAGGCGGCGTTATCCTTCTTGTCCTTTTTGGTGGTCTTTTCGCGGCGACGGACGCCGCGCTCAACACCTTGTCGCTGGCACGCATCGAAGAGCTCGTGCAAACCCGGCAGGCTGGTGCGAGTGGGTTGACGCAGCTCGTGCGGAACCGGCCCCAGTACGTCAATCTGACGGTGCTGCTCCGGGTGGCATGTGAGATAGCGGCCACAGTTCTGCTTGCCGCGTTTCTGCTCAGCCAGTTCGAGACGCGGTGGGCACTGCTTCTGTGCGCGGCCATCATGGTTGTTGTCAGCTACGTGCTGATCGGGGTGGGGCCCAGGACGCTCGGGCGTCAGCACGCTTACTCGATCGCTATCGCGACTTCCTGGCCGCTGCGCCTGCTCGGCTCGCTGCTAGGCCCGCTGATGCGGGTGATGATCCTGCTCGGCAACGCGGTGACACCTGGTAAGGGCTTCCGGAACGGGCCGTTCGCGTCGGAGATCGAATTGCGCGAACTCGTCGATCTCGCGCAGGAACGCGGGGTGGTGGCAGCGGACGAGCACCGAATGATCCAGTCGGTGTTCGAACTTGGTGACACGATTGCTCGAGAAGTGATGGTTCCCCGAACTGAAATGGTATGGATCGAAGAGGATAAGAACGCCGGGCAGGCGACAACGCTCGCCGTGCGCAGTGGCCATTCGCGAATCCCCGTCATAGGCGAAAACATCGATGACATCCGCGGCGTCGTCTATCTGAAAGACCTCGTCCGGCAGACTTACACGGCGGTCGACGGGGGCCGGAGCGTGATCGTGCGCGACCTCATGCGTCCCGCCGTGTTCGTGCCGGACACCAAGCCGCTCGACAGTCTGCTGCGCGAGATGCAACGCGACCGAAACCACCTCGTTGTGCTTGTCGACGAATACGGCGGAATCGCGGGAATTGTCACGATCGAGGACATTCTGGAAGAAATCGTCGGTGAAATCGCTGATGAGTACGACACGAATGAGCAGGCACCGGTCGAGCCGCTCGGTGACGGTGTATACCGCGTCTCGGCGCGGCTGCCCATCGAAGATCTCGGGGAACTGTTCGGCACACGCGTCGAAGACGATGAGGTCGAGACTGTAGGTGGTCTGATTGCCCACATGCTAGGCCGCGTGCCACTGCCAGGTTCGACAGTGGACGTTCAAGGACTTCACCTCATCGCTGAAGGTGGAGAGGACGTTCGCGGGCGGGTGCGCGTTCACACCGTGATCGCCCGCGAATCAGACAGCGCCAACACCGAGCCTGAGGGCGAATCTCGGGCTGACTCAGCTCATGGAAGCAAGGGGACACGTGGTGAGTGATGTTTCGGGCGGTTCAGACGACTTCAGGTCGGGCTTTGTGTGCCTCGTCGGTCGTCCGAATACCGGGAAATCAACACTGACCAACGCGCTGGTGGGGGCGAAGGTCGCGATCACGTCCTCGCGACCGCAGACCACCCGCCACACCATTCGTGGGATCATCCACCGCGATGACGCACAGATCATCCTCGTTGACACACCAGGCCTGCACCGGCCGCGAACCTTGCTAGGGCAGCGGCTGAATGATCTGGTGCGAGATACGTACACCGAGGTGGATGCAGTAGGGATCTGCATCCCCGCAGATGAGAAGATCGGACCGGGCGACCGCTGGATTCACGAGCAAATCGGCGCTGTCGCGCCCAAAACCACGCTGTTCGGCATTGTCACAAAGATCGACAAGGTGTCGAAGAACGCCGTTGCCGAGCAACTGCTGGCAGTGTCGCAGCTATTGGGGCCGGAACGAGAGGTCATCCCGGTATCTGCAACATCAGGTGAAAACCTCGACCGTGTCGTCGCATTGCTGCGTTCGCTCATGCCCCCGGGACCGGCGTTCTATCCCGACGGGGAGCTGACCGATGAGCCAGAGAACGTTCTGATGGCCGAACTCATCCGGGAAGCTGCGCTCGAGGGGGTACGTGACGAACTCCCTCACTCGCTAGCGGTTGTCATTGAAGAGGTGAACGACAGCAAGACTCGTCGCGGTGAACCAGTTCTGACAATCTTCGCAAATCTCTATGTCGAGCGTTCATCTCAGAAGGCGATCATCATTGGAAAGGGCGGCGCGAGACTTCGCGAAGTGGGCATAAAGGCGCGCGCCCAACTGGAGCGAATCTTCGGAACCAAAGTGTTTCTCGACTTGCACGTGAAGATAGCCAAGGACTGGCAGCGCGACCCAAAACAGCTGGGCAAATTAGGTTTTTGAGTCGGTGGAACCAGTGGCGCGCGGGAGCTCCTGAGGTAGTTCGGTGTTGTTGAGAGCCTGTCGACTGTCGCGAAATTAAGGGTTCATACGTGTACGACACACATATTCATTCACGACACCCAGTCTGTTAACCTTCCGTTCGCCCAGTCGCACATTCTGTTCACCCTCCCCGGATACGTTTCGACTCGATTGGCAGACAGTGCCGCTCTGCCAGGTCGAACCTCCGAAGGAGATCACTATGCGTAATTGGCGTTCCCTGGTTGCCGTTGGCGCGACATTGCCTGTCGTCGCTTTCGCTGCCGCATGTGGTGGCGACAACGGCAATGGAGAGGGGGGAGCAACCGGTGGAAACGGTGGCTCACTCAGCGGGAACCTGACGGGTGCGGGCGCGACCTTCCCCAACCCCGTCTTCCAGGAATGGGCTGCAGATTTCGGCGCAGTGGAGCCCGGTGTCCGGATCAACTACCAGAGCATCGGTTCCGGTGGCGGCATCGAGCAGTTCATCCGTAGCACCGTCGACTTCGGCTCATCCGAGCGTTACCTGAGCGATGAGGACCTCGAAGAAGCAGCATCTGCCCGCGGCTGTGAAGGCGTCCAGTTCCCCGTCATCTTCGGCTCGGTGGTCATCGCTTTCAATGATCCCGAACTCGACGGCATGGTCCTGACGGCCGATACCATCGCGAAGATCTACGACCGCCAGATCACCAACTTCAACGATCCTGAACTGCAGGAACTCAACCCGGATATGGACCTGCCCGACCAGGACATCATCCCGGTACACCGGTCCGACGGCTCCGGCACCACCTACGTGTTCTCGCACTACCTGAGCACCGAGAACGACGAGTGGGCCGACAAGTACGGCGAAGGCACCGAGGTCCAGTGGGCTTCCGGCACCGTCGGAGGTCAGGGCAATGAGGGGGTATCCGCGCAGATCAACCAGAACCGTGGCGCACTGGGATACGTCAACCAGGCTTACGCCATCGAGACGGGAATGGCGCAGGCCAGCGTCGTGAACGCAGACGGTGAAGCGATCTACCCGACGCTCGAGGCAACGACCGAGGCATCTGAGCTCGCCGAAATCCCGGACAGCTTCCAGTTCGACATCGACAACATCGGTGGCGAGGGCTACCCGATCACGGGTACCAACTGGATCTTCGTCTACGAGTGCGGTTACGACGACAACACCGCTGAGATGCTGAAGGCCTACTGGAACTGGGTTCTTACCTCTGACGAGGCAGACGAGCTCGCGCTTGAACTGGGCTACGCGCCCATGGGAGCCGAGCTGAAGGAACGCGTTCAAGCTCAGGTCGAGCGCATCAACTCGCAGAACTGATTGACGTGACGAGCACGCGGAGTTAGCAACGGCGCGGCCGGGTTCCTATCCGGCCGCGCCAGACGCGCTCCAAAGCACTCCACAACCCGACATCAACTGGAGCAACATCACATGTCAGTTCTTTCACCACAAAGTGGTCCTGACCTGAAGAACCGGAGTTCGTCGCGTTTCGCTGACCCCATGTTCCGCTGGCTTGTCACGATCGCGGGAACGACCGTCCTCATCGTTCTTGCGCTCATGGTCGTGCGGACAGTGCAAGAGGCCTGGCCGATCCTGCAGCACGAGGGATTCTTCGGTTTCCTCTTTGGCACCGAGTGGCAAGCGGGCTACTCGCGCAACGAAATCACCGGCACGTACGGCGCTTGGCCGTTTATCTACGGCACGATCGTCACCGCAGTTGTCGGCATCATCATCGCGCTTCCGCTTGCCCTCGCAGTCGCCCTGTACTTGACGCAGCTTGCGCCATCCAGGCTGCGCAACCCGCTTTCCTACACCGTGGAAATGCTCGCAGCTGTGCCAAGCATCATCTTCGGCATGTGGGGGTTCTTCTGGCTGATGCCGAACGTTCTGCGGCCCTACGTACTTGAGCCCCTCGAACGTGCCTTCGGCTGGTTCTTCCTGTTTGAGGGACCCGTGTACGGGACCAGCTACCTCAGCGCCGGCATCATCCTGGCCATCATGATCCTGCCGATCATGACCGCGATTTTCCGCGAGGTTTTCGCGGTCAACTCGATCGACCAGCAGTACGCCGCGTACGGTCTCGGGGCTACGCGTTTCGAGGTGATGCGTAAAGTCATCCTGCCGTCGAGTTTCTCCGGCATCGTGGGTGGCACAATGCTGGGCCTTGGCCGCGCTCTCGGTGAAACCGTAGCTGTTCTTTTCCTGGTGGGCGGAGCACAGACGCTCAGTACCAGCCTTGCCCAGCCCGGTAACACCATGGCCGCCCACATCGCCAACACTTTCCAGGACGCATCGCCGGAAACAGTGAAGGGCCTGATGGCGATCGGCGTCGCGCTCTTCATCGTGACCATGACCATCAATGTTCTGGCGCGGCTGCTGGTGTGGCGCCTCGGCCGTATGACGGGAGATTCCGCAGTATGAGCACCCAGTTAGCTACTCGCTCCACGCCGACGGGGCACCGCAGTCTCCGCGACCGCCAAGGCAACGCCCCGCGCCGGACCCGCTTCAACACGTTCAGCACTGGGGTTCTTACTATCGCGATGGCGATCGCGATGGTGCCGCTCTTCCTGATCATCGGGTACGTCGCCTACCGCGGCTATGGTGTGATCGGGTGGGACTTCTTCACCCAGAACGAGCCCCCATATCGCCGCGAGGGCGGTGGCTACGCGGCCGGCTTCTTCGGCACCCTCTACATCATGCTGCTCTCCATCGCGATGGCCGTGCCGCTCGGCATTGCCACAGCAATCTATCTCGTGGAATACGGCACGGGACGTTTCGCGCTCGTCATTCGATTCTTCACAGATGTCATGACCGGCATCCCATCGATCTTTGTTGGTCTTTTCGTCTACGGTCTGCTGGTATCTGGCTGGGTGACCTGGGGCTTCGGAACATTCGTCGCTGCGGTTGCCATCGCGATCATCATGCTGCCGATCGTTACCCGAGCAGCCGAGGAGATGCTCAAGCTCGTCCCCGACGAGTGGCGAAACGCCAGTTTCGGCCTCGGCGCTGGCAAAGCTCAAACGATTCTGCGCACGGTGCTGCCGGCTGCCGCTCCAGGCATCACCACGGGAGTCATGCTCGCCATTGCACGCGGCATAGGTGAAACGGCCCCACTGATCCTGACGGCGCTCGGCGCCTCGTGGATTGTGACGTCGCTGCAGGGCGACCCTCAGGGCGCTGTGCCGCTGCAGATCTATGACGGCGCACGACAAGCATTCGAGGCGGGAATCGAGCGTGCATTCGGCGGTGCGCTGAGCCTCTTCGGCCTCGTCCTCATCATGGTCGTCGGCGCGCGCCTCATCGGTGCTCGAGCCAACAAGCGGAAGGGATGACGAAGTGACTGCACACCTCACTGAAACCACGGCAGACCGGAGCGCTGTTGACGATCCCGTGTTCGAGATTGCCGACGCCTCGGTGACATATGGGAGCTTCGTGGCGCTGCGGAACGTCAGCTTCGACATCCCGCGCAACCGGGTAACCGCCCTGATCGGTCCGTCGGGCTGCGGCAAGTCGACGCTGCTGCGCTGCCTGAACCGGATGAATGATCTGATCCCGGGCACGACGGTCGGCGGAACCATCAATTTCAACGGCGAGAACATGTACGACGACGATATCGATGCCGCCGAAGTGCGCCGCCGGATCGGCATGGTCTTCCAGCGTCCAAACCCGTTCCAGATGTCGATCTACGACAACGTTGCATTCGGCCCGCGGCTCAATGGTTACAAGGGCAACATGGACGATCTGGTCGAGCGGTCGCTGCAGCGAGCGGGACTGTGGGATGAGGTCTACAAGAAGCTGAAAGACAGCGGCACCGCGATCTCGGGCGGCCAGCAGCAACGCTTGTGCATCGCGCGCGCGATCGCGGTCGAGCCCGAGGTGCTGCTCATGGATGAGCCGTGCTCTGCACTCGACCCCATTGCGACGCTCAAGATCGAGGATCTCATCCGTGAGCTCGCTGGCACGCTGACGATCGTCATCGTCACCCACAACATGCAGCAAGCAGGGCGCGTGTCGGACAAGACCGCCTTCTTCAGTGTCGAAGACGGTGACGCAGACCGTCGCCCCGGTGAGCTCGTCGAATTCGCGGACACCGAATACATCTTCACGAAAACAACGAACAAGCGGACCGAGGACTACATCAGTGGTCGATTCGGCTGACCGTAGGCCACCGGGCGCGACGGGGTCCCCGTCGCGCTCCGGCGAGTTGCCTACCGACACTCAAGGAGGAACGCCAATGGCACACACGGTCCCGACAGGCAGCATGACCAACGCCGGTGCTGTATCCCAGGCGCGGACACCTGGCGTGCAGATCGACTTGCAGCACGCGAAGGCAGCGCGATCCGTTAGTCGCAGCGGACCCGCAATCACCTGCGATGACGTCAAGGTGTTCTACAAGAAGTTCCTCGCTGTCCGGGACGTCAACATGACGTTCAACCGGAATGAGGTGTCCGCTCTGATCGGACCGTCGGGCTGCGGTAAGTCGACCGTCCTGCGTTGCCTTAACCGGATGAACGATCTCGTTCCCGGTGCGCGGGTCGAAGGCATGATTCGTTTCGAAGGCACAGACATCTACGGCGCCGGAGTGGACGTCAACGAAGTGCGTCGCCGGATCGGCATGGTCTTCCAGAAGCCGAATCCGTTCCCGAAGTCGATCTACGACAACGTCGCATACGGCCCGCGCGTCACCAAGATGCAGGTCGACAGCATGGATGACCTCGTCGAAGAGGCGCTGCGCAAAGCCGCAATCTGGGATGAGGTGAAAAGCAACCTGAAGGGCAGTGCTCTCGCCCTTTCGGGCGGTCAGCAGCAGCGGCTCTGCATCGCGCGCGCGATTGCGACCAAGCCTGAAGTGATTCTGATGGATGAGCCGTGTTCCGCGCTCGACCCGATCGCGACGCTCAAGATCGAAGATCTGATGGATTCCCTTGCGCAGGAATTCACGATCATCATCGTCACACACAACATGCAGCAAGCTGCGCGTGTTTCGCAGCGCACCGCGTTCTTCACCGCGGAGGCCGACGAGCACGGCGATCGCACCGGGAGACTTGTCGAGTTCGACGATACCGCCAAGATGTTCAGCAACCCGGGCGACGAGCGTACTGAAGCGTACATCTCCGGCCGCTTCGGCTGAGCAGACAGTTCCGTGCAGAGTCAGGAAATCGGGGTATCGGCGGTGGGCAGGCAGTGGTAGCGAACATGGACATGCACGTGGCGAACGCGGGATCAGCGGACAGCCGCGGGGCGGCCCGTGCGCGCCCCTTCATCCTTGTCGTGGATGATGACCGGCAACTCGTCGACGAACTCGTCGTTGGGCTCAGCAGTTACGGGTTTGATGTTCACGTCTGCCCTGACCCTGCTGAGGCGCTCTTACTGGTCGGGCGCCTCCAGCCGGATGTAGTGATCGCCGCGAACGTGGGCGGACGGATCGGCACGATCGAGTTTCTGTCGATCGTCCGCGCCTCTGAACCTGAGCTGCCACTGTTCGCGGGAGCGGATGCGGACTCGGGCGCTTTCGCGGCGCGTGCGGCCGCGAAGGCAAACATCGTCATTCCGCGGCCGTACCGGCTGCGCGAGCTGCCTGCGCTGTTGCAGTCTTACGTCCGGGCGGGGAGTCCATGGCAGTCACGGCCGCAAGCCCTGAGCCTCGGCCGGCTGCGGGTCGATGCGGTCACCCCGCAGATGTGGCTAGATGGTGAATGCACGCGCCTGCCACCGCGGGAGTTCGCACTGCTCCGATATTTCGCCGAGCATGAAGGCGCGGTTGTCAGCAGGCAGGAGCTGATCGACGCGGCCTGGCATGGCTCAGCCACACACAGCAATACCCTGACGGTTCATATCGCAAGGTTGCGGCGTCGGCTCGGGGACGACGAGGCCAACCCTCAGTGGATACGAGCGATACGCGGGTTCGGGTACCAGTTCCGCGCGCCCAGCGCGTGACGGAACACCCGCGCGGAGTCCGCAAACTGTCAGAGTTCAGTGAGAGACTGTACGGGTGAGGTTGTACCGGGATTGCGCGGTGGTGCTGCGCCAGCACAAGCTGGGCGAGGCTGACCGTATCCTTACGCTCTTGACCCGAGAGCATGGCATCGTCCGTGCTGTCGCGAAGGGAATCAGGCGCACCAGGTCGAAGTTTGGTGCGCGACTCGAGCCTTTCAATCATGTTGACGTGCTGCTTCATCCTGGCCGTAACCTCGACATTGTCACTCAGGTCCATGCAGTGAATACGTTCGCGTCCGATATCGCCTGCGACTATGGGCGCTATACCACGGGCTGCGCGATTCTCGAGACCGCAGAACGTCTCGCGGGGGAGGAACACGCACCGGTTCCGCGTTTGTACCAGCTGACGGTCGGTGCGCTGCGCGCCGTAGGGCAGGGGCAGCGGGAGACGGGCTTGGTGCTGGATGCGTTTCTGCTGCGTGCGATGGGGCTTGCTGGCTGGGCTCCCGCGCTGCGGGACTGTGCACGATGTGGCGTACACGGGCCGCACCGTGCTTTTCACGTGGCAGCGGGCGGGTCCGTGTGTGTTCATTGTCGTCCGCCGGGTGCGGCGACACCCTCAGCTGGGGTTCTCGACCTCATGGATGCCTTGGTGACAGGGGAGTGGGGTTACGCCGAGCAGACAGCCACGCAGGTTCGTAGCCAGGCAAGTGGTCTCACTGCTGCACACCTTCAATGGCACCTGGAACGGCAACTTCGCACACTCCCGCTGATTGAGCGATCCCGCCCTCATGCCCAGGCCGGGGTCGTGCAAGATGAAGGGTGTGACACAGCGACATTACCGACGGGGCCCCTGGCGAGCGGGATCTAGCAGCGCAGATGCAGCGGCGCATTCGGTGCGTCCGCCTGACCCGCACCCGTCCGGCGCCAAGCCGCCCTCTCTGCCGCGAGAATTCGTGCCGAAGCATGTCGCCCTTGTCATGGACGGCAACGGCCGCTGGGCCGAGGAGCGGGGCTTGCCGCGCACCGAGGGCCATAAGCGAGGTGAAGCAGTCCTCATGGACGCTGTGTGCGGGTGCATCGAAATGGGGGTTTCCTGGCTGTCTGCCTACGCCTTCTCCACAGAGAACTGGCGCCGCAGCCCAGAGGAAGTCCGCTTCCTCATGGGATTCAACCGCGATGTGATCCGTCGGCGCCGCGACGAAATGAACGAGATGGGCGTACGCGTCCGCTGGGCAGGCCGGCGTCCGAGGCTGTGGCGCAGCGTCATACGCGAACTCGAGGTTGCCGAGGAATTGACAAAACACAACACGGTCATGACCCTCACGATGTGCGTGAATTACGGGGGGCGCGCTGAGATCGTCGACGCCACGCGGGAGATCGCACGCAAGGCAGCGGCAGGGGAGATCAACCCCGAGCGAATTACCGAAGCGACGTTCGCGCGGCATCTCGACGAGCCGGATATGCCTGATGTCGATCTGTTCCTCCGGCCCTCAGGCGAACTGCGCACGTCGAACTTCCTGCTATGGCAATCGGCCTACGCGGAGTTCGTCTTTCAGGAGAAACTTTTCCCTGACTTCGACCGGCGCGATCTGTGGAACGCGTGTGTGGAGTACGCGAAGCGGGACCGCCGGTACGGAGGTGTGCGGCCTCTAGACGCTCCCTGAGTGCTGACACTCCCGGCAGATGCCGAAGACTTCGACGATATGACTGATGTCAGTGAAACCGTTCTCCGAAGCGATCGAATGCGACCAGCGCTCAACCTCGTCGCCCTTGATCTCGACGGTGAATCCGCAGTCCCGGCACACCAAGTGGTGGTGGTGGCCCGACGAGCATCTGCGGTATACGGCTTCGCCGTTATCAGTGCGAAGCACATCGACAGCGCCGGTCTCTGCCAGCGACTGCAGCGTGCGATACACCGTTGTCAGCCCGATGCCTTCGCCGCGGCGGCGCAGCTCATCGTGAATATCTTGAGCGGAACGGAACTCCTCGACATCGTTGAGCAGCGCTGTCACGGCAGCGCGCTGGCGGGTTGAGCGGACTCCGATCGCTGGTGAGGGGCGCTTGCGTTGGGATCCTGCGGGCGCGGACATACCTATTCCTCCTCGGCGTGTGCGACAGCGTCGGCAACGATGTGGGCAAGATGATCGTCCACGAGGCTATAGAGCACCTCGCGCCCCGACCTTTCCCCGTGGACGACACCAGCGGACTTCAGCACGCGAAGGTGCTGGCTAATCAGCGGCTGCGTGACCCCCAGGGCATCGACGAGCTCATGTACGCAACGCTCGGACTCACGCAGTTGCAGCACGATCGCGATCCGGACTGGTGCGGCGAGGGCGCGCAGCAACTCGCCCGCCGCGATCAGGGACCGCTGCGGTGGCATCGGTGCGGGCGGAATTGCCCGGTCTCTGTGGTCGGGGCGTGCTGACTGCACATGCAGCGGCTCAGCGGTGGGGTCACCGGATGTTACGCCAGGGGTGTTCAGAACGGCGCTCTCCTTGTCGGACCTTGTCGAAAATGGAAACAACATCCATTGTTGTATGCATTGATGCGCATGTCAACGACGAGGATGGCGTGTTGCTCAGCCGGGGTGGCCGGGCGCCGGTTTACCGTACGCGCGATAGTCCGCCTACACTGACTTCGGCTGGGAACCCAGAATTACCTAATCGACGAGATGGAGTGCTCCTTCAGTGGCAGGCAAGTCCAACCGCATCGACACGGTCGTCAACCTCTGCAAGCGCCGCGGGCTAGTTTTCCCGTGCGGTGAAATCTACGGTGGCACGCGCTCCGCCTGGGACTATGGTCCGCTGGGTGTCGAGCTGAAAGACAACATCAAGAAGCAGTGGTGGCGCAACATGGTCACCAGCCGCGACGACGTCGTAGGACTGGACTCGTCAGTCATCCTCCCACGTCAGGTCTGGGAAGCCTCCGGCCACGTCGAAGTGTTCACAGACCCTCTCGTTGAGTCCCTCTACACCCACAAGCGGTATCGCGCCGACCACCTTCTCGAAGCGTACGAGGCGAAACACGGCAAGCCGCCCGCCAATGGTCTCGCGGACATCTCCGATCCCGACACCGGGCAGCCGGGCAACTGGACGGAACCGCGCGCGTTCTCCGGACTGATGAAGACCTTCCTTGGGCCGGTCGACGACGAAGAGGGTCTGCACTACCTGCGGCCTGAGACGGCCCAGGGCATCTTCGTGAACTTCGCGAACGTCATGACCACCGCGCGCAAGAAGCCACCCTTCGGCATCGGCCAGATCGGCAAGAGCTTCCGCAACGAGATCACTCCCGGCAACTTCATCTTCCGGACTCGCGAGTTCGAGCAGATGGAAATGGAGTTCTTCGTCGAGCCGGGCACCGACGAAGATTGGCACCAGTACTGGATTGACTACCGCTTCTCCTGGTACACCGAACTCGGTATTAACCCCGATAACCTGCGGTTGTTCGAGCACCCGAAGGACAAGCTGTCGCACTACTCGAAGCGCACCGTCGACATCGAGTACATGTTCGGCTTCCACGGCAGCGGCTGGGGTGAACTCGAGGGTGTTGCGAACCGGACCGACTTTGACCTCTCTACGCATGCCAAGCACTCCGGTGTCGAGCTGTCCTACTACGACCAGACGACCGGCAGCCGCTATACGCCGTACGTTATTGAGCCCGCAGCTGGCCTCACGAGATCACTGATGGCGTTCCTTGTGGACGCGTACTCAGAGGATGAGGCGCCGAACGCGAAGGGCGGTGTCGACACGCGCGTCGTCCTGCGCCTCGACCGGCGGCTCGCACCCGTCAAGGCGGCGGTACTGCCACTGAGCCGGAATGCCGACCTCACACCGAAGGCGAAAGACCTCGCGGCGCGTCTGCGGCAGCATTGGAACGTCGAGTTCGACGACGCAGGCGCTATCGGCCGCCGCTATCGGCGCCAGGACGAAATTGGTACCCCGTTCTGCATTACCGTCGACTTCGACACTCTCGATGACCACGCCGTGACGGTCCGCGAACGTGATTCGATGAGCCAGGAACGCATCGCCATCGACCAGGTCGAGGGATACCTCGCAAAGCACCTGATCGGCGTTTAGCGGGAGCGCTGGCGCACCGCGCACCGCGAGTAGGGACCACACACCGCCAGCAGTGGGTGTGTGGCCGGGACTCGCGGTGTGTGGCCGTTTTGGCGCCTTAGAAACGCCCGCCGCCGCCTCGCCGGCCCGAACTCCGGGGGCCGCCAAACGAACGCGACCGCACGTTCGATGACCTGCGGGCGCTGGACGACCGGCCAGTGCTGAAGCCGCCTGTCGATCCGCTGCGTGTTGTGCCAAAACCGCTGCTTCGATGGCGCGAACCACTGCCGCTGCGCATTGCGTCCATCAGAATTCCGCCGAGCATCCCGCCCACCACGACGTTGGTCATCGACCCAGGGCCACCGCCCGTCTGCCCCACATTGGCAAAGTTGGTGCGCTGCTGCGATTCCCAGGACGACACCTCACTGCGCGCATAGGAGAGCGCTTGCTGCGCGAGTTTCACTGCCGCGCGAGCGTGCTCGAGTGCGGTAACCGGGTCAGAGTGAGCGATGTGGCGCGCATACCCAGCGTGGCGTTCCGCTTCCGACAACCTCGTGCGCGGCTCCGCGCCGATGGCGCCGCGCCGAGTCGAGATGAAGTCGCGTGCCGCCGTGATGTGCGCGTCAGCGGCGGAAAGGTCATTCGCCAGAGTTCGCCGAGCGTGCTGTTCGCGCTCGGACGCTTCCTGCGCTCTGGCCAGTAGTTCATCGAGTGCGGCGTCCGCTTCGACAATGTGATGGAGGCTCCCGAGAGGATTAGATTCCCGGGCGTCACGCGCCTTCATCAATGCCTCCTCGGCCGCAGCGCGCACAGCGTTAAGTTCGGGACCGCCCGCATTCGCGAGTTGGCGGGCACGTTCAATGTCCTTTTCAAGGTCAGTCATCGCCTCAGGGAGACGCGTGATAGCTGACCGAATGTCGATTTCTGCGTGTGCAACACCTTCGACTAGCTCGCGCGCCTGGCTGACCGCAGCCTCCGCAGCGCGAAGGGAGGCGATCACATTCGCCGAGTCACCGCGGTTGAGCGCGCGACGCGCCTCGGATATCGATTCCTCAGCCAGAGTGACGTGATCTTTAGCGAGTGCGGGGTTCTTTTCGATTGCGCCAAGCACCGACGGTGCGAACTGGGCGCGAAGTGACTCGAGTGCGCCCTCCGCTTCCGGAATGCGGACCGTCACGGCGACGACGTCCTGAGTGAGTGAATCGAGGCGCTCGGGAGCGGAGATTAGCAGGTCACGCTTCGCGTCGAATGCCTCAACTTGTGCATCCAACTCCCTGTCTGCCGTAGCGCAGGTCGCTACGAGATCGACAAGCATTTGATGGCGCTGCGGCGGCGTCTCGGGGATCGCGTCGTCGAGACGCTGACGAATCTCGAACGCACGGCCAAGCGCTCGTTTTGCATTGGTCAGAGCCTGTGTGAACTGGGAAACCGAGCTGTCTCCGAATTCATCCCGGGCGCGCGCGAGTTCTTCTCCGCTGGTACGGATCGCATCATCAGTCTCAACCAGCATCGCCTTCGATTTTGTGTCCAGCGCTGATGCAGGGACCTGCGCGAGGGCGGTGCGGTCCGTGAGATCGATGTTGTCCAGCGATGCGACATTGCGAGCATGAGTACGTGCCGCGCGGCGCTTAGAACGCACCACGAGGAACGCGATAAACCCCGCGATTCCGCCCAGAACAATCAACACTGGCACTGGGCTCGACGTGGACGGTGCGGCAGCGCGTGCCAGTCCATTGGCGGCACCGATCGCCGCGTCAGCCCAGAGGTCCTCCGAAAGCGCGGGCTCAATATCGTCGCGCAGGATGGCGCGTTCCTCCGAGCTGGAAACAGCAGTCATCGAATTCGGCAGATTGAGAAAGTACTGCCGGTCGGTGACTGCGACAGCGAGAAGTACGTCGTTGTCACCGAAACCGCTGATGGCGGACGTGGCGTCGGTCCACGTTTGGCCATCAAAATCCATGAAGGTATCTGTGTAGACCACCCAGAGGCGGATCCGCTGCTCGTCGTAAAGCTCATCAAACTCAGGGCGAATCCGTTCGATGTCGCCAGCTGAAAGCGCACCGACGTTGTCAACGATGCGATCATCAAGGCGCAGAGGTGGCTCTGCGACTGAGGCAGCAGGAGCTCCCAAGAGCAGCGTGGCAAGCATGAACATGATTGCCGCGAAGGCGCTGCGACCCGGTCGCCTGCCTATTGCTCGCACATCTGATCGCCCAAGGTGCATGCTCTGAATCTAGCGGAGTCATGGAGACCCGGCATTACGGGCAGTGATCGAACTGCTGGCACACTGGTACCGGGGCGCGAGGCATTGCGCCTGAGCAAAGCCGGTAGATGGGGGATGTGTGGTGGCGGTGGTCGGGCGCTGGGTGAGCCGTTTGCTCATCGGTGTGGTCCTGATAGCTATCGTGCTCGTTGCTGGTACCGCCGCGCGGGTGTGGCAGGTCGCGCGAGTAAACGACTACTCACCCGTTGACGCAATCGCGGTTCTCGGGGCGGCGCAATATAACGGCGTCCCGTCCGATGTGTTCAGATCTCGGTTAGACCAGGCGGCTGCGCTCTACGAGCAGGGCGTCGCTCCACTCATAGTTACTGTCGGCGGCAAGCAGGTGGGCGACGTGTTCACTGAGGCAGCCGCCGGCAAGTCGTATCTGGAGTCCACGGGTATTCCCGCCGCTGACGTGCTTGCTGTCGAAGAGGGTGCGGACACGCTGGAGAGCGTGCGTGCCATTTCGCGCGAGCTCAGCGGTCTTGGGCTTTCGTCTGTCGTGATCACCACGGATCCGTGGCATTCACTGCGTACCCGCGTAATGGCTAACGACGCGGGATTGGAGACGACTACGGCCCCTTCGCGGTCCGGGCCCGCGGTGCTGACGAGAGAATCACAATTCCGTGGAATCGCGCGCGAGACCGCCGCTCTGCTTTACTACCAATTCACCCACTCATCTAACGAACTGCGTAACGTACCTGGCCTCTGACTCATAGAAGCGAACGCACATGATTGAGCGCGGCTCTCTTTACACCGACCACGACGCGGAGCGGCGTGTGCCCGAAGGGGGTAAGAACTCCCTGTTGGAAGGGACGTCTTCGCAGCACCGGACGCCATACAGCCGGGACCGTGCGCGCGTCTTGCATTCTGCTGCCTTACGCCGTCTCGCCGACAAAACACAGGTTGTCGGGCCGCAGGAAGGTGATACGCCGCGCACCCGGCTCACCCATTCGCTCGAGGTCGCGCAGATCGGCCGCGGAATTGCCGACGGGCTGGGCTGCGATCCCGACCTGGTGGACCTCGCCGGACTTGCACACGATATTGGGCACCCACCTTACGGCCACAACGGTGAACGGGCCCTCAATGAGGTTGCGGCCGAGTGCGGCGGTTTCGAGGGAAACGCTCAGAACCTGCGGATCCTAACCAGGCTGGAGCCCAAGCTTCTCGACCCGGCCGGTGAGAGCGTGGGTCTCAATCTCACGCGCGCGGCGCTTGACGCGGCCACCAAATATCCCTGGACACGCCCGGCTCCGGGCGCGAAGTTCGGCGCCTACGACGATGATGACCACGTTCTGGCGTGGCTGCGGCGCGGTGCGCCCGGCAAACAGAAGTGCCTTGAAGCGCAAATCATGGATTGGGCCGACGATGTCGCGTACTCGGTCCATGACGTGGAGGACGGTGTGATCGAAGGCCGACTTGACTTGAGAGCGCTCGCTGACCCGGCGGAGCAGCGCGAACTCGCTGCGGTGGGGCACCGGGAGTTCAAAGAGATTGATGACGCGATCCTGATCGAAGCGGCCCAGCGTCTGTCCGCGCTGCCGGTGGTCAAGGCGGTGCGGACTTACGACGGGACGCTGGATAGTTCTGTCGCACTCAAGCGACTGACCAGTGAGCTGGTGGGCCGATTCGCCTCCGCCGCGATCGCTGCTACGCGCGCTTCATGCGGCGCGGTGCGGGTCGCGCGTTACGACTGCGATCTGCACATCCCGCAGGTTGTCGAATCCGAGGTTGCGATCCTCAAAACAATCGCGCTGAGATTTGTCTTCTCGGATCCGGCGCACCGTGCGAAGCAGGAACGGGAGCGGGACCGAATCCACCGAATGGCGCAATATCTGCTGCACACATCACCTGGCGAGCTCGATCCGATCTTCGTGCCTTTCTGGGAGCGGGCACAGTCAGACGCCCAGCGCACCCGCGTCGTGGTCGATCAGATTGCGTCATACACCGAGAGTCGCCTCGAGCGACTTGACCGCGCAAGCAGGGGAGCGCAGGCAGCGTGGGGCTGAAGGCTCCAATGACGCCGTAGACTCGTCGCGTGGCTGGCCGTATTCCTGAACGAGACATCGCGGCAATCCGCGATCGCGTACCCATCGATGAACTCGTCGGTGAGTATGTTTCGCTCCGCCGTGCCGGAACGTCGTTGAAGGGGTTATGTCCCTTCCACGACGAGAAGACTCCCTCCTTCCACGTGCGACCGAGCCACGGGCACTTCCACTGTTTCGGCTGTGGCGAGGGTGGCGATATCTACAGTTTTCTGCAGAAAATCGAGCACATCAGTTTCGCCGAAGCGGTGGAACAGCTCGCCGACCGCTCGGGCTACCGCATCACCTATGAAGGTGGCGGGACGTCGGTACAGCGGGATCGCGGAACTCGAACACGGCTTGTGGCTGCCAACGCGGCCGCCCAGCAGTTCTACGCGCGCCAGCTGTCCACCCCGGAAGCGGAGGTGGCGCGCCAGTACCTCAAGGAACGTCACTTCGATGGTGCGGCCGCAGTCCAGTTCGGTTGCGGCTACGCACCTAGTGGATGGGACAGCCTGACCAAGCACCTTTTGACGCAGGGCTTCGAATTTAAAGAACTCGAAGCAGCGGGGCTGTCGAAGCAGGGCAAACGTGGCCCGATCGATCGCTTTCATCGGCGGTTGCTATGGCCGATCCGGAACCTGTCTGGCGATGTGATTGGTTTCGGTGCGAGGCGTTTGTTCGACGACGACGTACAGCAGGCCAAGTACCTGAACACACCCGAGACCGTGCTCTACAAGAAATCGCAGGTGCTGTTCGGCCTCGATCTTGCCAAGCGTGAAATAGCGAAGTCGCATCAGGTGGTGATCGTCGAGGGCTACACCGACGTCATGGCCATGCATCTCGCAGGTGTCACGACCGCGGTGGCCGCGTGCGGTACGGCCTTTGGTGACGAGCACGTCGGGCTGCTGCGTCGGCTACTGATGGACGATAGTTACTTCCGCGGGGAAGTGATCTTCACTTTCGATGGGGACGAGGCAGGGCAAAAGGCAGCTCTCAAAGCGTTCGAGGGTGATCAGAAAGTCGCAGGAAAGACGTTCGTAGCGGTAGCGCCCGCAGGCATGGATCCGTGCGATCTACGGGTGGAGCGCGGAGATGCGGCGGTGCGAGACCTGGTTGCACGCAGGAGTCCGCTCTTCGCCTTCGTGGTGCGCTCGATACTCGGGGAGCATGACCTCGAGACCTCGGAGGGAAGGGTTGAGGCGCTGCGGCGGGCCGTGCCTGTCGTTGCCAAGATCAAGGACACTGCCCTGCGGGATGACTATGCAAAGCAGCTCGCCGATTGGGTCGGCTGGGAGAAGGAAGCGCAGGTACGGCAGCGCGTCCGGGAGTACGCGCAGCAACACAGCGGTGGTGCGGCGCAGGGGCCGACGCAATCAAAGCGCAACGGCAAGAGCGGCGCGGCATCCCGGCCAGATCCACGTGACCCCTCGGTCTGGCCGGAACGCGAGGCGCTCAAGGCAGGGCTCCAGTACCCCGGCGTCGCCGGTACGGTGTTCGATTCGCTGCCAGACGAATCGTTCCGGCACCCGGCGTATCTCCGCATCCGTCGAGCCATGGCCGACGCCGGAGGTGCTGGCAGTGGACATGCCGGCGCCACCTGGCTTGAGCTGGTAATGAGGGAACTCGACGATGACGATCCGCTGAGATCGCTCGTGTCAGAACTCGCGGTGGAATCCATGCCGGTGGAGGAAGCCAGCGTGCCGCGGTATATCGGTGGTGTGCTCGCGCGTTTGCAGGAGGTCTGGGTGGGGCGCCAGGTCGCAGACCTCAAGTCCAGGCTGCAGCGAATGTCCCCGAGCGAGGACCCCGGTGAGTACCATGCACTATTCGGAGATCTAGTTGCGCTGGAAGAGTACAGGCGAAGTCTGCTGCATAAGGCAGTTGGCGACGGGGCAGAGAGTGGACTCGTCTAGTCGACCTCAGCGCCGCGACCCGTTGAGGTTCGCCTGGCCACGTGCCGCCTCCTGCGGCGCATAAACCGACGTACTGTCGTCGATATCAGCGATCCGCTCCAGCTTCGGTGTGGTGCTTAGCGCGTCGGAGAGCTTCTGGCGACCGACTTCGATCGCTTTCTTCGTGGCCGGACTGGTCGCTACGGTACGGGCCGTCCGGCTGATCTGTTCGAAACGCTCGCGTCCCGCGCGGGTACCCAGGACGTACCCGGCAGCGACGCCGACTAACAGACCAATCATGAGCGAAAGCCTCCCCGGCTCGAATCCTCGGGATCAACGGTTGATGCATGTTCCATCTTGCCTCAGGTCGCCGCGCAGCGCGCTAGTGACACAGCACTTGGTGCTTCCTCTCGATTTGGCAAAAGTGGGGGAGGATGCGCTAAAGTCGGCAAGGCCCGTTCGCGGGCCAGGGCATTCCTCCGTAGCTCAATTGGCAGAGCATCCGACTGTTAATCGGACGGTTGCTGGTTCGAGTCCAGCCGGAGGAGCCAGAAATAGGCCCTCCACCCTGCGGCGGAGGGCCTTAAAGCTGTGTATGGTAGTTCTGCCCAGGGGCGGTAGCTCAGTCGGTTAGAGCCGCGGACTCATAATCCGCTGGTCGCGGGTTCGAGCCCCGCCCGCCCCACTTAGGTTCGTCGCTCGCCATGCTGGCGGCGCACGATTTCAGTGATCCAGATCGGCGCGTACGGTGACGTGCAGTTCGGGGGAGTCGGATAGTCCTTGAGTACTTCGAGGCGCTCCCCGATGCCGATTGCGCGGGCGCGGTGCTCGGCGTGGTCGATGCCGATCTGGGCCAGGCAGTGATTCATTGCCCACTGCAAGCGATCCGGAGCGTCTTTCATCTCGGCTTCGATGGTGTCGAGCAACCCCGGAAGGTCGAGGCCTTCGGGTTTCTTCGCCACACGATCAGTGGTCAGCGCCCATCCCGCACTTGCGACGATCGGATCAGGGTCAGCGCACCAGGTCTGGCGAAGGGCTTCGACATGAGGGCTCTTCTTCACGACGTAGTTCACGAGCCAGTCCTGAACCTTGGGTGACCGCGCTTGGCGAAGCATTGTGTCTAACGCGTCCCGGTCGAATGCTTTGGGGCGGCAGATCAGGATCGCCAGCAGTCTTGCCGCGGTGTCGCTGGTTCCCCAAAGTCCTTGTGCAAGTTCCTGCTGGGTCTTGAGCCGCTTGGCGAGCGCGCGCAGTTTGGTGAGGTTCACGCCGTGATCGTCACCGTGCCTTTCGTTCACCGCGCGGACCTTCGGGTCCTCAAGCGCAGCCAACTCCGCCATCACCTCGGCCACCATCACCTGAGCCACCTCAACCTCCGTCCGACGCGTGTGGGGGTCAGCCTACGACGAGGCTTCGGCGCCGATGCGCGCACTCGTCCTGAGAAATGCACCAGACACTCCGCGTGACGGCAACCGTTTCTCTGCACGACCGGTGAGGCAATGCCGACTCCGGTCGCTTATCTTCGTCTTAAATTCTGCCCCTACACTCGCTGCCGATGACTTCAGAAAAGACGAGTAGCTTAGAGTTCGTTGACGACAAGACCGACAATGATGTGGAGGCGGGGACGCCACAAAGTCCACAAAGTCCGCCTAAATTCGCCTCCGGCAGGGGAGCCGCGACGGGCGCGGGCGCTGTAGTCAGCGTGGGCCTTGGGCTCGCCTCCGTCGTCGGTACCCCACTCGCCGACATGATGCGGTCCCGGCAAGATCTGCTGGGGCAAATCGATGCGGCGACCGGTGTCGCGGGTGACGAGATCGACTCCATCTATGGTGCGCCGTGGAATATGACTGCGCTCGTGAATGGCGCGTTCGCGCTGGTTGCTGTGCTTCTGGGCGCAGCCTTGCTGGGCATGCTGGCGGCACGAAACGATGAACGGGCCTGGGTGAGAGCGCTGGCCTGGGCTGGCGTCGCGCTGGGCGTGATCGGGCTGCTGATCGCGGGCGGCATGTACTTCGACCTCTTCGCTCCGCAGCCAGAGTTGCCTCTCATGCCAGCGAACCCGATGGGCGGTTAGGCTTTACTCCGTGCAGTCTCTCGAGAAGCTCGGTTCGTGGCCCGTCCCGCACGTCTCAGCAGCGGTGGTTTCGCCGCGGGGGACGCTGGCGAGTACGGGACCCACGGACCGGGTCTTTAAGCTCGCTTCCGTCACGAAACTTCTCGTGGCCTACGGCTCCCTGATCGCGATCGAAGAGGGCGCGATCGGTCTCGATGAGGAGGCCGGTCCGGAAGGCTCGACCGTGCGTCATTTACTTTCTCACGCGTCGGGCCTGGCATTCGGGGAAAAGCGCACTCAAGCGAAACTTGCCACTAAGCGAATTTATTCGAGTTCTGGTTTTGAGGTCCTTGCGGAACTAATTGAATCGAAGACTGGCATTGCTTTCCCAGAGTATCTGCGCCTAGGTGTGTTCGAACCGCTGGGTATGGAATCGACTGCACTAGAAGGTCCTGCTGGGCATGGGGCGGTCTCGACAGTTGACGACTTGGCGCGGTTCGCGGAAGAGTTACTTGAGCCGAGGTTCCTCGCGGCTGAAACACTGAGTGCGGCAACGGCTGTGCAGTTTCCGGATCTCGCCGGCATCGTGCCGGGGTACGGGATGCAACGTCCGAATGAGTGGGGTCTCGGTTTCGAGATTCGTGGCAACAAAGCGCCGCACTGGACGGGATCGGAAAACTCTCCCGCCACGTTCGGTCATTTCGGTCAATCAGGAACATTTCTTTGGGTGGACCCGAACGTGCGAGTCGCAACCGTTGTTCTGACCGACCGAGACTTTGGTGACTGGGCAAAGCCTTTATGGCCTGAACTGAGTGACGATATCCTCAGTGAAATCTCAGACTTGTAACGAATTTTCGTCAAAAGACTAGCGCGATTCGCAAAGTCACGGCAGACTATCTTGCATCAGCAAGCACTTCGCTAACAGTTGTCACACGGCAGGGGTGAAGGGCGAGCGTGTACCACCGGCTGGACTGAGGACCGTTTGGGGAAGACGTTCCTCGTCTGTTCCAGATAACCGGAGGTGCTTAAGTGTCGGGTTTGTGTCAGGTATCTGACGCGACGACAGGTGTCGTGTACTTGCACGCATCACCTAACGCTGTCTGCGCGCATGTGGACTGGGTGGTTGCGGCGACGCTTGGTGGTCGTGCGCGCGTGCGCTGGTCTCCGCAACCAGTTGCGGATGGGAATATGCGCGCGACGATCAACTGGGTGGGTCCCGTTGGGACCGGGAGCCGACTGGCCAACGCGCTCGCTGCGTGGCCGGAGTTGCGTTTCGAGGTCACGGAAGACCCCAGCGAAGGCGTGGATGGCGAACGTTTCTGCCACACACCGGATCTTGGGCTGTGGCGCGGGACGATGAGCGCTAATGGCGACACGCTGATCGGTGAAATGCGGCTCAAGGCACTTCTAGCGGCACGCCCAGATGATCTAGCGACTGTTCTTCACGCCGAACTAGGCAGCGCGTGGGATGACGACCTGGAGCCGTACCGCGCGGTCGGCGAGGGAGCCGAGGTTACTTGGGTGACGCGCCGCGTGGGCTGAGAGGGTCACTCACAGAGGAATGTTCTTGTGGCTGCCCCGGCGGGCAGGAGCCTCGGCTATTGCCTGGGCGATCCGGCTTCGAGTCTCACGGGGGTCGATGAGTTCGTCCACGACGCCAATGTCCATGGCTCGGCCGACACCCCCGGCGATGCGCTCATGCTCGTCAGCGAGCCGATCGTGCAACGCTTCGCGCTCTTCGTCGGTCCCCGCGGCAGCAAGGGCGCGCTTGTGCAGGATTCCGACGGCCGCTTTGGCTCCCATGACAGCAACTTCGCTGTCCGGCCAGGCGAACACCTTCGTCGCACCGAGTGCACGGGAATTCATTGCAATGTAAGCGCCGCCGTACGCCTTCCGTACGACGAGGGTGACACGAGGGACGACAGACTCCGCGAACGCGTGAAGGAGTTTCGCGCCGCGACGCACTACACCTTCCCACTCCTGGCTGACGCCAGGGAGGTAGCCAGGCACGTCGACCAGCACGACCATGGGGACCCCGAAAGCGTCGCACATGCGCACGAACCTGGAGGCTTTCTCTGCGCTCTCCGAGTTCAGACACCCGCCCATACGCAACGGGTTGTTCGCGAGTACACCGACCGTGCGGCCGGCGAGGCGACCGAAACCGACGACGATATTCGGTGCCCACCTGGCCTGTAACTCGATAAACGTCGACAATTCGGATCCGTCGAGCCCGGTGTCGACACTGTCGAGCAACTGGCGGATAACGGGATGGATGTCGTACGCGCGACGGTTCGATTCGGGAAGCAGTGCCTTGAGGTCAGAGTCCTCATGCTTGGCGGCAGCAAGGTCGAATTCACCCTGGTCAGCTAGCAGAGAAGCCAGGCTCCGAGCCTGGGCCATCGCGTCGGTTTCATCAGCGGCAGCGATGTGCGCGACACCCGACTTCCGCGTGTGCGTCTCGGGTCCGCCTAGCGAGGCCATATCGACTTGCTCGCCCGTCACCGAACGGACAACGTCTGGTCCGGTGACGAAGACCCTGCTATCTGGGGCCATGATGACGACGTCGGTGAGTGCGGGGCCGTACGCCGCGCCACCGGCTGCGGGGCCGAGGACAACGGAGATTTGGGGGACAGTGCCGGAAGCGCGCACCATTGCTTCGAATACGCGTCCGACTGCGTGGAGCGCTTCAACTCCTTCTGCTAGGCGGGCACCGCCGGAGTGCCATAGCCCAACGACGGGCAGCTTCTCGGCAATAGCGGCATCGATCGCCGAAACAATGTGGGCGCAACCGTCGATACCCATCGCGCCGCCCATAATCGTGCCGTCGGTGCAGTAGGCGATCGCGCGGACACCGTCAACGAGTCCCGATGCTGCGAGCACGCCGGAGTTGTCCCGGGGGTGAAGGAGGCTGACTGAGCCCGGATCGAAGAACCGTTCGAGCCGGTCCAAAGGATCCCGAGGGTCCGGAGCCGTGTCGCGAGATGTCCTCGGCGCCAAGACGGTCATCGCTCCTCCAAATCCCAGTCCCTGCGAACTGCTCTATCGGTATATGTCTTATTCGTCTCGTTATCTGTTACCGGTTGGCCGCGCTTTGTGCTCCCTCACTGTGGAGCACAAAGCGCGGCCAAGCGTGCCGTCAGGGGCGGGCAAAGACGAGCGAGACGTTATGGCCGCCGAATCCGAACGAGTTCTTGATTGCGACATCGAACTGGCCGTGACGCGGTTCACCCGCGACGACGTCGAGATCGATCTCGGAATCCAGGTTCTCGAGGTTGAGAGTCGGGGGGATGACCCCTTCTTTCAGGCTCAAGATGGTGATGATCGATTCGAGCGCACCCACGGCACCGATAGAGTGCCCGAGTGCTGACTTGGCGGCATACACAGCGGGATGCTTGCCAACAGCGGCGTTGATTGCGCGTGACTCGGCGATATCGCCGACGCTAGTCGCCGTCGCATGTGCGTTGACGTGGCTCACCTCTGACGGAGTGACGCCAGCGGACGCCATCGCCTTTCTCATGGAACGAGCGGCGCCCGTGCCATCAGGTTCGGGGGCGACGATGTGGAACCCGTCGGACGTGATTCCAGCGCCCAGTACACGACCAAGAATCGTAGCGCCGCGAGCCCGGGCGAAGTCCTCGCGTTCGAGAACGAGAATGGCTCCGGCCTCACCGAAAACGAAGCCGTCACGGTCCTTGTCGAACGGTCGTGAGGCGCCTTGCGGGTCATCATTGCGAGTGCTCATCGCACGCATCATCGAGAACCCGGCGATCGCCATGGGATCCAGGAAGGACTCGACCCCACCGGCGACGACGACGTCCGCGTCGCCGAGAACGATCATCCGCCAAGCCTGCGCGATAGCCTCGCTGCCCGACGCGCATGCCGAGACCGGAGTGTGCACACCAGCGCGCGCACCGATCTCGAGCCCTACCGTTGCGGCGGGGCCGTTGGGCATCATCATGGGCACAGCCATGGGAGAGACCTTGCGGGCACCTCCGTCCCGCAGCGCGAAGTTAGATCGCACCAAGGTATCGACACCGCCGATACCGGTACCGATTACGACGCCGAGACGTTCCTTCTCAACTTCAGGTGTCCCGGCCTCGCTCCACGCTTTGCGGCCTTCTACGAGTGCGAGCTGCTCGACGAAGTCGTTACGGCGCGCTTCCACCTTGGTGAGGGACTCCGAGGGCTGAACTTTGAGGCGCCCACCGATCCGCACGGGCATCCCGAGCTCTTCGAGCCAGGGATCAGTGAGCGCCACAATTCCGCTCTCTCCCGCGAGCAAGCCTTTCCAGGTGCGCTCGATGTCACTTGCGATCGACGTGGTTGCCGACATAGCCGTGACGACGACACCGGGCCGATTTGGCCCGGTCTCAATGGACATCGCTGGGGAGGACGTAGCGGGATTAGTCACAGTCAGCTCTCGCTTGCGCCCTTGAGAGCTTCAGTGTTGACGCCCTCTACACCCTCAGCCTCGAGCTTCTGGATGTAATTGACGGCGTCGCCCACGGTACGGAGCGATGCGAGGTCCTCATCTGGGATCTTGATGCCGTACTTGTCTTCAGTCTGTACGGCGATCTCCACCATCGACAGGGAGTCGATATCAAGGTCGTCAACGAAGGACTTCTCGATCGTCACTTCACTCGGCTCGATGCCGGTGACTTCTTCAATGATCTCTGCGAGACCGGCGACGATATCTTCCTGGGTTGCGGCCATGGAGAATGGCTCCCTTCTTCTGTTCCCATACTTTGGGCTTTGGGTGGGTGTTACTGGGTGGTGCGGCTATCAGGCAGCCTGCGGCGACAGCAGTCCGAGGTTGGTGAGCTCGTCTGGCGTCTTCAGTGCGGTCTGAGGAACACCCCGCATCTCGCGCTTCGCGATACCGGTGAGAGTTCCTGCCGGGGGTAGTTCTGCAAGCCCCTCGACCGACAGTTCGACCATTGTGGCTGTGCAGAGGTCCCAGCGAACTGGCCGCGTAATCTGCTCGACAATCTCGTTGAGGGCTGCGCGGCCAGTGGTGACCGGCTTGCCGTCCGCGTTCGACAGAAGAATCCGCATCGGATCATTGGTCGGGATTGATGCGGCTGCTTCTGCCACGGCGTCCCGCGCGGGTGCCATGAACCGTGTGTGGAATGCTCCCGCGACCGCGAGAGACCGGAGCTTTGCCCGGGCGGGCGGTGCTGCGGCTAGTTCAGCGAGCGCGCTGAGCTTGCCTGCCGCGACAATCTGGCCCTTAGCGTTGCGGTTGGCCGCTTCGAGTCCCAGTTCGTCGAGCCGTGAAAGGACATCGTCCTCGGTGCCACCGAGCACAGCCGTCATTCCGGTCGGTTCAAGCGCGCACGCTTTAGCCATTTCACGCCCGCGCAGTGCTGCGAGGGCGACGGCGTCGTCGCTGGAGATCACTCCAGCGATCGCCGCTGCGGCGAGTTCGCCAACTGAATGGCCAGCGGTGAGCTTGGCGAAGGCGGGATCCTCGGTTGCTCCGAGCCGCTTGAGTTCTTCGAACGCAAGCAGTGCGGTGGCGACTACGAGGGGCTGGGTGACGGCGGTGTCAGTGATTTCATCCGCGTCGGCAGTGGTGCCTAAGCGGACGAGATCAAGCCCAGTGACCTTCGACCAGCGCGCAACGCGGTCATCGGCGCCCGGCTGCTCGAGCCATGGCGTGAGCATTCCCGGCGTCTGAGCGCCTTGTCCTGGTGCGAGTAGTGCGATCACGTGCTTAAGACAACACCCTATTCAGGGTTTTCTCAGGTGTTTTTGGGTACCAACCTTGACGGGCTGGTTTGTGGGGTTTCCACAAAAAGGGCCAAAAGCCGAGGTCCATCGCCGGACCTGCCAGGAGCGTTACAGCAATCTACTTCACAGTGTTACTGAAGTGAGATCTGGAAACTGAAGTAACGGTTCTGCATCAGAGCGAATCAATCGCCCCACGGATTCGGCTACTCGGAGCACGTGCGCATCCCGCGGACTCGAAGGATCACGGCCCGTGATTTCGGTGATTTTCTTCAGTCGATAACGAACGGTGTTTGGATGAACGAACAATATTCGCGCACAGGCCTCGACAGCTCCACCGGTATCGAGATACACGTCCAGCGTCTCACCTAAGGCGTTTCCCGCCTTCGCGAGTGGAATCACAATCTGCGCATTCAGGGCTCGCACCGCTGCCGGATCACCGAGCAGCGCACGCTCTGGGAGCAGGTCCGCCGCAAGTACCGGACGGGGGGCTGATCTCCAGCCAGGCGCGGCGCGCAGGCCGCTCAATGCCTCCCGTGCGCTGGTATGTGCAGTTGCAAGAGTCTTAGCCGTCGGCCCGATGACGACGTGCTGGTCAGAAAAAGCTACGAGCAGATCGGTCATGAAGGAGCTGCGAGGGTCGAGTTCGCCGTTGACAATCGCGACCAGCGTTGATCCCTGCACCACCGACAAGGCAGAGCGGTGGTGCTTCCCGGCAGCATTGTGCACGTTGCTCACAGCGGACACGCCGCTCCCGGGGGGCGGAGTGCCGACAATCACCGTAGCTGGTGTGTTGGCGTCCCAATTGAGCGTGGCAGCGCGAGAAAGCATCGCGGAGTCGGAATCACCGCGAACGACAGCATCGACCACCAGGGCCTCGAGCCGGGTATCCCACGCCCCACGTGATTCCGCGGCCGACGCATAAACTGCCGCTGCCGCGAACCCAATCTCCACCCGGTAGCGCAGCACGGCCTCGGTCAGCGCCGCCAGTTGCTGCTCATTTCGCGTCATCAGCGGCAGCCATCGCTCGAAGAACTCCATAGCAACACGCACCATCTCGACTGTCTGACGCAGGGTGACCCTGCGCGCGAGATCGTGCGGCACTACACGGAACGAGTCGACGGTCTTCCAGATGTCACGGTCGGGGTCTTTTAGCCAGTCCACGAAGTTTGATACCGCGCTCTGAACCAGCAGGTGCACCGTTGCACGCTGGTCAGCATCGAGGTCCGCGAAGAACGGCAGCTGCTCCTGCATCGAGTTGACCGCCTCAGTGGAGAGGCGGCCGGAGTACTGCTTGACCCGGCGCAGGAGTGCGTCCGACAAGGGGTTTGCGTCATTACGTCCGCTTTGTGGCCTGCCGGTCATACGCTCCTCATCACATACGGCCCAGCTTTATGGGGCCTGTCACACCCGCCGTCTCCCGGTGACAGTACCGCGACGGCGGGTGGGATCAAGCGACGCCTGGATCTGAGGTCTGCTCCGGAGCTGCCGCGACGTCATCAATGCGATACTCCGCAGCCGCCTTGGCAGCAACGTCTCGATCGATGGTCCCTTCATCGGCGAGTGCATTGAGGACCCCAACCACAATCGATTCCGAATCGATGTTGAAGTAGCGGCGAGCTGCCGGGCGGGTATCCGAGAAACCGAACCCGTCAGCGCCGAGCGTCACGTAATGCCCGGGCACCCAGGTGCGGATCTGGTCGGGAACCGCGCTTTCCCAGTCGGACACTCCCACGAACGGGCCTTCCGACTTCTTCAGTGCTGTGGTGACGTGTGCTTCACGCTTCTTGCCTGAAGGGTCGCGAAGCGCTTCGTCTTCGCATCGCCGGCCGTCGCGCCGCAGTTCTGTCCAGGACGTCACCGACCAGACATCGGCCGCCACGTCCCACTCCTTGGCGAGGATCTCCTGTGCGCGCAGTGCCCACGGAACGGCCACACCGGAGACGAGGATGCTCGCCTTGTGTTTGCCCTTGCCGGCCTTGGCGTACCGGTACAGGCCGCGAAGAAGGCTGTCGACATCGAGATCCTTCGGCTCGGCCGGCTGCGAGTAAGGCTCGTTGTAGATCGTGATGTAGTAGAAGATGTTTTCCGGATCCGGCCCGTACATACGCCGCAGGCCGTCCTTGACGATGTGCGCGATCTCGAACGCGAACGCTGGGTCGTAGGCCACGCATGCGGGGTTGGTCCCAGCCAGGGTGTGCGAGTGCCCGTCCGCGTGCTGCAGCCCTTCACCAGTCAGCGTGGTGCGGCCTGCGGTTGCCCCCAGTACAAAGCCGCGGGCCATCTGATCGGCAGCAGCCCAGAAACTGTCGCCTGTGCGCTGGAACCCGAACATTGAGTAGAAAATGTAGATCGGAATCATCGGCTCGTCGTGCGTCGAATACGACGTGCCCGCTGCGATGAACGAACCCGTCGAGCCCGCCTCATTGATGCCCTCGTGCAGGATCTGCCCGATTTCGGACTCCTTGTACGCGAGCATCAGTTCCGCATCGACCGAGGTGTAGAGCTGGCCGTGGCGGTTGTAGATCTTGAGCGACGGGAACCACGAGTCCATACCGAACGTACGGGCCTCGTCGGGGATGATCGGTACGATCCGCTTCCCGATTTCCTTGTCTCGCAACAATTCCTTGAACAGGCGGACGACCGCCATGGTGGTCGCGATCTCCTGCTTGCCTGATCCCTTGCGCACGGTAGCGTACGCCTTGTCGCCAGGGAGTTCGAGGACTGTTGCCTTGTTGCGGCGCTGTGGCAGGAAGCCGCCGAGTTGCTTGCGGCGTTCGAGCATGTACTCGATTTCCGGAGCGTCCTCGCCCGGGTGGTAGTACGGCGGCAGGTACGGATCATTCTCGAGCTGCTCATCCGTGATCGGGATGCGCTGACGATCCCGGAACTGCTTGAGGTCGTCGAGCGCAAGCTTCTTCATCTGGTGCGTTGCGTTGCGACCTTCGAAGTGAGTGCCGAGCTGGTAGCCCTTGATCGTGTGGGCCAGAATTACCGTCGGCTGGCCCTTGTGGCTCGTTGCGGCCTTGTATGCAGCGTAAACCTTGCGATAGTCGTGACCGCCCCGCTTGAGGTTCCAGATGTCGGCGTCGCTCAGATTGTTGACGAGTTCCTTCGTACGCGGATCGCGTCCGAAGAAGTGCTCGCGGACATACGAGCCGTCGTTGGCCTTATACGTCTGGAAGTCGCCGTCCGGCGTGGTATTCATCAGATTGACCAGCGCGCCGTCTTTGTCGGCGTAAAACAGCGAGTCCCACTCGCGGCCCCAGATTACCTTGATGACGTTCCAGCCCGCCCCGCGGAAGAAAGACTCCAGTTCCTGGATGATCTTGCCGTTGCCGCGGACCGGGCCGTCCAGGCGCTGAAGGTTGCAGTTGATGACGAACGTGAGGTTGTCGAGCCCTTCCATCGCCGCGATGTGGACCAGTCCACGTGACTCTGGCTCGTCCATTTCACCGTCGCCAAGGAACGCCCAAACGTGCTGATCGGAGGTGTCCTTCAGACCGCGATCACGCAGGTAATGGTTGAAGCGCGCCTGGTAGATCGCGTTCATGGGGCCGAGGCCCATCGACACCGTTGGAAATTCCCAGAACTCCGGCATCAGGCGCGGATGCGGATAGGAGGGAAGCCCTCCGCCTTCACCGGCGTGGCTGTGCTCCTGGCGAAAGCCATCGAGCTGGTCGGTTGTCAGGCGACCTTCGAGAAACGCGCGCGCGTAGATGCCCGGCGAAGCGTGTCCCTGGATAAAGATTGAGTCTCCACCGCCCGGGTGGGATTTTCCGCGGAAGAAGTGGTTGAAGCCCACCTCGTACAAGGCTGCAGACGACGCGTATGTCGAGATGTGGCCACCGACACCGACGCCGGGCCGTTGTGCCCGGTGGACCATTATGGCGGCGTTCCAGCGGATCCACGCGCGGTAGCGCCGCTCCACTTCTTCGTCGCCCGGGAACCAGGGTTCACGCTCGGTGGGGATGGAGTTCACATAGTCGGTAGACGTCAGCGCGGGAAGTGCGACGCGCCGCTCGTTAGCCCTCTCGAGAAGCCGCAATAGCAGGTACCGGCCGCGTTCCGACGTGGAGTGAGACAGCATGGCGTCGAAAGATTCGAGCCATTCTGATGTTTCCTCGGGGTCGATATCGGGCAGATACGAGGTAATGCCTTCGCGAATTACGCGAACACGGTCTCGGTCTTTTCGGGGCGATGTCTCGTTGGGCACGTCGGCACTCCTTGTGGGCGTGGTCGAAGGACCTGGTTGGGTCCGTCGGCGACGGGGCAGGTGATCCAGACCGTGGTTGTACAAGGCATGGACATTCCTAATTGTCGCCTAGATTACTTTCCGGCGCACCAATGAGGTAGGTCAAATAGTGAGTTTGCATGTCCCACATCATGGACAAGATCGGGAAATGCGGATCGCGGGCATAAAGCGCGACGACAGACAAACCAAGGGGGTAGGGTGGCGCTCGTGAACAGGCGTGAACGGGTCGCCGTCGCTTCGGCGCCGGGCGGCGCACACTTCTGTGGTCTTACCGCGCGCGACGGCGTTTCCGTCGCTTCACAGAATTTACCGTCGCGAATTGGTGCGTCTACGCTGCAGTCGGCGCGACACTCAACCACTAGCAGCGCACGCCATACTGTCGTGGCCGCTGAAAAATCCTTGAAACTTTTGCGGTCCGGGGGATGCAATCTCCGGCCGCAAGGGTGATCATCAAAGCAGGAACCCGTGAACAGGAGGAACGAAGAACGTGGCCGGGACGGATGCTCGGACATACGCAGAGCGACTGGGCATAACCAACGGAATGGTTGTTCAGGAACTCGGCTGGGACGAAGACGCTAGCGATGACATACGCGACTCAGTCGAGGAAAGATGCGGAGACGATCTCCTCGACGAAGATACCGATGAGGTTGTCGACGTGGTCCTTCTGTGGTGGCGCGACGGCGATGGAGATCTCGTTGACGCGCTGATGGATGCGATTGCGCCGCTTTCGGACGATGGATGCATTTGGGTGCTGTCGCCCAAAACCGGCACGCCCGGGCACGTCGAACCCAGCGAGATCGCCGAGTCAGCACCAACAGCGGGACTCACCCAGACCTTGACTGTGAACCTCGGGGCCTGGATGGGCGCACGGCTTGTTCAGCCGCGAGCGCGGGTCGGGAAGCGCTGATGGCGTTAGACGTCGGAGCGGAAGCTCCCGGCTTCACTCTGCGGGATCAGAACAACCAGCAAGTCGCACTGTCGGACTTCCGGAACACCAAGAATGTACTCCTGGTGTTCTTCCCGCTTGCCTTCACCGGCACCTGCCAGGGGGAACTCGGACAGATACGAGACAACCTCCCGGCGTTCCAGAATTCATCGGCCGAAGTGCTCGCGATTTCTGTGAGCGCGCCCCCCGTGCACAAAATCTGGTCTGCGGGTCAGGGCTACCTGTTTTCGGTGCTGTCGGATTTTTGGCCACATGGCGAGGTGTCTCGGGCCTACGGAGTCCTCAATGAGAGCAACGGGATGCCCAATAGGGGAACCTTCGTCATCGACGTTGACGGCATCATCCGTTTCGCTGAGGTTGGCCCCCCTGGCGTGCCGCGTGACCAGTCAGCTTGGGAGAAAGCACTCGACGCGCTACCCTCTTCAAGCAGCGCCTGAACTACAGGTGCTGATGACGGGCGTATAGCTCAGTGGTAGAGCGCTGGTCTTACACACCAGTGGTCGGGGGTTCAAATCCCTCTGCGCCCACCCTTGCTTTGTGCGCGGTGGTCACGTCGATTCGCCGGTGACGTTGACCATGCTTTGGTTTTCGCACGTGCCGCGCGCAGTACACTCGGCGGAGCGCACCATGCGTGGCGCGTGTAATAGTTGTTTCTGCAGACAGTACGGGGTGGATGCGATCGAAACCGGTCAGTTGGTCGCTGGGCATTACCGCCTAGTCGAGCGGATTGGCAGCGGCGGAGCCGGGGTCGTTTGGCGAGCCGTCGACGAGCGCCTCGAGCGCTCGGTCGCCGTCAAGCAGATCCCTATTCAGCCGAGTCTTCCGGATAGCGAACGCGAAATGATTCGTCAGCGCGCAATCCGTGAGGCACGCAACGCGGCACGCTTCCATCATCCGAACGCCATCGTTGTCTACGACATCACCGAGCATGAGGGACACCCGTGCCTCGTGATGGAGTATTTCGAGTCCCGCAGCCTCGCTGAGGTCCTCAAAGCGCACACCGCACTCCCTCTGGCGCAGGCAGTCAGCATGGGGGAACAGGTTTCGGGTGCGTTGATCGCTGCGCACGACGCGGGAATCGTCCACCGCGACATCAAGCCAGGCAACATTCTGCTCGATGATTTCGGCACCGCCAAGATCACAGACTTCGGAATATCCAGGGCGGTCGGTGACATCAATCTGACGGCTACCGGCCTGGTTTCTGGGACTGCCGCCTACCTTCCCCCGGAGGTCGCGCAAGGCGCAGATCCGACACCCGCCTCCGACGTGTTCAGCCTGGGCGCGACATTGCTCCATGCGGTAGACGGCGAGCCTCCTTACGGCAACAACCAAAACTCACTCGCATTGCTGTACGCCGCAGCGAATGGCCAGGTGCGTGAGCCGCGCCACGCTGGGGCGGCAACGGATCTGCTGCGGCATCTGCTCAGTGTGAACCCCGGCGACCGACCGTCGATGAGTCAGGCGCACGCCGTGCTGGGCAGGTTGACTGACTCCGGCGTCAGTGCCGCAGCGACGACCGCGCTGCCTGCGAACGCAGGTCGGCGCAGAACCGCTCACTCCCGGCCTCTCCATTCGCCCCCGCCCCCGCCGCCGTCCCGGCCGATGACGCGAGGCGCGGCTGCATTCGCGCCCGCTAGTGGGCCTTCGTCTGCGCACCACGCCCAGAACAGCCGCAAGCCAGTCGTTTATGCAGGATCGGCAGCGGTCGTTGTGCTGGCCCTTCTTGCACTGGTGATCGTGGTCACCAACTTGCCGTCCCCGGGCGATACAGACACAGAAACCGGAGTGCCCGGCGTATCTGACACGATCGTTGCGGACGCCGGACAGACAGCGAATTCGGGAAGTCAGGTTGACTGGGGCCAGGGTGGGCAGCTCGTCCAGCAGTTCTATAGCAACCCCGCTGGGTCATGGTCACTCCTGACTCCGGCCGCGCAGGATGTCTTCGGCTCGCAACAGTCGTTCCAGGATTACTGGTCCGAGCGTGTCATTCAGAGCTTCGGTCAGATCGAGGCAATCAAGCGGGCCAACAACGACGACGGATCAGTCGACATGCAGGTCAACAATCTGACCTACGACGGTCAGACGAAGCAGGTGACGGTGCGTGTGGTCGACGTCGGTGGACGCCTGCTGATCGATGGGGATCCCAGGTAGATCAGGCGCGAACGACGTGTAGTTCGTACTCGCATCACCGACTCAACCACATGTCCTACCGGCTGTAGTGGTGCACGTCACTATCTGTTCGTAACCCACTTGCATTGCCGCTGAGACGTTTTGCGGTCCGGCCCGCCGCTTGTTACACGTAGCGTTCCGGGTACCGCGAGTGTGGTGAAGCCGTCCGGCTCGCGAATAGCCGTCCGATCGTGGAGCTTGTATGAGCCTGGGCCGAAACGCTGCTTCTGTCAGCACAACGGTGGCCGTGACGCTGGGTGGCGTCCTGGTAGCTAGTGGATTTGCGGGTGCGCAACCATGTGCCGACGGCGCGGGCGCACCAGGAGGAGGCTCCGGAGGGTTCGGCGGAATCAGTCACTCCGGTGCGGACCAGCAGGGGCCGCTGCCCGAGATGCCGGAAGAGAACCCGACACAGTCTGTGTCCTGGATGACCGGCGCGAACAGCCCTAACGACACGTTCTCCCGCTTCGGCATTACCGGGACGGACCTGGGAATCATGTGGGACAACGGTGGTTCCGAGGACGATCAGCAGCTTCTGGTCGCCTTCGGTGACACGGTCGGAGACTGCAGGCAGCCAGGCGGACAGTGGCGCAGCAACGCGCTGCTGCGAAGCGTTGACACGGACCTTTCTGACGGCGTGGACTTACTCGCGCCTGGGCACACAGACAGCCTTGTGGCTGCGTCGGTGGCGCCCGAAGGGCAGGACTTCGCGCATCAGATTATCGAAGGTCTCGGTCTATCTGGCGTTGAAGTGACAATCATTCCCACGGCCGCAGTCGCCATCGATGGTAAGCAGTACATCAATTACATGTCCGTGCGCGAATGGGGTGACCACGGTGACTGGCGCACGAATTTCTCAGCGATCGCCGTATCTGACGATAACGGTCACACGTGGGAAACTGCACTGTCCACGATCCGGCTGAACAGTGATGTCAGTTTCGAGGGCGTGCCCCAATTCGACGCTGGACATGAGAACTTCCAGATGCACGCGTACGTAAGAAGCGGTGAGTATCTGTATGGCTTGGGTACGCCGCCGGGGCGCTTCGGTGCAGCACATCTGTCACGAGTAGCGGTGGGCGACATCCTCGACCTGAGCGCCTATGAATACTGGAATGGAGTTTCCTGGGCCGTGGAAGCGGCTCAATCGGAACCAGTGATTCCGGCGCCGGTGAGCGAGCTTTCCGTGCAATGGAACGAGTACCTCGGGAAGTTTGTTGCGATGTACGCTGACGAGCCGGCTGGCACGATTGTTCTGCGCACTGCGGAAAGCCCCGAAGGTCCGTGGAGCGACGCGACCGCACTCATCGACAGCAGCGACATCAGCGGCCTGTATGCGCCTTACATTCATCCGTGGTCTAGTGGGAACACGCTGTACTTTGCGATCTCCCGCTGGAGCGACTACAACGTCCTGCTCATGAGGACAGACCTTGATGAACTAGGGGACGGCCGTGCCCTCGTCGCGCATGATGGCATAAACATTCTGACTCACGTGTCGCTCCACTAACACCCGTGGCTGTCCGTTCCGGGCTAGCTGAGGCGTTCGGTGAGGTGCACGACGACCACTGTTCCGGCTTCTTTTCCGATGGCTTTTCGCACGCTCGCTTTAACTGGAAGCTTGTGCGTCCCGTCACCAAGCGCCATGAAGCTGCTCTCGAAGGGGTGCCCGTCTACCGTGCCGCGGACACGCACGCGACCGCGTGTCCCGAAGAACTCCGCTGACCCAGGCATCACAACATACGTCCAGCCGCCCGCGGCGGGGCTTTTGGTGAGTGGGGCGGTGAACTGCCTGTTCAGCGCTGTAGGTGAACTCGTCGAGTGGCCCATCCTGTGCTCCTCTCCTTCAGTCTATAGACCCGGCGGGCTGGCCAGATTAATCTCCCAGGCTCAGTAAGTCTGTAGTACTAACGGGGCATTGAAGTTATGGCTGCGAACATGGAAATTATTTTCGCCCGGTTAAATAATGCACGTATTCGTGTATCTATATCGGTTGTGCAAAAGTGGTGACTCACGGAATCTTCCGTAAGACTTGCGATGCAAGATCACTATGGTCTTCCATCGCAACATTCGCGCCGAAGTTCGCACTGAGCCTCGTAGTCCTGGCGCTCGGGGTCTTTGCCGTCACTGTCACCATGCCGGTACTGATCGCCGTACTCGCCACTGCTGGCGGAATCCTCGTCGTCAGTGCCGGCGGCGGTCTGATCAAGCCGATGCAGAAACCGGTGGGGGCGGTACCTCACCGATGCCGAGGCAGAGACTCTGAATATGCGGACCAATAAGACGACGCAAACACCCCCGCGTCAGGTTTTCATTACTGAGCGCAGCACAGGTCTGGATGCGTACACCGCAGCGATGACGAGTCCGCAGCCCAGTGCGATCAGGCCGGCGAGTTGCAGAAGGGCCAGCGGGCTAGTCAGCAAGACCATGCCGGTGATGGGGAAGAGAAAGCACAGCGCAAATCCGGCACCGACCAGCGACATCACTACCACGGGTGTCCGGACTTGACGGATGCGAGCGCCATTCATGACCCTGAATGGTGTACCTGCCAGGCTCAGGTTTCGGTACAGCTCGCGATTGTCCAGGATCGACGCGATCTGGGTGAGTACCGCTGATATCGCAGCGAGACTGAACGTCACTGCAAGAGTGAACGCGACACCAAGTCGCATATCCGTCATCAGTTGGACCTGTGCCTGGTCATCCGCGGCGGTGTCAAACGCGGTTAGCAGGGCGGTTCCCGCCGCGACAAAGCTCGCCACGGTGACTCCGCCGACGCTTCGCCACACCTGCTTCGGGTCGTCGAGAATTCGCCGCGCCGCAATCAGCGACTCAGCGTTGTGCGCTCGCGTGACCAGAATGCGGCCCACCACCGAGACGGCAAACGGACCGATCAAGTTGACGAGCAGGAACACGATGACAAGGACAGCGAGCATCCCTCCAATGCCGACTGTTGCGGGGCTGATTTGCGACCATATCGCCACGACAACAACAGCTCCCGCCGCGAACGCCCACTTCGGGGTGGGCGGGGCATGTCGTTGCGCAACGCCAAGCGGGCTGATCGCCAACGACCGTAGCCCCACAAGGGCAGACACCATCGCGAGGAGGACCACGGCCATGACGGTGGCGGTCACGATCGTGGCCCCCACCCACAGCTCACTGATCGCGAAAGAGTTGCCCTGGAAGGGCAGCTGCGCCACGAGTGGCAGACACAGTACGTACACCCCGGCTCCGATCACGGCGCCAATAAAGCCCTGGACTGCAGCCTCCGCGCAAGACAGGGCAACTACTTGCGCTGGCGTTGCGCCGGTGAGTCGCAGCGCCGCGAGCCGCATGTCCCGCCTGCGGGCGCCCAGTCGAGCCGCAGCGAGCCCGAGCGTGAAGCACGGGATGATGATCAGGATCGACGCGATCGCGGCGAGAACCTGATACAGGCCCGCCTCCGGATGAGAGTCACGGGCCGTGAATGCGGTGTAGCCGCCGAATACGGTCAGGGCCAGCGCTGTGGATGAGGCGAAGGCGACGAGTGGCAGAGCCCAGGTGCTGGCAACGCGCAGTCCCTCGGCCCGCGTCGTCATCGCGCCGATCCTGGCGATCGTTCTTGCTTGCACGATGAGGCTCACCAGGTTTCTCCCTTCGCGATTGGGGCGGTTAATTGCCCTTCACGTACATGGACCGTCGAGTCACAAGAATGTGCCACTTCAGGGTCGTGCGTCACGACAACGAGCGCGGCACCCGTATGGCGGCTCGCTTCGCAGAGAAGCGTCATCACCTCGTGGCTGGTGTGCGCGTCCAGCGCGCCTGTGGGTTCATCTGCGAACAGCACCGCGGGCCGCGTGACCAGTGCCCGCGCGATCGCGACACGCTGCGCTTGGCCACCGGACATCTCACCGGGACGGCGGTTCTCGAGCCCAGCGAGTCCAAGCGGAGAGAAATACCCGGCAGCTTGCTGCTTGGCTGCATCGACCTTCGCGCCACCGAGGATGAGGGGGAGTGCCACGTTTTCAAGTGCGGGAAGCTCGGGTAAAAGTTGCCCCGACTGAAAAACGAACCCGAAGGATGATCGGCGCAGCGCTGTGCGTTCTGCTTCTTTTAGGGCCTGAATTGCCCGGCCACTGAAGAGAACCTCGCCGGAGTCGGGCTGCAGAATTCCGCTGAGGATGTGCAGCAGCGTGGATTTACCCGATCCTGACGGGCCCATGATCGCGATCGCACGGCCTGGGTAAATGTCGAGTGAGGCGTTCTGCAGGACCGGTGCCGAACCGAATTGTTTGACAATGTTGCGGGCCGTGAGGATTGGAGACTTAGATGTTGTCTGCATACAGTTGATGGTCACTGAGCAGGACAAAAGCCACATCGGCCGTCAGTTCGATTCTCGGCTCCGCGGCATCAGACCGTGGTATGACGTCCCCATAGGCAGCGCATTTCACGGCTGGTAGAACTGTCGGAGTGACGCGACGGGACGAGATGGTAGTGCGGGCGGCCGGAATTGCGCTCGGGTATTGGGCGGACCGGATATTCGCGGACCCGCACCGATACCACCCAGTCGCCGGTTTTGGGCAGGTCGCCGCGCAGCTGGAACGGCTCATCTATCGGGACGACCGGGTCGTCGGAGTCTTCTATGCCGCGGCTCTGGCTGGAGGTTCTTACGTCGCAGCAGGCTGGGTTGACCGGCGGCTGACGCACAACCCGGCGCGTATCGCTGCGCTAGCACTGGTAACTTGGGCGACCCTCGGCGGGACCTCCCTGGACCGCGTGGGTGAGGACATGGCGCGGCGCCTCGATGCGAGCGACCTGACCGGCGCGCGAAACCTTCTGCCCTCGCTCTGCGGTCGTGACCCGCAACTCCTCGATGCTGACGGTCTGGCCCGCGCCGCAGTGGAGTCGGTTGCGGAGAACACCTCAGACGCTGCGGTCGGTCCGGTTGTGTACGCTTTGCTGCTCGGCACCCCTGGCGTGGTGGCGTACCGCGCGATCAATACTCTCGACGCGATGGTCGGCTACAAGTCGCCCCGCTATGTCCTGTTCGGCTGGGCTTCCGCACGGCTCGACGATCTCGCCAATCTCCTCCCTGCGCGTGTTTCTGGTGCGGCTACCGTCGCCGCGGCATGGTCGGCAGGCGGAGATCCGGAAGCGGCGATACGGGTCTGGCGCCGCGATGCACGCTCGCACCCGAGTCCCAACGCTGGCGTGGCCGAGTCCGCGATGGCAGGTGCGCTTGGGATACAGCTAGGAGGCGTGACACCGTATCGGCATGGGACAGAAATCCGGCCATTGCTCGGATCAGGCCCCGCACCATCGGTGAAGGATCTGCGCCGAGCTGTGCAGCTATCCCGACGCGTGCAGACCGTAACTGTCGTGGCGGCCGTTTCAGCGGCGCTTGCCGTAGCGGCTGGCGAGTTTTTCTTCCGGCGTTCGTGATGTTGCTTGTTCGGCCTCGGCGTACACCACGGGCCCAGAATCCGGATCAGCGGTGCCGGGCTCGTTGCTGCGGCTGGTTTTTCGTTCACGCAGTTCCGCTCGCACGAAGTACAGCAGGCCCAGGGGCGCCATGATCCCGAACGCGATCCACTGCAGCCCGTAGGACAGGAACGGGCCTCGATCGAGCTGCGGCAGCCCGATGAGGCCGAGGCCGCCGGGCTGTTCGGGTGCAAGCTGGATGTAGTAGCCAGGCAAGGAGATGTCGGCGAGTGCCCCTATTTCGCCCGGATTGATGCTGTAAACCTGGGTTGTCCCGTCCGAGATGATGGGCTCGCGTCCCAGTGCGGCCTCTGGCATCCGGATGCGTCCCTCAAGGGTGCGCTGCCCTGCCGGTGCCGGTGCGAACTCGGGCACGTCAGTGCCCTGCTCGGTGTGCACGAACCCCCGGTTGATCAGGACCTCACTGCCGTCGTCGAGACGAAATGGCGTCAGAACTTCGAAGGAGGGCGTGCCCTCGATGGACCGCAGGCGCGCCACGACTTCGTGTTCAGGCAGATACGTGCCTGAAAGGGTGACGCGGCGCCACTCGTCGTCCCGTTCAGGCGTGGCGCCGGAACCAGCGAGTTCGCCTATAGAAACTGGCTCTGCCTCGACGGACCGCTCGATCAGGGTGTTGCGGTGTTCGGTCGCCGTGTTCTTGCCTAGCTGCCACGGCGCGAGGATCGTGAAACAGAGGTAAGCGAATACCCCGACGACAGCGACGAGCGCCAGCCATCCGGGCCGGAACAGGAAACTGAATCGTCGCACGTCACCACCGTAACCGGTAATGGCGATCCGGCTGAAATGCCCAGCGCGTAGTGGTTGCGTGCATCACATGTTTTCGCGGATCCACGCCACTAGCCCCGGGAGTGCTGCCTCGATCTGCAACCGGACTTCCTCGAAGTCGGACATGTCACCGTAGTAGGGGTCCGCGACGTCTTCGCCGTCAGCATCGGGTTCGAAGCTGCGCAGCAAACGCAGTCTGTCGGGCTCTGCTCCTCGTCTACGGAGTTCCCTAGCGTGACCGCGGTCCAGCGCGACGATCAGATCTGCCGAGAGATGGTCGCCGTTGACCTGCTCAGCACGGTGCGTCGTGCTGTAGCCGTGCTTGCGGAGGGTGGCGACGGTGCGATGGTCGGCGGGATCGCCCGCGTGCCATCCACCCGTTCCGGCGCTCGAGACGCGAACGTGGTCCGCGAGCCCCTCACGCTCGAGAACATCTGCGACGATGCGTTCCGCCATTGGGGATCGGCAGATGTTTCCAGTACAGACAAAAGTGATGTGCACGAGTGAACGCTCCTAGCTTGCAGGCAGCAGAAGATCGCGGAGTTCCGCAGCGGAATCAACCGTCCACTGTGCCTCACGGTGTTCGGACGCTGGACCGTACCCCCACGTCACTGCTGCGGTCGGGATGCCGAATGTCTTTGCGCCCGTGATGTCATGGACGCGATCACCCACCATCACGATGTCGTCCCCCAGCGATTGACCGTTCGCGGATACACCGAGATTCTCCAGCGTGTGGCGGATGACGTCCGCTTTACGTCTGCGCTTTCCGTCGTTGCTGGCACCTCCGATGAACTCAAAATGCTTGCCAATATCGAAGTGGTCCAGCATGCGGCGTGCGTACTTCTCTGCTTTTGAGGTGCTCAGCGCGATGCGGGCACCGGTCTGATCCAGCTCAACGAGCAGATTCTGTATTCCTGCAAACAATGTTGCCTCGGACCAGCCGACGCTGTCGTAGCGCTCATGATAAGCAGCGAGCGCAGCATCGATATCCGGCTTCTGCAGACCGAGGCCGGTGAGAGTGTCAATCATCGGTGGGCCGACGACATCGAGAACATTCATCCCTGCTGGCGGCTCCTTACCGATCTGTTCGAGTGCGGACAGGAAGCTCGTCATCACGCCAGGCGCGGAATCTGTGATTGTTCCATCGAGGTCGAAAAGCACGACGGAACGCAACAACTGAGGAGACGACATGCCACCATGATGCCTGGTGGGGGGAGATGGGAGCTGCAACCCCTTTCGCCATGGGGTGCAAAACGTGCAAATCTGGGAGCGATTCTGGACAAACGCGGCTAGTCCGGAAAACGACTCGCATCGGCGCCGGTAGTCTCACGCTTGTGAGTGCAGACCGGCAACTGTGGGATTCGTTGCGTCACCACGGCGACGTCGATGCGAGCGAGGGCCTTCTCGATTTCGCCGTCAACGTCCATGGAACCGCTCCTCCTGAATGGCTGCAGCGCCGACTTGCCTCGCGGCTTAGCGATCTGGCGCGGTACCCCACCGCAGCCGAGGATCTAGCGGTTCGCGAAGCTGTCGCGCAACGACACGGCCGAACCCCTGACGAGGTCCTCCTACTTTCCGGTGCAGCGGAGGGGTTTTCGCTGGTCGCGCACCTCAGCCCTCGCTGCGCGGCTGTGGTCCACCCTTCATTCACCGAACCTGAATTTGCCCTGCGTCAGGCTGGAATCGCGGTGCATCAGGTCGTGGTTCCTCCGCCATTCCGGCTGGCTGACGCCACGGTGCCGAACGACGCTGATCTCGTGGTGCTCGGAAACCCCACGAACCCAACATCGGTGCTGCATCCACGCGCTGACATAGACGCGTTGCGAAGACCAGGCCGGGTTATCGTCGTCGACGAGGCGTTTTCAGACGTGGTGCCTGGCGAACCCGAAACACTGGCGGGAATCTCATTGCCGGATGTTCTTGTTCTGCGCAGTCTCACAAAGACGTGGGCAATCGCGGGCTTGCGGTGTGGCTACATGCTCGGCAGCCCTGCGATTCTTGCTGAGTTAGCGCGACGGCGCCCCCACTGGCCGGTCGGCACGCTGCAGCTCGAGGCTATTCGCGCTTGCTGTACGCCGGAAGCACTCGCCGCGGCAGAGGTGATCACGCAGCGGATAGGGGAGGACCGCAAGTACCTCATTGCAGAGTTGCGCCAATCTGAAAGCCGGGGTGTGGGCATAGTGGAACCAGCTGACGCGTCCTTTCTGCTTCTCCATGTCAGCGGCCGCCCTGACCTGCGTCACCGGCTCAAGGAGCGCGGGATTGCGGTGCGACGGTGTGACACATTCCCGGGGCTGTCAGACGACTATGTCAGAGTGGCCGTGAGAGAGCGCGAGGCGGCTGATGCGCTTCTCGCCGCGATCAGGGAGGTGCTGTGAGCGAGGACCACGGTGGAAAAGCTGAGGCCCGACGAGTGTCTGTCGGGGACATCACCCAGTGTCTCGACGATGCTTACCCGCCAGCCCTCGCGGAGCCGTGGGACTCCGTGGGACTTGTCTGCGGGGATCCGGATGATGCCGTCACGCGTGTCATGTTCACCGTCGACGCAACCGCCGCAGTCGTCGAGGAGGCACTCGAGTGGGGTGCGGACCTGCTCGTCGCACACCATCCACTGCTCCTGCGTGGAGTCGACACTGTGGGCGCGCACACTCCCAAAGGCGCCCTCATCCATCGGCTCATCCGAAGCGGATGTGCACTCTTCACCGCACATACGAACGCGGACTCTGCCGATCCGGGGGTCTCGGACGCGCTCGCGGATGCTCTCGGCCTCACGGTGCAAGGCCCGCTCTCCAGTAAGAATGACAGCCCCGCCGACAAGTGGATCGTCTACGTCCCCCAGTCTGATGCCCACGCTGTTTCGCGCGCGATGTTCGCCGCAGGCGCTGGACAGATCGGTGAATATACCGAATGCGGCTGGTCTGTGACAGGCAGCGGCCAGTTCCGGCCCGGAGATGATGCGAACCCGACGATCGGGTCACTGGGGGAGCTCGAATTGGTTACCGAGGACCGCGTCGAAATGGTGGCGCCACGAAGCCTCCGAGCTCTCGTTCTCTCCGCGCTGCGGGAAGCCCATCCCTATGAAGAACCGGCTTTCGACGTGGTCGAACTGGCTGCGATGCCGACCGCGCACGGGCTTGGCCGTGTGGCTGCATTGCCGGAGCCCGAAACCTTCGAAGCGTTTACGCAGCGGGTCGCGGCGCGGCTTCCCCGAACTTCCTGGGGAGTACGCGCAGCGGGTGACCCGCATCGGATGGTTGAGCGAGTCGCAGTGTGTGGCGGCGCAGGTGATTCGTTCCTGGCCCTGGCCGCAAAACTTGGCGTCGACGCGTACGTCACGTCGGACCTCCGGCACCACCCCGCCGATGAGCATCTGCGGGCCGGAGGTCCAGCGCTCGTCGACGTCGCACACTGGGCAAGCGAATTCCCCTGGTGCGGACAGGCGCGCAGCGTTGTCCAGGATGCGTTCGGTGTTCGGGGGGTCGAGACGAGGATCAGCGAAGTCCGAACAGACCCCTGGACGATTGCCCAGCCGTGATCCCGTAGGTGTGCGGGCGCGGTAGGGTGGATCGTTCAGCGGATAGTCATAAATTGTTAGTGGGGCATAAACGTGGATGTTGACGTGAAAGTTCAGCAAAAGCTCCTTGACCTTGCCGATGTCGACGCTGAACTCTTGCGCATCCGGCATCGTCGCATCAATCTCCCGGAAGACAAGGAGATCGAGCGGCTGAAGAAAGAGCGCCAGGCCCGGAAAGATGACGCAGTGGCAGCCGAGATCGCGCTCGACGACCTTGACAGGGACATCAAACGCCTCGAGCGTGAGGTCGATCAGGTGGGCCAGCGGGAGAAGCGCGACAACGCCCTCATGCAGTCTGGGACCGTGGCCGCGAAACAGCTATCCGAGTTGCAGCATGAACTCGGCACTCTCGGTCGTCGCCGCTCGCTGCTCGAAGACGAACTGCTCGACATCATGGAGCAGCGCGAAGCGGCTGAGGAGAACTACAAGCACGCCGGTGCACGGCTCTCTCACGCGGAAGAGGAACTCGACGCCGCGGGGAGTAAACGCGGGGATGCGACGGCGGATCTCGATGTCGCGGAGAAGCGGTGCGACACAGATCGCGAGAAGCTCACACAGCTCTTTCCCGAAGAACTTCTTAGCTTGTATGAGAATGAACGACGTTCGCACAGTGTCGGCGCTGGCAGACTCCAAGGCAGCCGCTGCGGTGCGTGCCGTATCGAGCTTGACCGCGGGGAGCTCGAACGAATTAAGGCCACCCCGCCGGAACGCGTGGTCCAATGCCCCGAATGCGGCGCGATCCTTGTTCGCGCGGGCCGATAAGGCACGGTGACTGGAGCGTTGACTACAACGAATGCGAAGAAGCGCGTGATCATCGAAGCGGATGGTGGGTCGCGAGGGAACCCGGGGCCAGCGGGCTATGGAGCGGTGGTTCTCGACCCTGACGACCGCACCGTTCTGGCGGAACGCAAACAAGCGATCGGGATCGCCACCAATAACGTCGCTGAATACAGCGGTCTTATCGCCGGCCTCGAGGCGGCCACCGAAGTCGGTGCGCATGAAGCGGAGGTCCGCATGGACTCAAAGCTGGTCGTCGAGCAGATGTCAGGCCGGTGGAAGGTCAAGCATCCGGACATGATTCCGCTGGCACGTCGTGCGGCTGAGCTTGCGCAAGCGTTCAGCCATGTTGAGTACCGCTGGGTCCCCAGGGCAGACAACGCGCACGCTGACCGCTTGGCCAATGAGGCGATGGACGCTGCCAACGAGAACGGTGAGCAACCTCCACCGAAAACGGAGGAAATGGCACCCGGCTGGACGGGAGCTGTGGGCAAACCCACTCGGCTGCTGCTGCTGCGCCACGGGCAGACGCAACTTTCCATCGAGCGGCGCTACTCCGGCAGAGGCGACCATGCACTCACACCAGAAGGACACCGTCAAGCGCGATTCGCCGCCGAAAGGCTCGCTCGTCAGCGCGGACGCATCGCCGCTGTCGTCTCGTCGCCATTGACGAGAGCGCAGCAGACAGCCCACGCCGTAGCCGAGGGCTTAGGCGTGGATGTACACGTGCAGGACGGTTTCATCGAGACGGACTTCGGGGAGTGGGAAGGCCTCACCTTCGCCGAGGCGGCTGAGCGTGACCCGGAGCTATTTCAGCGCTGGTTGACCGACACCTCGGTTGCACCGCCTGGTGGTGAGCCATTTGACGAGGTTCACCGGCGCATCCAGAAGGCCAAAGATGAGCTCGTCGCCGAGTACAGCGGCGCCAACGTGATCGTGGTTACCCACGTCACCCCAATCAAGACGCTTCTGCGGATTGCCCTCGATGTGGGTCCCGCACTCCTATTCAGGCTGCACCTCGATCTCGCGTCGCTGAGCATCGCGGAGTTCTACCCGGACGGCGGGGCCGCCGTCCGGCTGATCAACGACACAAGCCACACGCACACGCGTTGACGCGCCGCGCGGGTGGTACCGGGCGTTCACTTTGCTGCACCCCCGGATATCCTTGGAGTGGACGAGTCAGCCAGGCGGCCGCGTCACAGAGAACCAGCGCCATTGTGGCGGCAGGCTCTGTGCCGAGGAAAGTCCGGACTCCGTAGAGCAGGGCGGTTGCTAACAGCAACCCGGGGTGACCCGCGGGACAGTGCCACAGAAAACAAACCGCCGGTACCTGTGCACGCACGGTGCCGGTAAGGGTGAAACGGTGCGGTAAGAGCGCACCAGCAGCCTGGGTGACCAGGCTGGCTTGGTAAACCCCGCCCGGAGCAAGGCTGAAGGCCGCACCGCTTTGGTGCGGCTGCGCGGGTGTTCGAGGGCTGCTCGCCCGAACCCGCGGGTGAGCCGCATGAGGTACCCGGCGACGGTGTGCCCAGATGGATGGTCGCCACTCCTCTCTCGTCGTAAGACAGGGACGAGGGGCACAGAATCCGGCTTACCGGCTGACTCGTCCTTTCACACTCAGCCGGTGGTCACGCCGACTGGCCGCGAGGAGGGCCTGCATCGCCGTGGAACACCATCGTCTTATAAACCTTGTTAGTTCCGGTGTTCCATTGGCTCACCGCCAGATACAAATCTTCCAGTGAGGATCCGGGGATCACGTATCCGCCATACAGCTGCGCTACGCGTCCGTTGGCGTGGTCTTCAGCATCCCAGGTCGTGCCAGTGAGGACGGTACGGGTCGGTGCGCGGTACAGGTTGTTCGTAGGGTGCGTGAGTATCGCAACGCGGATTTGGTAGTTGCCGGCGTCGAACCAGGAGAGGACGAACCGGTCCGCGACTCGCCTTAACGAGATTTCGCCAAACTGGCCAGTCAAGACAGGTGTGGCCTTGTTCCCCCACTGCCAGCCGCGTCGCTTGGTCCACCCCCACGGCGTCCACGCTTTCTTGTCCAGTACTGACGACTCGGCAACGCGGTAGAGGTAGAGCGGCTTGTTCCGCTGAAACCCGGTAGTAAAGGCGTACACATACCCATCGCCCCCACGTTCCCAGGTGATGAGCTGCATGTTGGCGCCTTTCCGCCACCCGCTCCACGCCGCTCGCGTGGGTGACCAGTGCTCACCATGGTCGTTGGACGTAAATATGCGGGTTTTAGTCACGTGGTGGAGTCCGTCGTTGCGCATCGCCCACAGGTAGACGGTCCCGTCGAGTGTGAGAACGTCAGCGGGAAGCCAGGTGACACCGTTGGTGTTGCTTTCCGGAATGAGCCGCTTTGCGTAGTCCCCACCGGCAGCGGAATTAAATGTCACTCCCGCGCTCGGGTGTGCCCGTTGGGAACGCAGCAGCACTGGGGACCGCCAGCCCCTCGTGCCCGGGCCAGTACCCTCGAAGGTGTCGCCGAACACCCATCCGATCGTTTCGTGGTCCGGCAACACAGCAGGAATGCCCAGATCGGTGCCGACTACGCCAAACTTGGCACTTGACGTTCCCGGCCCGGTGAGGTCGCACAGCTTGGTAAATCCTGCCGTCACAGCTACGTGCCTTTCTGCTCAGCGGCCGACCGGTAGGCGGTCCCGAATCCACTGCAGAACCTCTCGCAGTACAGTTCGTGGCGTCGTTACCGGTGGCTGCGGTTCGGTGGGCGCTGGTTCTTCGGTATCTGGCTCGGCGGGTCCTTCGGGAATCTCCGGCGCGACCTCTTCGAGAATCGGCTCGTCAGTTGGCGGCACTGCGGGTCCGCGAAGACCAGCAGCCCACGTACCCGGCCCGATCAGTCCATCAGGATTCCAGCCATTCCTGGCTTGCAGAGCCCGCGCAGCCGCTGCGGTCGCGGCATCCCATGCTCCCGTGTCAGGAATCTGCTGAGCTCGCTGCCAGTGCTTGAGAGCCTCCCGCCATTCGGGCCGCTCAGATGGGTGCAGCCCAGAAACTGACTGGACGGGCCCCTCGAGTGGACCGAAGTAGTAGCCTTCCGGCAGTGGGTAGTCATCTGGGTTGCGGGGTGCGTTCATCCGGTTGACTACTTGCTGAACCTGAGCACGGAAGTCGTCCATGTCGATACCCGCAGGGTCGATTTTTCCCTCGGAGCTGTATTCCTTATGTCCGACGACGTTGCGGACCGGAAATCCAGCGCGGCGCACGAGGACCGCGCAGCCGCGGACATACGCGTCAAGTTGTTCTGGAGTCCAGTCATAGCGGCCCTGCGCGTCGGGTATGCCTCGGCTCACCGCTTCAATGCCGATGACGTGCCAGTTCGCATTGTCTGTGGGCCAGCCGGGCCAGGAACCACGACCCGCGTGCCAGCAGACACCAGAGGCGATGACGCGATAGGTGCCGTCTCTTTCGAGCACAAGGTTCGACAACGGCCCCGGTAGATCAGGTCTGCCATTCAGGACGACCTGCCAATCGTTGGGGCCACCACCGGCAGTGTGATGGCACATCACGCCACGAATGTCGCGGTACTCGCCGTGCCCACGCTGCCGCCAGTCAGGCTGCTCGACCACCCGGAGCCCCTCCTCGCGTAAGGCGTCTGCGAGCCACCACAGATTACCTATCCACGCCACAAGTGCCTCCCGTCTGCACTGGCCGTCCCAGTGCATGTGCATGATGCCAGTGAACTCTGACAATTTGCGTACCCGAGCGGCGCGGAAGGTATCCACGCCTCACCGAATCTCCTGGGTAACCGCCGGGATTCTCCGTAGCCTGGCACACTTGATTCATGCGCGATGATGACCAGTGGTACTACTGCGTGACAGATGGAACGGTGCGGCAGGGCAAAGAATCACGTGGCCTTGATCGCATGGGTCCATACCCGGACCGCGCGGCTGCCGAGCGTGCGCTCGAGATCGCGAAGGAGCGCAATCGCGCTGCGGACGAGTCCGATGAGGAATGGCGGAATTAACCCAAACGCTTCAGCTCGTGACGAAGCGCCTGCCACTGCTCCCGGTAGCGCTCCATAGCCGCGTCGGCGAGCTCTTGCTCATGCTGGGCAAGTAACTCGTACGCGGCGGAATCCGCACCGGACTTCTGAGCTGCGTTCGCGGCTTCAGTCAGAAGCGCCCGCGTGATGACGCCGTCCTGGTGCTCTCCTAGAGTTTCCTGCAGCATCTCGGCAGCCTTACGCACCCTTTTGACGCTCTTCTTCACCTTCTTGGAATTGTGTTCGCGAGAGGCGAGTTCGGCCGCGTACCGGATGCGTTTACATTCCTTGCGCAGTGTGTGAAGCAGGTGGTCACGAGCATCTGGGTCAGCTTCAGCGCGCGACGCCTTCTCGGTTTTCGTCGCTTTGCGATAGATCCCCTGGATCGCGCTGCCGACGGCGTCGTCAGCTGAAGCGAGCGCACCCTCGTCAAACACCCCCGGGCTCAATAGCACATCAAGTGAATCTAGGAGCCGGAAGTACCGCTCGCCGCCGAGCGCATCCGTGACTGCGCGGTAAGCGTCCTGATAGGCCTTCTGCTGGCTGCTGATCAGCTTGTCTCGCACTTCCGCTGGGATGCTCCCCGCGGGCTGCTCATCGATCAGAGTCCGCAGTCGGTCCTCCATGACCTCGGCATCCCGCGCTGCGCCGAGCACGCGTGCGATCCACTTCAGTTCTGATTCGATCTGATCGGTGGCCGACCTGTCGAATATCCGTCGGTAGGCACGGAGGATGCTGCGTATACGCCGGGCCGCAACTCTCATCTGATGGATCGAGTCGTGCTCATCGGCGCGTACGCGGGGGTCGTAGGCCACGAAGGCCGCTCTGTGTTTGCGCAGCGATGTCAGCGTCATGCCCCCGGCAGTGCCTGCCGGATAGTCGGCGCCGCGTTCCGCCGCACTGTCTTCCGGGAGTGGGCCAAGGGCTTTCGCGAGTTTCGAAGGACTCAACGAGTCCCGCGCACCTGCGGCGAGCAGTTGCTTCCTGATTCGTTGCAGTAGCGCCTCGTCGCCGCCCGCGAGCTCTGCTTCCCACTCGCGCCAGCGGGACGTATGTTCATGCCCTTTGCGAAGCGAACGGGCGGTCACGTCATCGTCAGTGACCTCGGCGAGTACGGTGGCCGAAGCGTCGCTCAGGTGCCAAGTGCGCCGGTTGTTGATGATTTCCGCGACGGGCGATACGTCCTTGTCGCGGATGTGTACCCGCACGAGGTCGAGGAGCTCGTCAGGCGGGCCCTCTGTTAACGAAGTCAGTGGCAGGTGCAGTTCGGTACGTGCGCCTTTGGCCGGAGGGAGTTTTACATGCCACCCCTCGTCGCCGCCGCCCGTTCGGTGTCGCAGCGTGATGCGAGCCCGGATGAGCGCAAGATCTTCAGTGTCGAAATAGGTCGCGTGGAGGGTATTGCGGGCTGGGTCAGCAACAGCGTCAACGCCCTGAATGCTGCCGAGTTCCGGGATTTCCGCATGCTGCCCAGCCTCGAACTTGAGTTCTCGCTCACGGCTTTGCGTCACCATCGAGTCACCCTGGAAGGCTAATCATCGCTGAGCCGATCGAATCGATGTCGAGGTAGCTCAGCATCGAGGCGCGTACTTCTGGACACGCATTTTCGAGGGCGACATCTACGGCATCACGATTACGCGCCAGTTCGAGGAGATCCACGCCCTGGCTCGTCGCCCAATTGGCCACGAGACCATTCAGCGTCACTTTGCCGATAGTGGGTGTGTAGGTCCGGAACTCTTGTGCGCGCTCCTCGAGATTGGTGCACAGCGCCGATGCGTCAGGAAGCTGGAATGCGGGCGTTTCGGTGGGCATCGGGGGAGCGGTTTCAGTGCTCGGTGCATCGGTACAACCAGCGAGCGCGAACGTCGCCGTGACAATCACGGCTGCACCTCTCGCGGCCAATCGTGATGTGGTCGTCGTGGGCACCGTGCCTCCTGAACACTCGATAAGGGGCCTAGGGCCGCATGCTTTTTAGTTGGTAAAAGAGTGTTCGGGTGCGGGGAATGATCGATCGCGCACCGCGTCCGCATATTCTGTGGCTGCGCGCAGAAGCTCGTTCCCTACGGCCGCGAACTGCCGGACGAATTTCGCGGTCTTCCCGCGATTGAGTCCCGCCATGTCCTGCCAGACCAGAACCTGTGCGTCGCACTCATTTCCCGCGCCGATCCCGATCGTGGGAATTGTCAGTTTATGTGTCACTTCGGAGGCGAGTTCCGCTGGGACCATCTCCATGACGACTGAGAAGGCACCGGCTTCCTGTACTGCAAGTGCGTCGGCAATGAGCTGATCTGCCCCGCTTCCACGTCCCTGGACGCGGAAACCACCGAGGCTGTTCACACTCTGCGGAGTGAAGCCGATGTGCGCCATCACGGGAATTCCTGCTGCTGTCAGCGCCTGTATTTTCGGAGCCATACGCTCGCCACCTTCGAGTTTGACAGCGTGCGTGCCGCCTTCTTTCAAAAAGCGTATCGACGTTTCGAGTGCCTGTTCGGCGGAAACCTCGTACGAACCGAAAGGCAGGTCGGCAACAACAAGGGCATTCGGCGCGCCGCGAACGACAGCACGCACCAGTGGGAGGAGTTCGTCAATAGTCACCGGCACTGTGGTGTCGTAGCCGTACACCACGTTCGCTGCCGAGTCCCCGACAAGCAGGACCGGAATTCCCGCATCATCGAAGATCTGCGCGGTCGGATAGTCGTAAGCCGTGAGCATTGGCCACGGCTCGTGCTTCTCCTTCAGCGCCTGTAAGTGGTGAATCCGAGTTTTCGTCCGTTTGGGCTGCTGGCCCGCAGACCCGTACACAGGTGTCTCCGACATCGTGTTCCCTTCATGCCTCGAGGCCGAGTTGGCGGTCCCCGGGTTTGGGTGATGACTCTCCTCAGTCTGCCACTACTGCGAAGCCAAAGACCGTCCTGAGCAGAGGGTGTGGCAGGGATCACGTGATCGTGGGAGGTGGCAGATTCACCGCCGCATCCGTCCTTGCGTGGCACTATCTGAGGAATGATCGCGCATCGGTTCCCGCGTGCGGCGAGAGGGCGGTTCACCCGCAGGGGGTTCACTCTCGTCGTGGTTGCAGCATTCGCGCTCGCTGGGTGCGCCGGACCGGGGCCCGGAGATGAAGAAGGGCCGGAATTCGCGCCCGCTACTCCAACAGAGTTCCCTCCGGAACTTGCGAGCTATTACCAGCAAACCGTGGAATGGGGGCCATGCGATGACTACGCCGTCGATTCCCTCGCTCGCGAGAGCCTCGCGCTGTACGAGTTCTCGTGTGCCCGTGTCGCGGTCCCCGTCGACTACAGCGATCCAGGCGCCCTCAGCCTCTCAGACGACCAGAACGGCTCCGCGAGCGCGGATGGCAACGTTGCCTATGTAGCGCTCGCGCGACGCGCTGCGGAAGGCCAGAAGATCGGTTCTCTCGTCCTCAATCCAGGCGGCCCAGGGGTTGGCGGTGTGCAAACCGTCGCCGATATCACCACCGCTCTGTTCGGCACGGACGTGATCGAGCGCTTCGACATCGTTGGACTCGACCCGCGAGGCGTCGGAGCATCGTATCCGCCGATCGCGTGCCGGACCGACCAGGAGAAAGACGCCCACCGCGCGCAGGTTCGCGTGGATATGAGCCCGGAAGGGATCGCCGCGCATGAGGCTGAAAATGAACGATATGCAGCGTTGTGCGCCGAACGAACAGGGGAGGCGCTACTCGCGAGCGTGGGCAGCCGGGAAGGCGCCCGTGACCTTGATATTGTCCGGGCAGTACTCGGGGACGAGAAACTCAACTTCCTCGGGTACTCGTACGCCACCTATCTCGGAGCGTTGTACGCCGAAGCTTTCCCCACGAACGTCCGTGCGATGATCCTGGATGGAGCGGTAGATCCCGCGGAAGAAGCGGCCGAATCGGTGATTCGGCAAGGGGAGGGCTTCCAGCGCGCCTTCGATGCATTCGCTGAAGACTGCGCGGCACAGCGGGAATGCGCACTCGGTGACGAGCCAGACCAGGCGGTAGCACAGTTTCGCGAGTTGGTGGACCCACTAATCGAGCAACCGGCGCAGACGACTGACCCGCGCGGTTTGAGTTACGAGGATGCCCTCACGGGGGTTGTCCAGGCTCTCTACGTGGAGCAGTTCTGGCCGTCGCTGCGCACGGGACTTGCTGAGCTTGCCGACGGACTTGGTGACACCCTGCTAATGCTGGCAGACATCTACGAGGGGCGCGGCGACGACGGGCTTTACGACAACAGCAATGATGCGTTTGATGCCATCCGCTGCGTCGACAGCCCTCCCGAGATTGACCGCGAGACCGCTGGCGAGGTTGACCGCAGATACCGCGAGGCTGCCCCCTTCCTCGATGACGGCCGCGGCACTGGACGCGCACCACTGTCGATGTGCGCCTTCTGGCCCGTGCCTCATACCAGTGAACCGGGAACGCTCGATATCGCGGAGGAATTGCCCCCGCTGCTCGTCGTATCGACCACGGGTGACCCAGCAACACCCTATGAAGCGGGCGTTGAACTCGCTGATCAATTAGGCGCTGCGCTGCTGACTTTTCGCGGCAACACGCATACTGCGGTTTTCCAGGGCATCCAGTGTGTGGACGATTACGCGGCGAGATATCTGATCGAGGGGGAACTGCCAGGGGAGGGCACCCTGTGCTGAGATCGCGGTGTTAGTGCTGGCTCGCATCTGAGTCGTTGCTAGACACCGCCATCCCGTGCCGAACCCGGTTGGCGGGCCACCTTAGGTGATAACCTCGCCCGTATGGATCGCCAGAAGGAATTCGTGCTCCGCACGATCGAGGAGCGCGACATCCGGTTCGTCCGGCTGTGGTTTACCGACGTACTCGGCTTCCTCAAGTCGGTGGCGATCGCACCGGCGGAACTTGAGGGCGCTTTCACAGAAGGTATTGGCTTCGATGGGTCATCCATCGAAGGGTTCTCGCGCGTGTCTGAAGCGGATACTGTTGCGATGCCTGATCCTTCCACCTTCCAGATTCTGCCGTGGGTGCACAAAGACGGGAAGCCGCATACCGCTCGCATGTTCTGCGACATCGCGATGCCCGACGGTTCGCCGTCGTGGTCTGATTCGCGGCACGTTTTGCGCCGCCAGCTCAACAAGGCTGGCGATTTGGGATTCAGCTGCTATGTCCATCCCGAGATCGAATTCTTCCTGCTGAAGAATTCGCCGGATGATGGTTCGGAGCCGATCCCGGCCGACAAGGGGGGCTACTTCGATCAGGCAGTTCACGACACTGCCCCCAACTTCCGCCGCCATGCGATCGAGGCACTCGAATCGATGGGTATTTCGGTTGAGTTCAGCCACCATGAGACAGCGCCGGGCCAGCAGGAAATCGACCTGCGCTACGCCGACGCCCTGTCGATGGCCGACAACGTCATGACCTTCCGTTACGTCGTTAAAGAAGTCGCCCTGCTCGAGGGTGTGCATGCCTCCTTCATGCCGAAGCCGTTCAGTCAGCACGCTGGCTCCGCCATGCACACGCACATGAGTCTGTTCGAGGGGGAGAGCAACGCGTTCTTCAACCCAGACGACCCGATGGAATTGTCCGATACCGCGAAGCAGTTCATCGCGGGAATTCTCCACCACGCGAACGAGATCAGCGCCGTCACGAACCAGTGGGTCAACTCGTATAAGCGGTTGATACACGGTGGTGAAGCGCCGACCGCGGGGTCATGGGGCAGGGCGAACCGGTCCGCGCTCGTCCGGGTCCCCATGTACACCCCAAATAAGGCGGGGTCGCGTCGTATCGAGGTGCGCAGCCCTGACTCAGCCTGCAACCCATATTTGACGTTCGCGGTCCTCCTCGCAGCGGGCTTGCGCGGCGTCGAGCATGGTTACGAACTGCCGGCTGAGGCCGAGGACGACGTCTGGTCACTCACGCGGGCGGAACGCCGTGCGATGGGATATCGGGAGCTTCCAGGAAATCTCGACCACGCTCTTCGCGAGATGGAGAAGTCGGAACTTGTTGCTGAGGCGCTAGGCGAACACGTATTCGACTACTTCCTCCGCAACAAGCGCGCGGAATGGGAGCAGTACCGCACCCAGGTCACACCCTATGAGTTGAAGACCTACCTTTCTCTGTAAAGGGTTAATGCAGTTATGGTGCGACCACCGCTCGGCCGTTCTCTAGTCCCGGGCCCTGCAAGGCTTGGGATGGTCGACCCCAGCGCGGCGAACCGGCTCAGTCTGCTGGGTTGGGACAGCCAGGAAGACGTGGATTTGCTGTGGGCGCTTTCGCGCGCCCCGGACCCAGACCTCGCTTTACTCGCGCTGAGCCGCTTGAAGGACGCACTTGAGTCCGAGTGGCAGGAGTTCGACCGCGAGGTCCGTGACGACACTGGCTTGCGTGGGCGCGTTTTCGGGCTGTTGGGCGCGTCAACCGCGCTTGGTGATCACCTGATCGCGCGGCCTGAACTCTGGCGCCGCCTCCTGGGGAAGTCGATTCCACTGCCCACCGACGAGGAACTCACAACCAGGATGCTCGCTGCGGTCGGTGCTGTGCCCGTGACCGTTGAAGGAATTCCCGAAGGCCAGTCGAGCATTTTCAGGGCCGAAGTAGTCGGGCCGAAGGCGATTATCGCGTTGCGGAACGAGTACCGCGACCAGTTGATGATCCTCGCGGCGGCCGACCTCGCTGCGACGGTGCAGGATGAACCTGTCTTGCCGTACACGGCAGTCGTACGGCATCTAAGCGCGCTCGCCGACGCGGCACTCACCGGGGCGCTGTCGGCAGCTGTCGCAACAGTGTTCCCCGCAGGACCTTGCCCGATCCGGCTCGCGATTATCGCGATGGGGAAATGCGGCGCGCGTGAACTCAATTACGTAAGCGACGTTGACGTCATATTTGTTGCAGAGCCGTCAGACGGTGCCGCCACCCGCCTCGCCAGCGAAACGATGCGCATCGGATCGGCCGCGTTCTTTGAAGTCGACGCGGCCCTGCGTCCCGAAGGTAAGGCAGGTGCGCTTGTCCGCACCCTTGAGTCGCACATCGCTTACTACAAGCGATGGGCGCATACCTGGGAGTTTCAGGCCCTGCTCAAGGCTCGGCCGATGTCTGGTGACATGGTGCTCGGTCAGCAGTACATCGACGCCCTCAACCCAATGGTGTGGGTCACATCGGAGCGAGATGACTTCGTCGACGGCGTCCGCAAAATGCGCCGCCGAGTGGAGTCGCTGATCCCGGCTGACATCCGTGACCGCGAACTCAAACTTGGGGCTGGCGGTCTCCGCGATGTCGAGTTCGCTGTTCAGCTTCTGCAAATGGTGCATGGCCGGGCGGACGATTCACTCCATGTGCTCTCGACGGTCGAGGCGCTCACCGCGCTGGCTGCGGGGGGTTACATAGGTCGCGAGGATGCCGCGAACCTCACAGCATCGTATGAGTTTCTCCGCTTACTTGAACATCGACTTCAGATTCAGCGGATGCAGCGCACACACACCCTGCCCTCCCTTGACGACGATGAGGCACTGCGCTGGCTGGCGCGTGCCGCGCACGTGCGCCCGGACGGCACGACTGACGCAAAGGGCGTGTTAATAGCGGAGATCAAGCGCAATATCGCCCGCGTACGCCGCATCCACACGAAGCTCTTCTACCGGCCGCTTCTTGAGTCCGTCTCGCGGCTTGAAACTGAGGCGATGCGTCTCACCGAGGACGCGGCAATCAGGCAGCTATCCGCACTCGGATACACCTCGCCGCGTAATGCGCTTAGCCATCTCCGTGCACTCTCGGGCGGATTGTCGAGGCGCGACAGAATCCAGGCTCTGCTGCTACCTACGTTGCTCGACTGGCTCAGCGAGACACCGAACCCAGACGCGGGGCTACTCGCATATCGGCGCATGTCCGATGAACTGACTGACAAAGAATGGTTCTTGCGCACCCTTCGCGATGAGGGCGCGGCCGCTCGTCGGCTGATGAAGATACTCGGTTCCTCCGCCTACATTCCCGACTTGCTTATTCGCGCCCCCGACGTGCTGCGTTTGTTCGCGGACGGTGCTTCAGGCCCTCGACTCATCGAGCCGTGCCCCGAAGACGTGGCAAAGGGACTGCTCGCGTCGTCCGCGCGGTACGCAACTCCGGAACGCTCGATTGCGGCGGCGCGCTCGCTGCGGCGCGCGGAACTGGCACGCGTCGCGTCGGCTGACGTCCTCGGCATGCTTGATGTCCCCCAAGTGTGTGAGGCGCTTTCCTCGGTCTGGGTGGCAGTGCTGGAATCCGCGCTCAAGGCGGCGATCCAGTCCAGTGTCGAAGAGCGTGGCGAGCCAGCTCCCGCGCGAATTGCGGTCATCGGTATGGGCCGTTTGGGCGGTGCAGAGCTCGGCTACGGGTCCGATGCGGACGTCCTTTTCGTGTGTACTCCCGAATCCGGCGCCGACGAAACCACCGCTGTGAAGTGGTCGACTCAGATCGCCGAGATGATCCGGAAACAACTCGGCGCGCCCAGCGTTGACCCTCCGCTCGAAGTTGATACGAACCTCCGTCCCGAAGGGCGCAGCGGGCCAATGGTCCGGACACTTGCCGCATACGATGCGTACTACGCACAGTGGGCGCAGCCGTGGGAAGTGCAAGCGCTCTTGCGGGCACATCAGGTAGCGGGAGACCCCGAACTGGGGATCGACTTCCTGCACATGGCAGACAAGTCGCGGTATCCCGAGGGTGGAATGTCGGAAAAATCTGTCCGGGAGATCCGTCGTATCAAGGCGCGCGTCGATTCAGAACGTTTGCCCCGCGGCGCCGATCCCGCGACCCACACGAAGCTGGGCAGAGGCGGTCTATCCGACGTGGAATGGACCGTGCAGCTGCTCCAATTGCGCTACGCACACGAAGTGACGAGCATGCGGAACACGTCGACTCTGAAGTCGCTGGATGCGATCGCTGCGGAGGGGGTGCTTTCGGAAAGCGATACCGGACTACTGCGTGACGCCTGGATCACTGCAACAAAGGCACGCAACGCGCTTGTGCTCGCCCGGGGTAAACCGTCAGATCAACTGCCCGGTACTGGACCGGTGCTCACAGCTGTGGCCTACATCGCAGGCTGGGACGGTGATCCGGGTGGTTTCATAGAACACTACCGTCGCATCACCCGCCGGGCACGAGGAGTAGTCGAACGGGTCTTCGGCAGTAACCAGTGAACTAGCGGGAGTTCTTCTTGCTGGTCACCTTGGGTATTGATGCCTTTTGGGTTGACCGCTGCGGTGCAGCCTCGCCCTCAACGACCTCGCTCGCGTTGGCACGAGCAACCCGGGGGAAGCGTGGGCGCGGGAACCTCCCCGCCATGTCGGTGATCGGCTCGGCCGCATCCGTGATGTATCGCGACGCGGACTCAATACGGGCCAGCGGCTCCTGAAGACCGTCGATCGCCGGCGCGATGGCGACCAGATTCTCCATCAGGTGGACCATACGTTCCGCGAGTCCATTCTCGGTGAGAACCCGCTCAACAAAACCACCGGACTGAAATACTTTGTCGATCAGGCCATTGTGGTCGAACACGTGCTCGATCATGCCGCCACGCTCGAGAGCCTGCCCGAGGGGACGGTCAGGTGCGGTCGCTGAAGTGATAGCCCGCAGAAGGGCTACAGGACCATAAGGATTTGCGAGCAGAGCGAAGAGTTGATCAGCCACACCGCGTTTCCCGACCACCACGTCTGCCATATCGAGAAGACCGTTGTCCCGGCGGATCGGGCCATCCGGCCGCACCCACTGGCTTGCCATGACAGTGACCCGAGCACCAATGATGCCTACCCGGACGGGCAAGAGCGCGACGTCGACTATCACCATGCCCCAAGGATACTGGCTCTGTGCCGAAGGCCTGGTGCGGATGCCCAAGGAGAATGAATCGAGATCTGCCTGATCAGGCTTGCCTGCGGGCATGACGAACGCAGGTCGGCGCAATGGCACCAGAGAAAGCATTCATCACCCCATTTGCGTTTCGTACTTCCTTAATAAGCGGTGCTGGGGGCTCATGTCCAGGTCGACTTCGTCACATCACATGCCAGGACGGCGAAGCCCGCCTGCTCGACGGAACAGGCGGGCTTCGGAAGTGCGAGTCAGATCACACGTCGTAGTACAGGTTGAACTCGTACGGGTGCGGACGCAGGCGGACCGGCTCGATTTCCTGTTCGCGCTTCAGCGCGATCCAGGTCTCGATCAGGTCGTTGGTGAACACGCCACCTTCGGTGAGGAAGTCGTTGTCGCGCTCGAGGTTGTCGATGACAGCTTCGAGTGAGGTGGGGGCCTGCGGAATGCCCTTGGCTTCCTCCGGAGGGAGTTCGTAGAGGTCCTTGTCCACCGGTGCTGGTGGTTCAATCTTGTTCCGGATGCCATCTAGGCCGGCCATCATGCACGCCGCGAAAGCGAGGTACGGGTTGCCCGAACTGTCAGGTGCGCGGAACTCGAGGCGCTTCGCCTTCGGGTTGTTGCCCGTGATCGGGATTCGGACAGCCGCAGAACGGTTGCGCTGCGAGTAGACCAGGTTGATCGGCGCTTCGTAACCCGGCACGAGGCGGTGGTACGAGTTGATCGTCGGGTTGGTGAACGCGAGCAGCGACGGAGCGTGGTGCAGGATGCCGCCGATGTAATGGCGGGCCATGTCGGACAGCCCGGCGTAGCCAGCCTCGTCGTGGAACAACGGCTTGCCGTCTTTCCATAGCGACTGGTGCATGTGCATACCGGAGCCGTTATCGCCGAACAGCGGCTTCGGCATGAACGTCGCTGATTTGCCGCCCTGCCATGCGGTGTTCTTCACGATGTACTTGAAGAGCAGCAAGTCATCAGCAGCGTGAGTCAAAGTGTTGAACTTGTAGTTGATCTCAGCCTGGCCCGCGGTGCCGACCTCGTGGTGGCCGCGCTCGATCTCGAATCCGGCGTTGGTCAGGTTGGTGGTGATGTCGTCGCGCAGGTCGACGTAGTGGTCGTACGGTGCGACGGGGAAGTAACCACCCTTGTAGCGCACCTTGTAGCCACGGTTCGGTGATCCATCGGCTTCACGATCAACGCCGGTGTTCCACCAGCCGGACTCAGAGTCGATTTCGTAGAATGTGCCGTTGGCCTGCGAATCGAAACGGACCGAGTCGAACAGGTAGAACTCAGCTTCCGCGCCGAAGAACGCGGTATCGGCGATTCCGGTGCTGGCCAGGTACGCCTCAGCTTTGCGTGCCACGTTACGCGGGTCACGGCTGTACGCCTCGCGCGTGAACGGGTCGTGCACAGAGAAGACAACGTTCAGCGTCTTCGCAGCGCGGAACGGGTCAATACCTGCCGTGGTCACGTCCGGGAGGAGCAGCATGTCAGACTCGTGAATCGACTGGAAGCCGCGAACCGATGAGCCGTCGAACGCAAGACCGTCGTCGATCACATCCTGGTTGAATGCGGACGCCGGGATTGAGAAGTGCTGCTGCACACCCGGGAGGTCACAGAAACGGACGTCGACGTATTCGACATTTTCATCGGCAATGAACTTGAAGACTTCTTCGGCATTGGAAAACGCCACTCGTCTGCTCCTTCAGTCGGGCCCCGCTCAGACAGTTTGATTACGCGGGATTCTCGAGAAAACCGTATGGACTTGGTGTTGCCCAGCGGTCACCCCAGTGTTTCACACGTGTTACCGATTCAGGCGAGGGTTGCGATTCGGATGCACTGTGTTCCGTATCGCGCCTGAATCCAGATGTGGGGAACCGGCAAGGTCAGAACTATCCTAGAAGCCATGTCCAGGATTACAGGCTCATGGCTCTACGGCCCGTCGGCAGCTCTCCCGAAAGGTGAGTTGGACGGCGAGTCCAAGTACAAAGGTGAAGCACTCGGGCTGCCCGAGGATGGGCCTGGCTCACTGCCCACCTGGCTGCGACGCAGTGGTGCCTTCTTTGCTGACATCTTCATGGCGGCGGGCGTCGCTGCCATCTTCACTTTTCCCGAACCGCCCCGCAACTGGAGCCTGCTGGTGTGGTTCATGGTGGCGATTTTCGCGGTGCTCTTCTTCTCGTTCACGCCGGGACAAGCACTGTTCGGACTGCGTGTTCAACGAGTAGATAGGGCCGCGCCGGTGGGGTTGTGGCGCTCCGTCCTCCGCGCGTTCCTGGTGTCGCTGCTGATTCCCGCCGCGATCTGGGATCGCGACGGGAGGGGACTGCATGACAGGCTGACCGGAACGGCAATCGTCCGCACACGTTGAGAACGGGTGCGCGCTAGCGGCGTTTGATGGTGCGCTGCACGCTCTTCATCTTGCCGCCGCCAGGCACCGGGCCATGGGGCATCGCTGGCCCACTGGTGCGTGATGCGATTGCCGCCAGCCGCTGCTCAAGTGAATCCATCTGCTTGCGCGTGATGTTCTTCGGCAGCCGATTCATTGCTTTCTGCAACTTCGGCAGCGGAATCTGGTCGGCCTCATTGCCAACGATGATCTCGTAGATCGGAGTGTCGCCGACCAGGCGTGAAACACGCTTCTTTTCCTGAGTAAGAAGGCTCTTCACGCGGTGGGGCGCACCCTCTCCGACGAGGATGATGCCAGGACGGCCAAGTACGCGGTGGACTGCGTCGAGGTGTGTGGTTCCCGCAACCGCGTTGGTGACCCGCCACGGACCCTTGAGGGAGTCAAGCGCCCACGCCGCGGCTCCCGTCTGCCCTTCGGCCTTCTTGTAGACCGTCTTTGTCACGCGTCGGCCGAACACGATCACCGACAGTAGGACGCCAAGGATCAGACCCATCGGGAGGAACAGCCACTGGGCGTTCATGAGCCAGCCCAGACCAAACATCACAAGGGTGGTGAGCACGATCGTTCCGGCCATGATCGGAACGAGCCACTTGTCTTCCTTGCGCTGCATCTTGAAGGCCTGCCACAGCTGAGATCGACGCTCTTTCGAGCGCTTCCTGCGCGTTGCCTTCAGTTCCTTGCGTTCTGCCTTGTCGAGCTTGCCCTTGCCCGCTGAGCCCTTAGCCATACATCCCAGGATACTTCCCCTGCCGTGGCCGAGCGCCATGCAGTCCGACTGGCGCTAACCGCCATAGCGGGCAAGTACGGCACTAGCCTCCTGAGCCGCGGTGCCTTCGCCCGCGAGATGTGTGAGGTTCGCGGGTAGCTCTTCGCCCCGCTCAGCGACTGCGTGAGTGTAAAGACGGCCGGCACGGTACGACGACCGCACGAGAGGGCCTGCCATGACGCCAGCGAAGCCGAGATCCCGGGCCGTATCAGAATGGGCGACGAACTCCTCGGGCTTTACCCATCGTTCGACCGGATGATGACGGGGGGAGGGACGCAGATACTGCGTAATCGTGATGATGTCACAGCCCGCGGTGCGGAGGTCCTGCAACGCTTCAGAGACCTCTTCGGGTGTTTCCCCCATTCCGAGAATCAGGTTCGATTTGGTGACCAGTCCCACGTCGCGTGCGGCACTGATGACGTCCAGGGAACGCTGGTAGCGGAATGCGGGACGGATCCGGCGGAAGACCCGGGGGACAGTTTCGACATTGTGCGCAAGTACCTCCGGCCGTGAACCGAAAACCTCATCAAGCTGCTCAGGGTCGGCGTTGAAGTCGGGAATCAGAAGTTCGACTCCCGTGCCGGGGTTGAGGGCGTGAATTTGGCGCACAGTTTCTGCGTATAGCCAGGCGCCACCATCCGGAAGATCGTCGCGGGCAACTCCAGTAATTGTCGAGTATCGGAGCCCCATCGCCTGCACGCTCTCCGCGACACGGCGGGGCTCGTCCCGGTCCAGTTCGGCGGGTTTGCCGGTGTCGATCTGGCAGAAGTCGCAGCGGCGAGTGCATTGATCACCACCGATCAGGAAGGTCGCTTCGCGATCCTCCCAGCACTCAAAGATGTTGGGGCATCCGGCTTCTTCACAGACGGTGTGCAAGCCCTCACGTCGTACGAGACCCTTGAGTTCGGTGTACTCGGGGCCCATTTTGGCGCGGGTTTTGATCCAGTTTGGTTTCCGCTCGATCGGGGTTTCAGCGTTGCGCGCTTCGATACGGAGTAGCTTCCGTCCTTCTGGGGCGATAGTCACGATGTCGATGCTACGCCCCAATGTGAGGCGACGGATCGCCAGTAGGGGGACGTTCACCCGAACGTAAAAGTCGTCACCTTTGGCATTCCCTGCACTGCAGGTTCACTCGTCTGGAAAATGCTCGCCTGGAAATCGCTGAGCGTCAGTCGTTCGATCTCGTGCTCCGCCACAGCCAGTTCACCGTCGAGTGCACGCGCAACAGCGCTGGTTACCGGCTCGATGACATCGCGGACGGTGACTGGCGTACCTGTTTCGACGGATAGGGACGTCACCCCCGCATCCGTGATTCCGCACGGAATGATCGCGTCGAACGCGCCGAGGTCGTTGCTGCAATTCAGGGCGAACCCATGCAGTGCCACGCCGCGCTGGACACGGACGCCAATCGCCGCGATCTTCCGTTCCGGCCGGAACACTTCAGCGCCATCTTCGGATTGGGCCATTTCCGCTGGCAACCAGACACCGGAGCGGCCGTCGATGCGTCCGCAGTGGATGCCATAGCTACTGATGACCTCGATCAGCGCCTCCTCGAGCCTGCGCACGTAGCCCACCACATCGATCGGCTCGGCGAGCCGGACGATCGGGTACCCGACGAGTTGTCCCGGTCCGTGCCATGTGATCTTCCCGCCCCGATCGACGTCGATAACGGGGGTTCCGTCGGTAGGCCGCTCCTCTGGGAGGGTACGTTTACCGGCGGTGTATACGGCGGGATGTTCGAGCAGGAGCAACGTGTCTTGACCTTCGCCCACGGCGCGTTTCGCAGCAAGCGCCCGCTGCCACTCCCACGCCTCCGTGTACTCAATGCGGCCGACGTCGACAACGTCAATCGGATCCACCGACAACCGGGCTGATGCACTGCGTGTGCTCATGATTTCAAACTACTCCAAACCGGTGCGGACGCTAACTGCCGCCACTATCGAATACCGCATCGAGCGCTTCTCGGATCGTACTGTGTTCAAAACTGAACCCCGCCCGCTCGAGCTTGGCTGGAATGGCCCGCTGTCCGGCGAGAATCGCTTCCTCAGCGAACTCACCGACGATCAGCTTCAGCATGAAGCCAGGGACAACCCAGGGCGCGGGCCGACGTATCGCTCGGGCCATCGCGGTATTGAACTCTGCGTTCGTGACGGGAGCGGGCCCAGTCAGGTTGACAGGACCCGACATTTCCGAATTGCTGATGAGGAACATCATCGCGCGCACATGATCAGTCAGCGAGATCCAGGGAAAGTACTGTCGCCCGTCTCCAAGCCTTCCGCCGAGCGCAAAACGATAGATGGGTTGCAGGCGGGTGAGGATACCGCCTTTGGGTGCGAGCACGAGCCCAGTGCGGATGTTGGCGACACGCACGCCAGCGCGTTCGGCTGGCGCTGATGCCTTCTCCCAGTCCTGGCAAAGGGTAGCGAGAAAACCTTCACCGGGTGGTGCGGATTCGTCGGCCTCCTTGTCACCAGTGTCACCGTAGTACCCGACGGCACTCGCGCTGATCATGACTGGCACGCCAGCTTTCGCGGCCGCCTCAGCCAGCACCTCAGTCGGCTCGATGCGGCTATCACGCAGCTCTTGCTTGTACGCGCCGGTCCAGCGTTTGTCTCCAAGACTCGCGCCGCACAAGTTCACCACCGCGTCACACCCATCGAGGACGGAAGGGTCGAGTGCACGGCCAGGGTCCCAAGAAACTTCGTCGGAACCAGTCGGCTGCCGACGTACGAGCCTGATGGCGGTGTGACCGTCAGCGCGAAGCGCCTCCACGAGAGCTGTACCAGTCAGACCAGAGGATCCAGCGATCATTACTCGCATTGCAGCAACGCCTCCACAAAGGGGTGATAAAAGGAACTGGCCCCAGGGATATCCCTGGGGCCAGTTTCAAGTCAGAGGTCGAGGTCGCCCTCGAACTCGCCTTCTTCGAGCCGCTGCTTGATCGTTGTCAAGAACCGGCCCGCGTCGGCGCCGTCAACAAGACGATGATCGTATGTCAGCGGCAGGAACGCCATCGAGCGAATGGCGATCACGTCGTTTCCATCGGCATCACGGGCAACGATCGGACGCTTGACGATTGCACCGGTACCCAGCATCGCCGCTTGTGGCGGAACGAGGATCGGTGTATCGAATAGCGCTCCGTTGCTGCCGATATTTGTGACAGTAAACGTGCCGCCGGTGAGTTCGTCTGGCTTCAGGCCCCCGGTCCGCGCCCGGGATGCGATGTCGTTGATCGCTTGAGCCAGTTCTGCGATAGACATGTCGCCCGCATTGTGGATGACCGGCGAGAGCAGACCGTTCGGCGTGTCGACCGCGATTCCGAGGTGTTCGCTGCCGTGGTAGGTGATCTCCTTGGCATCCTCGTCGTAACTCGCGTTGATGTTCGGATGAAGCTTGAGTGCTTCGACCACAGCTTTCGCGAAGAACGGCAGGAAAGTCAGGTTGACTCCGTGGCGATCCTTGAACGCTGACTTATTCGCTGCGCGCAGCGCTGCGACGCGGGTCAGATCGACTTCGTGGGTCTGCGTCAGCTGAGCTGTTGTCTGGAGCGACTCACGGGTCTTTACCGCAGTGATCTGACGGATTCGGTTGGCCTTCTGTACCGTGCCACGCAGTTCTGCGAGTTCAGGGCGGACCCCTGCCGGGGTGCGATCTTTCTTCTCTCCGGAAGTAGCAGGCGCCTTGTCTTTCGTTGACTTAGCAGATTCCGCCGCGGCAAGTACGTCTTCCTTGCGGATACGGCCGCCTACCCCGGAGCCCTCGATAGTCGAAAGGTCAATCTTGTGTTCCGAAGCGAGCTTTCGCACGAGTGGCGTGACGTACGGCGTTGCCCCGGAAGCGGGCTTTGACTCTGCCTTCGGCTCGGGCTTCTTTTCCGGCTTGGACTTTGATTCTGCCTTCGGCTCCGGCTTCTTCTCCGGCTTGGACTTTGATTCTGCCTTCGGCTCCGGCTCGGGCTCGGGCTCGGGCTCGGGCTCGGGCTCCGGCTCGGGTTCGGCCTTCTTTTCTGATTTCTTCTCGCTCGGCTCAGGCTTGCCACTGCCGATCACCGCGAGCTGGCCACCGACCTCGACAACCTCGTCTTCCTCGGCTGTGATCTCGAGTAGCGTGCCAGCAACTGGCGAGGGAATCTCGGTGTCGACCTTGTCTGTCGAAACCTCGAGAAGCGGCTCGTCCATCTCGACTTCGTCCCCGACAGCTTTCAGCCATCGAGTGACTGTCCCCTCGGTGACTGACTCACCGAGAGCGGGCATAGTGACCTGAGTTCCCGAGGAATCCCCGGTTGATTCTTCCTCCTGGGCAGGGGAGTCTTCGGTTTCTTCCGACTTCTCGGCGAGTTCATCTGCGTCGGCAGGCTCGGAATCGGACTCCTCGGAGCTGGCTTCGTCGGTGTCGGCTTCGTCGGTGCTGGACTCATCGGCGCTGGACTCGTCGTCACCACCGGAGTCGCTCTCGTCGGTTTCGCCATCTTCACTGATGACGGCGAGTTCACCGCCGATCTCTACGACGTCGTCCTCGTTTGCGATGATCTTGCTCAGAACGCCAGCCGCAGGCGAAGGAATTTCGGTGTCAACTTTATCGGTGGAGACCTCAAGTAAGGGCTCGTCGACCTCGACGGTATCGCCTTCTTGCTTGAGCCATCGCGTGACGGTTCCCTCACTCACGCTTTCACCTAGGGCGGGCATTTGAACGGAGAAGGCCATTATCCTTCGACTCCTCGGCGCTCGTTGGGTTGTTGGCGCGTCGGCCCGCCGTGGTGTAGCGAGACGACGTATTCGGTTCTAGTCGGTTCTATTGTGCTTGTGGCGCTGACCTTGTGGGGCCAGTTGCACGAGATACTGCTTTAGCAGCGAAACCTTCTACGGGTGACGCGAATGTTTTCGCTGCTGTATGCCATCCTTGCATCACTGAACGGTCACCGCGCGCGCAGGGGCCATTTCACCAAAGTTAATTCGAGTGCTCGCACCGATCGGTGAGGCTGAGATGTCCGGTTTCCGCAGAAAACGGTCGCAGTCAAATGTCCCAAGTGGGACTTCCGTCGGATTCCTGGCAGCATCGAGTTATGGGAATCTTCGAACGGATGCGCCGATCCTTCGGTGGCAGCGGCGGCGTGGGAACTGGGGCCCGGCTGCGCGGAATGTCTGACACCGACGTAGCGCACCTTGAAGCTTGGGTTGCTGAGCGCAAAGGCGTGGAAGCATTCGTTGAACCTGAGACGTTCGTCAACCAGCTGTCAGTCGTACTTATCGCAAAAGATGGGGAATGGACCCGGCGTCGCGTTGGTGACGCGAAAACCGCGCGCAAGCTGGGTGAACGCTTGAGCGTGCCGATCTACGACGTGCAAAAGACCGGCTACCCCCAGCGCATGAGGGAGTACGACGAGCGTCAGCGGATTCTGCAGCGCAGGGAACAGATCAAGCGGGATCAGCAGCCCTACTGACGCATCGCCAGTTGGTTCTACAGCTACCCGTTGGCGGCGATATCCTCGAGAACTGCAAGGAGTGTGCGAACGGGAACGCCGGTACCGCCCTTACTTGTATAGCCCCATGGTCCGCTTGTGTTGTAGGCGGGCCCTGCGATGTCGATGTGCGCCCATTCGGCGCCTTCCGGAACGAATTCCTTGAGGAATAGGCCTGCTGAGAGCATGCCGCCCCAGCGGTGGTTTGTGACGTTGGCGAGATCGGCGACCTTCGAATCAAGGTCTCGGCGAAGCTCCGGCGGAAGGGGCATCGCCCACCCGTTTTCTCCCACTTGCTGAGAAAGCCCCGCGACGCGGTCTCGGAACTCGTCGGTTCCCATGACGCCGGGCGTGCGATTCCCGAGCGCCACCATCTGCGCACCTGTGAGCGTGGCGGTATCGATGACGTAATCGGGGTTGTCCTCGCCGGCGCGAACCAGTGCGTCCGCAAGGACAAGTCGGCCTTCGGCATCGGTGTTCAGAACTTCGACGGTGGTGCCTCCGTAGTGTGTGATCACGTCACCGGGCCGTTGGGCTGTGCCCGAAGGCATGTTCTCTGCCATGGGGACCGTGGCGATGACCGTCAACGGAAGTTCGAGCCTTGAGGCAAGAACAACCGTGGCGATGACGGCCGCCGCCCCGGCCATATCGGACGTCATGTTCTCCATGTTCGCCGCCGGCTTAATGGAGATGCCACCGGTATCGAACGTGATGCCCTTCCCAACGAGCGCAACAGTTTTCGTGCCCTTCTTGGCTGCACCATGGTGTGTTAGGCGGACCAGCCGGGGCGGCCGTGAGGACCCTTGCCCAACGCCGACAATCCCTCCGTAACCGCCGTCCGCGAGTTCAGTCTCGTCAAGCACCTCGACTGCGAGTCCAGCGGCTTCACCGAGTATCCGTGCGCGGTCGGCGAACTCGCCAGGAAAAAGGTGGCTTGGGGGAGTGTTGACGAAATCGCGCGCCGTCGCGACAGCTTCGGCAATCGCGACGGAGCGTTCAAGGGTGCGTTGCGAGGTTTTCGATTTCGGATTCGGAACGATCATGTCCGCGCTTGCCAGGGGCGCGGACTCCGGCCCCGGTCGCGACTTGGGTGATTTGAACTCAGTGAATGCGTAGCCGCCAAGGAAGAGGCCCTCCACTGCGGCGCCCAGGTTGAGGCTGCCTAGGGTGCACGCCGAGCTCTGCACTCCCGCGAGCGAGCGCGCGGCGACGCCAGCTGCGCGGCGCAGCCGTTCCGCGTCGACGGCACCGTCATCCGGCGCTGCCCCCAGGCCGACAGACAGAACGCTTGATGCCCGAATGGGTGTGGGAGCCGGGATTCGAGTCAGCTCGTCTGCCTTGCCGGTGGCACCGGCGGTGAGTAGCTGTCCAGACAGCAGTTCACGTGTCGACTCGTCAAAAGCTCCAGCGGCGTCATCCACGACGGGGCCGTCTTCGCCTTTCCAGACGCCGATTATGACCACTTCATGGCGTTTGCCGATCTTGCCTGCGAGCTTGATCTCCGGTCCGAGCTGGCGTGACTTACGATCCGCGCTCAAGGGACTCCTCACTTCCGCTTTCTGCGACCACATGGGGATGTTTTGATGCCTCACACACTCTTGCGGTTCGAGGCTACCGCTACGCGCGCCGGCTAGCGTTAGTCCGGTGACATCGGAATCCGTTCCCCCTGCTTCACTTGCCCCGAGTGACACAGCCCCTATGCGCAGCCCAGCCCACGCAGTACATGCGAGCCTCGGTGCGACATTCGCGCCATTTGCAGGCTGGGAGATGCCTGTCTCTTATCAAGGCGTGGTCGGGGAGCACACGGCCGTACGCGAGCATGTGGGCATCTTCGATGTCAGTCACCTCGGGAAAGTTCTGGTGTCCGGGGAGGGGGCGGCAGAATTCGTGAACAACAGCCTGTCGAATGATCTGCGCCGCGCTAGTCCAGGCAAAGCGCAATACACGTTGTGTCTCACCGAGGAAGGCGGGGTTGTAGATGACCTGATCGCCTATCTCGTCAGTGAGAGCGAGGTCTTTCTTATTCCCAATGCCGCGAACTCCGCGGAGGTTGCGCGGCGTCTCGCCGCGAAGGCGCCTGCCGGAGTCACCGTTGACGATCAGCATCGAGCTTTCGCGATTTTCGCCGTGCAGGGACCGCAGTCGCGTGAAGTGTTACTTGCTGAGGGCCTGCCGACAGACATGGCATACATGGCGTTTGAGGACGCCAGATGGTCGGCCTTGGCGGGGACCGTGGTCCGTGTTTGCCGCACTGGGTACACAGGTGAGCTCGGATATGAACTGCTTGTTCCCTGGGAAAGCGCGGCGGATGCGCTTACTCGCCTGGTCGATTGCATCGCACAGCGAGGCGGCCAAGCAGCTGGCCTCGGGGCTCGGGACACTCTCCGAACTGAAATGGGTTACCCGCTTCATGGACACGAACTTTCGCTGGAGATCAATCCGCTGGAAGCGCGTTGCGGCTGGGCGGTCGGATGGAAGAAGCCTCAGTTCTGGGGTCGTGACGAGCTACTGCGACTAAAGAGCGCAGGCGTGCCGCGGCAAATGTGGGGACTGCGTGCGCTTGGCCGTGGTGTCCTCCGTCCCGGACTCACCGTCACTCGCGAAAATCAGGTGATTGGTACCTGCACTTCAGGTACGTTTTCCCCTACCCTGAAAGCCGGAATCGCGCTTGCTCTCCTCGACGCAACAGCAGAAGTTGATGCAGGTGCTGAAGTGATGGTGGAGGTCCGCGGGCGGCACATGCCCTGCGCTGTCGTGCGACCACCGTTTGTCGTTCCTAAGACTCAATAGATTTCGCGATAGGATTTTCGCCCATGACAGCACTGCCCGAGTTCAGTCGCGTTCCGCACCCTTCCGCCCTGCCGGACGAGGAGCGCAACAACATGCTCGAATCGCCGGGGTTCGGTCAGCACTTCACCGATCACATGGTCAGTATCGATTACACCGAGGGAAAAGGCTGGCATGACCCGCAGATCTTGCCCTACGGTCCGGTCACGCTGGACCCTGCCGCGATGGTGCTGCACTATGGACAAGCCATCTTCGAAGGTTTGAAAGCATACCGCCAGCCAGATGGCTCGATTGCATCCTTCCGCCCCGATGCCAACGCTGCTCGCTTCAGAACGTCGGCGCGGCGCATCGCCATGGCTGAACTGCCTGACGAGCTTTTCCTCCAATCGCTGCGGGAACTGATCGGCGTCGACAGGGCCTGGGTCCCTGCGGCGGGCGGTGAAGAATCGCTGTATCTGCGTCCCTACATGTTCGCCACCGAGTCTGGGCTGGGCGTAAGGCCTGCGAAGGAATACAAGTATCTGCTGATCGCTTCGCCTGCAGGCGCCTACTTCAAGGGCGGGATCAGGCCCGTGAGCGTCTGGCTGTCGACGGAATATGTTCGTGCGGTGCGCGGCGGTACGGGTGCAGCGAAGTTCGCTGGCAACTACGCGGCGTCACTTCTTGCTCAGGCCGAGTCGATTGATCACGGGTGTGATCAGGTGGTCTGGCTCGACGCGATCGAGCGGCGCTATATCGAAGAGATGGGCGGCATGAACCTGTTCTTCGTGTTCGGGTCGGGCGCGGACGCTCGACTCATCACTCCAGAGTTGTCGGGTTCGCTCCTGCCGGGCATCACACGTGACTCACTCATCCACCTCGCCTCGGATGCCGGGATTCCTGTGGAAGAACGCAAAATTTCTGTGGACGAACTCGAAACGAAGTCCAAGAGCGGGGAGATCACCGAGGTCTTCGCGTGTGGCACTGCGGCGGTGATCACGCCCGTCGGCAGCGTGAAGTACCCCGGTGGGGAGTACGCAATCGCGGATGGCAACCCCGGTGAAGTAACGGTTGCGCTTCGCGACACCCTGACGGGCATTCAGAGAGGGACATTCGCGGACACCCGCGGCTGGATGCAGAAGCTGGGATAGCGCGTGGGCCAGTCGGTGGGGTAGGCCTGCTACCCGCCGACGAGCATCCCCACCGCGATCAGCACGACCGTCAACTCAAGGACCGCGCCGAGCACATCGCCGTTCAGGCCGCCGAATCGGCGCACGCAGTGATTAGTGAACAAGAAGGTCAGTACCAGCGCGACAGCTATGACGATCGTGCCCTGGTAAGGGCGGTCAGGCACGGCGACGATCGACACAAACACCGCTGCGATCAGCCAGGTTCCGATTATCGCCCACGACTGGGTTCCCGCGACCAGAGCGCCGAAACCTTCCGGGCGCGCGGAACGGATACCGGGCCGGCACGCGAGGACGACGGCGACGCGCGCTGTCGCGATCGCTACGACGACTGCTACGAGCTTCCCTTGTTCCGCTAGAGTCCCCAGCGCGAATGCTTGTGCGCCGAGGCAAAGCACCAGCGTCGCGACGCCGAACGGGCCTGAGCTGCCGCTGTGCATCACCGCCTGAGCCTTCTCCGGAGGCCCATAGGTTCCAAGTCCGTCTGCGGTGTCGGCGAGGCCGTCGAGGTGCATTCCACGGGTCAGGAGGGCGAGGAGTGCGACGGTCGCTATACCTGCGAGTGGCGCGGGAACTTCAAGGGCAACCAAACCCCACAACGCGAGAGCCGACAGGACGCCGAGCCCTAGGCCGATGAAAGGGGACGCGGCGATCGCCCAGCTCCCTGCCTGGCGATCCGCGATGCGTGGGCCCCGAACGGGCAGAACCGTCAGCCATGAAAAAGCGGCGCGGATCCCGTCGATGGCGGCGCTTTCGGGTGCATGCACCGAACGTCGCGAACGCCGATCTGTCACCGGTCACTCACCCCTGCCTCGTCGAAAGTCGCCATCTCTGCAAGCGTCGCGACGGCTGCCCGGACAATTGGCAGCGCAACGGCTGCACCCGAGCCCTCACCAAGCCGCATCTGGAAATCCACTACCGGTTCGAGCTGCAACTGCCGCAAGGCAAGCGTATGCGCCGGTTCGGTTGAGCGATGCCCGGCAATCCACCAGTCACGTGCTCCAGCAGCCATATCCTCGGCGACCATTGCTGCCGCTGATACAACAACTCCGTCGAGGATCGCGGGCGTACGGCGCACTGCGCTCTGCGCCAGGAACCCGGCCATCGCAGCGATGTCCGCTCCGGCTGCCGTTTGCAGGAGTTTGACGGGGTTGCGAACGGAAGGGCGCGCGCGTCGCATCGCATCACGAATCACTTCTGTTTTCCGCATCCAGGTGACGTCGTCGATACCGGTGCCGCGCCCCACAGCCGCCACTGGCTCAGTCCGGGTGAGCGAAGCGATGAGGACGGTGGCGGGCGTGGTGTTCCCAATTCCCATGTCTCCAGCGATGAGCAGGTCCGCGCCGCTATCGATTTCGCTATCGGCGATCACGCGCCCAGCGGCGATCGCGGTTAGCGTTTCCTCTTCCGTGAGCGCGTCCTCACGGTCGATACGGCCAGAGGACCGCCGCACCTTATACCGGGAGACCGCAGGAGGTGTGTCACCGGAAACGCTCAGGTCTTCCACTCGCACGGATGCTCCAGCTGCCCTGGCGAGAACATTGATCGCTGCTCCGCCAGCCAGAAAGTTCAGGACCATCTGCTGGGTCACTTCTGGCGGGTAAGCCGACACTCCAGTTTGGGCGACGCCGTGATCTCCGGCGAAGACAACGATTCGCGGGCGCTCGAACACGCGTGGCGGACATTGCCCCTGGCACGCGGCAACCCACTCGCCGATCTCTTCGAGCCGCCCGAGAGAACCAGGTGGTTTAGTCAGCGAGCGCTGGCGGTCCTGGGCTGCCCGGCGCGACGGTCGGTCAGGCTGGGGGACCGAATCGAACACGACGCGGGGATCCGGCTCATCTGGGGCTGACACCGGTCGTTGTCCTCCTCCTGAACTTCGCGCTGACTTCATTTCAGCGGCAAGGGGATTCCCGCTATGACCACAACTACTTTCTCGCACTTTTCCGCGAGTCGGCTGTTCAACACCCCGATGAGGTCACGAAACATCCGACCAGAGCGCGTAGGGGGAACGATCCCCATCCCGACCTCCGGCGTGACGATCACAAGTGGCCCTTCGTATGCGCAGACGGCTGACACAAGATCGTCCAGCACATCATCGAGCGCCGCGGGGCCACCGTCCCAGGCTTGCCGCGCATCGATCTGCGCTGTCAGCCAGGTGCCGAGGTCATCCACCAGCGTTGGAACAGCGCGTTCGCGGCGCAGTTCCATAGCAACGTCGGCAGTCTCCACGGTGTGCCACTGCGGCGCTCGTCGTGCTCGATGCACCGCGATGCGCTCTTCCCATTCAGGGTCGTTCACCCGTGGCGGGGAAGTAGCGATGTATCGCACCTCGCTTGGTGAGTTTGCCATCACCGCGATCAGTTCTTCGCTGTGGCCGGACTTGCCGGAACGCGCGCCACCTAGTACGAGTACACGGCCCATCGTTCGTGTGGCGGTCAGACCGCGTCCCCTGGCCGGACCTGCGGGCGTGGGACACGGAGTTTGCGGACCTGTGTCGCTCGGACGAACGCGTACCAGCCGATGCTGAAGCCGGTGTCGTCGCTGTCCGGGTAGCGTTCCCGGATCCGGTTGCTGATCATCCGGCCGAGCATGATGCCTTCGATGATCATGAAGATAAGAAAGACGAGCATGCCGAGTGTGATAACGCCCTGAAGCTCGGGAGGCATGAAGAGCGTCAGCAGGACGAGCAGTGCTAGTGGCATGAACAACCCGGCGAGGTTGCGTCGGGCGTCAACAAAATTGCGTGCCAGCCGCCGAACTGGACCGCGGTCACGCGGGAGCAGGTAATCCTCTTCGCCGGACATCATCCGCGCGCGTCGCTCTGACGCCCGTGCACGAGTTTCGGCAGCAGCGCGCTTCTTCTCGGCTTTGCTCATCTTCGGCTGATTTTTTTTGGCTGCTTTGAGCGCCTTCTTGCGTGCGCGTGCCTCGGCACGCGTCATGGGCGCTGGCGTGATGGGTCCGCGACTCCCTCGCGTGGCCTCATTCCGCTTCGGCGTTGGGCGGCCTTTGCCGGGTGTGTATCCGCGTCGTTCAGTCTGCTCAGCCGCGTTGCCGCGCGTCTGGCCGGAGCTTTCACCACTCGCGTCGGGACTGTGCTGTGCATCGCCCTCGCTCTCGCTCGGGGAATTCTGCTCGTTGCCACGTCGGGGGAACTTCACGCGCTACAGGGTATTGGATGAAAGGGGCCGGACAAACCCGATGCGACAAGTGCCACGCCGGCCGCACCACGACTGGCTTGGCCGTAGCGTGGCTTCTGTCACGCTACGCACGCTGAGGCGCCTTCCACACTAGAAGGAGGGACTTCACGGCCGCTCACAGCTGTGGGAATGTTCCTGAAGGATGTACCGTTTAAGGAAGCACGGGTATATGTGCACGGCACGGCAATGATGTAGAAGCTGAGGGAGAACGCATGACTGTGCAGAACGAGACCGCCACGCAGGGTGTGACGCTGACTCCGGCTGCAGCTGCGAAGGCAAAGGCGCTGCTCGAGCAGGAGGGGCGCGAGGATCTCTCGCTGCGAATTGCTGTGCAGCCAGGTGGGTGCGCAGGCTTGCGCTACCAGTTGTTCTTCGACGACAGGACCCTGGACGGCGATCACACGCTGGACTTCGAGGGCGTCACACTCGCCGTTGACCGGATGAGCGAGCCGTACCTTCACGGCGCGGTCATCGACTTCGTGGATTCGATCGAAAAGCAGGGCTTCACGATCGATAACCCCAACGCAACGGGTTCGTGCGCCTGCGGGGACTCATTCAACTGAGTCGGATCCAAGCTGGGGAGCCACGGCAGTAGGCAGCGCCGAAGTTGCATCCCCTAAAGTCGCACCCGGGGTGGTCTGGTGAATAAACCGGACCGCCCCGGAGTGCTTTTCCGGCAATTCGTGCTCTCTTCGGATCAGCCCATCGCGGTACCGTAAGGCGTCGCGAGGACCTCGCGTGTATCTACCCGTGGGCATGGAAAGGGATCATCAGTGGCGATCGCTGTGAGCGGATCGATTGCAACAGACCACCTCATGACGTTTCCGGGGAGGTTTTCTGAGCAGCTGGTCGCGGACAAGCTGAACCAGATTTCGCTCAGTTTCCTGGTTGACGATCTCGTCGTGCGACGGGGAGGTGTTGGCGGGAATATCGCGTACGCGATCGGAATGCTGGGCGGATCACCGGTGCTAGTAGGCGCGGCAGGCGGTGACTTCGCTGAGTACCGCGAGTGGCTGGAATCCCATGGTGTCGATTGCGCCGGTGTCTCGCTCTCGAAGACCGCGCATACCGCGCGATTCGTGTGCACTACAGACCTCGATATGGCCCAGATCGCGTCTTTCTATCCGGGTGCGATGTCCGAGGCGAAAGACACGTCGATCGCTGACGTCGTTCGCCAGAACCCGTCAATCGATATGGTGCTAATCGGTGCAAATGACCCCGAAGCTATGGGAGTGCACACCGACGAGTGCCGCAAGCTGGGTCTTCCCTTCGCCGCGGATCCGTCGCAGCAGCTCGCGCGAATTGACGGAGCCGCGGCTCGGCACCTCATCAAAGGCGCCGCATATCTCTTCACGAACGAGTACGAGTGGGGTTTGCTTCTCCAGAAGACTGGACTGACCGCAGAAGACGTCTCCTCCCAGGTCGACGTTCGGGTGACAACGCTGGGCGCCGGAGGTGTCGAGATCATGCCTTCGGGCGGCGAGCGGATCCACGTCGATGTCGTGCCCGAACTCAAGCGGGTTGATCCGACCGGTGTCGGTGATGCTTTCCGTGCGGGATTCCTGACCGGACGAGTAGCCGGCCTCGGGTTTGAACGGTCCGCTCAGCTTGGCTGTCTCGTGGCTGTCCTCGTCCTGGAAACCGTCGGAACCCAGGAGTGGAGCTGGAACCGTGACGAAGCTCTCGCCCGGCTCGCTGGCGCGTACGGGCAGGACGCCGCCGCAGAGATCGGCGAAGTCCTGCCCATCGGTGCCAGCGCGTAGGGGCGGACACGCTTAGAGCGTCACCGGGTACTGGTGGTCCTGGATCTGCGGCTTGATCCGCTTCTCGACGAAGATCCCGTGCCACACCATGAACGTAATAAGGGTCCACAACCGTCGACTGTGGTCAGCAATCCCTGAACGGTGTTCTTCCAGCATCTGGCCAACAGCTTGCAGGTTGAGAATGTGGTCAGCACCTGACTCCGCGATCTGGCTACGCGCCCACTCATACAGTTCGGGGCCGCGCAGCCAGTGACGGATCGGAACTGGGAAACCGAGTTTGTCGCGATGAAGCACGTGTGGAGGAACGATTCCCTCGAGAGCCTGACGCAACGCGTATTTGGTCGTGTCGCGCGTGATCTTCTGCTTATATGGGATTCGTTCAGCAACCTTGAAGACTTCGGGATCAAGGAATGGCACGCGCAACTCGAGGGAATTGGCCATCGTCATCTTGTCGGCCTTGACGAGAATGTCTCCGCGCAGCCAGGTGAAGAGATCCACATGCTGCATCCGTGCGACAGGGTCCCAGCCCTCTGACTGTGCGTAGATTGGTGCCGTGACGTCCATATGCGTCCACTCCGGATGGAAGTCGCGAAGCACAGAACGCAAGTGCGCGTCCTGGAAGCTGCGAGCATTCCCGTAATAGCGCTCTTCGAGGGTCTGAGAACCCCGCTGAAGCAAGCTTTTCCCGCGCCGGCCCTCGGGAAGTCGGTCTGACATCCGCGACGCTGCTCGGCGCATCCCCGGGGTGAGTGCGCTGAATGGGCGCAACGATAGCGGTTCTCGGTAGATGGTGTAGCCGCCAAAGAGTTCGTCCGCGCCTTCGCCCGAGAGAACGACCTTGACGTGCTTGCGGGCTTCTCTGGCGACGAAGTAGAGCGGAACGAGGGCCGGGTCAGCGACTGGGTCGTCGAGGTACCAAACAATCTCTGGGATTGCTTGGGCGAACTCTTCGGGCCCCACGATCTTCACCACGTGGCGCGCGCCGATCGCTTCCGCCGATTCGGCCGCGACATCCACTTCGGAATAACCTTCGCGCTGGAAACCGGTGGTGAACGTGATCAGGTCCGGATTGTGGCGAATCGCGAGTGCGGCGATCGCCGTCGAGTCGATCCCACCGGACAGAAACGATCCGACGGTGACATCGGCGCGCATGTGCTTCGCGACAGAGTCCTCGAGAACGCGCGCGATCTCGTTGTACCGTTTCTGTGCCTCGCTTTTGCCGCGCACGAACGGAACCACTGGGAACCGCGGCGTGAAGTACCGGGTGATCTCGGGTTCACCGCCGGGCCGGATCCAGGCGTACGAGCCGGATTCGAGCCGTCTGATGCCCGTGTGCAGCGTCTCCGGCTCCGGGACGTATTGCAGCACCAAGTAGTGCTCAGTTGCGCGGGGATCGATGCTCAAGTCGATACCGAGCAGGTCAGCAGCCTCGAGGAGACTCTTCTTTTCGCTTGCGAATCCGAAACCACCCGCGCCATGGGCGATGAAGAGGGGTTTGATTCCGAACGGGTCGCGCGCGATGAAGAGTTCACGCTTCTCGGTATCCCACACCGCGAATGCGAACATTCCGCGCAACCGGCGCACAGCGTGGGCACCCCAGTAGTGGAACGCGGCAACAATGGTCTCACTGTCACCCTCGGTCTGGAAGACCGCGTCGTGATCACGGCGCAGTTCCTCGCGAAGCTCGAGGTAGTTGTAGATCTCACCATTGAAGGTAAGTGCGTACCGCTCGGGGTTACCGGCCGGGCCCCAGCGGAGCGGCTGATGTGAGTGCGCGATATCGATGATCGCGAGGCGGTTGAAGCCGTAAGCGACATCGTCGTCGTGCCACGTTCCCGATTCATCAGGCCCGCGGTGACGCATGCAATGCACCGCTTCGCCCAGTTCAGGTGCGATCGCTGCCGCGTTTCGGTCGGCAGTCAGAATTCCAAGCAGGCCACACACAGCGCTCAGCACCTCAATTCGCGGATCCAGGGACCAGTCGGCCTCCTGTAGCGGGGCAACACTTCCGAAAGGGAGTATGCCGCAAACGTTGGTCACAGATGGGGCGACCCGAGCGCGCCGCCGCCAACGGCGTGGTTTACGCTGCGTAGTATTCGGACTCAGAATGTGGACGGGTCCGCAGTAGGTGTGGCAACCAGGAAGGCGTGAACGTGGCACACGGTAGTCAGCGTCGGATTGCGCGGCGGACTGGGCTAGCGGCGACTCTCGGTTTCGCTGCCGTGCTCCTTTCGGGCTGCTCCATTGACAATGCTGTTCTGCGATTCGGCTGGCCATCCGGGGTAACCCCGCAGGCCGAGATGATGCGTGAATTGTGGACTTGGTCGGTGGTCGCTGCTCTTGTAATGGGCGTGTTGGTGTGGGGCCTGACATTCTGGACGGTCGCGTTCCACCGTAAAAAGAAGGATTCCCCCGATTTCCCGAGGCAGACTGCCTACAACGTGCCGCTAGAACTCCTCTACACGGCCGTTCCATTCGTGATCATCGCGGTCCTGTTCTACTTCACCGTAGTAGTGCAGAATTTCGTGAACGACAAGGAACATGGCCAGGCCGAGGTTGTCGTAGATGTCACGGCGTACCAGTGGAACTGGAAGTTCGGGTACCGGACGATCGACATGCAGGACGGCACCCCTTCCTATGATGGGGAAGATCTGGAAACGCCGCAGGTCATCGCGGCCGGACAAGAAGCTGACGAGCAGGAAGAAGACTACGGTCCGATCCACGGCACGGCGAAGCGCGACCTGTCCTACCTCCAGTACAACAAGATCGAGACAGTGGGTTCGAGCGAGGAGATCCCGGTACTGGTTCTCCCGACTAACCGTCGCATCGAATTCGTCCTGAACTCGTCGGACGTAATCCACTCCTTCTGGGTGCCAGAGTTCCTCTTCAAACGCGATGTACTCCCGAACCCGATCGAGAACCACTCTGACAACTCGTTCCAGATCAGCGAGATCGAAAGGGAAGGCGCGTTCGTTGGCCGGTGCGCGGAAATGTGCGGCACCTACCACGCGATGATGAACTTCGAGGTGCGTGCCGTCAGCCCTGAGCGGTTCGCCGAGTACATCGAGTTGCGCAAGCCGGTTGAAGACGGTGGCGAGGGTCTCTCGAACGCCGAAGCGCTCGCAGCGATCGGTGAAGAGCCCGTTTCCATCACGACGGTTCCGTTCGAGACCCGGCGTGAGGTCCAGACCGCCATCCCGTTTAGGGCCGAGAACTGACGCTGACCATCCCGAGCGAGGACGAATACTGACATGAAGATCGAAGCGAAGCTCTTCGAGCTGTTGACGGTTTTCTTCATCATCGTGGGCATCATTTACGTGGTGTTCACCAATATTTCCCGTGCAGGTCTCGAGTGGGTCGGCATTACAGCGATTGCCCTCTCCGCGGGCCTCACATTGATCGTGGGCACGTACTTCCGCTTCGTTGCTCGCCGCATCGACACGCGGCCGGAAGACTATGACGAAGCTGACATTCAGGATGGCTCCGGCGACCTCGGATTCTTCCCGCCTCACAGCTTCTGGCCGCTAATCCTGGGACTAGCGGCGGCGGTCACCGCCGTTGGGTTCGCTTTCGTCCAGTGGTGGGTGGTTGCAGCTGGCGTAGTCGCTATTCTCGTTGCTACCGCCGGTTTGGTCTTCGAATACCACCTCGGTCCTGAGCAGCACTGATCAGCAGCACAATCCGCCCTGGAGCAGAGTTTCGGCCCAGGGCGGATTTGCCGTCTCTATGGGGGACCGCGAACAGTCGGGCAACGTTCGGTTCAGGTCGCTGTACATGTTCGCGGCGGCATTGCTCGCACTGCTCGCCGCACATGAGTGGATCGCCGGTCTGTTTGCCGGCAGTCCTCGGGTCCTCGCCGCGCTCACCGTGTTTGTTGCGGTCTTCGTGCAGGCGACGCCATTCCTGATCGTGGGAGTTCTGCTCAGCGCGAGCATTGCGACGTTCGCGTCTCCGCAAATCCTCCAGCGAATTTTGCCCCGTCAGCGGCACGCCGCGGTGGGAGCTGCCGGAATGGCCGGTCTGGCGCTGCCGGGCTGTGAATGTGGTTCAGTGCCTGTCGCGCGCCGCCTGATCGACCAAGGGGCTCCCAGTGCGGTCGCGCTGACCTTCATGTTGTCGGCGCCCGCAATCAACCCTGTTGTCCTTGTATCGACTGCGGTGGCATTCACGGGGTATCCCGAGATGGTGGCAGCGCGATTCGCGGGCTCCCTCGCCACTGCGCTGATTGTTGGCTGGGTGTGGATGGCCATCGCCAAGCCCAACTGGATGAAAAGCGCACGCAGCGCAGCCGCCCCAGGATGCTCACACGATGATCCCCGCGGGGGCCGTTTTCACACCTTCAGCTCTGCCGCTCGCCATGACCTCATTCAGGCAGGTGCCTTCCTCGCGCTTGGCGCCGCAATCGCAGCGGCTCTGCGGGTCTTCGTCCCCGACCGGGTCTACGACCACATCGCGGGGAACCTGCTGATTGGAGTGCTAGTGATGGCGGCGCTGGCCGTTCTGCTCGCACTGTGTTCCGAAGCGGACGCGTTCGTCGCGGCAAGTCTGACGATGATGCCACTCTTGCCACGCCTAGTCTTTCTTGTTGTCGGGCCTGCCGTCGATGTGAAGCTCATTGCCATGCAAGCCGGCACGTTCGGCAAGGGGTTCGCTGGCCGATTCGCGCCGCTCACGTTCCTGATTGCGGTTATTTGCGGATGCGCAGCAGGTCTGGTGTTTCTCGGGGCTGACGCATGACCCGAGAAATGCAGAACGCTTTACTTCTCTTGTTCGGTTGCGTGCTGATAAAGATCGTGGTCGCTGACGTGCACGTAAGGTACGTTCGCGAAGATTTTGGACCGTTTCTATTAGCAAGCGGCGTGGTCGTCGCTGGATTGGCCCTTGCGGGCATGGTCCAGGATTTTCGTGCGCTTAGGCGTTCACACGACCAGACCAGCCCCAATGCTGGACGGGCAGGGCGGGCGGCATGGATGCTGGGCGCGCCGGTCCTTCTGCTCCTGTTCATTCTGCCGCCGCCCCTGGGCCCGGAAACGATGGCCTCGGCTAGCGGACCGGCGAAACAGGTATCGCTGCGAAGTGCACCGGCGATTGCTTTCGACCCGCTGCCGGACGAACCGGCTCCGGCGCTGAACATTCTCGAGATCACGAGAAGGGCAGCATTCGATACCACCAGGAGCCTGAGTGGCCGGGAAGTAACGGTGACCGGGTTCTGGCTCGCTGCTTCTGAATCGCGTCCAGAGCCGTTATTGGGTCGTGTCAGCATCATTTGCTGCGCCGCAGACGCCAGGCTCGTGAGCGTCCGCTTGAGCGACGTGCGCGGGACAATCCTCGAGGCAGCCAACGACCACGCGTGGTTCGAAGTACGCGGTGAAGTAACACCGGGCAGTGCGACCGCGTCGAATGGGTATGTGCCGCATCTGCGGGTCACGGGGGTCCGCGCTATCGAAGCACCGGCAAACACGTACGAATACCCGGGCGGGTGAGCCTCCGGCCAGCTGCGCGGAAACATCGAGGCAGACTCACCCATAGCGGGACATACTCATAGGAAACGTCCTATGAGTATGTCCCGTTAGTGGGGAAGGTGTGCAGGAGGGGCCACGCGAACGGGGTCCCAGCGAATCGCTGGAACCCCGTTTACACGCGTGCTGCAGGCCTAGTGCTGGCCATTGCCACCATCGATGTTGCGCTGTTGTAGTTCGCGCAGAGCCCGTGCGTGCTCAACGTGCGCTTGATGCTCCGCACGTTCGAGGGCCTCGTGCTCGTCCTGCGGGTCGGCTACTAGCAGACCGCCGGAGCCCGGCTTGCCAGCAGAACCGAGCTGGTTCATCCGCTTCGGGACAGCTGCGCCCTGGTAGGGGAGCGGGATCGGATGGCCGTGCTCGTCCACCGGTCCTAGCGGCTGATGCAATTCGATGTACTCGCCGTGGGGGAGCCTCGTGATGATGCCGGTCTCGATACCGTGCTCGAGAACCTTGCGATCGGAACGCTGCAGGCCGAGGCACCAGCGGTACGCGATGATGTACGCCAGCGGGGGCAGAACGACCATACCGATACGACCAGCCCACGTCGTCGCATTGAGCGAGATGTGGAACTTGAACGCGATGATGTCGTTCATAGCCATCAGGAACAGCACCAGGTAGAACGCCAGGGCCATGGCACCGAGCGCGGTGCGGACCGGGACGTCACGTGGACGCTGTAGCAGGTTGTGGTGGACGTCGTCCTTCGTGAGCTTCGCCTCGATGAACGGGTATGTGAAGAGCAGCGCGAACACGACACCCAGAATCACGGCAACCCAGACAACCGACGGGATCATGTAATTCCCGAGATAGATATCCCACCCTGGGAAGATGCGCGCCATTCCTTCGGTGAAGAACATGTAGAAGTCAGGCTGCGAACCCGCAGAGATTTGCGACGGGTTGTACGGGCCGAGATTCCAGATCGGGTTGATCTGCAGCAGTCCGCCCATGAGTGCCAGGATTCCGAAGATCACCGCGAAGAAGCCGCCAGCCTTCACACCGAAGACGGGGAGTACGCGGACGCCAACGACGTTGTTCTCTGTGCGCCCAGGGCCGGGGAATTGAGTGTGCTTCTGGTACCACACGAGCGCGAGGTGCGCCGCGATGAGCGCCAGCAGAATGCCGGGAAGCAACAGAATATGCAGGACGTACGCGCGCGGAATGATCAGTTCACCAGGGAAGTCCCCGCCGAATGCCAGCCAATGGATCCACGTACCAACCACAGGCAGCGAAAGCATGATCGCCGAGGTGATACGAAGACCGGTGCCGGACAGCAGGTCGTCAGGGAGGGTGTAGCCGAGGAAGCCCTCAGCAATGGTGAGAACCAAGATCAGCGAGCCGATTACCCAGTTCGCTTCACGCGGCTTACGGAAACCGCCCGTGAAGAAGATCCGGAGAAGGTGCATGATGATCGATGCTGCGAACAGCAGAGCGGCCCAGTGATGCAGCTGCCTGACGAAGAGCCCACCGCGCACCTCAAAGGAAAGGTTCAGCGTGGTTTCGTAGGCTTTCGACATCTCAACGCCGCGCATCGGCTGGTAGACACCCTCGTAGGCGATGTGCGCCATGGAGGGGTCGAAGAACAGCGTCAGGTAAACGCCGGAGATCAGAAGGATGATGAAGCTGTAGAGCGCCACCTCACCAAGCAGGAATGACCAGTGGGTGGGGAACACCTTGTTCATCTGCCGCCGCATACCAGCAGCCATGCGGTAGCGGTCATCCATGTCGCCAGCGGCACGGTTCGCTTCGGCTGTACTGCGCGCCTTGAGCGCTTGACTCATGCTCATGATTCCAGATTCCTGTAGCCAGGCCGTTCCCAGAACGCTGGGCCGAGCGGTTCGATGAAGTCGCCGTTAGCGACCATATAGCCCTCTTCGTTCACTGTGATGGGCAGCTGCGGAAGAGCACGGGTAGCTGGCCCGAAGACCGGCTTGGCGTACTGCATCACGTCGAACTGTGACTGGTGGCAGGGGCACAGGATCCGCTGTGTCTGCTGTTCATAGAGCGACGTTGGGCACGCGAGGTGGGTGCAGATCTTCGAGTATGCGAAGAAATTTCCGTAGTTGAATGTTTCCTGACCCTCGCGTCGGACCGCGCGGTTGGCGTCCTCGGCGCGCAAATGGATCAACATAACTGCAGAATACTCGTGCCGGAACGACTTGAGCAGCGCGTCGTGATCTCCCCGCCATGATTCCTTGAATGGAAACACAGTTTCCATACCGCCGGCGTCGATGTCTTCGGGACGAATTAGCGCGACGTCAGTGATGCGCCCGGTGTCGCGGCGCAGGTAAATAGTTTCGCCCGGATAGTCGGGCGTCCACAACGATCGCCACAGCGCGGAGTCGTCCCGGTCCGCCCAGGGGTTCTTGACCATGCCGCCGACAAGCCCGACCGGAGCCGCCACCGCGAAGGCGCCGATCCCGAAGGCCGCGCTCCACTTGATCATGCCGCGGCGGCCGATCGTGGACGTGTCGTACGCATCGCGGAGCAGCGCGACTGTCGTTCTCTGATCGACTTCCTCTGACGGCCCATCGTGCCGCTGCTGGACCGCGATCTCCTCGGGGATCATCTTCTTTGCGATCAGCACGACCGCGATTCCGATGCTGAGGATCGATAGGCCGAAGGTCAGACCATATAGCGGCGTGGTCAGGCTGTAGAGCGCGTATCCTTCTTCCCCGACCGTGCGATACTCCCACGGCCAGAACACGAAGATAGCGACGAAGGCGAGACCCGAGAGACCAGCTAGCGCGAACCAGAATGCGATCTGGCGTTCAGCGCGCTTCTCAGCCTTGGAACCTTTGATGGGCCAACGGTTGCGCCGGTAGATAACATCAACATCATCCAGGTTGGCGCCGAGCTTCGCGAGCTCGTCCTGGCTCATGTTGGCCAGTTCCTCCGGCGTGGGGTTCTGCTTTGGATCCCCGCTGCTCATGACCTTGCTCCGATCCACATTGCGGCGCCGATAACTACTGCTGTTCCGAGGACCCACATCGTTACACCCTCAGAGACTGGGCCGAAGCCGCCGAGCCCATATCCACCAGGGTTGCGTGGCTCGTTGACGGCCTTGACGTACGCGATGATGTCGCGCTTGTCCTCAGGCGACAGTTGGCGGTCGGAGAACACAGGCATGTTCTGCGGGCCAGTCAGCATCGCTGTGTAGATATCGGGTTCCGGCACACCGACGAGTTCAGGTGCCCATTTTCCGGCAGACAGGGCGCCGCCCTGGCCGGTGAAGTTGTGACATGACGCGCAGTTCTGGCGGAAGAGTTCGCCACCGCGCGCGGGGTCGTTGCCGCGCAGCGAGGCCGTTGCGACTTCGCCATCGGCATCACGTGGGACGATTGGGCCCCCGCCGTTGGCCTGGATGTACGCGCCAAGTGCGTCAATCTGACGAGCCTCGAACTTGGCAGGCTTGCGCAGCGCCTGCGCCTCGTTGCGCATCGCGGGCATGCGGCCGGATGCGACCTGGAAGTAGACGGAAGCTTCGCCGACACCAATGAGGCTCGGGCCACGGTCAGGCACGCCCTGCAGGTTCACGCCGTGGCAGGTGACACAGGACGTGTCATACAGCTGCTTTCCTTCGCGAATCAGAGCGGCACTGTCTTCCTGGGCTGTAGCGATCTGTGGTTCAGGAGTGATCGCGGCGGCGATGACACCCGCGCCGACAAGACCCATCAAGAGCATTACTGCTCCGGCGGCGCGCCTGCGCAACTTACGTGCGCGGCGCTGCTGGCGCGGCGAGTTTCCGGGCGACTTCTCGGGAACGCCCGGTGCACCGCCGAAGTCGTCGGCTGTGGGTGGTGGAGATGAGCTCATCGAGATCCCTTTGGTATCGGGGGACGGGCTGGACGGGGCTGGTCTTTCGGCATTTCGGTGACTATTGAATGAAGTAGATCGTCGCGAAGAGTGCGATCCACACGATGTCGACGAAGTGCCAGTAGTACGAGACGACGATCGCTGCGGTGGCTTGCGATGGCGTGAACTTACTCATTTTTGTGCGCGCGATGATGTAGAGGAACGCGATGAGACCGCCGATGACGTGCAGGCCGTGGAAGCCCGTCGCCATGAAGAACACCGAGCCGTAGACGCTGCTTGACAGGGTCGTTCCCTCATGGACGAGCTCGTAGTACTCGTAGCCCTGTCCAATGACGAAGAACAAGCCCATGAAGAAGCTGATCAGATACCAGCGCCGTAGGCCGTATACGTCGCCCCGCTCGGCTGCGAACACGCCGTACTGGCAGGTGAACGAGGATGCCACCAGGACGACAGTGATCGTCAGCGCGAAAGGAATGTTGAGGTGCGTGGGTGGTGGTGGCCACTCCGTAGCCTGGGCACGCGATACGAAGTACATCGCGAACAAGCCCGCGAAGAACATGAGCTCGCTGGACAACCAGACGATAGTGCCCACGCTGACCATGTTGGGGCGGTTCAGCGAGTGCACACGCTGTGTGATTGCCGTTCCTGAGGTCCCTACTGCGCTCGTCACAATTGGAAGTATGACGCCCCGTCGTAAGAAACGTGCAGCCGGGTCCGGTATTTCGTTTCGAGCGCGGGTGTTTCCCCAGGTCGCGGTTGTTTTGGCGGCTCGCTGGTAGTGTCTCTCGGAGTGTCGCGCCTCGTAAAGCATGTGTCCGATCACCGCTAATAGGGCGGGAAAGGCGGCACGTGCCGACGGGTGACGGCCGGACGCGGACAGGAGATGCACTATGTGGCAGTGGATGCGCAGTGCTCGGTTACGCAACTGGCTGACGGCGCGTAGGACCACGGAGGAACTAGAGCCAGGGCGAGCGGATCTTGTGGTTGTCGCGGAAGCTTTTAACCCCTCCGAGTCGTGCAGTGGCGTACTGGCCAGGGCGAGCTCGACGCATCCGGTGTGGCGTGCGACGGACGCGGCGGTTCTTCGCCATCATCTGGCTTTCCGCGGGAACGCCCAGCAGGCGGCTCAGATTGCCGCGATTGATGGATATTCAGTGGCGGTCGCAGCGCCTTACCTGTCACCGTCGAGGCCTGCCCCCGAAGATGGCGATGAATTGATCGTGCTGCAGCGTGTGCAGAAGCTGTCGGCCCTCTCGTGCGCGCAAGAAGCTTCCAGGATGGCGAGTCTTGCGTCGCGCCTCGGTGGACAGTGCTACGGATGGGACGCCCTCCAGCCGCTCCATGAGTAGCGGCGCTGGGTACTAGGATCGGCTGGACTCTGAAATTGATCGGCAAGAGAGGCTTCGTTGTGACGTCTGGTGATGCTCAGTTCAGCTGGCCGCTAGTTCTCGGGGCGCTAACCGAGGGGCAGGATCTTTCCTCGGCCGCCACAGGCTGGGCAATGAACGAGATCATGTCGGACGAAGCGACTCCGGCGCAGATTGCGGCATTCGGTGTCGCCCTCAAGATGAAGGGCCCTACGGCCGAGGAACTCGGTGGCCTCGCTGATGTGATGCTGTCACATGCACGCTCGGTCCCGGTGAGTCCCGAGGCCGTCGACGTAGTGGGCACCGGCGGTGATCGTTCTCATACCGTGAACATCTCGACAATGTCCTCGATCGTGGTCGCCGCGGCCGGGGTACGGGTAGTCAAGCACGGGAACCGGGCGGCATCGTCGCGCAGCGGTGGAGCGGACGTACTTGAGGCTCTCGGCGTGCGGATCGACCTCGGGCCAGAAGCGGTTGCGCGTTGCGTGGATGAAGTAGGGATCGGGTTCTGCTTCGCACCCGTCTTCCACCCGGCTTTGCGGTTTGCCGCTGCTCCGCGGAAAGAAATCGGTATCCCGACGGCGTTCAACGTTCTGGGGCCGCTGACGAATCCTGCGCGCCCTCGTGCGGGCCTCGTTGGCTGTGCTTTCCCGTCGCTCGCTCCCGTGGTGGCCCAGGTGTTCGCCAATAGGGGACATTCCGCGCTCGTTGTGCGCGGCGACGATGGGCTCGACGAAATCACCACCAGCACAACCACCACAGTGCACGCAGTAGCGGATGGCGCGGTGACGACGACCACCTTCGATCCACGGTCCGTGGGTATTCCTTACTCGGACCCGGGGGCGTTGAAGGGCGGCGACGCCGAGGAGAACGCGCAGATTGCCCGATCGGTTCTCGCTGGGGAGCAAGGGCCTGTACGTGATGCCGTGATCCTCAACTCAGCAGCGGCGATAGCTGCGTTCAGGGGAGTCGGCGACAAGGAACTCACGGACGCGATCGCTTCAGGCGTAGAGCAGGCAGCGAGCGCGATCGATACAGGGGCCGCAGCGGATTTGCTCGCGCGCTGGGCGGAACTCACGCACCGGATCACCGGGTAGGTTTATTCTCCGATCGAAAAGCCGGCCTCGACATCAGCACGCGCGTAAGACTTGAATGCAATGTGCGTGCGGGTCGTTCGTACTCCCGCAACTTTGGCGATCCGTTCGGTGACAACATGCGCGATGTCTTCGTGACTGCGCACACGGATGATCGCGATTAGGTCGATGTCGCCGGCGCATGAATATACCTCGGTCACGCCTGGTAGGTCGGCAACTTCCTGGGCGGTCTCCGGGATGCTATGAGCATCGGCGTGGATGTGAACGATGACGGTGATCATCCGCTGACTGTATCGCTCAGCGTGGTGCTCGGGCCCGCATGGGTTAACCGATGAGTGAGTGGGCCTCGCGGGCACTCGATCGGGCCCGCTTGCACCACGCGAGATGCTTGCCCGCACCGTGGGCGGGCTCGCAGTAGCCGTGCGTTGTCCGCACAATTCGCGCGCCAGGCTCGCTCAGCCACTTAATGAGCAGTCCCACCTCTTCAGGATGCGTGCCGCTTAGTGGTGTTCCGTCAGGCAGCACGGTTTCCGCGGTGTGCGTCAACAAGTCGACTAGCTGTAACGGTGACGAGCCGCGGGGCGCACGGCCTGCCGCCGCGAGACGTCCATGGCGGATGATCGCGAGCTCCCAGCCGCCGCGACCATCGGGCCGCCCCGCCACGATCTCCTCGATCGAGGTAAGGGCCGACATACGATGACTGCGGTGCAACGCAAGCCCTAAGTGTGCGGCCCTGTCACGTAGCCGGGCAGCGGTTTCGAACTTCTCATCAACAGCGAGCTGGGCAATCCTGTTCTGCAGTTCAGTGAGGGGGTCATCACGCATCCCTGCGAGCACTTCCGCAACCCGAAGTGCGGTGGCGCGGTATGCGGTGGCAGCGAGCAGACCATCCCTGGCTGCTGGGCAGCCGCCGACGGGGGCGGGGGGACAGTGCGAGCCGTGAAGATCACGTTCCGTAAGTCGACGAGTGCAGGTTCGCAGGCCCGCACTCTCCGCGAGAGTGTGTGCCGCATCTGTCGCGGTACCTCGGTTCGGGAACGGGCCGACCGATTGGGAATGTGGCGTCCGCGTCACGGATAGTCGCGGGAATGGCTCGTCCGTCAGCGTGACCCACCACGCGCGCTGCGGCCACTTCGACTTCCGGTTATATGGAGGCGCGTGAGCGGCAAGTAACCGCAACTCGCGTACCCCGGCTTCAAGGGGGATGGAACAGGCGACGTGATCGACGCCTTCCGCGAGTGCCACCATTTCCCGCATGCGGGTCCGCTGCTCCGACCCAGTGAAGTAGGACCGAACCCGAGCGCGAAGGTTGGTGGCGGTTCCGACATAGAGCGCTTCGTTCGACGGTCCGCGGAAGATATAGACGCCTGGCGTTTCCGGGAGGTGGCGGGCAAGGTCGCGTTTCTCGCGCACAACTGAGGGGACTGATGGGTAGTACTCCGTCAGTTCCCCAAGGCTATGGATCCCTTTATTACCGACCCGCTCGAATAGAGCGTGCAGAACGTCTACTGTCGCCCGGGCGTCGTCGAGGGCCCTGTGAGTGGGACGGTGTGGAACGCGAAACAGGTCGGCCAGCGCAGAGAGTTTGACGGATGGCGCCTCGTCTTTGGACAGGATCCTCCGGGCGAGTTTGACAGTGCATACAGGTCGAGGGAACGACCAGGCTAGGTCACAGCGCTGCGCAGCCGCCTTGAGGAAGCTCATGTCGAAACCGGCGTTGTGAGCAACCAGGACGGTGCCCCGCGCGAACTCAAGAAAGCCGGGCATCACCTCGCGGATCGTCGGCGCTTGGTAGATCATCGCGGACGTGATGCCAGTTATCTGGACGACGTAGGGCGGAATGTCCCGCTCCGGATTGACCAGCGTCGCGAACTCGCCAAGCACCTCGCCGCCCTGAATTTTGACTGCACCGATTTCCGTTATCCGGTCACTGTCGGAGCTGCCGCCAGTAGTCTCGAGATCCACGACGACGAAGGTGATGTCACGCAACGTCGTTCCAAGTTCTTCAAAACTCAGCTGCGTTCCGCCGTCGCCGGATGCGATCGAGGCGGGGCTCTGGCGACTTGGCGCGAAGGTGGAAACCGGACTCACGCGGTCAGATTAATTGTCACCCCTGACAATTCGAGTCAACGCGTAGAAGAACGCGCCGGTACAGGCACTGGAATGCGCGTCGTAGTGCACAGCAGAGCGGGACACGTGCCCGAATCGTCCGAGTGCGCCATCGGGTACGAAACTTCGCATGTCGGACGCAGCAAGCACTCAGCAAGCACTCAGGCAAGAAGTGAGAGAAGGGTCACAATTTTCTTTTTGTGTGATCCTTGCACCCCGTGTATTGCGGTTCGTGAGGCGTGCGCAGCAGAATGGCGCCACCATCAAATATTTTGTCTACCTGGACGGATGTGCTGATCAAACCGAGTCTTCGCCGGGGGTGTCCCGATGTAACTGCTCCCGCGGCCTGGCTGAGCCTGCAGACACGCCCGAATGGTGGGCTTGGGTGCGGTGTCCCCTGAACGAAGGACCCTGAGCTGCACTTTTGTAGTCGTACCGCGACGGTGAGTCCGTTACGTTAGCAGCGTGTGACTTCTACCACAAGGATCGCCCAATAGACGAGGGCATGGACTGATCCGATCCTGTTTCGTAATCTTTTCGAGACCTTGCGGAGTCCTGCCGACCCGACCGGGATGGCGCCGAAGGTCAGCCGCCTAATCAGTGCCCGCACGAAGCGAGCACTGAACCGGGGAACCACGTTTCCACTGGGGTGAATCCCGCGCCGGACTTGACACCGGATGTGGGTAGGGCCGTCTTCCAGGCCCGAACCCGTCAGCTAACTCGGTCGGCGGTCGATGGAAGAAACAGGAGACTTACTCAATATGGCCACGAAGTCGCTTAAGCGGACTGTTCGCACTGCCGTCGCTGCTGGGATTGCGGCCGCTGCGATCGCTATCCCGGCTGCACCCGCAATGGCAGCTCCGGTGACCATTCCGGGAATCGGCACGTTCGACGTTCCTGACAACCTTGCGATTCCGACCACTTTTGACGTGCCACAGATGCCGCAGGTTCCAGGGGTCCAGATTCCTGAGCTGAACACTGGCAGCATTGGTGACGTTGCCGCACCTTTCTCCAACGGTGACCGGGTTGCCGACGGCGCGCTGACCAAGGTGGGTTCGCCTTACGTCTGGGGTGCAGCAGGACCTAACGCTTTCGATTGCTCCGGCCTCGTGTACTGGGCGCACCAGCAGGCTGGCCTGAACGTGCCACGTACGAGCCAGGCACAAGCCGGTGGCGGCATCCCTGTGGGATACAACGACCTGCGCCGCGGTGACGTCGTTCTCTTCTACGGCGGCGCTTCACACGCCGGCATTTACATCGGCAACGGCCAGATCGTCCACGCGCTGAACTCATCACAGCCGGTCAAGGTCGACGCGCTTGGATCGCTTCCGTTCCACAGCGCACGCCGCTATGCATGACAGCTAGCGACTAGTTGCAGCGACCATTAGGCGCTGCACAGTGATGTGGGGCGGAACCATGCGAATGGTCCCGCCCCACATCGTGTTTTACGGCGTGTTAGCGGAAAACGGTCTCAAGTGGACAGTTGGTTGCTAGTTCCGTAATCTGATCGAGATCTTTGGCCTGACTCTCCGGTAACCTCCGGTCTGATGGGCGGTGCTGTCAGTACGGTGCGCCATCCGCCACCCAGGGTCAGCAAGATTCCGATGGGTGAAGAGTTGAGGTGAGTGTGGCGGCTTATGAGGGCCGAGCAGCGACCCGTGTCTGGCTCGCGATGGTGGCGACCCTGCTGATCGTTGCCGTAAGTCTTGTACATGCGCCGCGCCTTTCCGCGGATCCCGTGATCACGGATGCGACAGAAGCGCTAGAGCGCTTGTCCTCGCTCAGTCGCGAGGCAACACGCGCCAACGACGAGGTTCTGACTGCGCAGATCCGGTTGGAGGACCTGCAGGGGCAGTTAGCGGATGCGGAGGGGCGCCAGCAGGACAGTGCCCGGCTGATGGACGACGCCCGTCAGCAGATCGATGCGCTCCAGGAGATCGTGGACAAATTCGCGTTCGCGAATTACCAAGGTATCCGGTTCGACTCGCTGTTCGCCTTGCTCACCAGTGACTCGCCGCAGGACCTGATCACACAGATGTCGGCGTTCGAGATCATCTCGCGCGACACCCTCGAACGAATTAAAGACTTCGAATCAGCCCGGGCCACATATGAGGGTGCCGAGCAGGATGCACGCGAAGCCGCTGCCCAGTTCCGCGCACTCACTGGGGACGCACGGGTCCAGCACGAACTGCTTGCCAGTCGGCAGTCCGCCCTGCAAGCGCAGATCGAGCAGATCAAGGAACTCTACGAAACGCTGAGCGCGGAGGAGCGCCAGCAGTGGGCCGGCGTGACCGTACCTCCTGGGTTCGACCCAGGTTCGCTCCGCGGTTCGGGCACTGGAGTTGATATCGCACGTGCCGCTCTGACTCGGCTCGGCGCACCGTACGTGTGGGGGGCGACGGGACCCGACCAATTCGACTGTTCAGGGCTCGTGATGTGGGCTCACAATCAATCGGGCCGTTCAATTCCGCGAACCAGCCAGATGCAAGCACAGGGTGGGATGCCTGTGTCGCCGCGCGATATTCAGCCGGGTGATGTTGTCATCTACTACCGCGATGCTTCCCACGTGGGCCTCTATATCGGTAACGGACAGATCGTCCACGCATCGACATTCGGTGTTCCTGTCAAAGTCGACGCGGTCAATTCAGCACCAGTGCACTCGATCCGGCGCTACTAGCCTGTCCATATGTGGTTCACGCGCTGGCGCTGCGCCGCGACTGCCGTGGCCATCACGGTGACCCTGCCGCTCGTTTCGTGTGGGACGATCGGTCCTGAGGACAGCACATCAGCGCCGCCGGAGTCGACAGCGCCCCCGGCAGCAACTCCGGGTAACAGCTACGAGGCCATCCGGACCGAAGGTCTCAATGCACTGCTGGCAGAGTGGGCTGATGCTCAGCGCACCGGTGACCCGGAGGCCCTGACCCGTCTGTTCCATCCGGACGCAGACCCGGATTTTGTGGAATCGGAGCGGCGAAAGGCTGTGCATCTTGACGACGTCCCGCTACGTGAGTGGCGTTACGAACTAACCTCCGCACCGGAGATCTTTGTTCCCGCGGAGATCGCGGACCGCATCGACGCAAGAGACGTGTGGGCGCCGTCTCTGCAGCTTGTCTATCAGCTGACGGCTGATCACGCTGCAACGAGTCTGCCCGTGGGCCTCATCGTCGCTCGTGTGGGTGATGAGTGGCTGCTGGTAAGCGACAGCGACGTCACAACCGACGCGCGAACTTGGCGGGGCCCGTGGGACTTCGGCCCGGTGATAACTGAGACTGTGACGTGGCAGGGTGCTGAGTCACTGGTGCTGGGCCATCCAGGTGACCAAGATGTCGTATCTGACACGGTCGCGGAACTCGAAGAGGCTCTTGAGGACGTGGACCGCTTCTGGCGATCGGAGTGGGAGGGGCGAGTAGTCGTTTTCGTCAGCCAAACCGAAGAAGAGTTCTCCGCGCTGACAGGGGGCGCTCATGACAATGCCTCAGCGGCGGCAGTTGCCATCGCAGACCCAGAACGCGACAGCAGTGGTGCGGCAACGGGTCAGCGGATCGTACTCTCCGCCCCCGTCATGCGGACTCTCCCTGACGAGGCGCGGGCGGTTGTGCTGCGGCATGAGCTATCTCATGTGGTGACGCGCCCGAAAACTGGCCAGTCGAGTCCATTGTGGCTGCTTGAAGGGACAGCTGAGTACGCTGGCCGCGCGACTGCAGGAGTCACCCTTCACGAGGGGGCGTCGATGGTGCGCGCTTTGGTCCGGCAATTTGGCCCACCGGATACGCTGCCGCGTGATGATCACTTCCAGGCAGGCGGGGAAACCTCCGCGCTTGCGTACGAACTTGCGTGGACGTTCTCCGTTTACCTCGCTGAGACATTTGGCGAAGCGGAGTTACCGCGGGTCTATTACGCTCTTGCTGCTCCGGGGGCTGGACCTGCGGTCCTCGAGGACCGCATGCGTGAAACAACTGGCCGTGGTCTCGCCGAAACGGTCCGTGAGTGGGGTGCATGGCTCGAACGTGAATTCGCGTGACAAGCGTAACGATGCCGCGTGTGCCGAGTCGCGTTGCGCGGGGAACCAATACGGTAGAGCTATGCGTCGCACCCTGCTGGTGACCAACGATTTTCCTCCGCGGCCCGGAGGGATCCAGTCCTACGTGCACACCCTCGCCGAAATGCTGCCGCCGGAGCAACTCGTCGTGTATGCCCCGCGCTGGCGGGGTGACAGCCATACGCGGTTCGATGCGCAACAATCATTTGAGGTGGTGCGGCATCCCACTACGCTCATGCTGCCAACTCCGAATGTCGTGCAGCGCGCTAAAGAGATCATGAGGCATCATGCGTGCTCTGGTATCTGGTTCGGTGCAGCCGCACCGCTCGCTCTGATGGGGCCGTTGCTGCGTTCGGCGGGTGCGGAGACAATCATTGCTAGCACCCACGGACACGAGGTTGGGTGGTCCATGATTCCCGCCGCTCGACAAGCCCTTCGCGTGATCGGGGAGCAGACCGATGTCGTCACGTATGTCAGCAAATACACCCGCGGAAGGTTTGGGGCGGCGTTCGGGCCCAACTCGGCGTTAGAGCACGTGCCCCCGGGTGTCGATACTGAGAAGTTCAAGCCCGACAGCGGTGCACGCAGTGAACTGCGCGCACGCTACCGATTGGGCAACCGCCCGGTGGTGGTATGCCTCTCGCGCCTGGTACCGCGAAAGGGCCAGGACATGCTCATACGGGCATTGCCAGGGATTCGCAGTCGCGTGGATGGCGCCGCTCTGGTCATCGTTGGCGGCGGACCCTACGCCGAAAATTTGAGGACGCTAGCGCGCGAATGCGGTGTCGAGGATGACGTTGTGTTTACCGGGTCTGTCCCCTCGAGTGAACTTGCCGCGCACCATACGATCGCCGATGTTTTCGCGATGCCGTGTCGTACCCGTGGAGCCGGACTCGATGTCGAAGGGCTGGGAATCGTCTTTCTCGAGGCCTCAGCCACCGGAGTGCCGGTCATCGCAGGGCAATCAGGTGGGGCTCCCGAGACTGTGCGAGAAGGCGAGACCGGCTACGTCGTGGATGGCCGGTCAGTCCCGGACATCATCGATAGGATTGCGGATCTGCTCAGCGACCTCGATAACTCGACCGCCATGGGCGCACAAGGCCGGAAGTGGGTCACCGAAAACTGGCAGTGGGCCACGATGGCCAGCCGGTTGCGCACCTTCCTCACTCAATAGAAAAGGCCGACGGACGAGTGTCGCTCGTGCCCGTCGGCCTTATCTTGAGGTTACTTCTTGTAGAGCGCTTCGATCTCGTCCGCGAACTTCTGTGCGACGACGTTGCGCTTCAGCTTCATGGACGGGGTGAGTTCCCCGGTAGCTTCGGTGAAGTCGATCGAGAGGATGCGGTACTTCTTGATGGCCTCGGCAGCCGAAACGGTCTTGTTGGCCTGTACAACCAGTTCGTCAATTTCGGCGATAAGGTCGGGATCGTTCTTGAGATCGTCGACCGTCGCGTCTGCGGGCTTGTCGTTGCGCTCTTTCCAGCCGGGGAGAGCTTCAGGATCGAGGGTGAGGAGAGCGCCGATGAATGGCTTCTGATCTCCGACGACCATCGCCTGGCTCACGATCGCGCTTGAGCGGAGCACATCTTCGAGACCGGACGGCGAGACGTTTTTACCGCCCGCGGTCACGATGATTTCCTTCTTGCGACCGGTGATGGAGAGGTAGCCATCATCGTCGAGTGATCCGAGGTCGCCCGTGTTGAACCAGCCATCGATGATCGAGTCCTGCGTCGCTTGCTCGTTGCGCCAGTAGCCGCCAAAGACAACAGGGCCCGAGAGCAACACTTCGCCGTCCTCGGCGATTCGCGCCTTGTTTCCGGGCAACGGACGGCCCACACTACCGATGCGGTGGTGGTCGGGGGTGTTGACGGTGATAGCTGCGCTGGTTTCTGTCAGACCGTAGCCCTCGTACACCTTCAGCCCCGCTCCGCGGAAGAAGTGGCCGAGGCGAGCACCGAGCGGGGCGCCTCCGGACACAGCGGCAACACACTCACCGCCGAGCGCGGCGAGAAGCTTTGAGTAGACGAGTTTGCTGAACAGTGCGTGCTTCACCTTGAGGCCAAGGCCAGCACCGCCGGTGTCCAGCGACTTGCTCCACTCGATAGCCACATCCGAGGCCTTGTCGAAGATTTTACCCTTGCCGGCTGCGTGTGCTTTGAGGCGTGCGCCGTTGAAGACCTTCTCGAAGATACGCGGTACGGCGAGGATAACGGTGGGCTTGAAGACACCGAGATGCTCAACGATATTGGGGATGTCCGACGTGTGACCGACGGTCATCCGAGTTTCAACACAGGCCACGCTGATGGCACGCGCGAATACGTGAGCAAGGGGGAGGAAGAGGAGCGTGCGGCTGTTGGTATTCAGGTACTCGGACAAGCTAGACGCCAGGATGCTCTTCACCTCGGCAAGGAGGTTGTAGTGCGTCAGCTGGACGCCCTTCGGGCGGCCGGTGGTGCCAGATGTGTAGATCAAGGTGGCTGGATCGGACGACTTGAGCGCCTTCACGCGGTTCGTGACCTCATCGTCAGCGACGTCAGCTCCGGACGCTACGAGTTCATCGATCGCACCTTCATCGAGGACGAGGACCTTCTTCAGGTTCTCCGCCGCGTCGGTGACCTCTTTATGGGTCGCCGCGTTCGCTGGGGTCTCGACGACAATGCCCACCGCGTCGGAATCCTCAAGGATCCAGGCCACCTGGTCAGCGGATGAGGTCGCGTAGATCGGCACGGTCACGCCGCCAGCGGTCCAGATTGCGTAGTCCATGAGGACCCACTCGTAGCGGGTGTCCGAGAGCAGCGCGACTCGGTCGCCCTGATTGACACCGAGGGCGATCAGCCCTTTCGCGACCTTGGCTACCTGGTCTGCGAACTCCTTCGCCGTCACATCGGTCCAGCTGCCGCCCACGAGACGGCGAAACAGGGGGTATGCCGGGTCTTCCGCAGCGTTCCGCGCGACGGCATCGGCGCAGGACGCGTCCTCGGGGACTGTATAGGTTGCTGGGACGCTGAACTCGCGCACTGGTACCTCCATCAGGGGATTCCTCTAGCTTTGCGACTCACACTCTAACGTCAATCGATCCCAAATGGGACACTGCACGGTTCTGCGTCGGAGTGTTACCAATGAGGAGGCTGGGGGTTGTCCTGTGCAGACTTCCGGCCAGGGTGTGTGGCCGCGCCCTGGAGGTATGTGTGATGCTCTCTAGCGTGAGCAGTATTCATGTCGCGGACGACACGTTCGTTGCGGCGAGCCCAGACCTCGTTGCACGGCAATTTCAGGACCGTGCCGACTGGTCGCGCTGGTGGCCCGACCTTTCGGTTACGGTGCAGGAGAACCGTGGCGACAAAGGGGTTCGCTGGCGAGTGGGAGACTCGCTGGACGGCACGATGGAGGTATGGCTCGAGCCCGTGCTGGACGGCACGATGATCCACTACTTTCTGCACGCAGAGCCGGCTCGGCAGACTCCATTGACCTTCCCCGAACTTGCACAGGCGAATCGCGCCTGGCGGGTCACGGGCCGTGCGATGGCGTTCGAGGTCAAGTTCAGGGCCGAGCAGGGACGGCGACCGGGCGAGCCGGCGGTATCGTCCGCGACATCAGGGTAGCGTTTGCGTCATGGCTGAGAGGACCACGCAGTCGATCGTGATCGACGCCCCCGCGGAGAGCGTCATGGCCGTGATCGCTGATTTCCCCGAATATCCCTCGTGGGTTTCTGCGGCGAAGCAGGTCGACGTGCTTGAAACGTACCCGGATGGCAGAGCGTCCCGCGTTCGCTTCGTCCTTGATGCTGGTGTCATTAAGGACACCTACGAGCTCTCGTACACGTGGTCACGCGATGGGCTGCGTGTCAGCTGGGAGCTTGTGTCTGGAGGTATTCAGAAAGCTCAGAGCGGTTCATATGTGCTCGAGCCTCAGCGTGGCGGCCAGTCAGCGAAAGTCACTTATGAGCTCATGGTCGACTTGGCAATTCCAGTCATTGGGCTGCTGAAGCGTCGTGCGGAAAAGGTCATCACGGATACGGCGCTCAAAGAGCTGAAGAAGCGGGTTGAACGCTGAACGTAGATGGAAGCGCGCCTGATGCTCGCTTGATGCTCTTCGTGGGCAAAGGCGGCGTGGGGAAGACGACGCTTGCTGCGGCGACGGCTGTCGCGCTCTCGGAGCAGGGCAAGCGGGTCCTCATTGTGTCGACGGATCAAGCCCATTCGCTCGCGGATGCGTTTGGTTCTGCAGGAGATACAGGTAACGGTGAGATCTGGACTGTGACCCCAGGGCTTGATGCGCTGCACATCAACGCTCTTGATCTTGTTGAGCGGAAATGGCGCGACATCATCACCTCTGTCGCGGGGCTCGGGTCGGAGCACCGCCATGGCGTCGAATGGTTTGGTTTAGAACCAGAGGAACTCACTGGCGTACCGGGGGTTGAGGAACTTCTTGCCTTGGGTGAGGTGGCCCGCTATGCCGAAGGGGAAGACTGGGATGTGGTCGTCGTTGACTGCGCGCCCACCGCTGAAACGCTGCGGCTCGTGGCCCTGCCGGAGTCCGTGATGGCGTACGTCGACCGGGTATGGCCGCAGAATCGCAGGCTGCAGGCGATGTCTGAAGATTCGCTCGCAGGGATAGCAGCCGGGATCCTGGACCAGCTGACTCAGCACACGCGGCAACTCCGTGACTTGCTGACTGGAGACAGCACCCTGGTGCGACTCGTGGTCACGCCGGAACGGATTGTCTTCGAAGAGACCCGGAGAACGGTGACCGCGATGTCGTTGCTGGGCATGATTCTGGACCGGGTCATCGCCAATCGGGTCCTTGTTGCCTATGATCGATCCGGGAATGTGACCGCGCCGACATCCCGGAACGACGATCCGATCCATCGCTGGTATCGAGACCGGGTATCCGAGCAGGTCGCGGTGATCGATGAGCTCACGAGTGCGCTGGGGGACATACCGTTGCTGACAGTTGGCTACGCCGCGACAGAGCCGGTGGGTGTCGCGGCGCTCGGCGATTTGGCACGTAACGTTGAGAACCTGGGGCTCGTCCGTACCCCGCTGGCATCTGGTTCACCCGACGATGCCCGGCGTCGGCGTGCGGCGGATTGCCAGGTCGAACATGAGTCAGGAACGGGGCTTAATTCTGTTTATCTGATGCGGTTGACGCTCCCGCTGGTCGATCCCCGGAGCATACGGCTGGGCCGCATCGATGATGATCTGGTTGTGGGCGCAGCGGGGATAAAACGGCGCGTGCCTCTCGCGCCGGTCCTACGGCGGTGCGTTGTCGCAGGCGCGGAGATCACCGGGAGCGAATTGCGTGTCAGGTTCCAGCCGAACCCGGAAGTGTGGCCGCAATGGTGATGGTCGACGAGGGCGCGTGCAGCAACGGAGAGCGGCATGACCTCGGTGACGGCGATAGCGTCCGGCAGGCAGCACGCGAGCTAAAGCTGTTGGCCCGGTCAGTTGTCGACCGTCTCGAGCCGATGGTCGCGCAGGTCGCGCAGACGCAGCAGGCTGGGCCCTATCTGCGTTCGGGGTGTGCGTGGTGCCCAGTGTGTGCGCTAATGGCGCTCTCGCGCGGTGAGAATCACGAACTGCTTGGTTACGTGGCTAGCCACGGTGCGAGTCTGCTGAGCTTCGTCCGGGCGCTGCTAGACAGCGCGGATGAGGACGAGTCTGGGGATCTCCTCATGACTACCTTCGCGGAAATGGCCGAGTATGCGCGTGGGTTCGCGAGCAGTATGCCGGAACCGGATTCCGCCAACGTATCCGATCGTGCACGCCACAAGGGTTCGTGCCCGGATAATGGCGAAACAGATGAGGGCCGGAAGCGATCTACCGGACACAGATCGGGGTCACCGCGTCCACCGCGACGGGGCAGGTTCGAACACATACCCGTCCTGATCGGATCGTGACCAAGCCAACGGACGGTTACCTGCGGCGGTACGACAGTGAGGGGCTGGGCATGTCCGACCTCGAGCAGCGCACACATGCGATCGGTGTCGACATCGGTGGAACGAATATTCGCGCGGGCGTGGTCAGTTGGGACGGAGAAATCCTCGACACGGTGCATGCGCCGACGCCGCGTTCCGCTGCTTCGCTCGAGCGCGCTTTGGAAGGCACGATCCGCGAACTGATGCAGCGCCACGAAATAAGCGCTGTCGGCTTAGCGATCGCTGGCTTCCTGACTCGCGACCGCACCACCGTCCGGTTCGCGCCTCATTTGCCATGGCGGCAGGCCGCGGTCGGCAGCGACCTGACCAGGCGGCTCGGTGTCCCCGTTGTGCTCGAACACGATGCGAACTCCGCAGCGTGGGCGGAGTACCGCTTCGGAGCAGCGAAGGGCAGTGAAAATGTTGTCATCATTGCGATCGGCACCGGTATTGGTGCCGCTCTGCTGATAGACGGCGAGATCTTTCGGGGAAGCTACGGCATCGCCCCTGAATTGGGTCACATACAGGTTGTGCCGGATGGGCGGACATGTCCGTGTGGGAAGCGCGGGTGCTGGGAGCGGTACTGCAGTGGCACCAGTCTGATCGATACCGCGATCGAGTTGCTCGCGTCGCAACCGTCGATGTCGACCCCGCTCGCGCGTGAGGTACGAATGGATCCAGGGTCGATCTCGGGGCGCCGCATCACCGCTGCGGCGCAGGATGGCGACCCGCTCGGGGAAGCGACTGTTGCGGAGTTTGCGCGCTGGCTTGGTGTGGGGCTGGCGATGGTCAGCGACATTTACGATCCGGATCTGATCGTGATCGGCGGTGGCGTGGGCAGTTCCGCGCCGATGTATCTCGACGAGGCACGCGAGCATTATGCGGCGATGGTCACTGGAGCAGGTCATAGACCGCTCGCAAGAATCAGACGGGCTCAGATGGGAGAGGAAGCGGCCATGATTGGTGCCGCAGACGTGGCACGCGCCGCGCGCAGCGAAAGCACGTCTGGGTAGAGTTCAAGGCAGTCGCCCGGCGATGTGGGGGCCGGCGCACGAGGAGGGCCGATGTGGTACTGGTTATTCAAATACATCCTTATCGGGCCGCTGCTTTACCTAATAGGGCGGCCAACGATCGAGGGTGCGGAGCATATTCCAGCTAAGGGCGGAGCGATCCTGGCCAGCAATCACCTCGCGGTTGCTGATTCGCTGTACCTACCCCTGATGGTGCGCCGTCGCATCACGTTCCTTGCTAAGAGTGAGTACTTCACCACGCCGGGGATCAAGGGCAAACTCCTGAAGTTCTTCTATGCGGGTTCAGGTCAGGTCCCGATCGATCGAGCGAGTGGTGCTGCTGCCGAGGCGGCACTGCACACTGGCAGACGCATTCTCTCTGAAGGAAAACTGCTCGGACTCTATCCGGAAGGCACACGGTCCCCAGACGGCCGCCTGTTCAAGGGGAAAACCGGTATTGCTCGTCTCGCCCTCGAGACAGGTACTCCGATCATTCCTGTCGCCATGATCGGGACCGAGAAGGTGAACCCCCCGGGTTCCAAAATGTGGAAGCCAGCAAAAGTGCGGATCCGCATCGGCAAACCGCTGGACTTCTCCCGGTTTGACGGCATGCGCGGGACCCGGTTCGTTGAGCGCGCCATCACCGATGAGGTGCTCTACGAACTGATGAATTTGTCTGGACAGGAATACGTCGATATTTACGCTGCGACCTACAAGGCAGACAAAGCAGCGAACAAAACAAAGCCAGGGGAGGTGTCGCCTGTCTCGCCTCCAGAGCCGAAGGCCGATACACAGCCCGGTGCGTCAGCTGCGGCAAGCTAGGCGAGCTCGTTAATTTCCCTCAGACACTAGACAGGCAGGCACGCAGACACCGTGCGGTACTTCTACGACTGTGAGTTCATCGAGGATGGACGCACGATCGACTTGATCTCCATTGCTTTTGTCAGTGAGACGGGACGGGAGTTCTATGCCGTTTCGACGGAGTTTGACCCCAGCCGTGCGGGGAAGTGGGTGCGGGCCAACGTGCTTCCGAAGCTGCCGTCGCCTGCGTCAAAAGTGTGGCGCAGCCGCAGTGCTATCCGTGACGGGCTAACCGAGTACTTCGAACAGGACGGCCGAGACATTGAGTTGTGGGCGTGGGTGGGCGCCTACGACCATGTAGCTCTGTGCCAACTTTGGGGGCCGATGACGGCGCTGCCGACTGGGATGCCAAGGTTTACCCGGGAGATCAAGCAGCACTGGGAATCCAGTGGACGGCCCGCGCTGCCGCAAGCGCCCGACGATGCCCACGATGCGCTTGCCGATGCGAGGCACAACCGGGCGCGTTTCCTCGCCATCGAACGAAATCGGCAGCGGTCATGACCGCGGTGATCGGCTCGCGCGGATCGAACCCCACCCAACGAGCGCAACCTTGTGGCGACGTCTTACGCTAGAGGGGTGAACTGGACCGTCGATGTTCCGATCGATAGCTTGCCAGAGCTTCCGCCGCTGCCGCAGGATCTGCGCACGAGGCTGGACGATGCTCTAGCGAGACCTGCCATGCAACAGCCTTCCTGGCCGGAAGGTCAGGCGGCGATGATGCGGACGGTACTCGAGTCCGTACCGCCGATCACCGTCGCTCCTGAGGTTGATATCCTCCAGGAGAAACTCGCCGCTGTCGCGCGTGGAGAAGCGTTCTTGCTCCAGGGCGGAGACTGCGCTGAGACGTTTGCTGACAACACTGAGCCGCACATCAAAGCCAACATCCGGACGCTGCTCCAAATGGCAGTTGTGCTCACCTACGGTGCGAGCATGCCGGTAGTCAAGGTCGCACGAATCGCGGGTCAGTACGCGAAGCCGCGGTCGTCGGATGTCGACGCGCTGGGGCTGCCCTCGTACCGCGGTGACATGGTGAACTCGCTGGCGCCGGATCCGGCCACGCGAGTTCATGATCCGTCCCGCCTGGTTCGTGCATACGCGAACGCAAGCGCGGCGATGAACCTCGTTCGAGCCCTCACCGGCGCAGGTATGGCGGATCTTCGCAAGGTACATGAGTGGAATCGCGAATTCGTGCGCACATCGCCCGCTGGTGCTCGATACGAAGCGCTCGCTGGGGAGATCGATCGCGGGCTCCGCTTTATGGAGGCCTGCGGCGTCAACGATCCAGCCTTGCACACGGTCGAGATCTATGCGAGCCATGAAGCACTCGTGCTCGACTACGAGCGTGCGATGCTTCGGCTCGACACGCGCCGAGAAGAGCCGCGTCTCTATGACCTGTCGGCGCACTTCCTCTGGATCGGGGACCGCACTCGTCAGCTCGATGGAGCGCACGTCGCTTTCGCTGAGCTCGTTGCCAACCCGATCGGATTGAAGATCGGTCCGTCGACGACACCCGAGATGGCTGTCGAGTACGTAGAGCGGCTCGACCCGCACAACAAACCAGGACGGCTGACCCTCGTATCCCGGATGGGGAATGGGAAGGTGCGTGAGCTCCTACCGCCCATCGTGGAGAAGGTGCAGGCAACCGGGCACCAAGTCATCTGGCAATGCGACCCGATGCATGGAAACACGCATGAGGCGACGACAGGATACAAAACTAGGCATTTCGACCGCATCGTCGACGAAGTACAAGGCTTCTTTGAGGTGCATCATTCATTGGGAACGCACCCCGGTGGAATTCACATTGAGCTTGTTGGCGAGAACGTCACAGAGTGCCTAGGCGGCGCTCAGGACATCTCGGATCTCGACCTCGCAGGGCGCTACGAAACGGCATGCGACCCACGTCTGAATACGCAGCAGTCCCTGGAACTAGCGTTCCTCGTCGCGGAAATGCTCAGGGGCTGACAGTCAGGGCAGCGCAGTGACAGTGATCGCTCCGCCCGGGCTTTGCCTCGATCCGGCACTGGGGCTTTGGCCCACGACGATCGAGGAGCCGGAGTTGACGAGTTGCCGCACCTCGACAGCGAAACCAAGCTGCGAAAGCTCGTCTCGGGCGGCGTTGACACTGCGACCGAGGACTGAGGGAACCCGGACGGCGTTCGACACCACGAGGGTGACGGAACCATTGGACGCCACCTCAGATCCGATGGATGGTTCAGTGTCTGCGACACGGCCAGCGTCGATCCCGCCATCGAAGTCCTCACGAACACCACTGATAGTCAAACCTGCATCGGTGAGAATGTCGCGGGCCTCAGAGGCGCTGAGGCCGCGGACATCGGGGACGATCACTGGTTCGCCCAGGCTGGGGGTGACAGTGACGGTTGATCCCACTGCAAGAACGGTTCCCGAACTCGGCGAGAGTGACACAACTGTTCCTTCGGGGCGCACCCGATCGAAAACACCATCGTCGACGACAATGTTGAACGTTCGGTCGTCGAGAATATCGGCCATCTCGTCGATGGTGACGTCGCCATCGATCTCAGGAACGGCAGGCTGTCCGAGGGAGACGTCCAGAGTGACTTCGCTGCCGCGAGGGATCCGGCTGCCAGGAGCCGGATCCATGCCGAGAATCGTGTCGACTGGCTCGGCGTCCCGGTAGATGCCGTTTCGCGCTGGCGTCAGCCCAGCAGCTGCGATCGCGGACTCAGCGGCCACCAGGTCGAGCCCCGCGACGGAGGGCACATCGACGTAGCGACCTGAACCCAGCCACCACGCCGCGACGCCGACGAGCGCTGCAATGAGCAGAACGACCAGAAGGACCACGATGGGGGATCTGCGTCCTCGAGCGGAATCGAGCGGTGGCCCTTCCTGAGTCGGCGGTAGTTCGGCGGGCGGATATTGGTGAGTGAGCGCCTGGGTGGCGTTCGCAGGCGGCGATGACGAAGCTGGCACGGCTGGAGGTGCCGGGGCGTGGGGCGGGAGCACAGCGGTGTGAGACTTGTCGGCATTGGGCTCACTTAGTGGCGGGGCCGTCGTCATCTGCCTGGTTGAGTCCGGCTCCGGGGCAGGAGGGCCTGATTCCGGAGGTACAGCGCCGTGCAGGTTTTCCCGGGTGCGGTGCTGTGCTGAGCGTTGCGGTGCGGGCACCCGATATGCGGGCAGCGCCAGCTCTTCGCACACTGCCATCAGCGCGCTGGCCATTGCACCTGCGTCGGAGAACCGCTCGTCGGGGTTGCGCGCTGTTGCTTTCTTCACGAGCTCGTCGAATTCTCGCGGCACCCCTGCGATCACGGAGCTTGGAGGCGGGACGTCGGCGCTGGTGCGCTGGTACGCGATCGTGATGGAGTTGTCACCAGTAAACGGCGTCTTGCCTGTCAGCATCTCGTACAGCAAGATTCCCATGCTGTAGACGTCGCTCCGCGCATCGGCGCTGCCAACGCTCACCTGTTCTGGCGAGAGGTAAGCGGCTGTGCCGAGGATCATGCTGCCCGAAGTGGTCCCAGATGCAGCTATGGCGCGAACCAGGCCGAAGTCAGCGATCTTGACAGCGCCCGAGTCGGATATCAGGACGTTCTCAGGCTTGATGTCGCGGTGGACAAGTCCGGCACGATGCGCGACAGACAGTGCTCGCAGTACGGGGCGGGCGACCGCAGCGGCTGCGTAAGGAGGCATTGGGCCTCGCTCACGCAGGAGTTCCCGGAGCGTACCCCCCTGGACAAGCTCCATCACGAGGAACACGTGGTGCTGATCTGTTCCCTGGTCGAACACCGAGACGAGAGACGGATGTGTGAGCTTGGCGATCGAGCGTGCTTCGAGCTCGAAACGATCGAGGAACTGGGGATCGTCAGAGAAGCGCGGATCCATCACCTTGATTGCGACAGGGCGATCAAGGCGCAGGTCCATGCCCTGGTACACCATGGACATGCCGCCACGGGCAATCGGCGCGTCGATACTGTAGCGCCCGTCTAAAAGTGAACCGACGAGCTTCAGCGAATCACTGCTCAGTGGTCCACCTCCAGCGGATTCAGATACATCGTCGTTTGAGCGCCCTGCTCAGCGGCTTCGGCGCCTCACCGATGGTAGCCGGACGGCGCTTGGAGTGCCGCATTCGTGAAGAGGCGCGCCGACCCGGACGGTGGTAGCGGGGCAGGACCGGCTGCGGAGGGACGATACTGTAGGCGTGTGAGTACGTTTCCGGTCTGCGACGATGTCCTGTCAGAGTCTGACGAAGTTCTGCCGCTCCCAGATGTCGCAGAGAGTCTGCATGTCCCAGTTACCCGAGTGCATCAGATGTTGCGCGATCGCCAGCTCCTCGCCGTCAGGAGAGAAGGCGTGATCGGTATACCTCGCCTCTTCCTCGCTGAGGATGCCCACCACAGGGGCGAACTCCGAGTCCTCAAACAGTTGCCCGGGCTCATAGCGGTGCTGCGCGACGGCGGCTTCACTGATGACGAGTCGTTGCGCTGGATGTATCAGGAGGACCCGACCCTGCCGGGTCGTCCAGTGGATGCGCTCCACGGGCATCTCGCGAGGGAAGTGCTGCGGCGGGCGCAGGCGCTTGGCTTCTGACGGATCCCGCGGTCAGGATCGACGCATCCGCAACGCCAGTGCGCCGGCGATGCGCGGTGCAGCAACGCGAATTCGGCGCCGGTTCGGGACCACGATCCGCTGTGAGAAGACCTGGTAGTTAGAGCGTTCGATCTCGGTGAGGATGCCGCCGTAGAGTTGGAGTGCGGTTTCGACACAGAGCCGCGCCGGGGGGTGCAGAGACGGTAAGGACGCTTCAGCGGCGCGGTAGTAGCTGCGAGTCACCGCAATGAGGTGTGCGAGCGCAGCGCGCATCCGTGGGTCTGTCCTGCCGCTCTGCACGCACGTTGCGATGACGTCTTCTGTCGCACCGAACGGGATGGTCTCATCGAAAGGGAGGTAGATCCGGCCTCGCCGGTAGTCATCCGCCACATCGCGCAGGAAATTGGTCAGCTGGAAGGCATTTCCGAGTGCGGCGGCGCCCACCTGAGCATCCTCGCTGCGTGAGCCGAACACCGGCAGCAATTCGAGGCCGATCACTGCTGCCGACCCGTACATGTAGTCATGCAGTTCATCCATCGTTCGGTACCGCGCTCGGTACACACTAGTACCAGGGATGTCCATCCGCATTGACTTAAGGAACGCCCAGAAGTAGTCGTGTGATATCGCGTACCGGTCGACGGTGTCGCATAACGCCGCTAGCACGGGCTCGGCGAGGGGCATGCTCGCAAAGCCAGCCCTAATCGTCGACTCGACCTCATCAAGATACGCGGCTTGTTGGGCCGGAGTGTGCTCGCCTTCGTCGACCACGTCGTCAACAACCCGGGCGAAGGCATATAGCGCATAGATTGCACTCTGGCTCCGTGAATCAAGCGCTTTCGTTGCTAGGTAGTAGCTTCGCCCATGGGCACGAGTAATGTCTCGGCAGTGCTGGTAGGCCAGTGCGAGATGCTGAGATGACGTGCTGCTCACGCTGCCTGGTCGGCTTCCTGCTTGGGCTTCTCCCGTAGCCAATCGCGCACACGAAGAGGGTCTTCCTGGCGCAGTGACAATGCCGCCACGATCGCTACCGCAAACGTCAGGAGTACGTGCACCCATGAGTACATTCCGTGCGAGCCATCCGGTCTAAAGATGACCATGAGCCACACTGAAAGTGCCACGAGCACCACCAGTGTGCGCTGGCTGAGCGCGAAACCTGCGGCAATCGCCAGTGGCCACGAGTAGTACCAGGGCAACGCCGCGGGCGAGAGTGCGACGATCGCGAGCAGTGCGAAGAGGATCCCGATCAACGCATCTCGCTGCGAATGCCGGTAACGCCACCAGACGTAGACGAGGATGATGAGCATCGCTGCGCCGCACAGCATCCGAGTGATGTCGAGCACTGGGCTGAGGGAGAAATTGGTGACCCATGTCACGACGTGAGCGAGAATCGTGGGCAAGGACAGCCAGTTGACTATTCGGGCTGAGCCTTGCAGCGCTGACAGCCAGCCCATGCCCAGTCCAGCAATTGCTGACAGCGCACCGAGGACTACCGCGAATACGCCGAAGCCGATACCTGCGGCCCGCGCGAACAAAATGAAGGAATGTGCTGGCGGTACCCCGCGCTGCCGGGCATTCTCACGTAAGTGAACCATCCAAATCCACACGACGAAAGGGAGTGCGACCCCAGCAGTGGCTTTGACCGCGACGCCGACAGTAATGACGGCTATACCCGCGACATGGTGACGCTGCAGAGCGAGGACAACACCTGCGGCCATGAGCCCGACCATCAGGACTTCGTTGTGGACGCCTCCAATGAGGTGAATGAGCACCAGAGGGTTGAGAACTGCCAGCCAGATCGCGATTGCTGGATTTCCGCCAAGATAGCGTGCGAGTCGGGGCACCGCCCAGAGCGTGAGAATCAAGCCGGGGAGCATCGCGAGACGCATGAGCATCGTGCCGATCACGACACTGTCACCCGAGATCTTTGTCACCGTCTCCGCAATGAGCATGAAGCCGGGACCGTAAGGCGCGGGTGTGGTTGTCCAGACGATACTCACGTTGTCGAGCAAGGTCCCTGGATTCACGACAGGACCAACAACGTAAGGATCGAAACCGTCGCGCAGCAGCGCACCCTGGGCGAGGTACGAATACGCATCACGACTGAACAGCGGTACAGACAGCAACATTGGGACGGTCCACAGCAAGACCGTGAATCGAAGTTCCGCTAGCGACACGTTTCCGCGCAATGTGGCGCGTCCGAGTCGCACCCATGCCCAGATCATGAGGAGGACACCGACCCATACGAAGATGCTCGCGAGAACGAGTCCGTGGCCGTACCGAAGCCACGACAAGTTGGCTGTTTCGAGGAGCGGGTCATGGCGTCGAGTACTTCCCGCGCCCAGTCCGCCAGCAACAAGAATCAGCGCACCGATTACGCCGAGCAGCGCCGCCCTGCCTTGCGGACGCCCGAAGAACACGCGGAGGCTGCCGAGGCGCCGCTCTTCAGCGGTAGTGCGCAGCGACACCCGTGGCGTGGCGTTCATCGGCGCCGATTCACCCCCTTGAGTCCTGGGATGCTGCATCTTCTGAAGAGCGGTCCCCACAAGACGCAGCTAAAGACGGCTTATTGTATCGGCCAGCTCCGTGTCCGACTTGAGCGGCATGAGCAATACGTGTCACCCGGTGATGCGTGAGGCGGCGAGCTTCCCCGAAATGAGGCA